>NZ_DAHVYG010000033.1 GCF_027327745.1 Geobacter sp.
TTCAGGACCATGCGCTATGCCAATGATACTGGATCCATCAAGGTCATCAGCTACGGGGGGCGCGGTGTAGCCTGGAAAGGTTTCCTTGAAATGGCAAGAGCCATGGCACTGACCAGATCTCGACTATCTGACCGCACCATCGAGTGGCTTGTTTTTGGTGACGCCATTTTACCGCCGGATAACCCGATTGCCCCTTATATCCCTTTGGGTTTTCTAAAGCCGGAAGCGCTCTGCCAGGCTTACAACAAGGCAGATATCCTTCTAAGTGCCTCGTGGTACGAAAGTTTTCCTCTATTTCCTGTTGAAGCGATGGCTTGCGGTCTGGCAGTGATAACGACGCAGGCCGGTACCGAGGATTACGCTTTTCATGCCGAAACGGCTCATATCGTTGAGTCCAGAAACGTAGAATCGATTGCGGACGGCTTGTGCAAGTTGATTGTCGATATTGATTACCGGAATAACCTTGCATCAAATGGTGAAGTTATGGCCGCAAGGTTTACTTGGGAATCATCAGTTGACACAATGGAAAAGATTCTGACTGAGATAGCCACAAGGGATTGTTGACATAAACTGGAATGAAAGAAATACGCCTCTGGCATTTACCTGCTTACCTTCTCCATCGCTTCCTCTTTGACGGAGTGCTGGCCGTGGGGGACGAGGAGTTCAAGGAGAAGTGCAGGCTGATAATTACCGAGATTATGGCGGGCGAAAAAGTCGTCTTCATCGTGAGTCATGACAAAGAGGATATGCAGCGATACTGTGACGGGATCCTCAGTCTAACCCATGGAGTTGCCTGTGTATAAAACGGTGAACGTTGTAGTCGTAACGTACGGTAATCGCTGGGTCTATCTCAGAGGGTTGCTGGCTTTCCTGGAAGGCGAACCGTCGGTTAGGAAAGTTATAGTCATTGACAATGCCTCGCCCTACGATGTTGCGACTGCCTGTGAACAGGCTTCGTTTCCGAAAGCACGGGTATTCAGAAATGACGCCAATCTCGGCTCGGCAGGTGGTTTTTCGCGTGGGATATCCATTGCATGCGAAGAAGACAACGAACTCATTTTGCTTCTTGATGATGATAACCTGCCTAGACCCGGTTCCATCAAGGGGCTAATCGATACTTACAATGGTCTTGCAGGAGAAACTTGTGACGGGAAAGTTGCAGTAATAGCTTACAGGGACAGTCAGCATGCCCGCTTTAGGATTCCACTTAAGCCACTGTTTATGCAGGGGAGAGACTTCCTTTGTTTCAATGTGTTTAACGCCTTCCAGAGACACTTGGGTCTGGTCAAGGTCGAAAACGGCCCCCACTCGGGCCCGGAATACGCCGTTATGTCTAGAGGTGCTGCATACAGCGGGATGATGTTTTCCCCCAAACTTGTTTCCAATATAGGATTGCCAAACATCGATTTTATTCTTTACTTTGATGATGTTGAATATGCAATACGAATGCTAAAAATGGGTCACACTATCTGGCTTGACAGGGAAAATCCAGTCGATGATGTTCAGTTGAACTACTCTGCAAGCGCCTATGACATTCCTTTTTGGGGCTTTTTGTCAGCCGATTCTGATAGTAAGATTTATTACAATATAAGAAATAGAATATATCTGGATTATTTTGTAGATCATAAAAACTCTTTTCCCTATATGTTAAACAAATTCATATTTTTGTCTGGAATCACTTTCCTTTGCTTGTTTACCATGAAGCTAAGGCGGTTGAGGACTATTTTTGATGCGTACCGTGACGGGAGAGGGGGGCGTCTTGGTTTCAAAGAAGGTTATCAGATATGAGTAATAACTATGGCTATATGAAAAAGGTTACCGCAGTCATCGTGACCTGGAACAAACGTAGTGATGTATTGAATCTGTTGGATGCACTGACAACTCTCGAGTATCCAAAATTAGATGTAATTGTTGTAGATAACGCATCTACGGATGGCACTGCTGATGCTGTAAGGGCTCATCCTTCCAAAGTTTATCTGATAGAAAACCGTGAAAATATCGGCGGTACTGGTGGGTTCAACACCGGCATCAGGTATGCCTTGGACAATTGTTGCCCACATTACGTCTGGCTGTTGGACAATGACGCTCGCATAAGCCCCACTACCCTCCGCAATATGGTTTCCGCGATGGAGTCGGATCGTTCCATCGGAGTGGCCGGATCTTGTATCCTGAGCCCTGAGGATTCTTCTCTGATCGTTGAGGCGGGCGGGTTCGTCGATTTCCGCACGGCAACATGGAAGCCCCATCTCAGATACAAGAGATATGACCCAGTGGCTGCTAATGGAAAGCAGGAGGAAGTCCATTACGTGCCGGCCTGCTCCGCGCTTGTCCGTACCGAACTGTTCCATCGGGTCGGTCTTCTGGACGAGAGGTATTTTCTGCATTGGGACGATGTGGATTTCTGCTTCAGGGTCCGGGAATCCGGCTACAGAGTGGTTTCAGTCATGGATGCCCCAGCTTACCATGGTGTTGAAAAGGGGCACAATCCCATTACTCTCTATTATGACTTCAGAAACGCCCTTCAGTTTTTTGCGAAGCACGCCGACGGCCTTTCAAGGCTGCGCTGCTTCTCGAGGATCCTTGGGAGCTATCTCACCTCTTACTGCTATCTCCGCCTACTGGGGCGCCTCGCTCCTGCAAGGTACCTTCTTTCCGGCCTTATCGACTTCCTTGCCAGACGCGGTGGTCGGGCCGGAATGGAGCCATCCGCCATACTGGAAGAGGAGGGCGAATCCTGCGGGGTTGAAACGGATTTGCCCCCCGGGATGAAGAAGATCATCGTCTTCGCCGTGGGGGGATATGATGAAGTTGTCGCTGCTGTTGGGTACCTGAAGAGGTGCTCACCTGCCTGTTCCCTCACCATTGCCGCGGCAGCCGAGCGGGCTGAGGCCTACCGGCTACCTTTTGTCGAAGAAGTCGTCTCTTTCGATCTGTTGCGCGATGGTTTTGCGGCCAAATTCTCGACGGCCCTGAATATCCTCGCTCGGGGATACGACTGTGGGGTTTCGGTAGGAAACAGGTTCACGATTCCATATTCTTTCTTGGTCCGGAAGAATTTCATTTATCGACCTGCTGTCGACAGATTGCAGCAGTCATCATCGTCACTCTCGGCAATTTGGAAAATTCCTGTTTCCATGGCTGGAGGGTGGCTCTTGATGCTAAGGTATCTGCTCCCTGTCATGGGTGTGGGGCGTTCTGTGGTTGACTCAGCGTCGAATGGTCTCAGGACAATCCCCCGGCGGTAAGTACATCGCCTCTATCGACGGGGGATTACTGTGTAACCTGAGGCACCTGTCCGCCGCTCGCGTCTACAATCGTCCCGAAGGGAACCAAAAGGCATGAAAATACTTATCCTAGGCGCAGGTCCCTGCGGGCTCGGAGCAGCCCGTCATCTCCGAAAGCTGGGACTTGAGAACTGGCAACTCTTTGAGCGTTCCGGGCATGTCGGCGGTCTTTCCGCATCCTTTGTCGACTCTCACAGCTTCACCTGGGACATAGGCGGCCATGTTCTGTTTTCCCACTACGACTATTTCGATCAGGCAGTGGAAGAAGCCCTTGACGGCGCCTGGTACGAGCATCAGCGGGAGAGCTGGGTCCGGCTCATCGACACATGGGTCCCGTACCCCTTCCAGAACAATATCCGCCATCTTCCCCAAGATGCCCTCGACAAGTGCTTGGAAGGACTCAGGGCTTTAACCGGAGACCCGCGCACTGCCCCCAACTTCCGTGAATGGATGGACACCGTTTTCGGGGCCGGCATCGTCAGGCATTTCATGGAGCCTTACAACCGAAAAGTCTGGGGTGTTCCGCTCCACGAGATGTCCAGAGAGTGGATCGGCGAGCGAGTGAGCGTCGTTGATCTTGCGCGTATCGAGCGGAACATCGCCGAAAAGATCGACGACGTGAACTGGGGGCCGAACAATACCTTCAAATTCCCTCAGAGGGGAGGGACCGGCGCCATCTTCAGCGGCATCGCCCGCCGATTCCAGGAACGCATCTCCCTCAACCATGAACTTGCGGAAGTGGACCTTGCCACCCGCAGGCTCGCCTTTTTGAATGGCCGGCACGAGCATTACGACACCCTCATAAACACAATCCCCCTGGATATCTTCATCGAACTTTGCAGGGACGTGCCCGACAAGGTGCGCAAGGCCGCCCGCAATCTTGTACACAATGGTGGCCTCATCGTAGGCATCGGCGTTGAGGGGGAGAGGCGCGACAGCAAGTGTTGGATGTACTTTCCTGAGGACAACTGCCCCTTCTACCGGGTGACCAACTTCCACAATTACTCACTATGGAACGTGCCGGATGGCGACACGAGCCGCTTCTTCTCTCTCATGTGCGAAACGACCTACTCTCCGCACAAGCCGGTGTGCCGTGAGGAGATCGTTGAGACGACCATCCAGGGGCTGGTCAACGCCGGTATGCTCTCCGAGAGTGAGCGGGAGCGGATCGTCAGTCGCTACCTGATCGATATTCCGTACTCCTATCCCGTCCCGACTGTTGGAAGGGATGCGGCGCTTGCCGTGATCAATACGTTTCTCGAATCGAATAGGGTCTACTCCCGGGGACGCTTCGGCGCGTGGAAGTACGAAGTGGGCAACATGGACCATTCATTCATGCAGGGGGTGGAGGTGGTTGATCGCATACTGACCGGCGCTGAGGAGCCGACTTTTCTCGGTAGCATCTGAATCGATGGCGCATTGGACATGGCAGCTCCACTGACACTACTCAAACACGCAGACCGCCTTGCAGGCCAACTGATTGCCTCTTTGCTTCCCCGGCCAGTTTTACGCGAAATGCAAGGTTTTCCCAAGTCCCTACTGATCATCCGGCCCGGCGGAATCGGTGACGCAGTACTCCTTGTTCCTGCGCTCCAAACCTTGCAAGTCCGCTTCCCCGGCGTCTCCATCGACATCCTGGCCGAGCGGCGCAACGCCGGTGTCTTTTCGCTTTGCCCCGCACTCCGGTCGGTACGCCGCTACGATATCCCTTCCGAGTTTTTCGAAGCGTTACGCTCCCGCTATGATGTGGTGATCGATTCGGAACAGTGGCACCGGCTTTCGGCCGTGGTGGCCCGGATCCTCCGGGCAGAGATCCGCATCGGTTTCGATACCAACGACCGCCGCCGTCTCTTCACTCATCCGATTCCTTACGAGCAGGACGATTATGAAGCGGACAGCTTCATGCGGCTGCTAGCCCCGCTGGGATGCGCCGCGGAAGAGGAGGGTGGGGGGCCGTTACTCTCATTTTCGACGCGCGACGCTGAGGCTGCCGGTTGTCATCTTAAACGACTGGAGGGAAGGCCGATCGTCACCTTATTCCCCGGGGCGAGCATTGCCGAGCGGCGCTGGGGCGCGGAA
The DNA here is from genome assembly GCF_027327745.1 of Geobacter sp. Lineage (GTDB taxonomy): Bacteria > Desulfobacterota > Desulfuromonadia > Geobacterales > Geobacteraceae > Geobacter. The sequence continues at coordinate 5,364 of NZ_DAHVYG010000033.1, forward strand.
CGGTTCGTGAGGCTTGCACAACTTCTCGGGAGAAGAGGAGTCGGTGTGGTCGTGGTAGGAGGAGAGGGGGAACTGGCCGATGGTCGGACCATTGAAACGATCGGCGGTATCTCGTTGTGCGGTCTGACGAATCTCGCCGAAACCGCCGCCGTCATCGCCCGCTCGTCCCTCCTCGTCAGCGGCGACTCGGGCATCCTCCACATCGCCGTTGGCCTCGGCGTCCCCACTGTCTCCCTCTTTGGCCCCGGCCGGGCGATGAAGTGGGCGCCCCGCGGCGAGAACCACATCGTCATCAACAAGAATCTTCCGTGTTCCCCCTGTACCACCTTCGGCTATACCCCGCGATGCCCCATTAACGCCCGCTGCATGACGGAAATAACGGTGGATGAGGTTGAAGAGGCGGTGTTGACGCTACTTTCCAGAAAAAATTTTGACGGACACCAACAAAAGCCTTGACTTATCCGGGGGCGCTTGGTATTTAGGTAATCCGTTTTGCATGTAGGCGCGTAGCTCAGGGGGAGAGCGCTACCTTGACACGGTAGAGGTCGGCGGTTCGAGACCGCCCGCGCCTACCATCCAAACAACTCGCAGCGAGAGCTGTGGAAGGGGCATCGAAGTTCGATGCCTCTTCGTGTTAAGGGGCCAGTGATGGGAGATATCAGGGTTAAACTGCCGGACGGGTCGGAAAGGGTTCTTGCCGAAGGGGCGACGGTGCGCGATCTGGCCGCTTCCATCGGGGCGGGGCTTGCCAAGGCTGCTATTGCCGGCAAGATCGACGGGGTGGAGGTCGATCTGGCGGCCCCTCTTGTTGATGGCGCCAAGGTCGAGATCATCACAGAGAAATCCTCCGAGGCCCTGGAGATCATCCGTCACTCCACGTCCCACCTCATGGCCCAGGCGGTCAAGGAGCTCTTCCCACAGGCGAAGGTCACCATTGGACCGGCTGTGGAGAACGGGTTCTATTACGATTTCGATGTCGATCATGCCTTCACTCCCGAGGACCTCGAAAAAATCGAGGCCCGCATGCGGGAGCTCGCCAAGGCCGATCTCAAGATAGAGCGTCAGGTCCTTGCCAGGGACGAGGCCATCAGGCTCTTCGCGGATATGGGCGAGCCTTACAAGATTGAGCTGATCGAGGCGATTGGCGACAGCACTGTTTCCCTTTACCGGCAGGGTGATTTTGTTGATCTTTGCCGCGGGCCGCACCTCCCGTCGACCTCTTTCTGCAAGGCGTTCAAGTTGACAACGCTTGCCGGCGCCTATTGGCGCGGTGACGAGAAGAATAAGATGCTCCAGCGGGTATACGGAACCGCCTTTGCCGACAAGAAGGATCTGGACGCTTACCTGGAGCGGCTGGAGGAAGCCAAACGCCGCGATCATCGCAAGCTCGGGCGCGAGCTCGACCTTTTCTCGTTTTCGGACGAAGTGGGGGCCGGTTTTGCCATCTGGCATCCGAAGGGGGCAATGCTCCGCACCATTCTGGAGGATTTCGAGCGCAAGGAGCATCTGAAGCGCGGCTACGATATCGTCGTGGGGCCCCAGATCCTCAAGACCGAGCTCTGGCAGCGTTCGGGGCACTACGATAACTACCGCGAAAACATGTATTTCACCGAGGTGGAAGGGCAGGGGTTCGGCATCAAGCCGATGAACTGCCTGAGCCACATGATGATCTACAAGTCCCAGCTTCGCAGTTATCGGGATCTGCCGCTCCGTTTCTTCGAGCTCGGTACGGTGCATCGTCATGAGCGGGCCGGTGTGCTCCATGGTCTTCTTCGGGTCAGATGCTTCACCCAGGATGATGCGCACATTCTCTGTGCCCCTGAGCAGCTCGACGCGGAGATCAAGGGGGTCATCTCCTTTGTCAATGATGTCATGGCGATCTTTGGTTTCGAGTACGAGATGGAACTCTCCACGCGGCCGGAGAAGTCCATCGGTTCGGACGAGGACTGGGAACGTGCTACCGGTGCCTTGTTGGGAGCGCTGAAAGCCTCCGGACGTCCTTACGAGATCAATGAGGGGGACGGTGCGTTTTATGGGCCAAAGATCGACATCAAACTGCGCGATTCTCTTGACAGAAGGTGGCAGTGTGCTACAATCCAGTGCGATTTTACGCTTCCCGAGCGGTTTGACCTGACCTATGTGGATGCTGATGGCGACCGGAAGCGCCCCGTTATGGTGCACCGGGTGATCCTCGGTTCCATTGAACGTTTCATTGGCGTACTCATTGAACATTTTGCCGGTAACTTCCCGCTCTGGCTTTCGCCGGTTCAGGCGGTTGTGCTGACCGTTACGGACAGCCAGATACCCTACGCGTCCGAGGTCTTTGAGCTGTTGCGCGCCCGCGGTATCAGGGTCCAGAAGGATTTCCGCAACGAGAAGCTCGGGTACAAGATCCGCGAAGCGCAGTTGCAGAAAATCCCCTACATGCTCGTCATTGGCGATAAGGAAGTCGAGAACGGAACGGTTACGCCACGTTACCGTGATGGGTCTAATATTGCTGCCATGAAACCGGAAGAATTTGCTTCCTTTGTTCATGAAGAAGTGAAAAGTTTCAAATAGGAGGTGGAGCCATAGCCAAGCCTACAGTAAATATCAACCAGGCCATCAGGGCACGTGAGGTAAGGGTTGTCGGCGCAAATAGCGAGCAGCTCGGAATCATGCCGCTTCACGAGGCTCTGTCGCTTGCTGATAGTCAGCAACTGGATCTTGTTGAGGTTTCGCCCACTGCGGTGCCGCCGGTTTGCCGAATCATGGATTATGGCAAGTTCAAGTACCAGCAGAGCAAGAAGATGCAAGAGGCAAAGAAGAAACAGACGCACGTTCAGTTGAAGGAAGTCAAATTGCGACCGAAGACCGATGAGCATGATCTTCAGTTCAAGATCAAGCACGTACGGCGCTTTATCGAAGAAGGGAACAAGGCTAAGGTCACCCTGGTTTTCCGGGGCAGGGAGATAACACACACCGAGATCGGCCTCAAGTCGCTGGAGCGGATCGCGAGCGAGTTGGAAGATATCGCCGTGGTTGAGTTCAAGCCGAAGATGGAGGGGCGTAGCATGTTCATGATCGTGGCCCCGAAAGGTAAGAAATAGGATTCACTTCTATCTATCTATTTGCGCATTCAAGGAGAGAGTACGATGCCCAAGATCAAAACCAATCGTGGCGCTGCCAAGCGCTTCAAGAAGACGGGAACCGGGAAAATCAAGAGAAGTCACGCATTTACGAGCCATATCCTCACTTCAAAGACGAGGAAGCGCAAGCGTCAGCTTCGTTCCAGCTCTATCGTTGCCGCTGTTGATCACAAGAATATTGCGAAACTGATCCCGTACATCTAGTCAGCAGGTAATCGAGTCGCCCGTGAACCGTGAGGAAACCGTCTCCCCTTGCGGATCCGGCGTAATACCACAAAAAGGAGTTGTAGATGCCAAGAGTAAAACGTGGATTCAAAGCGAGACAGAGAAGAAACAAGGTTCTCAAGTTGGCAAAGGGTTATCGCGGGGCGAGAAGCAAGCTGTTCAGAAGCGCTACCGAGGCTGTCGACAGGGCTCTCAACTACGCATTCCGTGACCGCAAGGTCAAGAAGCGGGATTTCCGGGCGCTCTGGATTACCCGGATCAATGCCGCTTCACGGCTCAACGGTCTTTCCTACAGCAAGCTCATTTTCGGCCTTAAAAAGGCGAACGTAGAGATTGACCGCAAGGTCCTGGCAGATTTGGCGGTTTCGGATCCTCAAGGATTCTCGGAAATTTCCGCTCTTGCAAAAGCTCAGTTTTAATTAAATATTGGGATAGAAAAAGAAATGGAATGCTCTGCGTTCCATTTCTTTTTTTATAGAGGGTAACCTGATATGAAGGAACAACTCGATCAATTGCTCCAGGACGCTCTCCGGGAGATTGCCGGCGTCAATTCCGAAGACTCGCTGCAGGAGCTGCGCGTCAAATATCTTGGCAAGAAAGGGGCCCTGACCTCCCTCATGAAGGGACTCGGTTCTCTTCCTGCGGACGAGCGTCCCCTTGTTGGTCAGATGGTCAATACGGTTAAGTCCCAGCTTGAAGAACAGCTGGCTGAGGCTCTGACAGGCGTCAGGGAGGCGGCCAAGAGGGAGCGGCTGCAGAGCGAGCGCCTTGATGTGACCTTGCCGGGACGCAGGGGAGGACGCGGGACGAAGCATCCCGTTTCGCTGGTGATAGAGGAGATATCCGAGATTTTCGGTAGCCTTGGTTTCCAGGTGGCGGAAGGCCCCGAGATTGAACTCGATTTCTACAATTTCGAGGCTCTTAATTTCCCCAAGGATCATCCCGCCCGGGATATGCAGGATACCTTTTTCGTCGACGATAACATTCTACTCCGTACCCACACCTCTCCCGTGCAGGTGCGGACCATGCTCAAGCACGCACCGCCCGTTCGTATCATCTCGCCAGGTACGGTTTACCGGTGCGACTCCGACGCAACCCATTCCCCGATGTTTCACCAGATCGAGGGATTGATGGTCGACAAGGGAGTGACCTTCGGCGACCTGAAAGGCGTACTGACAACTTTTGTGAACCAGTATTTCGGCAAGGGGACAGGGGTCCGTCTCCGGCCAAGTTTTTTCCCTTTCACCGAGCCCAGCGCCGAGGTTGACATCGCGTGCGTAATGTGCCGTGGGGCCGGGTGCCGCGTCTGCAAGCAGAGCGGATGGCTGGAGATTCTTGGTGCAGGGATGATCGATCCTGAAGTGTACCGACACGTGGGTTATGACTCGGAAAGTATCTCTGGGTTTGCATTCGGTATGGGGATTGAGCGAATTGCCATGCTGAAATACGGGATCGGCGATATGCGCCTGCTCTTCGAAAACGATGTCCGCTTTCTTTCGCAATTTTAATGTGATGCGGGAATTGTTTAATGCAGTAGTTTAACAAACCAAACACGAGAGAGATTATGATCATAACGTACAACTGGCTCAAGGAATTTGTCGACTGTAATCTTCCTGCGGAAGAATTGGCAGATCTTCTGACCATGCTTGGTCTCGAGGTTGAAGCTATTCGTCATGTTGGCGGCGGTCTTGATGACGTCGTAGTCGCTCTCGTGGAGTCTAAAGACAGGCATCCGAATGCCGACAAGTTATCGCTCTGCAAGGTTAATAACGGTCGGGAGATCCTCGATGTAGTCTGTGGAGCGCAGAATTTCAAGGCTGGTGATAAGGTGGCACTTGCCCAGGTCGGGGCGGTCCTGCCGGGGGACTTCAAGATCAAACGCTCGAAGATCAGGGGAGAGGAGTCGTGCGGGATGCTTTGCTCGGAAAAGGAGCTTGGCTTGTCCGCTGAATCTTCAGGCATCATGATCCTTTCACCTGATTTGCCTCTTGGTGTACCTCTTTTCGATGCCCTCGGGCTTAAGGACACCATTTTCGAGGTTGGCCTGACGCCAAACCGATCAGATTGCCTAAGTGTTGTGGGGATTGCACGTGAGGTCGCTGCAAAACTCGGCAAGAAGCTTAATCTTCCACGGGTTGATGTTGTTGAAGCGGGAAAATCTGTCCAGGAATTTGCCTCCGTAACAATCGAGGCGCCAGAACTCTGCCCCCGTTATACTGCACGCTATATCAGCGGATGTACCGTTGCCCCTTCACCGGCCTGGCTGGTAAAGCGCCTCGAATCTGTCGGTATGCGTTCGATCAATAACGTGGTGGACGTTACCAACTACGTGTTGATGGAGTACGGTCATCCGCTTCATGCGTTCGATGCCGACCGTCTCGATGGGGCAAAAATCGTGGTCCGACGCGCCGCAGATGGCGAACGCTTCGTGACGCTTGACGGTCAGGAGCGGGTGCTGGATGCTTCTGACCTGACGATTCGGGATGCGCGCAGAGGCGTGGCGTTGGCTGGTATCATGGGAGGAGAGAATTCCGAGATCCATCAGTCGACAACGAATATTTTGCTCGAAAGTGCCTATTTCAATCCGTCAGCTATCCGCAAGACGTCAAAGCGTCTTGGCCTGCATACTGAGTCCTCACATCGATTTGAACGTGGAGCAGACGTTAATATCCTACTCATTGCCCTCGATCGGGCGGCTGCTCTGATTGCGGAGCTTGCCGGTGGTTCCACAGCAAGGGGGGTGATCGACGAGTATCCGACGAAGATAATTTCCTGCACTATCGATTTTCGCGCAGACCGATGCAATGAGTTGCTGGGAATCGTTCTCTCTGCACAAGATATAAGGGGAATCTTTGAAAGCCTTGATTTTGAGGTGATGGAGTGCGCTCCAGGGCAGTTCAAGGTCACGGTTCCAACTTATCGGGTCGACCTTGAGCGTGAGATCGATTTGATTGAAGAGGTAGCCCGCCTGAACGGCTACGAGAAGATTCCCGTTACCATGCCCAAGGCACGCGTTTTTTCTGACAGACCGACTCGACACCAGAGATATGAGAGGCAACTGCGGTCGCTCATGGTGGGCGAAGGGTTCACGGAAATCATAACTTTCAGCTTCATGTCCCCGGCAGTGTTTGACAAGCTTCTTCTCGACGCCTCTGACCCACGGCGTAACGTGGTCCGCCTGCGTAATCCGCTGGTCGAGGAACAGTCGGTTATGCGCACAACGTTACTATCTGGAATGTTGGAGACGGCCAGCAGCAATATCAACCATCGGTCTCTCGATCTCTGTATGTTCGAGTTGCGTCGAATATACCAACCTGTCGCCGATCAGGAATTGCCCCACGAGCCTCTTTATCTGGCGGGCCTGATTACTGGTTTGAGGCGGCCCGCCGGTTGGGGCGAAGAGAAACTGCCCGCCGACTTTTTTGATGCAAAAGGAGTTGTCGAGGTCGTACTGGATGCGTTCGGGATTCCCGCGGTTACCTATTCGGCCAGCTCCGTTGACCCCTTCTACCACCCCGGTAAGAGCTGCGTAGTCAACTCGTCTGGTGAGATTCTCGGATCGTTGGGGGAAATTCATCCGGACGTGCAGGATAATTTTGGCATCACCCAAAAAGTATACTATTTTGAGCTCAACTTCGAGAAGCTTCTCTCCAAGGCTTCCCCGCGAGTGACGGTGAAGGCTCCGTCGAGGTTCCCCGACACATTCCGCGACATTGCCATGCTTTTGGCTGAGGATACTCCGGCAGCCAGCGTCATCGGCACCATCATGGGGTTGAAGATACGCGAAATTGAAAGTTCATCTGTATTTGATCTTTACAAGGGAGCTTCAATCCCCCAGGGGCAGAAGAGTCTTGCGGTCAGAATCCGGTATCGGTCTTCCGAGAAGACTTTAACCGATGACGAGGTGGGAGTGCTGCATCGTCGCGTGATTGACGCTTTGGTGAAAAAGCTGGGCGTGTCTATTAGGTAAAAACAGGTTGATTATCTTACAACGCTATGATATAAAACCATGCGCCTTAGGTGAGCGGATTTTGTGAGTTAGTGTAATAATTTTGAGGGAGTATATGACCAAGGCAGACATTGTTGAGCAGATCTACGAGAAAGTGGGATTCTCGAAAAAAGAATCCGCTGAGCTTGTTGAGCGGGTCTTTGGGTTGATCAAGGAGACTCTCGAAAAGGGCGAGAAGATAAAGATAGCCGGCTTTGGCAATTTTGTTGTTAAGGAAAAGGCTGACCGTCGTGGCCGCAACCCTCAAACTGGCGACGAAATCATCATTTCTGCTCGCAAGATTCTCACCTTCAAGCCGAGCCAGGTTTTGAAGGCCTCTATTAACTCCTGATTCGCTTCCGTGAGGGAAGGTGGAAGCAAAGCTTCCGGATAAAACGTATTACAAGATCGGAGAGGTGTCGCGTCTGACCGATCTTAAGCCGTCGGTAATACGCTTTTGGGAATCGGAGTTCAAGGAACTTTGCCCAGCCAAGAGCCGCAGCGGCCAGAGAGTTTTCACGCGCTCTGATATCGAGTTGCTCAAGCAGATAAAGTTATTTCTCTATACGGAGCGGTTGACAATCGAAGGGGCCCGCAGCAGGCTTGCTCAAATCAGCAAGAAAAGCGAGCCGGTTGTCGCAAAACCGCACAATGAAGAACCCACTTCCTGTCTTCAGCTTCTGCGCGAAGTGAAATTTGAACTGCAGCAGCTGTATTCGGAATTATAAACATAATCGGGGCGTAGCGCAGCCTGGTAGCGCACTAGACTGGGGGTCTAGTGGTCGCTGGTTCGAATCCAGTCGCCCCGACCATTTTTGTAAATAGACGGCTATCAAGCCGTCTATTTTTTTATCACAAAGGGTGGCTTATGAGGATTCTTGTCACCAACGACGACGGGGTCTTTGCTCCGGGAATAATTGCACTTTCAGAAGCGCTGCGAAGTGTTGGCGACGTGACTGTTGTCGCCCCTGACAGGGAACGGAGTGCGGTTGGTCATGCTTTAACCCTGCACTCCCCGCTGAGAGTGACGGATCTTGGCGGTGGGGTATTCTCCGTGGACGGCACACCAACCGACTGTGTGAATATCGCGGTTCACACCCTGCTTCCGCAGCGGCCAGACATCGTTATTTCCGGTATCAATCGAGGTGGGAATCTGGGTGACGATATCACGTACTCCGGAACTGTCTCTGCCGCTATGGAAGCAACGCTCATGGGCTTCCCCGCCATTGCGGTGTCGCTGGTTACCTCGGGGCAGGGCGAATTTTACTCTTCGGCGGCATCATTTGCCGCCCGTCTCGCCCGTGTTGTTGTCAAGAAACGATTGCCTTCCGATACGTTTCTGAATGTGAACGTTCCCGATTTCCCCGAAGATCAACTCCGCGAGCCAGTTGTTACATCGCAGGGCAAACGCGACTACGAAGGTGAGATAGTGGCGAAGATCGACCCCCGTGGTCGTACTTATTACTGGATTGGTGGTAGTGAGCCCCAGTTCAGAGATTTGGAAAAGACGGATTACCATGCGATCAAGCGTGGCCATATCTCCATAACACCGCTTCATCTCGATCTTACGAATTATGCCTCCATGGCGGTACTCCAGCAGTGGGACATATCCTGAAGGTAGACAGTCGAGTGGCTCTCTGTTATTATCTAATGCTCTAATAATCGGAGATTTGTTATGAACTTTGACGTAGCACGCAAACGTATGGTGGAGTCGCAAATCATAGCTCGCGGCGTTACCGAACGCCGTCTCATTGAGGCGATGCTGAAGATCCCCCGCCATCTTTTTGTCGAAGAGGCCCTGTCTGCACAGGCGTACAGTGACACTCCACTTCCAATAGGCGAGAAACAGACCATTTCTCAACCTTACATTGTAGCTCTTATGACCGAACTTCTCGAACTTGGAGGTACCGAAAAGGTACTGGAGATTGGCACCGGTTCGGGATATCAGGCTGCAATTCTTGCAGTTTTGGCAGACAGGGTCTATACGATTGAGCGGATTCGCCCACTTGCCTTGCGGGCTCGCAAGGTGCTCGACAGTTTGGGGCTTCTCAACGTGAACATCCGGATTTCCGACGGTACTGTGGGGTGGGAGGAAGAGGCCCCGTTTGATGCGATCATGGTAACCGCAGGAGCACCGGATGTGCCACAGAAGTTTGTTGATCAACTCAAGCCTGGCGGCAGGCTGGTCTTGCCGGTCGGAAGTCAGTTTGAACAGGTTTTGGTGAAGATTACGAAAGCGGCCGACGGTACCTTGAGTCGCAAGGAGATAACCGGATGTCGTTTTGTTAAGCTTCTCGGGGCACACGGGTGGAATGTCGAGGATTGAACTGTAACCTTCAAACGGCTCGGAGTGAATATGGAAAATGGCGTTTTCGCAGATAAGGAACTGGAAGAGACGGAAGAACCTAGAGAGGATTTGCTTGAACATGAGCCGCCTTCCTTTGAATTGGAGGAGGGCGAAGAGGAGGAGCCCGAGGAGGAAGTCAAGGTCCTGGAACAAGAGCATTTTGACGACGCCATAAAGCTCTATCTCCGGGAGATCCAGAAAACCACCTTGCTCTCAGCCGATGAAGAAAAGGCGCTTGCGAGCCGCATTGCAAAAGGCGACAAGTCTGCCCGTGACAAGATGATAGAGTCTAATCTTCGTCTTGTCGTAAAGATTGCAAAGCGTTACATAAACCGGGGGCTCCCTTTCCTGGATCTAATAGAAGAAGGAAACATGGGACTCATCAAAGCGGTTGAACGCTTCAAGCTCTCCAAGGAATGCCGCTTTTCTACGTACGCCACATGGTGGATCAGGCAATCGATCGAACGCGCCCTGGTAAACCAGTCAAGAACCATCAGATTGCCAGTTCACGTCTCTGACGACATCAACAAGATGCTCAAGATAACCCGTGAACTCGTTCAGAGATACAACCGGGAACCTTCCACTAAAGAAGTTGCTGCCGAGATGAACGTGAATCCTGCGTATATTCGCAGACTGATGGTTCTTCTCAAAAAGACTTATTCGATAGAACGTCCCATGGGGGAGAACAGCGACTATTTTCTTATTGACACAATCGAGGATACTTCAACGATATCGCCTGCGGTTCTTCTCGAAGATTTGAACAAATATGAAATAGTTTCCAAGTGGTTCTCCTCACTGTCGGAAAACGAACAAAAGATACTGACTCTCCGATTCGGACTCGATGACAAGGAACCTCAGACGCTTGACACAATCGGACGAAGCTTTGGAGTAACTCGCGAGAGAATTCGGCAGATAGAGGCTAAATCACTGGAAAAACTTAGAAAATACATCGAAGGTACCGACTCTCAGGCAATAGATTAAACCTAAATCAGGAGGTGTGTCTTGGAAGAGTTGAAAAATATAATCAGAGACGTCCCCGATTTCCCAAAAAAAGGAATCGTATTCAAGGACATTACGACGCTTCTTGCTGACGCCAAGTCTTTCCAGAGAATGGTCGATTTGCTAGCACATCGATATGTTGGTGAGAAAATCGACAAAGTGGTAGGCGTAGAGGCTCGTGGATTCATCATTGGCGCAGCTTTGGCCTATAAGCTTGGGGCGGGTGTAGTACTGGTACGCAAACCGGGGAAGCTCCCTTCGGAAACTTTCAGCAAGAGCTATGAGCTCGAGTATGGAACTGACACCTTGGAGATTCACCGAGACGCCATAAAACCAGGCGAGAGGGTGCTGATAGCCGACGATGTACTTGCGACGGGAGGGACCATGGCAGCGGTTGTTGATATGGTCCGAACTCTTGGTGGTGAGATTGTTGACTGTTGTTTTATGGCGGAGCTGGACTTTCTGAACGGTCGCTCCAAGCTGCCGGCAGGAAGGGTTTATTCACTAATCAAATTCTAATTGTAATTCTGCCTTCTCTGTGAGGGGAAAAGGTTGCATTAATTGACGAGATAAGTTATATAGACCATTCAATTGTCCCCGTAGCTCAGCCGGAGAGAGCACTTCCCTCCTAAGGAAGGGGTCGGACGTTCGAATCGTCTCGGGGACGCCAGGAAATATAAGGGGTTACGGCTTATGACTGTAGCCCCTTTTTGTTCAGCTGCAGTGAACCTTGAGGTGGTGTTTCGCAGTCATGTCGTCACCCGTGGCTGCCAAAGCGGCAACAACCCAGAGACAACCTCGGAAGGGGAGTGAAGAAATGAAAAACGCCCTGAATCTGAACGATTAGGGCGTCTTCTTGTGCGATAATGGTGCCGAAGGCGAGACTCGAACTCGCACGAGCAATTGCCCGCCACCCCCTCAAGATGGTGTGTCTACCAATTCCACCACTTCGGCAAGGACCAACTTTATATCACCGATCCGATTTCTGTGTCAATACTTTTTTCTGCATTTATTTGGCCGGTGCGTTTACTGGAGCTTGTTGCGCCGGGGGTACGGGCTGTTGTGGTTTAGTGGTCGGTGCGGGCGCTGCTTTCTGGGGAGTCGACGTTGGAATCCCTTTTGAAGGCATGATGGACGAAGTTCCCGGTTGACCGGAGAGGTAGGCAAGCGTGAGCGAAGTAAGCATGAAGATGATAGCTGCACCAGTAGTGAGCTTGCTCAGGAAAGTTGTCCCGCCTCCGGCACCAAAAACAGACTGGCTGCCGCTTGCACCGAATGATGCCCCCATTTCCGCCCCTTTTCCTGATTGGAGAAGAACTATTGCAATGAGGGCAATTGATACCAGAATGTGAAGGATGATAAGTAAAATCATCATGTTGGATAACTCCGATTGCTTTAGTAAGCTTTACTGAATATCACATCGACGAGGTAATGCAAAGAACAAAATTAAGAGTTGTAGTTTGCAATGGCTGCAAAGGAGGGTGCATTGAGACTGGCACCTCCCACCAGGGCACCGTCGATGTCCGGTTGGGTCATGAGACCCTTGATGTTCTCAGGCTTAACGCTTCCTCCATACAAGACCCGGATTGCCTCGGCTGCGTTCCGGCCGTAGAGTCTTGCGATCAGAGTCCTTATGTGGGCATGAGCTTCCTGGGCCTGTTCGTTTGTTGCCGTCTTGCCTGTGCCTATTGCCCAGACAGGTTCGTAGGCGATGATGATCTTCGAGAGCCCGCCGACGGGTATATCAACAAGACCACCACAAACCTGGCTATCAAGGACATCTAACGTTTTTCCCGACTCACGTTCGGCAAGGGTTTCACCGATGCAGAACAGAACGGTAAGCCCTGCGGAAAGGGCAGCCTTGATTTTCCTGTTAACGGTCGTGTCGGTTTCACCGAAATATTGCCTACGTTCGGAATGTCCGACAATTACGTGACTGCATCCAACGTCGCACAACATGCCGGGAGAAACCTCGCCGGTGTAAGCTCCTTCTTCTTCCCAGAAGCAATCTTGGGCTGCAAGCATTACGTTTGTGCCTGCAATGACATCCCTTACTTTACCGAGGACCGTGAAAACCGGCGCTACGATAATTTCAACCCCTGATGTCTGTTTAACCAGCGGAATGAGTTCCGAGACGAGGTTCACCGCTTCAGCACTCTTTTTGAAGAGTTTCCAGTTACCCGCAATGACAGGTGTTCTCATTTTCGGTCTCCCTCGCTATTGTTTGCCGTTTTCTTCAAGAACCTTGATGCCGGGAAGCTTTTTACCTTCGAGCAATTCGAGGAAGGCCCCGCCGCCGGTGGATATATAGCTGATCTTGGCGTATTCGCCGGCCCGATGAACGGCCACGTCGGTGTCACCGCCACCGACGATAGTCAGTGCATAGGAGTTGGCGACAGCCGAAACCAGGGCAAAGGTGCCGCGGGAGAATGCATCCATTTCGAAGACTCCCATGGGGCCGTTCCATATGATGGTTTTGGCGTTTTGAAGCGCTTCGGAAAAGAGCGTTACGGTTGCGGGGCCGATATCGAGGGCCATCCATTCTTCCGGAATCTCCTGGACCGTGGTCACTTTCGTTTCTGCTTCCGGGTTGAAGCGGTCTGCGGCAACGCAGTCTATCGGCAGATAGAACTTGATTCCTTTTTCGCGGGCCTTGTTGAATGTATTGAGTGCAGTTTCGAGGAGGTGCTCTTCGACGAGAGACTTGCCCACGTTGTAACCGAGAGCCTTCAGGAAGGTGAACGCCATCCCGCCGCCGATGATAATCTTGTCCACCTTGTTGACGAGGCTCTCAAGCACTTCGAGTTTGCCCGATACCTTTGCCCCGCCGAGAATGGCCACGAGCGGCCTGATGGGATTTTGCATGGCCTTCTCGAAGTAATTCATCTCGTTCTTCATCAGGAATCCGGCCGCCACCACCGGGAAATAATTTGAAATGGCTTCCACTGAAGCGTGAGCACGATGGGAGACGGCAAAGGCGTCGTTGACATAGATGTCGCAATCGTTGGCAAGCACCTTGGCAAAGTCGCGGTCATTCTTTTCCTCGCCTTCGTAGAATCGGACGTTTTCAAGCATTACGATGTCGCCCGGCTTCATTGCATCAATTATTTTCTTAACCTCTTCGCCGATGCAATCGGGCGCGAGCTGGACCTCTTTGCCCAACAGCCGTGAGAGGCGTTTGGCGGCGGGAGCCATCGAATATTTCGGTTTGCGTTCCCCCTTGGGGCGTCCCAGGTGTGAAGCGAGAATAATCTTCGCACCTGCATCAAGGGCATAGTTGATGGTCGGGAGAACTGCCCGGATGCGGGTATCTTCCGTGATGTTCTGGTGCTCGTCGAGAGGTACGTTGAAGTCAACCCTCATGAACACTTTTTTCCCTGCAAGATCATCGATCTCGTCAATGTACCGGATAGACATTGTATTCCTCCTGAACGGATAGTCTTTGATTTTATGCTTTATTTTGTGAGGATAATCGGGGATAGCCACGATTTGTAAAAAAAGGGGGGGATATGTTATCCCCCCCTCCGTGGCTTCTTCGAGCTTACTTCGCGATTAGCTTTATGAGATCGACAACGCGATGGGAGAAGCCGGTTTCGTTATCATACCAGGAGAGGACCTTGACCATGTTGCCATCGAGGACCTTGGTGCAGCTCGCATCGACGACGGATGAGAGGTTGCAGCCGTTGAAATCGATGGAAACCAGCGGCTCTTCGCTAAATCCGAGAATCCCTTTGAGCGCACCTTTAGAGGCTTTTTTGAGGGCAGCGTTAACCGTTTCTGCATCTGTTTTCTTTTTGAGGGTGGCGACAAGGTCAACCACGGAGACGTTGGGGGTCGGGACCCGGATCGCCATGCCGTCGAGCTTGCCCTTGAGCTCCGGTAAGACCAGGGAGACAGCCTTGGCGGCGCCGGTAGTGGTCGGGATCATCGACATGGCTGCAGCACGGGCACGGCGCAGGTCCTTGTGGGGGAGGTCGAGGATCTGCTGATCGTTGGTGTAGGAGTGAACGGTTGTCACGAGCCCTTTTTCGATTCCGAAGGTCTCGTGCAGAACCTTGGCTACCGGTGCAAGGCAATTGGTGGTGCAGGACGCATTGGAGATGATGTGGTGCTTCTTCGGATCATAGGCCGTGTGGTTCACCCCCATGACAATGGTTATATCTTCGTTGGTGGCCGGCGCTGAAATAACGACTTTCTTGGCCCCCGCCTTGAGATGCAGCTCTGCTTTCTCTCGGGCAGTGAAGAGCCCGGTCGATTCGAGAACCACATCTATTTTCTCCTGTTTCCATGGGAGTTGCTCCGGGTTCCGCTCGGCAATGATTTTGATGGGCTTGCCGTTGACGATGATCTCGTTGGTTCCGACCTCAACCTTGCCGGGGAAAATACCGTGGACCGAGTCGTACTTCAGCAGGTGTGCCAAGGTCTTGGCATCGGTGAGGTCGTTAATGGCGACGACTTCGATCCCTTTCTCCTTATACACTGCACGGAGCACCGAACGTCCGATTCTTCCGAAACCGTTGATTGCAACCCTAAGAGCCATTGATCCCTCCCTGAAGAAGTATGTGCAAGCCTGAAGGCTGTGCTATAAACGCGACAATCATATAGAGTTGTCCCACCAACGTCAACTTCTTTTCATGACGCTGAACCCTCTTCCGACAAGGCGCTGCGGTTATTCACGGCAGGCAAATTTAATACGTGAGGGTGTGACGGCAATTATGCTAATATGAACAAAATTCGAAATATACCCGATTTCTTGTTTCTGATATTTTAATGAAGAATACTCTTGAAAAACGGATCATACTTTTTGCCTTTGCGATTTTGCTCCTGACGATTGCCGCAAACTCGGGGATGGACATCGTGGGGTTCCGGCGCGATTATGTTCAGGCTCTCATCCTGCGGTCGCAAAGTCTTGGCCTGTCCCTCAAGACAAACATTGAAAAGGTGATAGGGCTCGGGCTCGATGTCCGTGAGATCACCGGGTTGACGGAGCGTTGTGCCGAGCTCGTTCAATCCAGCCCCGAAATTGCTTACTGCGTCATCACCGACAGCGAGGGCAAGGTCCTGTTCTACAATGATGTATCCTTCAGCAAGCTCCGGTTTGACATCATCAAGAAGGCGCTTACAACTCGACTTGACCAAAGCATTCACCTGATCGGCGACGAGAAGGAATATTACGACACGGTTACGCCTGTCCGCGCATCCGACGGGAAGCAGGTGGCACTCATCCATATCGGCTTTTCGGATGATGTGATTGCACAAAAGGTCAACCGGATCATTCTTCGTTCTCTCATCGTCCTCGCGATTTTCTTTCTTATCTCTTTTTCCCTCGTGGTGATATTTGTCAAAAAAAGTATCGTCCAGCCCATTTCCGCTCTTCTCAATGGGGTGAAAAAGGTCTCGGAGGGCGACTTCGAGCAGCGAATCAAGTCGCTTCCAGTCTATGAGTTCGACGAGTTGGCCAAGAACGTCAATGTCATGTCCGAAGCCCTCAAAAACAGGGAAGAAGAGATCCGGCGCAATTATCAGGAGCTTGAAAATATACACAACGATCTTCATTCATCATACCTCAAGCTTGAAACCTTGAGCCTGGACCTGGAGAAGTCCGAAGAGCTCTACAAGTCGCTCCTTGAGGATGCCAGTGACGCCATCGTCGTTATCGACGAAAACGAGATTGTTAAAATGGCCAACAAGATGGCGGAGGAGTTCTTCGATCTCGGTTCCGGCGAGATTGTCGGCCTTCCACTTGCCCGAATGCTTGCCCATATAGGCACAATCAACGCACCAGTTGTCCACTCATTTTTTCAACAGGCAGGGAAGGGTAAGCAGGTAGCCGAAGAGATACGGTTTCTGCGCTCCGGAGGCGTGGAGGTCGTCGGACTTATCCATGCCAATATGGTCACCATTGGAAGCGAAAAGCTCATACAGGCCATAATCCGGGACGTGACCCGGGAACGTGAAATTCTGTTCAATCTTGAGAAGAGTGCCACCGACCTAGCCCGCCTCAACAAGATGAAAGATTCGTTTCTCGGCATTGCTTCCCATGAGCTGAAGACCCCCCTCACCGTTATCATGGGCTATGCCGAGTTGATTCTTTCCGATCTTCCCGACAAGCTCGACCAGAACATTCTCGAAATGATCCAGAACATCGCCAACGCTGCAGCGAGGCTCGATGGCATCGTCAAGGACATGGTGGATATCTCCATGATCGACGAAAAGCGTCTCCACCTGCGACTCGATGAAGTCAACGTCAACCAGCTTGTCATGGATTCGGTCAATGAACTCCGATTCTTTGTTTCGATGCGCAAGCAACAGATCGACGTGGAGCTGGATGAAGCGATTCCCTCAATAAAGGGAGACCGTGTCCGGCTGATGCAGCTACTGTCCAATGTCATCGGCAATTCCATTAAATTCACCCCGGATGCGGGAAAAATCATGATATCTACACGGTCCAAGTATTTGCTGCGTTCCAAGCAGCACCCCACCTCCGAGCCGATACCGCAAGTGGTCAATATTGGAAAGGATCAGCACCTCTACGTGGAGATAACCGTGGCCGATACCGGCATCGGCATAGATCTCGACGACCAGCTTCGAATCTTTGACAAGTTTTACGAGGTGGGGAATATCGAAGAGCACAGTTCCGGTAAAGTGGCTTTCAAGTCCCGCGGGGCCGGGCTCGGGCTGTCGATCGCCAAAGGAATTGTCGAGATGCACGGCGGTGAAGTATGGGTCGAGTCCCCCGGCTATAACCCGGAACAGTTCCCCGGATCTACTTTCCACATTGTTTTGCCTCTCAACCCGGTCACCGGCGACGGGACCATCGATTATCTGAACCTTCTAGAGTAGGAATGCTTGATTCATTAAAAAAAACTACCGTGTTTCGCCTTGAATATCGCACAGCATTTCGGTATAAAAAATTGGTTATGCCTTTTGGCCATGCCTGCGTTGTCGGGGCAATCACACGGAGGGATCGTGAAGGTCTGCCTGCTCGCCAGTGGAAGCAAGGGAAACTCCCTCTATGTGGAGTCGGGCGAAAGCAGAATTCTCGTTGATGCAGGACTTTCCGCACGAGAGATTGTACGCCGGCTTGCCGTAATCGGGGTCGATGCTGCAGAGTTGGACGGACTATTTGTGAGTCACGAGCATGTGGATCATGTGCGCGGGGTAGGGGTGCTGGCCCGCAGATACCATCTGCCGGTCTATGTCAGCTATCCGACCCACCGGGCGATTGGCGAAAGCCTGCAGGGTATTCCGGTTACGGAGTTTGAATCGGGCTATTCTTTCATGTTTCAGGATCTTCTGGTCGATCCGTTCCCCATCACCCACGATGCCTGTGACCCTGTTGGGTTTACCTTTGAATGCGCTGAGGGGAAGATCGGGGTCGCGACCGATTTCGGCGTGGCGACCCGACTCGTCGCCGACAAGCTCAAGCAGTGCCGGGTTCTTGTGCTCGAATCGAATCATGACGAAGAGATGCTGATAAACGGCCCCTATCCCTGGCATCTTAAGCAGCGGATCAAGTCCCGTCACGGTCATCTATCCAACAACGATTCAGCAGCCCTGTTGTCGGATCTGCTGAGCTCCGGGCTTGAGGGCCTCTTCCTTGCACACCTCTCTGAAGTCAACAACGACCCGGCTGTTGCACGGGACGTGACCCGGAATCTCTTGACCTCGCAGAACGTCTGCTCACCAAGGCTGATTGTCGGGGAGCAGTACCAGCCGAGCGAAATCTTCAACCTGTGACCATTGCCGGGGCCGACACGATGTCAGCCCTTTTACTTTTCCCTGATGAAGGAGAATCTGCCGTGATTGAGCGTTACAGCCGTCCTGAAATGTCCCGTATCTGGGAGCCGCGGAACCGCTACCAGAAGTGGCTTGATATCGAGATATACGCCTGCGAAGCCCATGCCGAGCTGGGGAACATCCCCCGCGAGGCGGTCGAGCGGATCAAGTCCAAGGCCAACTTCGACGTGGAGCGCATCGACGAGATCGAGCGGACCGTGAAGCACGACGTCATCGCGTTTCTGACCTCTGTCGCCGATTACATCGGTGACGATTCGCGTTTCGTTCACCTCGGCCTCACCTCCTCGGATGTTCTCGATACCTCGTTCGCCATGTTGCTGGCCGAGGCGTCCGACCTGATCATCGACGATATCAAGCGTCTCATGGAGGTTATCAAGCGCCGGGCCTATGAGCATAAGGAGACGCCGATGATGGGGCGCTCCCACGGCATCCATGCGGAACCGGTCACCTTCGGCATCAAGATGGCCCTCTGGTACGACGAGATGCGCCGCAACCTCCGCCGGATGGAGTCCGCCCGGGAGACCATCGCGTACGGGAAGATCTCGGGGGCGGTCGGCACCTTCGCCAACATCGACCCACGGGTTGAGGAGTACGTCTGCGGCAAAGCGGGACTGAAGCCGGCTCCCTGCTCGACGCAGGTTATCCAGCGCGACCGGCACGCCGAGTTTTTCTCGGCCCTGGCGATTATCGCGAGTTCCATCGAGAAATTCGCCGTGGAGATCCGCCACCTCCAGCGGACGGAAGTTCTCGAAGCCGAAGAGTATTTCAGCAAGGGGCAGAAGGGATCGTCGGCCATGCCGCACAAGCGCAACCCTGTCCTCTCCGAGAACCTCACCGGCCTTGCCCGCTTGGTGCGCGGCTATGCCGTATCGGCCTTCGAGAACGTACCGCTCTGGCATGAGCGGGACATCTCCCACTCCTCCGTAGAGCGCGTTATCGGCCCGGACGCAACGATCGTCATGGACTTCATGCTCAACCGTTGCATCGGGCTCATCGACAACCTCGTGGTCTACCCCGAAAACATGATGAGGAACCTCAATCTCATGCGGGGGCTCATCTTCTCGCAGCGGGTCCTTCTGAAACTGGCCAATGCCGGTGCTTCCCGCGAAAAGGCCTACGAACTCGTCCAGCGCAACGCCATGAAGGTCTGGGAGCAGGGGAAGGATTTCCAGACCGAACTTCTGACCGACGCCGAGGTCCGGGGGTATCTGCCCGAAGAGGAGATTCGCGAGGCGTTTGACCTTCAGTACCATCTCAAGCACGTAGCCACCATCTTCTCGAGGGTATTCGGTGGATAGCATCCTTGAGCTCTTCAGAAGTGGAGCTGACGAGGGTTCGCTGGTGTTCTGGCTCAAGGAACTCCTTTCGGCCGTCGTCATCTTCACGTTCTACTGGGTTCTTTCGCTCATTGTCCGGTATCTCCTTACCCACTGGGCGCCGCGGCTGACTGCGTTCACGCGCACCGACCTGGATGACCGGATCCTCCGGCGGGTGACCCCCCCCACGTGTCTCCTCGTGGTGCTGGCCGGCCTCTATTTTGCGGTGAAGTCCCTGCCGCTTCCCGAAAAGGTCCAGGTGGCGCTTTCCGGGGCGGTGTTCATTCTCAATGTCGTAGTCGTCAGCAACATAGCCTGGCGCGGGATCGACGAACTTCTGGAGTGGTACGGCACGCGTCTCGCCGAGCGGCACGGGGCGGGCGTGGACCGTCAGGTCATCCCGCCACTGGAAAAACTGATCACCATCTTCCTCGTGGGGATCGCCCTGATGGTGACGCTGCGGCACTTCAACTACGACATCCTGTCGGTTGTGACCGCCCTCGGCATCGGTTCGCTGGCCATCGGCATGGCGGCCAAGGACACCCTCGCCAACATGATCTCCGGGTTTACCCTCATGGTGGACCGGCCGTTCCGGATCGGTGACCGCGTCCAGCTTGCTTCCGGTCAGTGGGGTGATGTCTCCGACATCGGACTTCGCACCACTAAAATCAAGACGGTTGACAATACCCTCCTTATCATCCCCAACTCCGAGCTCTGCAATACGACAATCATCAACATGGCATTCCCCGACATACGCGCCAAGGGGAGGGTGAACATCGGCGTCGGATATGGCAGCGATGTGGAAGTGGTGAAGCGGATCCTGACCGAGACCGCCCTTGAGATCGGCGAGGTGCTCAGGGACCCCGCGCCGGAGGCTTTTTTCGTCTCCTTCGGCGACAGCGCCCTGAACATGTCGCTGTTCTTCTGGGTCGAGGACTACGCCCGGGTCTTCGCCACCACCGACCGCATCAACGAGCGCATCATCATCCGTTTCCGGGAGGAGGGGATCTCGATCCCCTATCCGACCCGGACAGTTTTCCTTGAAAAGGACCACTAATGGCGAGAAGAATCGAAATAGCCCTGAAAAAAGGTGTACGCGATGCCCACGGCGAGCGGATCAAGCGGGAGATCGAGCATTTCCTTCATCTTGCGGTTGAAGAAGTGCGGACCATCGATGTCTACACCGTGGACGGGGAATTGAGCGAAGATGAACTGGTAAAGGCGGCATCGGAGCCTTTCTGCGATCCGGTTATCCAGGATTGGCGCATCGACCGTCCAATGGCTGACGGGTTTGACTTTCTCGTCGAAGTGGGCTTTCGCCCCGGCGTCACTGACAACGTGGGCCGGACTGCCCGTGAGGCGATCGAGTACATCACCGGCCGGTTGTTTGCGTCGGGCGAGGGGGTCTACACGTCGGTCCAGTACCTCCTGAAGGGCGAACTTTCCCGGTCCGACGTGGAACGGATTGCGAAGGACCTCCTCTGCAACACCCTCATCCAGCGCTTCGTGATCCTCGATCGAGCTGAATTCCTGGCCAAGGGAGGGGTGCCGGTCTCCGCCCCGAAAGTGACTGCCGAGACGCGGAGCCAGGTGCGTGAAATCGATCTTAACGTTTCAAACGATGAATTGATGCGCATCAGCAGGGAAGGGGTGCTGGCCCTGACCCTTGACGAGATGAAGATCATCCAGGCTCACTATCGCGACCCGGCGGTTGTTGCCGAGCGTCGGAAGGTGGGGCTTTCGGACAAGCCGACCGACGCGGAGCTTGAGGCCCTTGCCCAGACTTGGTCGGAGCACTGCAAGCACAAGATCTTTTCCGGCAACGTCGAGTACATCGATGAAAACGGGAACCGGGAAGAGATCCGGTCCCTGTTCAAGAGCTACATCCAGCGGACCACGGCCACGGTTCGCCAGCAGCTTGGGGACAACGACTACTGCCTGTCGGTGTTCAAGGATAACGCGGGCGTCATCAGGTTCAACGACGACTGGTCGTTGGTCTTCAAGGTTGAGACCCATAACTCCCCGTCGGCCCTCGATCCTTACGGCGGGGCGCTGACCGGCATTGTCGGCGTTAACCGCGACCCCTTCGGCACCGGCATGGGGGCGCGGCTCATCTTCAACACGGATGTCTTCTGTTTTGCCTCGCCGTTTTACGAGAAGCAGCTCCCGAGCCGTCTCCTGCACCCCCGCCGTATCTATGAGGGGGTGGTGGAAGGGGTCGAGCACGGCGGGAACAAGAGCGGCATTCCGACGGTGAACGGCTCCCTGGTGTTCGATGATCGCTTTGCCGGCAAACCGCTCGTTTTCTGCGGCACCGCCGGTCTCATGCCGGCCACCATCAACGGCAAGCCGGCCCATGAAAAGCATATCGATCCGGGCGATCTGATCGTCATGACCGGCGGGCGGATCGGCAAGGACGGCATCCACGGCGCCACCTTCTCGTCCGAGGAACTGAACGAGAACTCTCCGGTGACCGCCGTTCAGATCGGGGATCCGATCACCCAGAAACGGATGACCGACTTCCTTATCCGCGCCCGCGACAGGGGACTGTACAACTTCATCACCGACAACGGCGCAGGGGGGCTCTCCTCCTCGGTGGGCGAGATGGCCAAGGAGTGTGGCGGCTGCCGGATGGATCTCTCCAGTGCCCCGCTCAAGTACCCGGGGCTCGATCCCTGGGAGATCCTCATCTCGGAGGCCCAGGAGCGGATGAGCCTCGCCGTGCCGCCGGCCCGCATCGACGAGTTTCTGGCCATGGCTAAACGCTTCGGTGTAGAGGCTACGGTGCTCGGCGAATTCACCGACACGGGTATCTTCCAGATCATGTACGGCGAGCGGACCATCGCCTATCTGCCGATCAGTTTCCTCCACGAGGGGCTTCCTCCCATGGAGATGCGGGGAGTCTGGGAGATCAAGCGGCACAACGAACCGGCCATCGAAGTTTCGACTGATTACACCGGCGATCTCAAGCGACTTCTCGGCTCTCTCAACATCTGTTCCAAGGAGTCGGTGGTCCGCCGCTACGACCATGAGGTCCAGGGGGGGAGCGTGGTGAAGCCCTTCACAGGCGTCGCCAACGACGGACCTTCCGACGCGGCGGTGGTGCGGCCGGTGCTCGATTCCTACGAAGGGGTCGTGGTGGCCCACGGCATCTGCCCCCGCTACAGCGACATCGATACCTACCACATGACCGCCAATGCCATCGACGAAGGAGTGCGCAACTACGTGGCCGTCGGCGGCTCGCTGGATCTGGTCTCCGGGCTCGACAACTTCTGCTGGTGCGATCCGGTCAAGTCGGAAAAGACACCGGACGGCGAGTACAAGATGGCCCAGCTGGTCCGCTCCAACAAGGCGCTCTACGACTACTGCGTCGCCTATGGCATCCCGCTCATCTCCGGCAAGGATTCCATGAAAAACGACTTTTACGACGGAGCGGTCAAGATCTCGATCCCGCCGACCCTCCTCTTCTCGGTCATCGGCAAGATCGACGATGTGCGCAAGGCGGTCACCATGGACGTCAAGCGGCCGGGGGACATCGTCTACCTCCTCGGGACGACCGCCAACGAACTGGGGGGCTCCGAATACTTCGCCCTCCGGGGCTTCGTCGGGAACAAGGTGCCGAAGGTCGATGCCGACAGGGCCCTGAAGCGGTATCGCGCACTCCAGCGGGCCATAACCGCCGGGCTTGTCGCCTCCTGTCACGACCTCTCCGACGGCGGCCTGGCCGTCGCCCTGGCGGAAATGGCCTTTGCCGGCGGGTTCGGGATTTCGGCCGAACTGGGGAGTGCCCTCTGGAGCGGTGATGGCGCCGGGAGAAACGATGCCGTTCTCCTCTTCTCCGAGTCAGCGTCGCGGCTTCTGGTAGCGGTCAGGCCGCAGAACCGTGCAGCCTTCGAACAGCTCATGGAGGGGTGCGATGCATCCAGGATCGGGGTTGTGACGGAAGAAGACGTCTTGACCATTACGGGGCTCTCTGGTGCCGCGGTGATCAGGGAGCGGATCGACGAACTCAAGCAAGCGTGGCAGAGCCCGCTGAGGGAGCTGTAAGATGGTGAGAGCGAGAGCGATAGTCATTACCGGCAACGGCACCAACTGCGAGATGGAGGCGGCCCATGCCTGCCGCCTCGGCGGTTTTGACGACGTGGTCATTGCCCATATCTCCGACCTCCTGGCCGGCGAGATCAGGCTCGACGATTTTCATTTCCTGAATCTGACCGGCGGATTTCTCGACGGTGACGATCTCGGCAGCGCCAAGGCCCAGGCCAACCGCTTCAGGTACGCGAAGGTCGACGAGCTCCGGGAGCACCTGATCGACCAACTCATGCATTTCATCTCCGCCGGGAAGCTGATCCTCGGCGTCTGCAACGGGTTCCAGCTGATGGTGAAGATGGGGCTTCTTCCCGCCTTCGGGGGGAGCTACCTCAAGCAATCCGCGACCCTGACCTTCAACGACTGCGGGCGGTTCCAGGACCGCTGGGTCTACCTCAAGTCCGATCCCGCCTCGGCGTGCGTTTATACGAAGGGGGTCGAGAAGGGGCTCTATCTTCCGATTCGCCACGGAGAGGGGAAATTCGTCGTCGACAGCCGGGCAACTCTCGATGCCATCGAGGCAAACCACCTGGCCGCCTTCAAGTATTCGGACAGCACCTACGAATCTCCCACCATGGAATTCCCCCTGAACCCGAACGGCTCGGTGAATGCCATTGCCGGGCTCTGCAACGAGACCGGCCGCCTCATGGGAATGATGCCGCACCCGGAGGCCTTCGTGCACCGGATCAACCATCCGCGCTGGACCCGCGAGGAGCTCCCCGAGGAGGGGGATGGCCTCATCCTTTTCAAGAATGCTTCAGAGTTTGTCAGAAAGAACCTGCTGTAACACCCGGGCGGCTGCAATCGTGCAGCCGCTTTTATCGTACATGGAGACGGAATGAAGCTTTACAGACCAACGGAAGAGTGTGGCATTTTCGGTGTCTATGGCCATCCTGAAGCAGCCAACCTGACCTATCTCGGCCTTTACGCCCTTCAGCATCGCGGCCAGGAGAGCTGCGGCATTGTCTCCTCCGACGGGAGATCCCTTCACGCCCACAAGAGCATGGGGCTCGTGGCCGATGTCTTCGGCGATCAGGAAATATTCCGGAAGCTGCCGGGGCGGTCGGCCATTGGCCACGTCCGGTATTCCACCACCGGTGACTCGGTCATCAAGAATGTCCAGCCGATCATGGTCGACTATTCCCGGGGCTCCATTGCCGTTGCCCACAACGGCAACCTGGTGAATGCCCAGACCGTCAAGGATGAGCTGGAAGCGTGGGGCTCCATCTTCCAGACCACCATGGATACCGAGGTTCTGCTCCATCTCCTCGCCACCTCCAAGCAGAATTCGCTCGAAGACCGTATCGCCGAGGCTCTCGGTAGGGTAAAAGGAGCCTACTGCCTACTCTTCCTCACCGAAACCCGGATGATCGCCGCCCGGGATCCCCAGGGTTTCCGTCCCCTCTGCCTCGGGAAACTGGGAGAAGGGTGGGTGGTTGCTTCCGAAAGCTGCGCCCTGGACCTCATTGAGGCCGAGTTCATCCGCGAGATCGAGCCGGGCGAAATCGTCGTCATTACCAAGGATGGGGTGACCTCCCATTTCCCGCTCGCGAAGTCCGAACCGGCCCCCTGCATCTTCGAGTTCGTCTATTTCGCCCGTCCCGACTCGTACATCTTCGGTAAAAATGTCTACATGGTGCGCAAGGAGTTCGGACGGCAGCTCGCCCGCGAGCACCGGGTCGACGCCGACATTGTCATCCCGGTTCCGGACTCGGGGGTTCCGGCTGCCCTCGGCTATGCCCAGGAGTCGGGGCTGCCCTTCGAGCTCGGCCTGATCCGCAATCACTACATCGGTCGGACCTTCATCGAGCCACAGCAGTCAATCCGCCACTTCGGCGTCAAGATCAAGCTCAACCCCGTTCGCGACATCCTGAAAGGGAAACGGGTCGTTGTCATCGATGACTCCATCGTCCGCGGCACGACGTCGCGCAAGATCGTCAAGATGGTGCGCAATGCCGGCGCCAAGGAGGTTCACGTCCGCATCTCGTCGCCGCCCACAAGTTACCCCTGTTACTACGGCATCGATACGCCGACCCGCAAAGAACTCATCTCCTCCTCGCACACCATCGACGAAATCCGGCGATATATCACCGCGGATACCCTCGGCTACCTTTCCGAAGAAGGGTTGCTGGAGGCTGTTGGGACCGGCACCAATCCGTACTGCAAGGCCTGCTTTTCCGGCGGCTATCCCATCAGGTTTCCTAAGTTGGGATCTGAGCCCCAGCTTGACCTCTTCTGAAAGGAGCATCATCGAGCATGACCGACAAAGAACGCCTCAAACAGATCGTCCTGGAACTCTCTTACGAAAAACGGAAGGTTATTCTTGCTTCCGGTCGCGAGAGCGATTTTTATTTTGACGGCAAGCAGACCACGCTCCATGCCGAAGGGGGACTCCTGGTCGGCAAGCTTTTCTACGAAGCCATTAAGGATGTGGAAGGGGTTCAGGGGGTAGGGGGGATCACTCTGGGTGCCGATCCCATCGCCACCGCCACCTCCATTGCCGCTTACCTTGACGGCCGGCCGATGCACGCCTTCATCATCCGCAAGGAGCCGAAGGGACACGGCACCGGCCAATGGCTGGAGGGGCGCAAGAACCTCCAGCCTGGCTCAAAGGTTATCATCGTCGAGGACGTGGTCACCACCGGCGGCTCCTCGATGAAAGCGGTCCTTCGTGCCGAGGAGGAGGGGCTTGAGGTCCTGGGCATTGTTTCTCTCGTCGACCGTGAAGAGGGTGGGCGGGAAAACATCGAAAAAGAAGGGTTCTGGCTTAGGACCATCTTTACCAAATCGGAGCTTCTGGCCTAGCCAAGCCGGGCGGGAACGGGCAACAATAGCATGAAGGCGGGTTTCTCCCGCCTTCTTTTTTGAGCAGACATGGATCAAATCCTGGCAGAATACGGTGTTCTTCTTTCCGAGGTCGACGACTGGTTCCGTCGCTGTGTCGCCTCTGCCGGCACACGCATCCGTTGCAGCGAGGGATGCTCAGAATGCTGCCGCGGTCTCTTCGACATAACACTTCTCGATGCGGCATACCTCAAAGCGGGATTCCATCAGCTTGACGAATGCACGAAGGCGTCGGTTCATGACCGGTGCCGGAGTCGCGTTGATGGATTGTGTAAGATGTGGCCTGAATTTGCTCCCCCCTATATCCTCAATTACCGTCCCGAGGATGACTGGGACCTCCTCATGCCCGATGACGATGAAACACCCTGCCCCTTGCTCGGCGGGGATGGAGCTTGTCTCGTCTATCCGTACCGGCCCATGACCTGCAGGCTTCACGGAATTCCCCTTGTCGACCTCTCGGGCGAGGTGCTTCACGACGAATGGTGTACCCACAATTTCATCGGGGAAAACCCGCTCGGAGACAGCCGACTCCAGGGCGGTCATTCCGCGATCTTCAGCCGTGAAGTCCAGCTGCTCAGGCGTTTTTCCGACGAGCTTCTGGGACGGACATTCTTCGAATTGGATACCTTTATTCCGACGGCGCTGCTTCTGGATTTTGAGCGGTACGACTGGAAGTCATTCGCCGATTGGCTTGGCCGGCATCTCCCTGATGCCCGCTGAAGCGGGACGTTGGGTCGACTCTGCGCGTTGTGCTCTATCTGGTATACTATGAAACAGAAGGAGCGCTATCGTGCGGGAGGGACCACACCATGAAAAACATCTGGCAAGAGCGCGAAAAGGCACTGGAGAACCAGTATATCTTCAAACAGGAACGGGAGAAGATCGAGCAGGCGCGGAAGGAAATGAAGGAAAAGCTCATCCGTGAACTCTGCAAGGATCGTTGTCCCAAGTGCGGCGAAGAAATCGAGGCCATGATCTTCAGAGGTGTTCCCCTCGACAAGTGCCCCGCTTGCGGTGGTGTCTGGCTTGGTCCCAACGACCTGAGGATCCTCGCCTCCAAGGATCATCGAAGCTGGTTCGACAAGTGGTTCAGGAGCGAGAACGAGCCACCGGAATCTTCCGCATAATGTCTGACATCCCGCAAGAAAATAGCCGGCTCTTTTGGAGCCGGCTATTCCAGTTTCCGCTTCGAAAATGGCGAAGCCTATTTTCTATGGCACATCCCGCACTTTGTTGGCCCTGTTCCCCGCAGTTCGTGACACCCCTTGCAGGTCTTGTGAGCAAAATCCTTACCGAAATTCGGCATTCTTCCGGGCGTCTTCTCGTGGCAGAACCTGCATTCGCGCAGCATATCGGTGTGTCGTTTGTGGGGGAACGTTACGCTTCCGTTTTTCGACGGAAAGATGAGGATATCGGCACCCGATGCCAGCGACGTCCATAACATAGTTACAGCCAGAAGGAGAATAATCCTGTTCATATCACGGTTCCCTTTCCGAGAAAGAGCATGTCCTGAACTGTCTGCGAAAGGCTGGCTCCTCGTCACGATCGGGTACTGACCATATCGGTAATGATTACCCTGCGCCCCACAACCCTCAGTCCATTCTCGACGAAGAGCCTTACCGCTTCCGGGTAAATCCGGTGCTCTTCATGCCGGATCCTGGACGCGAGCGTCTCTTCCGTATCGTCGTCCAGGACCGGAACGGCGGCCTGAATGATGATGGGGCCTGTGTCTGTCCCTTCGTCAACGAAGTGAACGGTGCATCCGGAGACCTTCACTCCGTATTGAAGCGCCTGGCGTTGCGCGTGAAGTCCGGGAAAAGCCGGGAGAAGCGCCGGATGGATATTCATGATCGAGAGGGGAAAAGCATTGAGGAGAATCGGCGTTATGATCCTCATGAAACCGGCGAGAACAACGAGACGAACGCCATGTTCCCTGAGCTTTTCGACAAGCGCGGCATCGTACTCTTCGCGACTGGCAAAAAGCCGGTGATCCAGGAAGAAAGCGGGGATACCATGCCGTTTGGCGCGCTCCAGTGCGAATGCATCGGAGTTGTTGGTGATTACGCAGGCAACCTGCGCCCGAATGGCCCCAGCTTCAATCCGGTCAACAATAGCCTGAAGGTTAGAGCCGTTTCCGGAGGCAAGGACGCCAATATTAAGAGGTTCGGACATCAGGAGGTTTCCGTTGCGCACGACAGGAGGAAATTAAACAAGTTCCACCGATTCGGCACCGGCTTCACATTTTGCGACTTCACCGATGACAAAGGCCTTCTCGTGGAGCCCTGAGAGGCGTATCAGGATTTCGTCGGCTTCCTTTTCGGGGACGGCCAGGACCATCCCGATTCCGCAGTTGAATGTGCGGTACATCTCCATCATATCGACCTTGCCGGCATTCTGGATGATGCGGAAGATCTCGGGCACCGTCCAGCTGTCGAGGCGAACGACCGCCTTGCACCCCTTCGGCAGGACCCGCGGGACGTTTTCCAGCAATCCTCCGCCGGTTATATGGGCAATGCCGTTGATGCTGAAATCGCGCAGCAGGTTGAGCACCGATTTTACGTAGATCCGTGTCGGGGCGAGGAGAACATCGGCCACGCTCCGGGAGAGCTCGGGGATGGTATCGTTGATGCCGAGCCCCATGACGTCGAATATTACCTTGCGGGCAAGGGAGTAGCCGTTGCTGTGAAGACCGCTCGATGCAATGCCGATCAGCTTGTTGCCGACGGTTATGGAGGAACCGTCAATGATGTTCTCGCGGTCGACCACGCCGACGGTGAAGCCGGCGAGATCATACTCGCCGGGCTGGTAGAAGCCGGGCATTTCGGCGGTTTCGCCTCCGATCAGGGCACACCCGGCCTGGACGCACCCTTCGGAAATCCCCTTGACGATGTCTGCTCCCTTTGCGGGGTCGAGCTTTCCAGTGGCAAAGTAGTCGAGGAAGAAAAGAGGCTCTGCTCCCTGGACGACGATGTCGTTGACGCACATCGCCACCAGGTCGATACCGACGGTATCATGCCGATCGGCCATCATGGCGATCTTGAGCTTGGTCCCCACACCGTCGGTGCCTGAAACGAGTACCGGATTCTTGTATTTGCTGGCATTGAGCGAAAACAGCCCCCCAAAACCGCCGATGTCGGAGATGACCTCCGGCCGGGACGTGGCCTTCACGAAGGGCTTGATCATCTTCACAAACGTATTGCCGGCGTCGATGTCGACGCCCGCATCCTTATAGGTGACTCCGGTATCGCTCAACTCTGTTCCTCCCGTGAAATGAGGAGCAAAATTTAACCCATGAGTCGGTAAATGTCAAACCCTATCTGGCGTCCACAAATGCCTGAAAAAACAGTTTACAAGCGGGGTGAGGTTCGCTTAAGATGCAATTCGGATGGACCTTGAAACGACAGCAATAATCCTGCCGATGACCGCCGCCGATCTGGAAGAAGTGATCGCAATCGAATCGGAT
Source organism: Geobacter sp. (assembly GCF_027327745.1). Classification (GTDB taxonomy): domain Bacteria; phylum Desulfobacterota; class Desulfuromonadia; order Geobacterales; family Geobacteraceae; genus Geobacter. Next base: position 35,563 of record NZ_DAHVYG010000033.1, read on the forward strand.
TCTTTCCCACGGCCCTGGACCCGAGACCATTTCCTTGCAGAGATTGATTCTAACCGTTCTCTCCCCCTTGTAGCCAAAAACAGGGAAGGTCGAATTGCAGGCTACATCTGTTCGACCCATGTCCTGGACGAGGGCGAGATCCTGGATGTGGCCGTCCGTCGCGACTGCAGGGGGAAGGGGCTCGGCCGGATGCTGGTTACGACGGCTATCTCTACCCTCACGGCTCGGGGAGTCAGTTCCATAGGCCTCGAAGTGCGTGCCTCGAACGCATCTGCCATCGCCCTCTATCGCAGAATCGGTTTCGAAACGGTCGGCCTGAGGAAAAATTACTACGAGAACGGCGAAGACGCCTTCTTGATGGCATACACAATCAACGACAGCGAGGACAGAGCCGATGCAGTTTAGATCGACGATCATCTCCAATCAGGAGGTCTCACCTGGCTATTTCAGAATGCGGCTGACCGCCCCGCCGGAGCTGTCTGGAGCATCTCCGGGTCAGTTCATTATGGTGCGGGTCCGGGATGCCATAGACCCCCTCTTGCGTCGCCCCTTCGGCATCTTCGACGTCGGAACCATAAAGTCCGAATTTCCGGGACTGGGCTCCGCGACTTACTTCGAGATACTTTACAAAGTTGTTGGGAAAGGGACCGAGGCACTGTCGGACTATCATCACGGGGATCATGTCGACGTGATCGCACCGCTTGGCGCCGGTTTCGACCTTGGCGATCCTGCCGAAGAGAAGATCCTGGTCGGTGGCGGAGTCGGCATAGCCCCCCTCTACTACCTGGCCAGAACATTGGTGCAGCGCTCCCGTGTCCGGTTTTTCCTCGGGGGAAGAACCAGGGATGATATCCTCTGCGTGACCGAGTTCGAGCGGCTCGGCGTTGAAACATACGTGGCAACCGACGATGGAACCCTGGGGGACCGGGGACTCGTGACCGATGTGATGGAGCGGCACATCAGGGAGGATGGACGCCCGAAGACGCTTTATGCCTGCGGCCCGATGCCGATGTTGAAGGCGGTGGCTGATATTGCCCGGAGAACTGCCACCCCCTGCCAGGTTTCGCTGGAGGCATACATGGCCTGTGGCATGGGGGCCTGTCTCGGATGCGTGGTCAAAGGGAAGGGCCATTCCGATGATACCCCCGATTACCGCTGTGTCTGCAAGGACGGGCCGGTGTTTACCTTCGATCAACTGAAATGGGTATAGTGGAGTTACGATGAGCAAGCCTGATCTGTCCGTCAATATTGCGGGTATCGCGCTCAGAAACCCGGTCATGACCGCCTCCGGAACCTTCGGCTACGGCGAGGAATTTTCCGAATACGTCGATCTGGAAACGATCGGCGCCATCATTACCAAGGGCCTTTCCCTCCGCCCCAAGGCGGGGAATCCGACGCCGCGCATCCAGGAGACTACCGGCGGCATGCTCAATGCCATCGGGCTCCAGAATGTGGGTATTGATGCATTTGTCGAACAAAAGGTGCCGTTCCTGCGTACCGTCTCTACGCCTGTTATCGCCAACTTCTTCGGCAATACGGTGGAGGAGTATGCCGAACTGGCCGAACGGCTCGACCGGATTCCTGAGGTGGCGGGGGTGGAGATCAATATTTCCTGCCCCAACGTGAAACATGGCGGCATCGTGTTCGGTACCGATCCCAAGGCCGCCTACTCGGTGGTGAAAGCGGTTCGCGAGGCGACAATAAAGCCGGTTATCGTCAAGCTTTCGCCCAATGTGACCGATATCGTGGAGATGGCGTGGGCCTGCGCCGACGCGGAGGCCGATGCGCTCTCCCTCATCAATACCCTCACCGGCATGGCGATCGACCTGAAGAAGCGCCGGCCGGTACTGGCGAACGTGACCGGCGGTCTTTCCGGTCCGGCCGTGAAGCCGGTGGCCCTGCGGATGGTCTGGCAGGTGGCCCGGGCGGTGAAGATCCCGGTGATTGGCATCGGCGGGATCATGTCGGGAACCGATGCCCTCGAATTCATGCTTGCCGGTGCGAGCGCCGTCCAGGTGGGAACGGCCAATTTCCTCGACCCTGCAGCCGCGCAGCGGATCGCGACCGAGATGGAGCAGTATCTCGAAGATAACGGAATTGCCGACGTGAAGGAACTGATCGGCGCACTCGAAGTCTGAGAGGTTGTGAAGCTGGCATGGGGGGATGCGAAGGCGGGGAACTTCCCCGCCTTTGTCCGTTTGGAGAAGGAGTGAGAGATGGAATCGTGGCGTCGACGGCTTGCGGAAAGCATTACCACGCCGGAGGAGATAGCGGAGAGGTTCGGCACGGATCCGGCGCTTCTGGCCCCCGTGGCCCGGCGCTACCCGCTCCGGATTACCCGCCACTATCTCGGGCTTATTCGATCCGTCGGAGACCCGATCTGGCGGCAATGCGTCCCCGACCCGCAGGAACTGGAAGACGACCAGCTCCCCGATCCCCTCGACGAGGAACGGCTTTCACCGGTCCCCGGGCTCATTCACCGCTATCCTGACCGGGTGGTCTGGCTCGTATCCAACGAGTGCGCCGTCTACTGCCGTTTCTGCATGCGCAAGCGCCGCGTCGGGTGTCCGCTTCGGGGAGGCGATGGGGGAACTATGCACGAGGCACTCCGCTATATCGCCGAGACCCCGCAGATTCGGGATATAATCCTGTCGGGCGGCGATCCTCTCCTTCTTGATGACGAGCACCTGGAGCAGATCCTAGCACGGCTGAGGTCGATCCCCCACGTGGAGATCGTCAGAATCGGGACCCGTACCCCAGTCACCCTCCCGGAGCGGATTACATCCCGCCTCTGCCGGATGCTGCGGCGCTATCATCCCCTCTACGTCAATACCCACTTCAACCATCCGCGCGAGATTACCCCGGAAGCCGCCCGGGCCTGCGCACGCCTGGCCGATGCGGGGATTCCGCTCGGCAATCAGACCGTGCTTTTGCGGGGCGTAAACGATGACCCTGCGGTGATGACCCGGTTGATGCAGCGGCTTCTTGCCATCCGGGTCAGGCCTTACTACCTGCACCAGATGGACCTTGTACGGGGAACCGGGCATTTCCGGACAACCGTCTGGACCGGGATTTCGATCATGGAAGGGTTGCGGGGCCACACCTCGGGAATGGCGACCCCGTACTACGTGATCGACGCGCCGGAAGGGAAGGGGAAGATACCGATCCTCCCCGATTGCGCCACCCTGCAAGGGGATACGTGGCTGCTGCGCAACTACCGCGGGGAGACCATCAAATATCGTGATCCGGTCGGTTAGAGCTCTTCCGGCGTGAAGGCGACCACCTGATCAATGGTGGCAGCATCGAGGAGGATCATCACCAGCCGGTCGACGCCGAGGGCAATACCTGCGGACGGCGGCATTGCGGAAAGCTCCTCCAGAAACTTCCCCGGCAGGGGAATGGGGGGGTGGCCGAGGGATTCCCGGTAGGCCGATTCCCGCTCGAAGCGGGCACGCTGCTCGGCGGGATCGGTCAGTTCGGAGAAAGCATTGGCCAGCTCGACACCGCCGATATAGAGCTCAAAACGCTCGGCGACCAGAGGGTCCCCCTCCTTCAGGCGGGCCAGGGCACCCCGGGAAGCCGGGTAATCGTAGATGAACGTGGGCCGGTCCGTTCCCAACCCCGGTTCTATCCGCTCGACCATCACCTCGTCAAAAAGGTCTTCTTCGAGGGCCTTCTCCATCGTCATTCCGCCGAACTCGTCAAAGGCGTCCCGCACCGTTATCCGTTCCCAGGGCGAGGCGAGGTCGATGTCGCGTCCCCGAAACGCCAGTTTATCGCCGAAGCCTGATTTCTCGGCCACCGCACGGACAAGCTCTTCACATTCGATCATGATCGCGGAGTAATCGGCATTCGCCCGATACCATTCGAGCATGGTGAACTCGGGAACGTGCAGCCGGCCACGCTCACCGGCTCGCCAGCAGTGGCAGAGCTGAAAGATACGGTCATAGCCTGCGGCCATCAACCGCTTCATGCAGATCTCCGGCGAGGTATGGAGAAACCAGCCGTCGGCGCCAACCGGGTCGATGTGCGATTCAGGTGCCGGCGCAGGAATGCGAAGGGGGGTCTCTACTTCGAGATACCCCCCGTCAATAAAAAAGCTTCTGATTTCCTGGATAATCCGCGCCCTGCCCCGAAGCGCCTCACGCTTGCGGGCCAGGTTCCAGTTTTCGGCCATGATCTCTGCTATCCTTTTACCCGCGTCGAGTACTCGCCGGTTCGCGTGTCGACGACGATCATCTCTCCTTCTTCGATGAATGGAGGGACGCGGAGGACGTAGCCGGTCTCAAGGGTGGCCGGCTTGGAGTCGCTGCCGGAGGTGTCGCCCTTGATCCATGGATCGGTCTGGACAACGCGCAGGTTGACGAAATTGGGAAGTGTAACGCCAATGGCCTTCTCTCCGAAAATGAGGATGTCCACTTCCAGGTTGTCGATGAGGAAGTTCTTGGTATCGCCCACGGCATCCTCGCTCATCTGCACCTGTTCGAAAGTCTGGTTGTCCATGAAGGTGTAATGGGTGTCCTCTTTGTAAAGATACTGCATCCTGCGCTCCTCGAGACTTGCGGGCTCGAAGGTTTCGCCGGAACGGTAGGTCCGGTCCAGCGTCACACCGGTTATCATGTTTTTCAGCTTCGTGCGGTAGAGAGCCTGACCCTTGCCCGGCTTTGAAAACTCAAAGGCAGTGACGATATAGGGGTCGCCGTCGATGGTAACCTTGAGACCTTTTTTCAAATCAGCAACAGTGTACATACGCGTTCCTCATATTCCTGGTGGTGTTTGGCGAAAAATGCCTTGTTACACGATGACAGTCCGTCTGTTGGCAAAAAGAGGCAATGCTCCGCGACGCCTGGACAGTTACGGCGTTTCCCGTAAAATTAAATCCGGGATTTCAGTTGGAGGACATTGCTGCCGGTCCGGATTTTCAGGTTCGGGCCGGCAGTTATGGATAACGGGCCCCTCAGACGGAAACAGCTCGCGGGGCGATGCTCTCAACTTGAAAGAGGGGGTTGTCGAGACCAGCGCCAGGGTGATCAACAGCGCTGCCCATGTGTTTCCTGTGACGGGAAATAACCGAGCCCGCAGGGAATGCCGGACACGGGTAATTACTTGGCGCGGTAGGTGATCCGTCCCCTGCTCAGGTCGTAGGGAGAAAGCTCGACGGTGACCTTGTCCCCCGGCAGGATCTTGATGAAATACTTCCTCATCTTGCCGGAGATGTGAGCCAGAACGATATGGTCGTTCTCGAGCTTCACCCGGAACATGGCGTTGGGAAGTGGTTCGATGACCGTACCTTCAACTTCGATTGCTTCTTCTTTACTCATCGGTGCTCCTTATCGGGTGTGTCGAATGCGTGTGATGCCGCTATGATCAAACTTTTACACTTTATCCGGTAATTAAGTAAAAAGCAATGAATTTGATGTACTCAAGGGGGAATCACATCATGAATACCAGCGATGTAGTTGCCAGGGCAGGGCGGGTCTTTACACCCGCACTCCACAATTACTGGCCGATCACCGTGGTGCGCGGCGAGGGGGTGCATGTCGAATGCGACGATGGCCGGAACTATCTCGATTTTTCATCGGGGCTTGCGGTCCTCAATATCGGCCATAAACCGAAGAGGGTCGTAGAGGCGGCAAGACATCAACTGGAGCGATTTGTCCATACGGGAGGGGTTTACTACAACGAATCCACCGTCACTGCAGCGGAAGAACTAGTCGCCATAACTCCCGAAGGGCTCGACATGGTGTTTTTCAGCAATGCGGGAGCCGAAGCGGTGGAAGGGGCGTTGAAACTGGCCCGCTTCGTGACCCGTCGGCAGGGAATCGTCTGCTTCACCGGCGCGTTCCATGGCCGGACCCTTGGAGCCGTGTCGGTTACCAGCAGTTCCGCCCGTTACCGCAGCCGTTATCATCCGCTCCTCCCATCGGTGTTTCAGGTTCCTTACCCTTACTGCTATCGCTGTCCCTTTGCGAAGAGTCCCGACCAGTGCGACCTCAGCTGCCTCTGGTTCGCGGAAAAGACGCTGATTCACCACATCGCCCCCGACGAAGTGGCGGCATTCATTATCGAACCGTTTCTGGGCGAAGGGGGATACGTCCCGGCGCCCCGCCAATTTCTGGTTGGTCTGCGGGAGCTCTGTGACCGTTACGGGATCATGCTCATCTTCGACGAGGTGCAGTCGGGAATGGGGAGGACCGGTTCATGGTTCGCCGCCGGACACTATGGCGTCAGACCCGATATCCTGGCGGTCGCCAAGGGGATCGCCTCGGGCTTTCCCCTTTCCGCCATCGTCTCGCGGCACGAGATCATGACGCAGTGGCCGTCGGGAGCCCACGGCACGACCTTCGGCGGCAACCCGGTCTCCTGTGCCGCAGCCACCGCCACAATCCGCACCATCCGGGACGACAATCTTCTGGAACGTGGAAGGAGACTCGGAGACCGGGCCCTCTCCCGGCTGCGCGAAATCGCTGCCGAATCGCGGATCATCGGCGACGTGCGGGGGTTCGGCTGCATGATCGGCGTGGAATTTGTCGACGAAGGGGGAAATCCTGACGGCGAGGGATGCGAAAGGGTGTTAAAACATTGTCTCGAAAGCGGGTTGATCCTCATTAACTGCGGAACGTATCGAAACGTTGTCCGCTTCATTCCGCCACTGGTCACTTCGGATGACGAACTGGAGCGGGCCCTCGACATCTTTGCCGCGGCGGCAGGGAGCCCTAAGTGAAGGAAGAGCGCGTCATCATCATGGGGGCCGCCGGGCGGGATTTCCACAACTTCAACACCGTATTCCGGAACAATCCGGCGTACCGGGTGGTTGCCTTCACCGCCGCGCAGATCCCCTTCATCGCCGAGCGCCGTTATCCCCCCGCTCTGGCCGGAAGGCGCTACCCGGAAGGAATACCGATCCATCCGGAATCGTCCCTGCTGGAACTGATCCGCCGGCACCGGGTATCGAAAGTGGTCTTCGCCTACAGCGACATCGCTCACGCGGAGCTGATGCACAAGGCGTCGGCAGTTCTTGCGGCCGGTGCCGACTTCTGGCTCATCGGTCCCGATGCAACGATGCTGGCGAGCAGCCGGCCGGTAATCTCGGTATGTGCGGTACGGACCGGCTGCGGCAAAAGCCAGGTGACCCGCCACATCTGCGCTCTGCTGGCCGATGCCGGCGTGAGGCCGGTGGTGGTCCGTCATCCGATGCCGTACGGCGATCTCGCCACGCAGGTGGTGGAACGGTTTGCCGGGTTCGACGACCTGTCGCTGCACCATTGCACCATCGAGGAGCGGGAGGAGTTCGAACCCCTTGTCGGTCGCGGGACCGTGGTCTATGCCGGCATCGACTACGAGCGTATTCTGCGGGAGGCGGAACGGGAGGGGGAGGTGATCGTCTGGGACGGAGGGAACAACGATTTTCCGTTTTTCCGGTCGGACCTGGAAATCGTCCTCGTCGACCCCCTGCGTCCCGGCCATGAAACCGCCTATTTCCCGGGGGAAGTGAATCTCCGCCGTGCCGGCCTGGTTGTCGTCAACAAGGCGAATGCGGCAGCCCCCGAGGTGGTGGCACGCCTGGAAGAGGATGTCAGACGCATCAATCCGAAGGCCGAAGTCGTCAGAACTTTCTCGCGCGTCATCGTAAGCGACCCCGGCGCCATTGCCGGGAAACGGGTACTTGTGATCGAGGATGGCCCGACCGTCACCCATGGCGGAATGCCGACGGGGGCGGGGTACGCCGCCGCCCTGGAATCGGGCGCCGCAGAGGTCCTTGATCCCCGTCCCTGGGCGGTCGGCTCCATCGCCAAATCGTTCGAGGAGTATTCCCATCTTGGCCCCGTTCTTCCCGCCATGGGGTACAGTTCCGGGCAGGTGGATGAGCTTCGCCGGACCATTGAGGCCGTACCGTGCGAGGCCGTTGTGTCGGCAACCCCCGTTTCCCTGGAACGGTTGTTCCGGACGCAAAAGCCGATGGTCCGGGTCTTCTACGAGATCGAGGAGTTGCCCGGCGCACCGCTACGACGGGCGATCGGGAGATTTCTGGAGAACGCCGGACCTAAGTGTTGACAAACGTCTTTACTTCCCAAGGGGAAGCATAGTATGTATCTTCAGATACAAACTAACCTCGCAGGTAACGCTTCATGGTGCAACCCATCAGAGAATTCCCCCTCGAAAACGGGCTCTCACTCCGCATTTTCGATCACACCCGTCATTACTTCGGCGATTTTCATCACGTAAAACTCGAACTTACATGTGAAATCCCAATTCTTTCCGCGCATTTTGCCGAGTCGGCCGACAAGGAGGCCGCGTGCCGTCTTCTGGGAGACGCGGTCGTCTACCGCAGGACCGTTGAGCAGATGGGGGTTCCCTCCGCCGAAGTCCAGTCGACCGTGGAACGCCTGATCGGCAATTTCACGCACCACGCGCTCCCCTATCTGTCCACCCCCGACTTCTCCCGCCGTTTCGTCCGCGCCGAGTTCGAACGCGCACGCAAGAGAAAGAGTCGACCGATCGGTTACCTTCCGGGCTCCCATGACTGAAGCCATACTGCGTATCGATTGCATGGCCTTCGGTGGTGCAGGCCTGGGCCGCGTCGAGGGGAAGGCCTGCTTTGTGCCTTTTACCGCGCCTGGAGACCTGGTCCGCATCAGGGTTGCCGTCGCCAAGCCCTCCTATCTGGAGGGAGAGCTTGCCGAACTGCTGGAGCCATCGCCGCTGCGGGTGACGCCGCCGTGCCCGGTCTTCGGGACCTGCGGGGGATGCACCTGGCAGCATCTGGGCTACGACGCCCAGTGCGACGCGAAAAGCGCGATCTTTGGCGAGACCTTGTGGCGCTTCGGCCGGATCCGCCCCGAGGTGATCGCCCCGGTCGTCCCCGCCCCGGAACCTTACGGCTACCGAGCCCGGGTACAATTCAAGATCCGCTGGAGCGGCGGGCGGCTCCACATCGGTTTCTACCGGCGCGGTTCCCATTACGTGGTTGACGTGCCGGGGCGATGCGCCATCTGTCACCCCACGCTCAATCAGGTTCTTGCCGAAATCCGCCCGGTTCTTGCCCGCTTCCCGGAACCGGATCGCATTCCCCAGGTAGATGCCGCGGTGGGCGATGACGGAGCAGCGCTCATCATCGTCCATTACATCGGAGCCGACCGCCGCAAGGCGACCGAGTACCTGGCGGCAGTCCGAAGCGATCTCCCGTCGGTAGCGGGGCTCCATCTTCAATACGGCCGCAAGGAGACGATCGAGAAAATCTGGGGGATCGATGCCCTCGGTTACCGCATCCCTGATGGGTTTCTTCCCGAGGTACCAGAGACGCTCCTTCAATTCATGCGAGGCGGTTTCTCCCAAGTCAATTACCGGCAAAACCTGGAGCTCATCCGCGGCGTCGGCCGCCTGGCCCGGGTCGAAAAGGGAATGCGGGTCCTCGATCTTTATTGCGGCAACGGGAATTTTTCGCTCCCCCTGGCTCGGCAGGGTGCCGAGGTGGTCGGGGTGGAGGAGTACGGCCCGTCACTGGACGATGCGCGAAGAAACGCCTTGAACAATGGCATCACCTCCGTCGAGTTCATCCGGGCCGACGCAGGCGAGGGGGTTAGCCGACTGCGACAGCGGGGCGATTCTTTCACTGTCGTTGTTCTCGATCCACCCCGGACCGGCGCAAAGGAGGCGGTCGGCCACATTGCATCCCTTGCCCCCGACCGTATTGTTTACGTGTCGTGCGATCCCACCACGCTGGCCAGAGATCTGGGGCTCTTAGGCAAGAGCGGCTACCAGGTTGTCGAGAGTTTTCCCGTTGACATGTTCCCCCAGACCTACCACATCGAAAGCGTTACCTTGCTCCGGAAAACCGGTTGATCTCCCAAGCTGCATACCTTCCTTGACACTCCCCGCCGGAATTCGGACACAAACAACGACAAGAAACCATCAGAGAGGTGTCGCCATGTTTATCAAAAAACTATTCCGCAAGGGACATGAATCTTACCTCGAAAAGGGGGAAAAGCTTCTTGCCGCCGGGCGGGTTGCCGAGGCCCGGACTCTCTTTCAGGACGCCCTCGAGTCGCTCTCGTCCGATTGTCCGGGAAGGGATGCGGTCGAGGCCCAGATCCGGGAGCGCATAGCCCTGACCGGGAACCGGCTTGCCGAGCTGAACCTTGAAGAGGCCCGACATGCCTTGAAATCTGGTGAGATGGCAAAGGCTGAGGAGCATCTGAATTTGGCCCTCGACTTGGCAGAAGACGTAACTATCCGGGAAAAGGCGGAAAAAATTCTTGCTGCAATCCCGAGTGACGGGCTTCACGAACATGGCGTCCATGATGGCGCCGGGTGCAGCGGCTGCCACGGCACCAGCTGTCAACCGACCGAAAGTGCGACGTTTTCAAGTCATGGCCTCATGGACTCCGATCGTTTTGAACTTCTCGTCAGGCCGTTGCCCGGAGACTTGCCCGAGCGGTATCTTGATTTGGGAAAGGAATTTGCAAAGGGCTATTTGGCGGCAGATGCCGGTGATACCGCAGCAGCCAGGGCCGTCTATGAAGATCTCCTGTCGCGCGACGAAAACGACATCCTCCGCTACGAGATCGCCCTCCTGGATCACCGGGCAGGAGAGACGGAGCGCTGCGAGCGGCAATTGCGCCGTGCTCTCGAACTGAACGACGCCAATCCGCTCTGCAATCTGGTCCTTGTGCAGCTTTTGGGGGAAACCGGGCGCTTTGCCGAAGCTATTTCGCACCTCCAGGGGATGGTGGCGCGCAACATCCTTACGGAGCAGGCAGAGATGTTCCTGGGGGATATCTATCATGCCCAGGGGGACAACCTCCGCGCCATCGAGCACTACTCCCGGCTTCTCTCCGGACAGTACAAGCGGGAAGCAGCGGAAAGGCTGGCGGGTGTCCTTGTCGAATGCGGAAGAAACGACGAGGCTGAATATGTTGTAAAGCAGTATCTCAAGGGATGCTGCTGAGGTTTTTCCCGAATTTACTAAAGTTTATCTCTGCACCCGCCGATTGTTTTAATTAGATATGCCGCTTGCGATGTATTTCGTGAGTTCACTAACACGGGAGGCTACCGTATGAACAAGTCCGAATTGATTGAGGCGCTGGCTGCGGAGAAGGGGCTCACTTACAAAAAGGCCGAAGAGGTGGTCAACATTATCTTCGACGTCATGTCCGACGCCATGGTACGTGAAGAACGAATCGAGATCCGCGGCTTCGGGAGTTTTGTTGTAAAAGACTACAAGGCATATACGGGAAGAAACCCGAAAACCGGCGACCCGATTGAGGTCAAGCCGAAGAAACTCCCCTTTTTCAAGGTTGGGAAGGAGCTGAAGGAGCGGGTAGACGGGTAGCGTTGTCGTGTAGTTGCTCCCTGGCGGGAGAGCCTCCGCTGCCCCGCCCACGCTGATGCCGATGCAAGCCGGATACACCGACAGGACCAGCCGAATTGATGCTGAAATTTCGCGCCATACTTACAATCTGCCTCATTTGTCTCGCCACGACTGCCTCTGCAAATCCAACCATGAACGGCGAAACGGGTCTCATTACTGTTCCGTCAGCCGATACCCTCGATGCAGGTAACGTCTGTGTCGGTGTCTGGGGCGAAGGGGTGAAGAACGTCGGGGGGAGTGCCATCACAGTCCCGGTGGCCCTCACTCTCGGCATCGGTACTTTCTGGGAACTGTACGGCACCTATCCCAATATCCTCTTCAACGGCAAGGAGGATGTGGGGGGGAAAGGATATGCGGAGCTGGGTTCCAAGGTCCGTTTCATCGGTTCGCGGAGTTCTGCCTTCAAGATGGCGTTTGATCTTTCCGCTCAACGCCAAATCTCGGAGGACAGGGCAATTGACGGTACCACCAGCGGCAGCGTCAAGGTCATTGCCTCTTACGGCACAAGCCGCTTCGGGATTCACGGCTACTCCGGGTATCTGTTTTCCGGCTCCCCGCAAGGCCGGCAGTACGACAATGAGGTCCTCTACGGCGTCGGTGTCGAGTATCTTCCCGCCATGAGAGTGAGGCTGACCGGCGAACTGACCGGCAGCACGGGGCGCGATCCGTCGACAGCCGCGTCGCGGGAAGGGTTGCTGGGATTCCAGTATTTTCTCTCGCCGCACCTGACTCTCAACCTTGCAGGCGCAATCGGCCTCTCCGAGGGGAGTCCGGATTGGCGCGGCATCGTCGGTCTCACCGCCTGTCAGGGGGTCGGCACGTACGTGAAGCCGATTCCACGACTCGGCCAGGGTCTCGATTCCGAGGAAAAGAAGAATAAAAAGCCCGTCAAGGTGAGCAAGATTATTCCCATCTCTTCACTTCTGGTAAAATCCCTCGCCCCTGTGGCACCGGTCAGCAAGCTGGAGGTGCCGGTCGAGTCCGACAGGGAAGAGATCGTGATCAAGCCCTACGGTCAGGTCACGCTGCCGGCCCAGCCGGCTGCGGCAAAAGTGACGGCGCCGGCTCCCCACGAAGAGGTTTCCCTCGCCCAGAACGGCGAGGAAGTAAGACTCGTATCGCACTCCGGAAAAGCGCAGGAAAATTCGGCGGTCGAGTACACTCTCAACCGGCTTGAGGGTGTAACGCCCCTTTACGGGGTCGATGTCAAAGGGCAGAACATCCTGATGGCCTCGGCCGAGAACGAGCAGATTCCCGAGACAATGACCGTCTACCGGAAGTTCCGCTTTCCGGATGTCACCTTCGATTTCGACCAGTGGAGCCTGTCGGAGGAGGGGAAGAAGTCGCTTGCGGAGGTTGCGGAGTTGATCCGCAAGGACAAGCGGTGGATGTTTCTCCGCGTTGACGGGTATACCGACAACATCGGTTCCGCCAGTTACAACATGGATCTCTCTCTCAAACGGGCGATTTCGGTGGCCGGTTATCTGATTGCCCGGGAAGGGATCGATCCTTCCCGCATCTTCGTCAAGGGTCTCGGCAAGTCGAAACCGCTGGGTGACAACGCCTCGCCGGAGGGACGCAGGCTTAACCGCCGTTGCGAGATACTCTTCCTGGTTCCGAAGGAGTGACGATGAGACTTGCGCCGACTCTCATCCCTCTTTTTGTTGTCGCCGCATCTGCCGCCACCGCCCTGGGGAGCGACCGGGAACTGAAGCAGTTCCTCCACGAGGAACCTATCGCCACGGTTGTGGCGCACGGCGACTCGTTTTGCCTCGATCAGAAGATGATGAAAAGCATTGATCTCCTTGCTCCGCGTCTCAGATCCCTCGCAAAAGGGAGCGTGATTCGCATCGAAGGGTTTTCCCGCCGGGGTGAGGATCGGGAAGCCCAGGTGCGAAACTCCTTCTACCTTGCGTTCGAAGCACAGAAGTATCTTCGGGAAAGGCACGGGGTTAGCGCCGATATCTATCTCTCCGCCATCCCGGACGGGCAGAACTCGACCACTGACTTTCTCAGGATCGCCGTCTTTGCGGATGCCTTTTCGGCGATTCATGTCTCCCGCGCCGGGGACACGTCCCGGTAGCCCGCGGACATTACGGCTTGACGTTGCACCCTTTTAGTGACGTATAATTCCGTCGGCATGGTGCCGGCGGACAGAACCGTTGCGGCATGGTACACTGACAAAAGCGGTCTCACCGGCTCCGATTTCCCTCAAGGGGGTACCCGACATGAAAAGGCTTGCTCTCCCTCTCGTCCTTGCCATAATCGTTCTTTCCGGTTGCGCGATGAAAGTCATCCCGCAGCCCGTCGCCCAGGGGGTCGTGGATCCGTCGGACAATTCGCAGACCATCACAAAGGATGGGGTGTCCATCAAGGTTGCCAACAGCGACACGGAAATCGTGGCTTACAACCTCGAGAACGTGGTGACGGCCTTCTCGGTTTCCATTCACAACCAGACCGATCACGAAGTGGCGTTCGATACCGACTCCTTCCTCCTTCTCGACGATCAGAAACACCAGCACTTTCCGCTGACGCCGGCCAAGGTCAAGGAGCTGGTCTCCCGTGACTCCTACTACCTGATTCCCTATCCCTATGTAGGGTTCTACTACCTTGAGGATTACGAGAAGACATCCTTCTACAACGCGACCAATTCGCAACTCCCCTATTACTACGAAGTCTACCCGCAGGATATCTACACCCGGGCACTGAACGCCGGTTCCATCATCCCGGGTGCCAAGGCTGCCGGTCTCGTCTATTTCAGGATCGACCTCTCGTCAGTCAAGGAAGTCACCCTGCTGGTCTACCGCAAGGGGGCCTCCAGGTCTGCGCCCCCCGATTTCATGTTCCCCTTTGTCATTAAGAAATAGCGTCAGGGAGCAGTTCTTCCCATGACGATTCTGTACATCCTCGAGGCACTCGGGGGGCTCGGTCTGTTCATTCTCGGCATGAAGTCCATGTCGGGAGGGCTCCAGAAGCTCGCTGGCGACCGATTCCGGCGCTCCCTCGAACGCATCGCCGGCAACCGCCTGACGGCGGCGCTTCTCGGCAGCTCGCTTTCGGCGCTCTTCCAGTCGAGCAGCGCCGCCTGCATCCTTACCGTCGGCTTCGTCAACGCCGGTCTCATCTCCCTCTACCAGGCCCTCGGCATTCTCCTCGGCACCGGCATCGGCACGACCCTGGCCGTTCAGTTCATTGCCTTCAAGATTACATCCTTCGCACTCCCCGCCATCTTTGTCGGCGTGCTGCTCAAATGTTTCTGCACGAGGCGCAGATGGGTAAACGCAGGCGAGCTGGTCCTCGGCGCCGGGCTGATCTTCCTCGGGCTGCGGATCATGGAGGCGAACCTGCTGCCGCTGCAGCAAAATGCCCTTCTGTTCAGTCACGAATCGTTTCTCATCCCCAGGCGCGTGACCGCTGTCATCTTCGGGGCGCTGCTGGCGCTTCTGGTCCAGTCGGGGAGCACCGCCGTCGGCATCGCCATGGCACTTGCCGGCAGCGGGCTTGTCACCTTCGACACTGCTGCAGCCATGGTCATCGGTGAGCTGGTCGGCACCTCGATAATTACCGCCATAGCTTCCATCGGGGGGACCCTGGAGGCGAAACGGACCGTTATCTTCTATTTTCTGATCAACCTGTTCGCCGTTGTGGTCGTCATGATGCTGTTCCCGTCGTTTCTCAGGCTGGTCGCACTCATCTCCCCGTCCGACATGACCACATCCTCCTCCATCTCCCGAAGCCTCGCCAACACCCATACCCTTTTCAGCGTCCTGAACGCCTGTATCTTTCTCCCGCTGGTCGGTTTTTTCGCCCGCTCTGCGCCCCGTATCCTCCCGGCGCGGCCCGGCGCCACGGGAGTGGAACCCCGGACGGTGTTCATCGACCCCCGCGTCATCAATACCCCCCCCATTGCCCTCCTTCAGGCCCGCAACGAGCTGAAACGGATGGCCGACATCGTCCGGTCCATGTATGGCGAGATGGTGGAACAGTTCTTCCGTTACGACGCAAAGAAGGCGTCAGTGATCAGCCAGAAGGAGGCCGCCGTGGACATCATCCAGCGGGATGTCGCCGATTTTCTGGTTTCCCTCTCGCGCAAACCGCTGCCTCCGGAAAACAGCTACGAGATCCCGGTCATGCTCCAGCTTGTCAGCGAACTGGAGCATGTGGGGGATCAGGCCGAAGCCGTTCTGGGATATCTGCGACGCAAGAAGGAGGAGAAGCTCATCTTCTCGGCCTCCGCCATGACGGAGATCCGCAATCTTGCCCGCAAGGTTCAGGAACTAGTCGAGCTTGCCACCGACAGCATCGACGCTCCGCAGGAAGGGACGGAGGAGAGGGGGAGGGTGCTCAGAAACGAAGTAGCGGTGATGCGGGATGCCATGCTGACCAATCACATCAAACGCCTTTCCGCCGGCAAATGCACCGTCAGGGCCGGTCTGATCTACGCCGACATGATCTCGTCATTCGCCAAGATCGCCGATTCATGCCTCGCTATCATCGAAACGAAAAGGGAGTTCATCTGATGTCGCAGCCGCCGTTTGCCTCCATAGATCTCGGGACCAACACCGCCCGCTTGCTCATCGGCCGGGTCGAGGGGGGAGAAGTGGTGCCGCTTGTCGTCAGGCGCCGGATTACGCGCCTGGGGGGGGGATTCACCAGGGAACGGGGGATCTCGGACGAGGCTTGGGAACGCTCCCGCGATGCCCTGATCGACTTTGCCGATGAAATGAACCGGGCCGGCGTTGTCCGGTCGCGAGCCGTGGCTACGAGCGCGGTGCGTGACGCCGTCAACGGCCCCGCTTTCTGCGCGGACATTCTCGAACGTACCGGCATCAGGCTGGAAGTGATCGACGGCCGCGAGGAAGGGCTTCTTACGTTGGAAGGGGTCCTCTCCGGTCTCGATCGGAAAGGGGGGGATTTCTGCGTTTTCGACGTCGGAGGCGGAAGCACCGAGTATACCCTCGCCGTGGGAGACTCCCCGCTCTTCACCGAAAGCCTGCCGCTCGGGGTCGTCCGGCTCACGGAGGGAAAACCGGATCTTGCCTCCATGGAGGATAAGATCGTCAGGGAACTCGGCAGGGTAAGATCGAAAATCGTTGCCGCGGGGCTCGGCGAGCGGCTGGGCCGCGCAACGCTGGTGGGGACCGCCGGCACCGCCACGACCCTTGCCGCCATCAGCCTCGGGATGGAGGAGTACGACTACCGCCGGGTAAACAACTACGTGCTCCCGGTCGGGGAGATTCGGGACATTCTCGCGCTGCTCGCCCCCTTGTCTCCGGCCGAACGCCTGAAGGTCCCCGGACTCGAAAAGGGGAGGGAGGATCTGATCATCGCCGGGACCCTGATCACCCTGAAGACCATGGAACTGTTCGGTTTCGAGGAGATGAAGGTGAGCGACTTCGGTCTCCTTGAAGGGGTCCTTCTGAACATGGCGAAGACGGGAGGTGGTGTACGCACCTCCCGTTGAGCTCTTCTGCTACATCCCCGGCCCCCCAAAGGTCTTAATATAACCGACGAGCGATTTCATGTCATCCGAGTCGGGGTCCAGCGGTTTTCCCTTCAGCGACTTCTCGATGCAGCGGTTGACGATCGACGTCAGTTTCTCGTCCCCGTAGGAGCTGGCCGCCCATTCGAGTTTCCTGCCGCCGGGGTGGCAGGTCGCACAGCTCTTGCCGTTGGTCCCAAGCTTCACACTTTCGAACAGCTCCTTCCCGCGGTCAAGGGAGACCTCTGCCGCATAGGCGGCGGTTCCCCCTGCCAGCAGCGCGATAAGACCGTAACACGTCGCTCTGTTCATCCGGTTCCTCCTTCAGCGTTTTCTTCAAGGGTAATCAGATGATATTCAAAGTCAATGCTAGATCTATTTTTCATTTCACTAAACATTTTAGAAACCCGTTTTACAAAGCAGTTGACTAACAAACCGCTTCTTTTGTATATTCCGTGGGCAATTAAGGGGGCTCCCCCTTATTTTATTTTTCAGGGAAAATTTCATCATGAAGGAAATCCTTTCCGGCAACGAAGCCATCGCCAGGGGGGCTTTCGAGGCGGGTGTCAAAGTTGCCAGCGCCTATCCGGGCACCCCGTCCACCGAAATCCTCGAAACCATCGTCAATTACAAGGAAATCGACGCGTCCTGGGCGCCGAACGAGAAGGTTGCCCTCGAAGTGGCCATCGGCGCCTCCTTCGGCGGCGGACGAGCCATCGTCTGCATGAAGCACGTCGGAGTGAACGTGGCGGCGGACCCGCTCTTCACGCTCTCCTATACCGGAATCGGCGGGGGGCTGGTGCTGGTAACCGCCGACGATCCGGAGATGCATTCGTCCCAGAACGAGCAGGACAACCGCAACTATGCGAAGTTCGCCAAGGTTCCGATGCTGGAGCCTTCGGATTCCCGGGAGTGCAAGGAGTTCACCCGTCTCGCCTTTGAGCTCTCCGAGCGGTTCGATACGCCGGTGATGCTCCGCACCACCACCCGCATCTCCCACAGCAAGTCGATCGTGACGCTGGATGAGCCGGTGACCGGTCTCCCCGCCCCGAAGCTGGTGAAAAACGCCGCCAAGCTTGTCATGTTGCCGGGGAACGCCCGGGTGCGCCACCCCCTGGTCGAGGAGCGGACCGCCGCCCTTGCCGAGTACGGATGTAGTGCCCCGTTCAACCGGATCGAGATGCGCGATGCCGGGATAGGCGTCATCACGGCCGGCGTCTCCTACCAATATGTGCGGGAAGTGCTGCCGAACGCCTCGGTTCTCAAACTCGGAATGATCCACCCGCTCCCGATGCAGATGATAAGAGAGTTTGCCGCCCAGGTTGATCAGCTCTACGTCGTGGAAGAGCTCGATCCGTTCATCGAGGATCAGGTGCGCGCTGCCGGCCTTCAGGTCCTCGGGAAGGAGATCATCCCCCTCTGCGGCGAGCTGACGCCAGGGAGGCTCAGGAAGGCGTTCGGCATCCCTGCAGCCGTCCAGGCCACCGTCGAAAAGCTTCCGGGGAGGCCGCCGAACATGTGCCCCGGCTGTCCGCACCGGGGGGTCTTCTACTCCCTCAACCAGCTCAAGGCCTACGTCACGGGGGACATCGGCTGCTATACCCTCGGCTTCATGCCCCCCCTGAACGCCATGGACACCTGCGTCTGCATGGGGGCGAGCATCAGCACCGCCAGCGGCATCGTCCGGGTCCTCGGCGATGACGAGAAGAAGAAGGTGGTGGCTGTCATCGGCGATTCCACCTTCCTCCATACCGGCATCAACAGCCTCATGGAAATGGCGTACAACCAGTCGCCGGCGACGGTGGTCATCCTCGACAACCGGATCACCGCCATGACCGGCCGTCAGGACAACCCGGCCTCGGGGTGGACCCTCATGGACGAGCCGACCCCTCCCGTTGACCTGATGCAACTCTGCAGGGCCATCGGGATACGGCATGTTCAGGTGGTGGACCCCTTTGATCTGGATCAGACCCGAAAGGCGCTAGCGGAGGAAATGAACCGCCCGGAACCGTCGGTGATCATAACCAACCGCCCCTGCGTTCTCGTGAAGCGGGAAGGGGTCTTTCAGAAGGGGCTGGCCTTGTCGGTCGATCAGGACCATTGCAGCGGCTGCAAGGCGTGCCTCAAGCTCGGTTGCCCGGCCATCGAGTGGCAACCCGCTCCCGACGGCGGGAAGGGGAAGGCTTACATCGATCCACTGCTGTGCAACGGCTGCGATGTCTGCCGGCAGCTCTGCAAGTTCGGCGCAATCGGGGGGGGCAAATGAGCGACACGATCACCAACATACTCCTGGTCGGCGTCGGCGGACAGGGGATCCTCCTGGCGTCCGAAATCCTCTCCGAGGCGTTCATGCTGGCGGGGTACGACGTAAAGAAAAGCGAGATCCACGGCATGTCCCAGCGGGGGGGGAGCGTCGTCTCCCATGTCCGCTACGGCAGGGAAGTCTTTTCGCCCATCGTCCCCGAGGGTGAGGGGGACATCCTGTTCGGGTTTGAAATTCTCGAAACCTACCGTTCCCTTCCCCTGCTCAGGAAGGGGGGGACGGTGGTGGCCAACGATCTGCGCATCCAGCCGCCGTCGGTGCTCCTCGGTCAGGAACCGTATCCTGAAGGGCTGGCGGAGAAGATCAGGGCACAATTCCCCGATTTCCTCCTGGTCGACGGGCAGAAGCTCGCCTCGGAGGCAGGGAACCCCCGCGCCGCCAACACGGTCCTCCTGGGTGCGGTCTCCAGGCGGCTCGACATTGCCGAGGAGTACTGGCTGAAGGCCCTGGAAAAGATGGTTCCCGCCAGGGCGCTCGAGATCAACCTCACGGCATTCCGGCTCGGCCGGAACCTGTAACCAGCGAGGCTCTCCATGATGTACAACGAAGAGTTCGAGACACTCCCCCGCCAGGCCCTTGAGGCGCTGCAGCTCAAACGTCTTCAGACCACCGTCGCAAGGGTGTACGCCTGCGTGCCGTTCTACCGCCAGGCATTCGACAGGGCCGGCGTTTCCCCGGACAGCGTCAAGTCCCTGGCGGACCTGCAGCGGCTCCCCTTCACCCTGAAGCAGGACATGCGGGACAGTTACCCCTACGGCCTGTTTGCCGCCCCAATGGACGATATCGTCAGGATCCACGCGTCGTCGGGGACCACCGGCAAGCCCACCGTGGTCGGCTATACCCGCAAGGACATCGAGACCTGGTCGGAGCTGATGGCCCGCTCCTTTGCCGCGGCGGGGGTCCACAAGGGTGACATCATCCACAACTCCTACGGCTACGGCCTCTTTACCGGGGGACTCGGCGCCCACTACGGCGCCGAACGCCTCGGGGCGTCGGTCATTCCCATGTCCGGCGGAAACACGAAGAAGCAGATCATGATCATGAAGGATTTCGGTTCCACGGTCCTGACCTGCACCCCCTCCTATTCGCTCTTCATGGCCGAGGCGGCAAGGGAGGAGGGGATCGACTTCCGCTCCCTCAAGCTCCATGTCGGCATATTCGGGGCCGAGCCGTGGTCGGAGGCAATGCGGGCCGAGATCGAGGATAAACTCAATATCTGCGCCATCGACATCTACGGACTCTCCGAGATCATGGGGCCCGGCGTCGCCATCGAGTGCCGCGAGGCGAAGAAAGGGCTCCACATCTGGGAAGACCATTTCATCCCCGAGATCATCGATCCCGAAACCGGAGCGGCTCTCCCGGAAGGGGAGCGCGGCGAGCTGGTCATCACCACCATCACCAAGGAGGGGATTCCCCTCATCCGGTATCGGACCCGCGACATCACGAGCCTCACCTTCGAGCCGTGCGCCTGCGGCCGCACCCACGCCCGGCTCTCCCGCATGACCGGCCGAAGCGATGACATGCTCATCATCCGGGGGGTCAACGTCTTTCCGTCCCAGATCGAATCGATCCTCATGGGAATCGAAGGGGTCGAGCCCCACTATCTCCTGATCGTCGATCGCAAGGAAAATCTTGATACCCTTGAGGTTCAGGTAGAGGTCGACGAGCGGCTCTTCTCGGACGAGGTCAAGATCCTCCAGGCCCTGAGCCATCAGATCGAGAAGGAGATCAAGGATCTTCTCGGCGTCACCTGCAAGGTCCGCCTCGTCGAGCCCCAGACCATCGCCCGCAGCGAAGGAAAGGCCAAACGGGTCATCGACAATCGACTTTTGTCCTGAGTCTCTCCGAACGGACAGGGAGGGTAACATGAAAGTAGAGCAGATATCGATCTTCATCGAAAACAAGTCGGGTCGCCTGGCGGAGGTTACCCGGATTCTCGGGGAGGCGGGAGTCAACATCCGCGCCCTGTCGCTTGCCGATACCTCCGATTTCGGCATCCTCCGGCTCATCGTCAACGACCGGGAGAAGGCGAAGCAGGTCCTGAAGGAGCAGGGATTCACCGTCAGCAAGACCGAAGTGGTTGCCGTCGAGGTGCCGGACCGTCCCGGCGGACTCTCGCAGATCCTGCAAGCCCTCGACCGGGATGGCATCAACGTCGAATACATGTATGCCTTTGTCGAGCGCTGCGGTGAGAACGCGGTCATCATCTTCCGGTTCGACGAGACCGAGAAGGCGATTGCGACACTGAGCAACAACGGTTTCACCGTACTGGAGGGAGAGCGTCTCTATGCGATGTAACCATCACGGGATCGGGCAAAGGAGGGGGAAAATGAGTCGGATTGCAGCGGCAGTAGTCGGCATTGGATTGTTTTTCGTGGCAGGGCTCGCCCACGCGGCGGAGTCGATCCGGATCGGCGCCCTCTTTGCGGTGACCGGCCCGGCGTCGTTTCTCGGCGAGCCGGAAAAAAACACCATGGAAATGCTGGTGAAGGACGCCAACGCCAGAGGGGGAATCAACGGCCACAGGGTAGAGCTCGTCGTTTATGACACCCAGGGGGATGTCACCAAGGCGGTGCAGCTTGCCAACAAGCTCATCAAGAACGACAGGGTGAGCGTCATTGTGGGGCCGAGCACGACCGGCGAGACCATGGCGGTCATTCCGGTGGCGGAGAAGGAGAAGATTCCCCTCGTTTCCTGCGCGGCGGGGATCAAGATAACCGAACCGGTCAAGAAGTGGGTTTTCAAGACCCCTGCGAACGATCACGTCGCCGGCGAGAAGATCCTCCTCCATGCCGCCCGGCACAGGGTGAAGCATATTGCTCTCATTACGGTTTCCGACGGTTTCGGCGCGTCGGGTCGCGAGCAGCTCAAGGGGCTTGCCGCCAGGAAGGGCTTCACCATTGTTGCCGACGAGGTGTACGGGCCGAAGGACACCGACATGACCGCCCAGCTGACGAAGATCAGGGGTTCCAGGGCCGACGCGGTCATCTGCTGGGGGACCAATCCCGGGCCGGCCATCATCGCCCGCAACATGAAGCAGTTGGGGATGAAGATTCCCCTTTACATGAGCCATGGCGTCGCCTCGAAAAAATTCATCCAGCTGGCAGGCGCGGATGCCGCGGAAGGGATCATGCTGCCGGCGGGTAAACTCGCGATCTTCGACAAACTGCCGAAAAACGACCCCCAGCTCAGGCTCCTCAGGGATTACGACCAGTCGTACCGGAAGGCCTTCGGCGTCGAGGCTTCCACGTTTGGCGGATACGCCTACGATGCCTTCCTGCTCATAAGCTCGGGGGCCAGGAAGGGGACCACCCCCCAGCAGATCAGAGACGGCATCGAACAGGCAAAGAAAATGGTAAGCGTCTCGGGCATCTTCACCATGTCCCCCCGCGATCACAACGGGCTCGATCTCTCCGCGTTCGAGATGGTTAAGATTGTCAGGGGTGATTGGGAACTTACCAGGTAATCCGGGAGGAGGTGGGGAGTGTTGAGAAAAATTTCGTTCATTTTCGTTTCCGTGGTGTCTTTTCTGGTTGCGGCGGTCTGCGCGTTCGCCGCACCGCCAATCAAGATCGGCGGCCTCTTCGCCGTGACCGGGCCTGCATCGTTCCTGGGGGAACCCGAGCGCAACACAGCACAGATGGTCGTCAACGAGATCAACGCCGCCGGAGGGATCAGGGGGCGCAGGCTCGAACTCGTTGCCTACGATACCCAGGGAGATGCCACCAGGGCCGTACAGGCGGCCAACAGGCTCATCAAGGAGGACAGGGTCGTCGCCATCATCGGCCCCAGCACCACCGGTGACACCATGGCAGTTATCCCGATCGCCGAGCGGGCCCACGTCCCGCTCGTCTCCTGCGCGGCAGGGAGCAAGATTACCTCTCCCGTCAAGAGGTGGGTCTTCAAGACGGCACAAAACGATGCTCTGGCCGTCGCCAGGATCTACGAATACCTTGCCGGGAGGAAACTTACCCGGGTTGCCATCCTGACCGTTTCCGACGGTTTCGGCTCCTCGGGACGGGAACAGCTGAAGGCAAATGCCGCCAGGTACGGTATCCGGATCGTATCGGACGATACCTACGGCCCCAAAGACACCGATATGACCGCCCAACTGACCAAGATCAGGGGAAGTCAGGCCCAGGCCATCATCTGCTGGGGTACCAATCCCGGTCCGGCGGTGATTGCCCGCAACGCCCGGCAGATCGGCCTGAAGATCCCGCTGTTCATGAGTCACGGTGTTTCGTCGAAGAAATTCATCGAACTGGCGGGTGACGCGGCCGAGGGGATTATCCTGCCGTCGGGCCGCGTCATAGTCGCCGATCGCCTCCCGAATTCCGACCGGCAGAAAAAGCCGCTTCTCGCCTTCGTAAAGGATTACCAGCGCCACTACCGGGCGGAAGGGGACCATTTCGGCGGCCACGCCTGGGATGCCGTCATGCTCCTCAAGGCTGCCATTGAACGGGGGGGGGACAATCCGGCCGCCATCCGCGACCAGCTCGAGAAGATCAGGACTTTCGCCGGCATCGGCGGTGTGTTCTCCTATTCGCCGGCCGACCATGCAGGGCTCAACAAAGACGCCTTCGTCCTGGTCGAGGTCCGGAACAGGGACTGGACCCTCGTGAAGTAGGGGCGGCCCTGCGTGGCCGCCCAGATGGAGCCGCCCGATTACAATCTCCGATCCTTGGGAGCGCAGGCTTTCCCGGCCTGCGCTCCTGTTATTGTAAGCCCGACTCTACACACTATGAACCTTGGACAACAGCTAGCCCAGTACATCCTGTCAGGCCTTTCGACCGGGGCGATCTACGCCCTGATCGGGGTAGGCTTTGCCATAATCCACAACGCGACCGGGATCATCAATTTCGCCCAGGGCGAGTTCGTGATGCTCGGCGGGATGGCGACCTTCTTCTTTTTCTCGGCTCTCAAGGTGCCGCTTGTCCTCGCCGTTGCGCTGGCGACAGGCGTCTCCACCATGGCAGGGATCGTGTTCGAGCGCCTCGCCATCCGGCCGCTGAAGAATGCCACCCCCATCAACCTCGTCATCATCACCATCGGCGGCAGCATTCTCATCCGGGGGATCGCCATGCTCCTCTGGGGGAAGGATACCCATTCGCTCCCGACCTTCTCGGGCGACGAGCCGATCATGCTCGGCGGAGCCACCGTCATGCCCCAGCATCTCTGGATCTTTGCCGTGACGCTGGTGGTGATCGTCTGCAGCAAGCTCTTTTTCAGCCATACCATCAGCGGCAAGGCGATGCGGGCCTGCTCCTACAACCGGCGGGCAGCGGGACTGGTCGGCATCGACGTGCGGCGGATGGTTCTTTTCTCCTTCGCCATCAGCTCCGCCATGGGTTCCATGGCCGGCATCATCATCGCGCCGCTCACCATGACCTCCTACGATGTGGGGGTCATGCTCGGCCTGAAGGGGTTTTGCGCCGCCATCATCGGCGGCATGAGCAGCGGGCTCGGCACCGTTTTCGGGGGGCTGATCCTCGGCGTTCTGGAGGCCCTGGGGGCGGGGCTCTTCTCGTCCGGTTACAAGGATGCCATCGCCTTCATAATCCTCCTTCTGATCCTTTTCATAAGGCCCCAGGGACTTTTCAGGAGAGGAGAGTCGGAGCGGGTCTGAGCCGCTCCGGCCAAGGGTTGCCATAACCATGAAATCTCTTCTGCGAAACGAAGCAGTACGGTTTGTCCTCTTTTCCGCCATGATCCTGGCCCTCCCCGCGCTCCTCGCGGGAGGTTACCTTCTCAACGTCTTTGTGTTCGTCGGCATCCATACCCTGCTCGCCGTGGCCCTCAATCTTCTGCTCGGCTATGCGGGCCAGATATCGCTCGGGCAGGCGGCTTTCTTCGGGCTTGGGGCGTATGCCTCGGGGATTCTTACCGCAACCTACGGGCAAAATCCCTGGGGGACCATGGTGGCCGTTGCCTTGGCGGTCGGACTCCTCGCCTTTCTCGTCGGTTTTCCGATCCTGAAGTTGAAGGGGCACTACCTTGCCATGGCAACGCTCGGCTTCGGCATCATTGTCTACATCGCCCTGAACGAGGCCGTTGACCTCACGGGGGGGCCGTCCGGCCTGCCGGGGATCCCCAACCTCTCGCTCGGGTCGTACGTCTTCGACAGCGATCTGAAGAACTACTACCTCATCTGGGGTGTGACCCTGGCGACAATCCTCCTGTCGCTCAACCTGGTGAACTCGCGGATCGGTCGCGGGCTTCGGGCCATTCACGACTCGGAGGTCGCCGCCCGGGTTATGGGGATACGGGTTCGTCTCCTCAAGGTCCAAATATTCGCCCTTTCCGCAGTCATATCCTCGATTGCCGGTAGTCTCTATGCCCACACCATGACGTTCGTCTCGCCGACGTCGTTCGGTTTCAATTTCTCCGTCGAGCTGGTCACGATGGTGATCATCGGCGGGCTGGGGAGCATCTACGGCTCGTTTCTCGGCGCCGCGCTCCTGACGCTTCTGCCGGAGATGCTCAGGGCCTTCCAGGATTACGACATCGTGGTCTACGGCTTCCTCCTCATCGCGATGACCATGTTCATGCCCGGCGGCCTGGTACGGGGAGTGCCGGAACTTGCGCGGCGGCTCCTTGCAAGGCCGCAAAAAGGGAAGGCCGATGCTTGAGGTGAGCGGGATCACCCAACGGTTTGGGGGCGTCACGGCTCTGGACGACGTCTCGTTCAGGATCGGTGCGGGGACCATTACGGGGATCATCGGACCCAACGGCGCGGGAAAGACCACCCTTTTCAACATCGTTACCGGGATTTACACCCCCACGTCGGGAACCGTGCATCTTGAAGGGAAAAACGTCACGCGGCACGCCCCCGAGCGTCTCGCCGCCCAGGGGATGGTGCGCACCTTCCAGAATATCGAGCTCTTCGGGAAGATGACGGTACTCGAAAACGTGATGGTGGGGCTTCACACCAGGGGGAGAAGCGGCATCCTCGCCTCGGCCCTCCGGCTTCCCTGGCAGATTGCCGAGGAGCGCCGGCTGCGGGAGCAGGCACTTCACTGGCTCGATTTCGCCGGGATAAGCGACCTGGCGGAGATCGAGGCCGGCAATCTCCCGTTCGGCAAGGGGCGGCTCCTGGAGATTGCCCGTGCCATGGCGCTCCAGCCGAAAGTGCTCCTGATGGACGAGCCGGCGGCCGGGCTCAACAGCCGCGAAACCCTCGAACTGGCGCGACTGATCCGGAAGATCCGCGAAGAGGGTGTAACCGTGGCGCTGGTCGAACACGACATGGAACTGGTCATGGACATCTGCGAAGCGATCGTGGTGCTCAATCTCGGCAGGAAGCTGGCCGAGGGGACGCCGCGGGAGATCCAGGAGAATCCCGACGTGATCGCCGCATACCTCGGTGAGGGGTAGGGTCATGCTCAAGATCAAGAACATCAACACCTACTACGGCAAGGTCCACGCCCTCAAGAATGTCTCGCTGCATCTACACAAGGGGGAGATCGTAACGCTTATCGGTGCCAACGGTGCCGGCAAGACAACCATGCTGAACACCATCTCCGCCGTAACGCCACCCTCGGCGGGGAATATCATCTTCGAGGAGCGGGACCTCGCCGGGCTTTCTCCGGACCGGATCGTGAAGCTCGGCATCTGCCAGGTCCCCGAGGGGAGACAGGTTTTCAAGCCGTTGTCGGTGGAGGACAACCTGCATCTGGGGGCCTATCTGCGCTATCGGGGAAGGGAGGGGCGCGCCGAGATCCGCCGTGACCTCGACGACGTCTATGCGCTGTTCCCCCGCCTCCTGGAGCGGCGCAAACAGGCCGCCGGGACTCTCTCCGGCGGCGAGCAGCAGATGCTCGCCATGGGGAGGGCGCTCATGGCGCGCCCCAGGCTGCTCCTTCTCGATGAGCCGTCGATGGGGCTTGCACCGCTGGTGGTGCAGGAGATCTTCCGGGCCATCGAGCAACTCAGGCAGGAGCGGGGGACCACCGTGCTGCTGGTCGAGCAGAATGCCAAGGCGGCGCTACGGATGGCGGGTCGTGGCTATGTTCTCGAAACAGGTAAAGTAGTACTTGAGGGTTTGCCTTCCGACCTCTTGGAAAACAACGATGTTCAGCGGGCGTACCTGGGGAAGGACAAGAAGGAAATCTGGGAGCGTTGAGGTGCATATGCAGATCTGGGAACCGACATACGAATGCATGCCGCGGGAAGAGCTGGAACAGCTTCAGCTGGAAAGGCTCCAGGCAACGTTGAACAGGGTTTACAAGAACGTAACCTGTTACCGGAACAAGTTCAACGAGATCGGCCTGGTGCCCGAAGACGTCCGGTCGCTGTCGGACCTGCAGAAGCTCCCGTTCACGACCAAAGAGGACCTGCGCCTCAATTACCCCTACGGCATGTTCGCGGTCCCGCTGCGCGAGGTGGTGCGCATCCACTCCTCCTCGGGTACGACCGGAAAGCCGACGGTCGTCGGCTATACCAGGCACGACATCAGGACATGGTCCAATCTGGTCGCGCGTTTCATGACCGCAGCCGGTGTCACCCACGACGATGTGGTACAGATCGCCTTCGGTTACGGCCTGTTCACCGGGGCCTTCGGCCTGCACTACGGGGCGGAGGCCATCGGCGCGTCAGTCATCCCCATGAGCGCCGGCAACACCGAGAAGCAGATCATGATCATGCAGGACTACAGGACCACCGTCCTGGTCTGCACCCCCAGCTACGCCATCACCATCGCCGACAGGATGGAAAAGATGGGTATCGACCCGAAAAGTCTCTCGTTGAAAGTCGGGCTTTTCGGCGCCGAGCCATGGTCCGAGGCGATGCGCAAAGAGATCGAAAGCCGGCTCTTCATCAGCGCCACCGACAACTACGGACTTTCCGAGATCATCGGCCCCGGCGTGGCGGGCGACTGCGAGCAGAAGTGCGGCATGCACATCTTCGAGGACGCCTTCCTTCCCGAGATCATCGATCCGGAAACCGGCGCGGTGCTCCCGCCGGGAAGCGTCGGCGAGCTGGTGCTGACAACCCTGACCAAGGAGGCGTTCCCGATGATCCGCTACCGGACCCGGGACATCACGAGCCTCGACTACGCACCGTGCGCCTGCGGCCGAACAATGGTCCGGATGAAGAAGACCATGGGGCGCAGTGACGACATGCTGATCATCAAGGGGGTCAACGTCTTCCCGTCCCAGATCGAGGAGATCCTCTTCGCCGTCGAGGGGTGCGAGCCCCACTACCAGCTCGTCGTCGATCGTCAGGGAGCCATGGACGTGCTGGAGGTACGGATCGAGGTGACCGAGAACATCTTCTTCGACGAGATGAAACGGCAGCGGGCCTTCCTGGAGATGGTGGAAAAAAGAATCGATTCGGTACTGGGCGTCGGGGCAACCGTCAAGCTCGTGGAGCCGAACAGCATCCCGCGCCACGAAGGGAAGGCGGATCGGGTAATCGACAAGAGGAGACTCTGAACCTGCTCCTGCCCTGAACAATCGTTCCCTGAGCGTCGGGAAAGCCCATGATTCCACGAATGCCGCGCGGCAGCGCCATTCCCGGGGTCATGGGTTTTTGTTTTCAAGCTCAATCGTGAGAGTGCCTTCCTTGACAGGAGAAGATGGTGTGATATCAATATTCAACCATTCAGAATCACAGGCGCTATTCTGATCCGATCATGCTCCGCCTCTCGGCGGTTGGCGGGGTATGTCGGCATGCCATTATGTTTGGAGGAACTGCCATGCCAGGGACGGCAGGCACCGATCCGGCGGAGGAGATTGTTTCCTACGCCGACGGGCTCGAACAGCTCACGGACGAACTGCGCAGGCTCGACCTTCTCATCCGGAGCCGGGCGCTTGTCGTGCGCGGGCGGGGTGAGCGTAGTCAGGCCGCCCCGTTCAAGGGGCTCGTGATTTCGGACGAGGAAATCGACGAGCTTCTCCTCAGGCCTTCCCCGGATGCATCCGACCACTTCGTCCGCTTACCGCGCCATGGAGCCGGCCGTCCCACTGAGCTCGAAAGGATCGACGGGACGATTGCCGCCCGGCGGGCGGCGACCCGGCTCTCGGGGCTCGCTCTCCCCCTGCTTCGCCTCTCGCACCTCTTCCGTCTTACGCCGTTCGAGGAGCAGTGCCTCATCGTCGCCCTCGCCCCGGAACTCGACGGCAAGTACGAAAAACTCTACGCCTATCTCAACGACGACGTCACGCGCCGTCTCCCGACCGTGGGGCTGGTGCTCGACCTCCTCTGCGCGACGCTGCGCGAAAGGATCGAGGCGCGGCGCTTCTTCGACCCGCGGGCACCGCTTCTACGCTATCGCCTCCTCCGCTTCGCCGATCCCCCTGACAATGCCGCTTCGTCGCTTATTTCCCGTCCGCTCAGGACCGACGAGCGGATCGCGGGATTTCTCCTCGGGGCTCCTCCGGGCGACCCCCGCCTCGGCCGGGCGGCCAGCCTTGAACAGCCAAGGGAAGGGCTCGACCTGATCACGCTTCCCGCCGGCGAGGTAGAGCGTCTCCGCCGCGTTGCCGCCGATCATTTTCGCGACCCCGCCCGCAGTGACAGGAACCTGGTCTTTCACTTTCACGGCCCCCCCGGCGTGGGAAAGAAGGGGCTCGTTTCGGCGCTCTGCGCCGACCTGGGAACCGCGCTTGTCACGGCCGACCTGCGAAAGCTTGCCGACGGACCGCTCCCGTTCGAGGAGGCGGCGCTGCTTCTCTGCCGGGAGGTGGCGCTCCATCCGGCGGCCCTCTGCCTGGAGGAGTGCGATTTCCTCTGGGAGGACGATGGCGAACGGCAGCGAAGAGAAAGTCTCGCCGAAGCCGTGACCACCTTCTCCCGCCTGACCTTTTTCCTCGGCAGCAAGCCCTGGCGCCCCGATGGTCTCTTCAAAGATGAGCTCTTCGTGCCGATCCCCTTTCCCGTCCCCGGTGACGCCGACCGGAAAGAGTTCTGGGCGAAGGAGCTGGCAAGGGTGGGCGATCCTGCGCACGGCATCGACGTCGAAATGCTCGCCGGCGCCTTTCGCCTTACGCCTGGGCAGATGCGGCACGTCCTGGCGGATGCGGCGGACCGGGCGCGAGTACGCTCCGGGGAAGGGGAGGGGATCTCCGCCGATGACCTTCTGACCGCCTGCCGCTCCCTCTCAACTCCGAAGTTCGGAGGAGTGGCGCGTACGGTGAAGCCCTCCTTCGGCTGGAACGACATCGTCCTTCCCGCCGACCAGCGAGCCCAGTTGGAAGAGATCTGCGCCCGGGCCCGCCACCGGCATCTGGTGATCGGTGCGTGGGGATTCGGCCGAAAACTCGCCTACGGCACGGGGCAGAACGTCCTCTTCTCGGGGCCGTCCGGGACGGGGAAGACGATGGCGGCCCAGGTCGTCGCCACGGAGCTCGGACTCGCCCTCTTCCGGATCGACCTCTCCCAGGTGGTGAGCAAGTACATCGGCGAGACGGAGAAAAACCTCGACCGGATCTTTACGGCGGCGGAGGCAGGAAGCGCCATCCTCTTCTTCGATGAGGCCGACGCCCTGTTCGGGAAGCGTTCCGAGGTCAAGGACGCCCACGACCGCTACGCCAACATCGAGATCGGCTACCTCCTGCAGAAGATGGAGGAGTACGAGGGGATCGCCATCCTTGCCACCAACCTGCGGGCCAACATGGACGAGGCGTTCGTCAGGCGGATGCAGGCGATCGTCGAATTCCCGTTCCCGGACGAGGCGCAGCGGCGGCGCATCTGGGAAGTGGTCATTCCCGACCGGGTGCCGCTCGGGGATGACGTCGATTTCGGTCTTCTGGCCCGCGAGGTGAGGCTGGCCGGGGGAAACATCAGGAACATCGCCCTGGCCGCCGCGTTCTGCGCCGCGGCTGACGGAGGGAGCGTCACGATGGGGCACCTGATGCAGGCCGTCCGGCGCGAGTACCAGAAGCTGGGGCGGACGTGGGACGGGATGGAGCAGGGGGACGAGCCATGAGCACGAGAGATACGAAATGTCCGGAGAGGGAAGGCGCCTCTTCGTCCGCCACCCGGACGGGGGCGGGTGCCGTCCGCACAGCCGCGCAGGCCGGGCTTGCCGGGAAGCTTCTCTCCCTGCAGCGGACCCACGGCAACCGATACGCGCGACAGGTGGCGGAAAAGCTCGGAGGGGCTGGCGAGAAGGCGAAGGGAGACGGCAAGCTGGACTCGAAGATCGAAACCAGAGAGGCCGAGGTTGTCGGCGGCATTGTGGGAGGAATTATCGGCGGCGCTGTCGGTTTTGCCGTCGGAGGGCCCGTGGGAGCCGTGGTTGGAGGGGGAGCGGGGATCATCCTCGGAGCGGTGGTTGGACATCTGCTGGCCCGGAAAACCCTGACCATCAACATTACGAAGGTGGAGGGATCGACCCGATCCACCACTGTGGACGATGCCAGCAAGGTCCTCGAGGACGCCGCCAACGTGAAGATATCCGTGGGGAAGGTGAAGACCCTCACCAAGGCGGAGAGCGAGGCGGCGATCGGTACCGATCTTGTCCTGGACGAGTTTTCGACCCCGGGCAGTCCGACTGCGGAGGAGGTCGCCCTCACCGCCATCAACCGGACCCCGGACACGATAACCGCCTATTTCGTGAAAGCCATGAGCGCGGGGAGCCACGGTGAGGCGTTCAGACCGAGCGCATTCCCCACGGTGCCGCCGAGCGTCGCCATCAAGAACGGCGACAGCCCGTTCGTGGCGGGAAAGCCCCTCGCGCACGAGCTGTGCCACATCCTGCTGGACAAGGGGACTCACCCCTCCGACACCAAGAACCTCATGTCGTACAGTAACGACGGCGTCGGACTCACCCCCGACGAGGTGAAGAAGGTCCGGTCGAGTTCCTTCGTCAAATGACCGCGGGAAGGAGCCATTCAATGACTGAAGCCAAGCGAATCCAGACGGAAATCCAGGCGGCATGGTCGACCGTCCTCGATCTCCTGGGAACGGGCGAACTGGAGCGTCTGGAGCAGGCTGGGACGGCGGCCCTCCTGGAGCAGCTGCAATCGTATGAAGAGCTGCGGCAGCCGGAGCGTCTGCGCCAGCTCTCCTCGAACTGGCGCCGGTGGGACCTCCGCTGTGCCCCTCCCTGGACCGCTCCCGACGGGCGCGAGACGGTGGTCGCCACGGCAGGACCGGAAGGGAAGGAGCACCGGTTCACGTTCGTCAGGACTGCCGGCGGATGGATGCTCGACCGCTGGGAGCCCGGACTGTGACGGCCACCGCGATGAATGATGAGTGACCACGGAGAAGACCTTCGCCCATGATTCGAGACCTGAGCCAGACATTGCGGGCCATCCTCAGCCAGCCGGGACTTCCGGCCGAACTGGCGGCGGCGCGGATCGCCTTCGACCGGCCGACGGAACAGTTCAACCCGCAGCAGACAACGGTGGACCTCTTCCTGTACGACGTCCGCGAAAATGTGGAGCTCCGCTCCAGCGAGCCGGTCGTCGAGCGGGCCGGGGGAGAAGCGGTCATTCGCCGGCCGCCGCTCCGGGTCGCCTGCTCCTACCTCGTGACCGCCTGGCCCGTGGGGGGGACGGAGCCGGCGCTCCAGGAGCATCGCCTCCTGAGCCAGGTCCTGCAGGTCCTCTCGCGCTACCCGATCATCCCCCCGGCGTTTCTCCAGGGGGGACTTGCCGGTCAGGAACCGCCCCTTCCGATGGTCGCGGCCCTCGTGGACCGGCAGAAGAATCTCTCGGAATTCTGGACGGCGCTCGGGAACAGGCTCCGCCCCTCTCTCACCGTGACGGTGACGATCGGGATCGACGTCTTCACCCCCGAGACCGTGCCGATGGTCCTCACCGGCGAGGTGCTCCTCGGTGAGCGGACCGCGCCCCACGAGACCACGCTCAAGGCTGGGACCGAGGTGCGCTCGTTCCGGATCGGCGGCCGGGTCACCGGGACCGGCGACGCTCCGGTGGCGGGTGCGACGGTGACCCTCGTTGAACGGGGAATCTCGGCGACGTCCGACGGCGACGGCCGCTTCGTCCTCGGCGCCATGAAGCCCGGCAGCTATACCCTCCACGTGGTGAAGGGAGGGACGGTGAAAGACGTGGCCATCACCGTCCCGGCGCCCGGCGGGCAGAACTATGACGTTCAGTTGACGTAGTCATTTTCACCCTTCCGCCGGTGTGGCGCCGGGTGGGCCTGCACCGGGGAGGGACAGCGAAAGGAGGAGGTCAGTATGCCGCAATACCTGTCACCAGGCGTTTACGTCGAGGAAGTGCCCCCCGCGGCGCGTCCCATCGCCGGCGTCGGAACGAGCACGGCCGGATTCATCGGGGTCGGTCTGGGGGACGCCGATATGCCGCTCAAGCCGGGGAGCACCACCGACCACTTCACGGTCGCCGCGGCCGGTGTGCCGCAGCTCATCACCGGATGGGAGCAGTTCAAGAATTCCTTCGGCGACTTCCAGAAGAAAAAGGGGACCTGGTCCGACGCCGACTACGGCGCCTACCTGCAGCTGCAGCATGCCGTCTACGGGTTCTTCAACAACGGCGGGACGCGCTGCTGGGTGATCCGGGTTGCCGCGGCGGCCGATCTGACGAACGTGGCGGACGATCTGGCCAAGTTCGAGCCGATCGACGAGATCGCCATCGTCGCCATCCCGGGTGCAACCGCCAAGGCCCAGCAGGAGGCGGTCCTCGACCACTGCGAGAAACTCCTCGACCGGGTGGCGGTCCTCGACGGGGTCGAGAGCCCGGCGGCCCTCACGGCCGGCGACATCAGCGGTGGAACCCGGGACAGCAGCTTCGGCGCACTCTATTTCCCGTGGCTAAAGGTGTTCGACCCGGCGAGCGAGACGAACATCAATCTCCCTCCGAGCGGGCACGTCGCCGGCATCTACGCGCGGGTCGACGCCACGCGGGGAGTCCACAAGGCCCCGGCCAACGAGGTCGTCCGCGGGGCGGTCGATCTGGAGCGCCGGCTCGGCAAGGCGGATCAGGACGGCCTGAACCCGGCCGGGATCAACGTCATCCGCCCCTTCGGCGGCACCCTCAAGGTTTACGGCGGCCGGACGCTCGGAGGAGACGACAACGGCGAATTCCGGTACCTCAGCACGCGCCGCTTCATGAATTTCCTGCGCGAGTCGATCGACGAGGGGACCCAGTTCGTGGTGTTCGAGCCGAACTCCCCCGCGCTCTGGCAACGGATCACCCGCTCCGTGAGCGATTTCCTCCTGAACCAGTGGCGGGCGGGGGCCCTCTTTGGCGAAACTCCCAAACAGGCGTTTTTCGTTAAATGCGACCAGGACACCAACCCGCCGGAAGTGCGCGAGACGGGGCAGGTGGTGACCGAGATCGGCGTGGCCGTCGTTAAGCCGGCCGAGTTCGTCATCTTCCGCATCCAGCAGTTGACTGGCGGGTAACCGGTGATCCCGGGGACGCCGTCAGGTCCGTTCTGTGGTGGCGGGAGGCAGCGGCGGATAGCATGTCAAAGTTCAAATCGAATGAAGAGGAGGTTTTCCAATGGCACGAATAGATCCGTACAAGAATTTCCGCTTCCTCGTGGAGATCGACGGGATCGTGCAGGCGGGATTTTCCGACTGCAGCGGCTTCGGCTCCAACGTCGAGGTGGTCGAGTACCGCGAGGGGGGGGACGCCACGACGGTGCGCAAGCTCCCCGGGAAGGTGAGCTATCCCGACATCACCCTCAAGTGGGGGACCACCGACTCGCGGGAACTCTACGACTGGCACCTGGCGGCGGTGAACGGGCAGATCCAGCGCAAGAACGGCTCCATCATCCTGCTGGACGACACGGGACAGGAAAAGGTCCGGTGGAACTTCTTCAGCGCCTGGCCGAGCAAGTGGGACGGCCCCGATTTTACCGCCAAGGGGAACGACGTCGCCATCGACTCCCTGACGGTGAGCTGCGAGCGGGTTGAACGGGCATGAGTGCCTTCCGGACGGAATTCGAGTTCGTGCTCCCCCGGGGATACGTGGACGCCACGGGCGAAATCCACCGGGAGGGGACGATGCGGCTCGCCACGGCCGCCGACGAGATTCTCCCGCTGCGGGACCCCCGCGTCCAGGCGAACCCGGCATACCTGGTCGTCATCCTGCTGTCGCGGGTGATCACCAGCCTCGGGGCGGTGGAAGCGGTCAACCCGAAGGTGATCGAGGGGTTGTTCTCGTCGGACCTCGCCTACCTCCAGGAGTTATACAACAGGATTAACGGCACGGGAACCCAGGCCCTGAGGGTGGAATGCCCCCACTGCAACAGCGGGTTCGAGGTGGTGCCCGCACAGACGGGGGAGTGATCGGCTACCCCCTCGCGCAGCTCTACGAGGAGGTAGCCTCCCTTGCCCACTCCTTTCACTGGTCCCATGACCAGCTAATGGAGCTGGAGCATGCGGACCGGCGGCGGTGGGTGGAGGAGATAGCGAAGATGGGCCGCGCACGACGCACCTGACCGTGGCGCGACGGCTATTCCGGATCGAGAGATATGGATACGACTGCACCGGAACATATCGAAGAGGGGGGCGGCGGAGTGCCGCCGGCTCTCCGGCAGCGCCTGACGTGGCGCCCCCCCGCCGTGAGGGGAGCGGATGCGCTTCTTTTCGGGATCGCCGACCGTGCCCGGCCGATGCTCGCTGGCGTCGCCCGCCTCGAACAGTGGCACGGACGGTTTGCCCGGCGGGTGCGACCGGGGTGGACGTCGGTGGCTGCGCCGCCTCTCGATGCGGAAGGAAGGTCGGAAGTAGAACCGGGGTGGGCACAGGAGCTCGGCCCGGAGCATCTTCGGCAAGCGCCTCAGGCTTCGCCCGGACTTTCATCCTCCGCCGGAGAAGGGGAGCTGCGGCGCGGCGGCAGCAGAGACATCCCGAATCCCGTCCCACCCCTGGAGCTGGCAATCCTTCGGGAAACGCCGGTGGGGCCGGGCGGCGGAGCGTTCGTAAATATGCACGAAGGATCGCTCCGCATCGAATCGCTTGAACGAATCTTTCCTGCCGTCGAGAGAGTGACACCCGCACCCCGTGCCATGCTTCCGGAAGAAACCCGTATCGGCGAGAATCGTCCCCTGGAGTTTCGTCTCGCGACCACCGTAATGGCTAACCCGCGACGCGAGGTGCGGGGCGGCTTTCCCCATCCGGGAGGGCCGGGGGAGTCTCCCGCGGCAGGGAGGGTGGAGAGGGAACAGGGTGGTGCGGTTCGCGACGGACGGGATATCGTGACGGGTCTCCCCCTCCGGCCGGCAGCCGCCGCAGCGGGGACGGCACGTAAAGGCTCCCCGGCCGCGCATCTCCCGGGCGACAATGCGTTCGCCGGCACCACTACCCAACCAGCTCTCCCCTCGAAATCGGACTTTCGTTCCGAGCCACAGGGAGGGCTGGAGAAGTTCCTGGAGCAGTACGTCGTGCCGACTCCGATGCCGGGTCTCGCGATGCGCCTCCTGGAGCCCGCCCCCGAGGTTCTTCACTCCAGACCGCCCGACTCCCGGGAGCGGAATGCGGAGCGGCAGGAGACACCTGCGACAGCTCCACCGGCGGCGCCCCAGGCGCCTCCCCTCGACATCAACGCCATCGCCGAACGGGTATACCAGACGCTCAGGCGCCGGGACCAGCTTGAGCGCGAACGAAGAGGGCTCTCCTGATGGGACTGATGAAGGCGCTCATCATCAATACCGACGCGGTGGTGCCGGTGCCGATCCCGGTCATGTTCAACCCGCCGGAGT
This sequence comes from Geobacter sp., assembly GCF_027327745.1. Taxonomy (GTDB): domain Bacteria; phylum Desulfobacterota; class Desulfuromonadia; order Geobacterales; family Geobacteraceae; genus Geobacter. The sequence continues at coordinate 72,376 of NZ_DAHVYG010000033.1, forward strand.
ACCAGCTCCAGAAGACGAACCAGTACGCCGAGATCGGCATTCCGGGGCTCGGGTCGTCGCTCCTGCAGTTCGTCCGGGGGAGTGCCCAGACCCTCTCCATGGAGCTCTTCTTCGACACGACCGATCTGGGGCTCGACGTGCGGGCGTTCACCGGGCTCGTGCTGGCGCTCACCGACGTGAACTCCGACACCCACGCCCCGCCGCGGCTCCTCTTCGTGTGGGGGTCTCTGGTCTTCCCGTGCGTGCTGGAGAGCGTCAGTCAGCGGTTCGAATACTTCAACTCCCTCGGCATGCCCCTCAGGGCGCGGCTCAACGTCACCCTCAAGGGGAACGACAAGCTGGAGGATCTCCTCTCCAGCATCCCGCTCCTCTCGGCGGACCGGGCCAAGCGGCGGGTGGTCGCCTCGGGAGACACGCTCCAGAGCCTGGCGGCCCAGGAATACGGCGACTCGCGCCTGTGGCGCGCCATCGCCGAGGCCAACGGCATCGACAGCCCCCTCGGTCTCACGCCGGGGCAGGGGCTCATCATTCCCACCCTGACGTAAGGGAGCGTTATGGCGATCTTCGAACTCATTTCCCAGATATACGTCCCGACCTTCGCCATCAAGGTCGGCGGAGCGCCGCTGGACGACCGGGTCGCCAAGAGCGTCCTGGAGGTGAGCGTCACCGAGTTCCTCGGCTCGCCGAGCCAGTTCTCCTTCCGGCTGAACGACCCGGGGCTCCGGTTCATCGAGAAGGGGGGAGGGATCTTCACCGAGGGGACGAAGGTCGAGATCGGCGTCGGTTACGTGGGAAAGACGAAGACCCTCCTGGTGGGAGAGGTGGCGGCCGTGGCGGCCGATTTTCCCGCCAGTGGCCCGCCGACCCTCGGTGTCGAAGGGTTCGACCTCCTGCACCGGCTGACGCGGGGGACGACGTACCGCAGCTTCGGCGGGCCGGGCCCCCAGGACGGCTTCTCCCACGGTCAGGTCGTCTCCCGGGTCGCCGGGGAGGTGGGGCTCGGGGCTTCCGTCGATCCCGCGCTGACCAGGAGCGAGCCGGTGGTCCAGTACTACCGGTCGAATCTTCAATTCCTCGAACAGCTTGCCGAGGCTGACGGCTGCTTCCTCTGGATCGAGGGGGAGACCCTGCAGTTCCGAACGAAGCCCCGCGAGTTCGATCCGGTCTCTCTCGAATGGGGAAAGACCCTCGTGAGCTTCTCCCCCCGGCTGACGACGGCAGGACAGGTGGAGGCGGTCGTGGTCCGGAGCTGGGACCCGGGCCAGAAAAGCATGATTTCCCACCGCGCCCCTGCGTCGTCCGCGCCGGATCAGGTTCTCGCACCGGCCGGCATCGACCAGGTCGGCAAGGGGGCAGGGGGGAAGTCGGAGCTGGTGATCGAGGACCCCCGCGTCCTCAATGACAGCGCTGCCCAGGCCCTGGCGGAGCGGATCTACTTCGAGAAGCGGAAGGCCCTTCTCACCGGCAACGGCTCGGCGGCCGGCAATCCCGGCATCAGGCCCGGGACGGTGCTCAACCTCCAGGGGCTCGGGAAGAGGTTCAGCGGCGCCTACGTGGTCGAGCAGGCGACCCACACGGTGGGGGGAAGCGGTTACCAGACATCGTTCGAGGCCAGGTGGAAGGGATGAACGGATTCGATTTCATCAGGGGAGGGGAAGGGACGCGGTTTTTCGGGGTGATGGTCGGCCTGGTGATCGACAACGCCGATCCCCAGGGGCTCGGCCGGGTGAAGGTGCGGCTTCCGGCCGCCACCGCCGAGGAGATCGGCCACTGGGCCCGCATCGCCGTCCCGATGGCTGGGAACGAACGGGGAACCTTCTTTCTTCCGGAGGTGGACGACGAGGTGCTCGTGGCGTTCGAGCACGGCGACATCTCCCGGCCGTACGTCATCGGCGCCCTCTGGAACGGCAAGGACAAGCCACCGGAGACGAACGCCGACGGCAAGAACAACCTCCGCTTCATCAAGTCGCGCAGCGGGCACCAGGTCCGCCTCGACGATACCGACGGGTCCGAGAAGATCGAGATCATCGACAAGAGCGGGAAGAACAGCATCACCTTCGACACCGCCGGCAACACCATCACCGTCAGGGCCGACAAGGACGTGGTGATCGAGGCCCCCCAGGGGAAGATCAGCCTGAGCGCCCGGGAGATCGAGCTCAAGTCGTCCGCCGGCACGAAGATGGAGGCCCAGGGGTCGATGGAGCTCAAGGCGAGCGCGACCATGACCGTGAAGGGGGCGACGGTGAATATCAACTGATGATGAATTCGCAGAAAATCAAAATCCTGAAAAGCTATCTCTCACAGAGCACACAGAGGACACAGAGAAAATCTAAAACATCAAAAATTGAGTTTTGTCGAGAGATCGTAAGCTGATGGAATATGTTGGAATTTCAACAGAATATAGTGCTCATGTGTACAGGTAAGTACATGTGCCGGTAATGGATCGAGCTGATAGAAAAGGACGAGGAGCGTTACCGATGGGAATGCCAGCGGCAAAGCAGGGTGACAAGGTCACCGCCACCGACATGCATATGATCCAGCCCCCGGGGACCTCGCCGCCGGTGCTCCTTCCGCACCCCTTTGCCGGGACCATCGACGGGGGGCTGAGCCCGGACGTGAAGATCATGGGGATGCCGGCGGCAACGGTGAACAGCACGGCGTCCAACACCCCTCCCCACGTCCCCTCCGGCGGTACCTTCGTGAAGCCCCCCGCCAACCGGGCGACGATCATCGTGGGGAGCCCGACGGTCTTCATCAACGGCAACCCCGCGGCGCGCAGCGGCGACACAGCCCTGACCTGCAACGATCCGACGGACCTCCCGATGGGAACGGTGACGGCATCGGGAACCGTCTTGATTGGATAAAAGGAACCGGCTATGAACGGTGAATCGGACATCGGCAAGGAGTTTCTCGGGGCGGGACTCGGCTTCCCCCTCGCGGTCGACGGTGAGGGGCGTCTGGTGATGTCCCGCCTGGAGGAGCACGTTCGCCAGTCGATCCTCCTCATCCTCCGGACCATGAAAGGGGAACGGGTGATGCGCCCCGACTTCGGCTCGGGACTCGACAGCCTCGTCTTCTCCCCCGTCGGCGCCGTCACGGCGGCCCTGGCCGAACACGAGGTGAAGGAGGCGCTGATCCGGTTCGAGCCCCGGATCGAGGTGCTCTCGGTGCGGGCGGCCACCGACCCGCAGCAGCAGGAGGTGCTCCTTATCTCGCTCGAGTTCCGCGTGCGCCGCACCGACACCCTGTTCAACCTCGTCTATCCCTTCTACCTCGAAAAAGGAGCACCGTGATGCCGGCACCTTCCCCGACCATCGACGACCGGACGCTTCTCCGGATCCTGAGGCAACTCCTCGGGGAGGCAGGGAAGGCGTTCGACGCGGCGCCGGCGGTGACGCGCTGGAAATACGCCCGGCCGTTCACCGAGGATGAGGTGCGCCAGCTCCTTGCCCAACCTTTCGACGACGCCGGCCTCATGCTCTCCCATGGGTACGCCCGGCTCATGGAGCTTCTCCTCCAGCGGCTCAACGGGGTCCCCGAGAAGAACCTCCTCGCCTTTCTCGATGCCATGGGAGTGGAGTTACTCCCGCCGTCGCCGGCCCGGGTGCCGCTCACCTTCACCCTCGCCCAGGGGACACCCCCGACCCGCATCCCACGGGGCGCCCAGGCGGGGACCAAACCCGACGGGACGTCCGCCGCCGCCATCTTCGAGACCGGGGAGGATCTCACCGTACTCCCGGCGCGGCTCACCGCCGGATTCACCATGGACCCGGTCTGGGACCGTTACACCGACCTGGGAGGGATGCTCGGCGGCGAGAGCGGGACCGGCTTCACCCCCTTCGTCGGCGTGAAGCGGATGCCGCACATCCTTTTCGTCGGCGACGATGCGCTCCTCGACTTCAGCCATCCCGCCGTGGCGGAGCTTCTCTTAACCTGGCAGGGAGGAGCGCCCCCGGCGGTGGAGCGGCTCTTCCGCGAAGGGCTCGATTACGAGCTCCTCGTGCAGGGGGAGCTGAAGCAGGTTGTCCCCGTCTCCGTAACCACCGTCGCGACGAACCAGCTCCTCGTCCGCTTCTCGCTCGCCGCAGGGGTCGACCGGGAGACCATCCGGGGAGTCGGCCTGGTTGGCGGAATCGCCGGGCGCTGGCTCCGGGCGGTTCTTCCCACACCTTTGCCGGACGATCCGGTCGCCCGCGCCCTCTCGCTGGGAGCACCGCTCCTCCGGGTGAAGGGGACGGGAATTCTCCCCGATCTCGCCTATGGCAACACGGCCCCCCTCGACGTGACCAAGGAATTCCTTCCCTTCGGCCAGACCCCGAAGGTCGGGGACACCTTCTACATCGCGAGCGGCGATGTCTTCTCCAAGCCTGGGGCGACCGTCACCCTGACGGCCGGGACGAAGCCGACCCCGCCGCCGGTGCTCACCTGGGAGTACTGGAACGGTGACGTCTGGACGGTGCTTCCCAAGAGCAGCGTGGACGACGGGACTGCCGGTTTCACCCGGACCGGCTCCATCTCCCTCCTGGTTCCTTCGGAGGCGTCGAAAACCACGACGGGAGGGATCGCCTCCTCCAATTTCACCTTCGTCCGGGCCCGGATCGCCGCCGGGCAGTACCGGGGGCATCCGGCGCTGAAGAAATTCCAGTTGGCCACCGACACGAAGCTGAAGACCGCAGTGAGCGCCGGCGCCGATACCGTCCAGCTCACCGATCCCCCCTTCGCGGCGCCGGGGCAGGTGCTGGTGGTGGAGGACGAACACGCCATCGTCGTGGGATTCTCGGGGACGGACGGTCTCAAGGTGAGGCCCACCTTCGCGAAAGCACACGCTGCGGGAAGCCCCGTGATCCTCCGGGGAGCCGTGCCGGCAACCAGGCTCGCCGATGGAGTCGGCGTCGGAGCGACCCAGGTCCCCGTTCACTCCGCGGGCGGGATCTCGGTCAACGACATACTGCTCGTCGACGACGGCGCCAATCCCGAATTCATCCGGGTCGCAGCTCTTCCCGTCACCGGTGCGGCGGTGATCGTCGTTGCTTCCGCTCCGCTCCGGTTTGCCCACGCCAATGACGTGGGGCTGGCGCGGATCGCCGGGTACGGCCTCGTGGGGTACGCGGACGGCGACTGGCAGGATTTCTCGAAACCGTTCGCTCCGTTCGGCGATCAGCCGAGCCCTGGAGACATCTTCTACCTCTACGCCGTCGGCGGGCTCTCCCCCCGGGCGAAGGCGCGGGAGTTCACCCCCGGCGAGGGAAGCGGAGGGGGCGGGACCAGGGCCTCGACGATCAATTTCGGCCCCATCGGGGCAATATCCGCTGAAGCGAAGATACGCATCGACCTGGCGGCCATCTCGGTGCTCTTTCCCAATCTCGGCTTCACCCCCCAGGTGAGGCTGAACTTCCGGGTGGAGGTGGGGATGGTGCTCCCGGCGGTGGAGCTCCAGTGGGAGTACCTCGGGGCGGCGGGGTGGAATCCGGTCACCCCCGCTGCGGACGGAAGCGACCGGTTCCGGCAGGAAGGTCCCCGCGACATCGTGTTTCCTCCCATATCACCGATACTGGCCGAGGTGAACGGTCAGAAGAATTACTGGCTCCGCGTGAGGATCGCCAGCGGCAACTACGGCCTTCCCGCCGAGTTCGAGCCGGTCGATCCGTCGGACCCGTCCAGGGGATTCACCATGAAGGCGGGAACCGGAAACGTGAACCCGCCGGTGATCAGCTCCCTTTCGCTGAGCTACAGCGCCGAACGGACCCCGACGGTCGTGACGGAGAACGGCTTCCTCCTCCAGCAACGGACCGAAAGCACGTTCACCCCCTTTATTCCCGTAGGGAACCTCGCACCCGCCATCTACGCCGATCCCGATCCGGCCCTTTACCTGGGCTTCGACCACGCGTTCCCGGAACAGCCGGTGACTCTCTACGCCGCATCCATGCCCCGCTCCTTCGCAGGGAGCGTCATCAAGGAAGGGAAGGGGGGAGGGGGGGCTGCACCCCCGGCGGGGGAGTTGCGGTGGGAGTATTTCGGCGGCGGCACCTGGCGCGAGCTTACCCTCATCGACGGGACGGAGGCCTTCACCGCCTCGGGCACCGCGCAGTTTCTCACCCCCGCGGACATGGCTCCCCTCGCGCGTTTCGACGCCACGCCACGGTACTGGGTCCGCGCCCGGGCAGCCGCAAACGATCCCTCCGGCATCGACCGGGTGGCCGGCATCTTCCTCAACACGATCCCGGCCGTCCAGGGGAGTGCGGTAAGCGGCGAGATCCTCGGCTCGGGGAGCGGCAAACCGGGACAAACGCTCCGCTTCTCCCGTACCCCGGTCCTCGCCGGCCAGCAGCTGCTGGTCAGGGAGCCGGCCTCCCTCTCCGGGCTGGAGCGGGCGGCCCTGGAGGGGGAGGAGGGGAGCGACGCAATCCGGGAGCGGATCAACCCGGCCACGGGCGAGACCGAAATCTGGGTGCGCTGGCACGAAGTGCCGAACTTCCTCCGCTCCGACTCCCAGAGCCGCCACTATCTCCTCGACCGGGCCACGGGGACGGTGACCTTCGGCGACGGAACCCGCGGCGCGAACCCGCCCCGGGGAACCAACAGCATCACCGCCACCTACCGCACCGGGGGAGGTGCCGCCGGCAACGCACCAGGGGCGGCCGTGGCCCAGATCAAGTCTGCACTTCCGGGGGTCGCATCGGTGAGAAACCCGGTGGCGGCCGACGGCGGCTCGGACATCGAAAGCGCTGCGCTGGTGCGCGAGCGTGGGCCCCAGACCCTGCGCCACCGCTACCGTGCCGTGTCAGCCGGCGACTTCGAGTGGCTGGCGCTGGAAGCGGCTGGAACGCGCATCGCCCGTGTCCGGTGCCTCCCCAACGTCAACCGGGATCTCCGCTTCGAGCCGGGATGGGTGACGCTCCTTGTCGTTCCCCGGGGGACGGAGGCGAAACTCACGCCCGGTTCCGAACTCGTCCGCGACGTTGAGGAGTACCTTGAAGCGAAGGGAAGCGTCGGGCTCGTCCAGGCGACCCCTGGCCGGATAAGCGTCATCGGCCCGGGGTATATCCGCGTTGCCGTCGAGGCGGAGGTGGTGCCGAACGCGCTCCGCGAGGCGGAGCAGGTGAAGGAGCGGGTACGGACGGCCCTCGACTCTTTCCTCCACCCGCTTACCGGCGGGCCGGACGGGACGGGATGGGAGTTCGGCCGCGACGTCTACGCCTCCGAGGTCTGCCGGCTCATCGAGGGGACGCCGGGGGTCAACTACCTGCGGAAGCTGAGGCTCGTTCCCACCGTTGCCCAACGCCGCCTCGTCCTGGCGGAGGGGAAGGTGGCCGTCACGGATCTCCCCGAGGGAAGCCCGGTGACGTCCGTCGACCGGCGAAAAGCGGCGCTCCTCGCCGAGAAGTTTTCCGCAGGGGACGTCGTCGGGAAGGCGGCGGTCAAGGGATTCAAGGAAGGGGATCGAATAACCCGGGTCCTCGACCTCACGGTTCAGGCGGTGGCCGGAACTACCGTGACGGTGCTGCCGTTCACGGGAGAAACGGTCGTCTTTCCCCACGGGTGCGCCATTACCACCTTCAACGGGAGCGCGGCGACCCGGCTCGCCGCGGCGATTCCGCGCGGTGCCGCGGGGCTGACCACCGTCGTGGTGGAGGATGCGGCGTTCACGGCCGGACTTGCTTCCGGCGACGTGATCACCGTCTTCCATCCGTTTCCCATGGTCGTCGCCTCAGTCGAGACGGAGATCACTGAAACCACTACCCGTACCGCCCCGGGAACCGGCCAGCGGGTGGTTATCGAACCGTACGAGACCGAGGGCAATATCCCCGCGGGGGTGGTCATCGCCACTCTTGATAACCGGGTTCGGCTTCCTCTCTCGACCGGGGTTTCCGCGGAAGCACCGGTTACGGTCCTGGATTTAGCCGACTTCCAGAGGGACGATTCCGTCACCATCGCCCGACGCGACGGGATCGGCTCGCCGCTCACCGGAACCGTCGGGGAGGTGCGGCCTGTGGTCGATACCGTCTACCTTGACGACAACTTCCTCGTCTATCCGGGGAAGCACACCGTGAGAATGACGGCGGCCTGAGGGCTGTCCCAGCAGGGTAAAGAGGGCACCATGTCTCTGCCGATACCGAAAATCGATGACCTGACCTATGACCGGCTCGTGACCGAGGTGCGGTCGCTGATACCGCGATACTTCCCCGCCTGGACGGACCACAATCCGTCCGATCCGGGAATCACGCTCCTGGAGCTCTTCGCCTTCCTCGCCGAGACGGTTTCATACCAGCTCGACCGGGTGCCGGAGCGGACCCTGGAGAAGTTCGCCCGCCTCGCAGGGGAGGAGCGGATTCCGGGGGAGCCGGTCGACGCCACCCTGCGCCGGGCGATCGAGGGACTGGAGGTGCGGCTGCGCGCGATCACCGCCCGGGAATATGCCGACATCGCCCGCGGGGCGGTCGCTGGTATCGCCCGGGCCGCGGCGGTCGTGCAGGTTACGGGCGTAACGAACCTCTATCCCGACGAGCAGATCGTGAAAGTAGTCATCGTCCCGGACGACCCGGCAGATCCGGCGCCGGTGCCGACGCCGGCCCAGCGGCAGGTGGTATTCGAGGCCCTCCGCAGCCGTGCCCCGATTACGACGCGGGTGCAGGTAGTCTCGCCCGACTGCACGGGGGTCGATATCGCCATGGCGGTGATCCGGAATCCGGCCGACCGGATCCCCGGCGAAGGGGTCAAGGGGGCGGTAGAGCAGGCCGTGCGCGCATTCCTGGGCCCGCTGGCAGGCGGAACGGAAGGGGAGGGGTGGGAGTTCGGGAGGCCGGTCTTCAGGTCGGAACTCTATCAGCTCATCGAAGGGGTGAAAGGGGTGGATCATGTCCGCCGGCTCCTCCTGAACGGGAGCGAGGGGACTGCCGGCATCCCCCTCACGTCGCCGACCTCACTCGTCCATCTCGTGGCCCTCGACGTTGTGGTCACGGACAGGTAGGAGTAACCGATGCCCAATGAAACACGACCGATCCGGTTCCGCGATTTTCTCCCCGAGGCGTTTCGGACGGAAGAGGCCACAGGGACGGGCTTTCTCGGCACCTTTCTTACCGCCTTCGAGACCCTTTTCGAGGAACTTCAGGGGGAGATCGAGGGAACGCCCGATCGCACCTCCGGCGGGATACCCGATCTCTTCGACCCGACCGTCATTCCGCCGCCGCAGTACGGGCACCTGCCGGAAGATCCCTTCGCGTACCTGGAGTATCTGGCCGGCTGGGTCGGCATTCCGCTTCGTCCCGAGAAGCCACTCGACTGGAACCGGGAGTTCTTCGCCGCGGCAGTGCAGCTCGTCCGGGAGCGCAGTACGCTTCCCGGCCTGGAGAGGCTCCTGCGAGCATGGCTGAAGGGGGACCTTGCGGTGAGCGATCCTCCGGCCGCCATCATTACGGATCTCACCCGGACCCAGACGGACACGGACGCCGTCTTCCAGCTTGCCCCCGCCCTGGACGCCGATGCGAAGAGCGGCGAGCTGTACGCCCAGGTCGGTCTCACCACGTCCCTCGGAGAAGGGGCGCCGTTCTTCTTCATCGCCGATCTCATCGTCGACCCCGAGGTGCGCGACTTCCGCACCCCGGCGGGGATCGACACCTTCCAGCGGGCGGCGCGCTACCTCCTCGACCTGGAGAAACCGGCCTACACCTGCTACGAGCTTCGGGTGAGGGGGCATGCCGTGCAGCTGGCGGAAGAGGGGAAGACCGACGTGGATGGCCGTCCGGCGGCCCAACTCGGCGAGACGATGCTCCTCTGGGATGAACCATGGATTTACGACAGCGACTGCTGACGGAAAACATGCCCGTCATAGCGGGCGGTCTGAATGACAGGGAGGGATATGATGGCTGACATAACGAAGCGGATGAATTTCTTTGACCGCCAGTTCCTGCGGGCCCGGGACTTTCAGGACGAGCAGGCCTATCACATCGACCGACGCCGGCGCCACGGCGGCGGCCTCCACGGCAGCGGCGTGGTCGAAGGTCTGACCGTCTCAGCCGGCGGCGGGGTAGGACAGGTAACGGTTGACAGGGGATGGGCGCTGGACCCCCTGGGGCGGGAAATCGTCCTGGCTGCCCCGCGGGCCAATATTGCGACCGGGGGCGTCGATGTGGCGGTCTGGATCGCCTATCCCGACCCGGAGCCGCTCGCCAACCCGAGCAGCGACCCGGGGGTAACCGGGCTCACCCGGGTGAACGAAGGGCCGGTGGTGACGATCGTCCCCCCAGGGACCCAGCCGGCCAACGGAATTCTCCTCGCCACGGTCACGGCGGGAGGGGTGATCAACAACGGCGTCCGTGCGCTGGCCGGGGTGAAGGACCGCTCCATAACCGAGCCGAAGCTTGCCGACGGCGCGGTGTCGACGCGTGCGATCCAGGACGGTTCCGTCTCGTCGGTAAAGCTCCAGAGCGCCGCGAGCGACGCCCAGGATGCCCAGCGGGCGGTCACCGCCAACCACATCCGCAACCGGAGCGTCACCGAACCGAAACTGGCCGATGGTGCGGTGTCGACGCGGACGATCCAGGACAAGGCGGTCACGGCCGACAAGCTCCTTGATGGGAGCGTCGCCACGGTGAAGCTGGCCGATGACGCCGTCACCCAAGCCAAGATCGCACCGAAGTCCGTATCGATCCAGGAGCTCAAGGCGTCGATCGCCGCGGAGGGAACCCTGGTGCTCGCAGGAAGCACCGCCCAGCTGGTTCCTCCATCGCCGCTGGCGGCAGGGTTTTACATGGCGAACATCACCATCACCGACCAGCCCCAGGTCGGCGTCGACCTCCGGATAGCGTGCCAGGAAGAATACACGGCCACCATGCGGTTCATCCCCCGGCCGCCGCCGCTGCCGCCGATCACGCTTCCCATCGTCGGCCGGCAATGGCGTGTGACCAACCAGTCCGCAAACCAGCTGAACGTGGCATACCGGATCTACCGGATCGAAGAAACCTGACGGCGTCGAGGAGGATGCTTTATGCGACTGTTCGTAAAATACGACAAAGAGGGAAAAATCACATCAACCGCAAAAGTGGCGACGCTTCCCGAAGGCGTCGAGCATCCATACATCGACATCGGCAAGGGGGAATCGGTTATCGAAGTTCCGGCGACCAAATCCCTTGAAACTCTCACGTGCGAGGATATCCACGGAAAGTACCGGGTCGACGTGCACAAGAAGAAGCTCGTCAAGGGCAAAGGTTAACCGGCGAGGGGGGTTACGTGTCTGTTAAAGTAAAATTGTTTACTACAGGCCCGTTGTAAGTATCCAGATTTGCGGATAATCGGTCTATTTGTAAACACTTTTACTTAAAATGTCGGATAAGAAAAGTGTTTACTACGATGCGGCGTAAATTAAAATCCTCCTCCCGATTCCGATCGCTTTGCAGATTTCTACGGCAGTCTGGTTTGAAGTTCTCGTAAAGGATCCGTGCCTGCTCAAGCTTTGTCCGATCTGTTTTCGGTCTTCCTCCGGTTCTACCTCTCGCCTTTGCCGCTGCTCTCCCTGCCTCCGCTCTTTCAGCCTTCAGTTCTCTCTCCATTTGGTTAATAGCCCCCATAATGGAAATGAAAGCTCTGTCGGAGCCGATGGTTTTGCCGAACCTGACAAAATCTACTGGTTGAAGCTCCAATCATGGTTCCCTGTGATTGTTCCGGTCTTTCCTGAATCATGGCACAATTTTTGCGCTTGTAAAATGGCAATAGTCGAGGAGCCCCTTTGTGTCTCGTCGATAACCTTGTGATGCAAGTGATATCGGATGGTTATGGTGGCATGGTCGTGTGGCTTTCTTTGCTGGCCCTGCTTCTTGACATCGGCACGACGGTGATTTGACGTTTTCGGTCTCTTGTTCCCACGAACAGGTGCGATTCCACGGAGAGACGATATGGCAACGGTGAACATGATGGGACGGAGCAGAGGAGCAACGGGTGCGTTCGCACTGCTTTCCATGGCTGTGGCGCTGCTGGTCATGGCCCTGGCGGCGGAAACCGTGCGTGCCGGTACCATCACCAACTGTGCGGGGTGCCACGGCACCAACGCGAGCGATCTGCGGCCACTGGATGCCACCTACCGCAACATCTCCACCGGCGCCTTCCAGGGGAACCACGGCGCCCATATCTCGTCTGCGGCGACCGCGACCACCTGCGCCGCCTGCCACGGCGCCGGTGTCGCCGCCTATACCAACAGCCACCGCAACGCCAACATCGACCTCTCCGCCAACATCAACAGCTCCCCGGCTACCGGGACCTACAGCAAGGGAACCTCCTTCCCCCGGACGGCGACCCCCACCTTCGGTACCTGCGCCAATGTGAACTGCCACTTCGAGGCCACGACCCCCACCTGGGGCGCCGCCGCCTTCACGGCACCAGCCAACTGCACCAAGTGCCACGAGGCTCCGCCGAGCACCATCGATCCGGGGAGCCACGCCAAGCACGACACCTACTTCAGCGGGACCGGCAACTGCATCAAGTGCCACTCCGACCATCTGAACGAGGCGAAGCCGTTCGCCCACGCCACGAGCGCGGGCAAGCGGAACCTGGTTGTCCAGCCCCGCGACCCCGGCAACGTCCTGGGTGGGAGCTACGGCGGCGCCGTGAACGACTACCTGCCGAGCCAGATCAACACCTTCGGCAGCTGCACCGCCACCTACTGTCACAGCCCGGGGAACAAGGCGAGCAGCTTCGACGCCCCGAACCAGACGGCCACCTGGGGGGGAAGCCTCACCTGCAAGGGGTGCCACAAGGCCGATCTGGCCTCGGGAAGCGACATCCAGACCGGCAGCCACCGGGCACACGTGAACGGGTTCGGCATTGGCTACAACACCATCAAGTGCGTCAAGTGCCACGCCTCGACCGCCGCGGCGAACATGACCATCACCAGCGTCTCCCGTCACGTCAACAAGCAGGTCGAGTTGGCGTTCCACAACAGTTCTTCCGCTGTGAACGGCAGCTACAACGGGCAGCCGGCGACGCCCGCCTCCCCGTCGGTGAAGACGCCAGGTTCCGCGTATGGCCAGTGCCAGAACGTCTACTGCCATTCGACCGCCCAGGGTGCGAACGGGACGTGGCCCCCCACCTACCAAACCCCGACCTGGGGGAGCGCGGCGAGCGGACAATGCGGCACCTGCCACGGGGTTGACAGTAACCAGCACTCTTCCATGGCTGTAGCCAATTTTATTGCGTCGGGCAGTCACACCAAGCACCGGAGCTACACCTTCGGGATGTCGGACGCAGAGGCACGGTGCGCCGCCTGCCATTCCACCGCAGCCGGACTGACCCAGACAGGCTGCCAGTCAGCGGTTTGCCATACCAACATGACTCAGAAGCACGCAAACTACGAGGTCAACATCGGTATCGCCACCATTTTCGGTGCCTCGGCCAGTTATTCAGGAACCACGAAGCCGGGCGACGGCTACGGCAGCTGCACGAGCGTCTACTGCCACTCGGACGGCAAGGGCGCCCCGACCTACGCCCCCGCCGTCACCTGGGGTGGGGCGTCCCTTTCCTGCACGAGTTGTCACGGCAGTGCCACCGCCAACGGTGCGGGCGGCACTGCCCTTTCCGGCAAGCACGCCGCCCATGTGAACAACGCGGCGGTTTTCGGTACGAACAACAGCTTCCACTGCATCGACTGTCACATGGCCACGGTGAGCGACGACACCACCCTCAATGCGACGACCGGCACCAGCAAACACGTCAACAAGTTCGTCGACTACACCGGCGCCAAGGCGGGGGGCCCTTCGCGCTACAACTCCAGCACCAAGGTCTGCTCCAACCTCTACTGCCACAGTTCGGGCCAGGCGACCCCCACCTACCGCACCGTCGCCGCCTGGGACTCCGGCACCAACTACGGCTGCAAGGCGTGCCACGGCGCCGACGCCGGCTTCGTCTCCCAGTACGGTGAGCCCAACTACACCAACACCGGCGCCGGCACGGCCAATGCCAACAGCCACCAGCAGCACGTGGCAGGCTTCGGCATCACCGACACCACCGGCTGCGCCACTTGCCATTTCCGGACCGTCGATGCTGCCGCCGCCAACAAGCTCCGCAACTACTCCACCCTCCACCTCAACAAGAGCCGCGACATCGCCATCAAGCTGACCGGCGGCAAGACCGGCACCTACGACAGCGGGAACAAGACCTGCTCCAGCACCTACTGCCACGGCACCAACTCCTCACCCCAGTGGGGGGTCACCACCATCGCCTGCAACGCCTGCCACAGCGCCAGGGCAAACGACGCGTACTGGGCCTCCAACAGCGCCCACCGGCAGCACTGGGAGGACACGGCCCTTCCCGCGAGCTACGCGGCCGCCCCGGCCAACAACGGTACGGCGACCGCCTACCGCTTCACCTGCGCCTCGTGCCATTACGAAGGCCAGCACGTCCAGGGGCCGGTGAGCGCCAACAACTACGTGGCCCAGGTCCAGTTCGGCTACACCTCGGCCAGCCGCAAGGGGAACCCCTACAACTACGGCACCACCCAGGGGACCACCGACAACGGCTTCCAGTGGACCAACGGCGGCGGCACGAGCTGCTCCAACACCTACTGCCACTCCGGCGGCGCCAGCCAGGCCCCCCGCGTAACCTCCTTCAACTGGGCCTCCGGCGACGGCACCCTCGACTGCAGCGGCTGCCACGGCCAGACCACCTATCCCTCTGACTTCCGGAAGGCCACGCCGCTCTACGGCTCCGGAACCATCACCCACAACGGCGCCGCCAAGGGGAACGCCCACGACAGGCACACGAAGGTCGGCTCCCTCACCGGCACCTACATGCAGTGCTCCAACTGCCACGCCGAGACGACCCGGAACAGCACGAGCATCGCCGACAAGGCCAAGCACGTGAATAAGGCCTACAACGTCGCCTCCATCGTGCAGGGGGTCTACAGCTCCGCCTATCGCGACGGCGACAACACCCTGAACTCCACCAAGGTCACGGTCGCCTACAGCTACAACGCCGGCGGGAGCAGCTGCTCCAACGTCTCCTGCCACCCGATCGGGCTCAACAAGGCGGACCGGAGCTCGAGCACAGTCACCTGGAGCACCGGCTACAAGTGCATCGACTGCCACAACATCGCCATGGAGGACACCGGCACCTTCCACCACGCCATGCGCAACTATTCCACGGGCTACCCGACCGCCGCCCCCAACGGCAGCGCGGCGAGCGGCACCAACCCCGCGAACCGCCGCTGCACCATGTGCCACGTGGACCACGACAAGTTCAGCCCCAACCTGAACGCCAACAGCGCCGGCCGGGCCTACAATCTCCGGACCGACATCGCCGCGGCCCCCACCGCCTCAACCGGCTTCACCAACACCGACTTCATCAGCAGCGGCACCGGCGGCATCTGCATCAGCTGTCACACGAGCGCCCGGACCAAGGACACCACCCGCCGCCGCAACGATACCGGCGTTACCGTGACCCCTGTCATCGCATTCGCCTCCTACAGCGGCTCGGCCCACGAGTACAACGTGCCGGCCAAGTTCTTCAGCGACGGGAGCCAGGTGCAGGGGAACTGCTCCAAGTGCCACAACGCCCTCTCGGGCGAGACCTCGGTCTTCATGAACATCTCCACTTCGGGAGGCTCCACCGGCCTCTCCTTCGGCAACCACAACAGCGGCGTCCGCCGCCTGCAGGGGGCGCTGGGGGCAGCGGGCGGCGAGACCGCCGAGGAGCAGATCTGCTACCGCTGCCACAGCACCACCGGCGATTCCGCCCCCGGCGGCGGCCCCTCCAAGGTCGTGGCCAACAAGGATTACTACGCCGCCCAGACCATGAACGCCGCATCCCAGGGAATCTACGCCATCATGAAAAACGCCGGCTACAAGACCCCTGATCCGAACGTGAGCTACACCAACAAGCTCTACTTCAAGCCGAACGCCACCGAGAGCGACTACGACGGGACGGCCTACCCAAGCAACCCGCAGCCCTCCGGCCACAACACCGGCGACACCTTCGCCGGCGGAACCTGGATCGGCCGCTCCATGTCGCCGTGGGAGCCGAGCGTCAACTACGAGACCGTCTCGCTGCTCAACCTGAACAACACGGGTGTCGATTACTGGCGGATGGCTACCTTCGTCTCGCCGGCCGTACAGACCACAACCACCGTCCCTGCCGGCTCCTGGGTCATTAATATCTATTGCCGCGAGTCGAGCACGAGCCTTAATGGACGCGTCCGCTACATGGTTTATAAGTGGAACGCCGGCGGCCTGGGGGCGACCATCATCGCCAAGGGAACCTACGCCACCGAGCTCTCCACCACCGCGGCCCCCGGCAACAACCGGCAGATTGCCGTCGACATCGGCTCCGTCACCCTGAACGCCGGCGAGAAGATCGTTGCCGACATCTCCCTGGAGACGAACCAGGGGTACTCCTACAACCGCGACGCCTTCTTCTACTACGGCAACGGCGCCCCCAGCAACCTGACCCTCCCCGGGATGGTCTACTGGAGCTACGGCGACCCCGGCACCACCGGCTTCGGTCACAACGCCTCGTTCTTTGCCGGGGTCCACAAGCCCTCCACCACCGACGAGACCCAGGCCTTCATCAGCGCCAACAAGCACGTGGAGTGCGTCGACTGCCACAACCCCCACGCAACCAAGGCGGGGCTCCACACGGCGAACAACGCGACCATCGCCAAAGTCCTGCGCAACGTCCCTGGCGTCACCCCGACCTGGGGCGGCGCCTGGGCCGGCGCCACCGGCTACACCGCGATTGCTTCGGCCGACGCCGAGTACAAGATCTGCTTCAAATGCCACTCGAATGCCAACACCAACGTCACCAGCTGGTCCACGACCGGTTCGCCGGCTCCCACCGGTTCCAAGGCATGGACCAACCTGGCACTGGAGTTCAATCCGGCCAACAAAGCGGGGCATCCCGTCGTCGCCACCCTGAACAACTCGGCCGGCAGGGCGGCCGCCAAGGCCCTCGGCGCCGCCGCTCTGAAGGCGCCCTGGAACGCAAGCCCCGGCAACAACATCATGACCTGCTCCGACTGCCACGGCTCCGACTCGGCCACCACCAAGGGACCCCACGGCTCCTCGGTCAAGTGGATGCTCACCGGCACCAACAAGGCGTGGCCCTTCACCCTGGCCAGCCAAAACGGAGGTAGCACCGGCACCACGTTCAAGCTCGGCACCTACAACTCGAATGACGGCACCAGTGACGGACTCTTCTGCCTGAACTGCCATACCGTCATGGGCGCCACCAAAAACCGTTTTCACGCAAATGTCGGGGGGGGGAATCACAGCGGCTGGGCAAGCGCCACGCGCGGTGCGTGCGTCTCGTGCCACATCCGGGTGCCCCATGGCGGCAAGGTCTCGCGCCTTATCAGGCCTGGAACGGCCGCAGTCCTGGGTCGTTACGCTCCGGACGGCAACGGCGCCGAGGTGGCGGGCCAATCGCAACAGGTTATGACTTCCTTCGACAAACCGGCCACTTGGGGGACAGGCGGCACAAGTTATCTCGGCGGCAGCGGCAGTTGCTATTGTCACGGCGGGGGTGCGGAAACCTGGTAGGAAAAAGGGAGGCACGGAGAGGCATTCCGTGTAATTATAAATATATTTTTAGGCGTTGCCTGCACGTTATCCGTCGGATAGAATCACACGCGTCGGCAAAAAAATAAGTATGTCAAAGGAGAGGATATGGACAAGGATATGGACGGTAAACTTCTCATTGCAATGTGTGCGCTTCTCGTCTCCCTGGCGAGCGGCACTGGCACCGCCGGGGCATGGGGCACCACGAGCTATCAGTCATCCGGCTTGTCGTCATCGGGGACATCCCTGGACCTGAACCTGACGATTGCCGATTGTGCCAAGTGCCACACCGGTTCCAACCCTGACAGGCATCATGCACTGATGGCGAAGTCGGGTAAGCAATGCCTCGACTGCCATCAGATGACGGCTGATCCGACGGGTCAATATACCGTCCAGGTCGTACGCGACTGCCAGGCATGTCACCAGCCGTCGGTGCACGACGCCGTCCGGCACGACGTCAAGACCTGCAGCTCATGTCACGGCAGCGATGTCATACGGATTCATGGGGGGTGGGGGTATTCGTCAAGCAGCACGCTTTCGGTATGTTTCAAGTGTCACACGAGTACGGTGCCGGCGGTCCGGCAGACCATCGCGGCCGGGGTGGCCGGACAGGTTGTTGCGTGCACGGATTGTCACGGCAATGATCCGCACCGATGGGGCGGTTCGTGGGGGCGCTAACAGTAACAGACCACCTGCACAGCAGGTGGCTTAAAGTCCGGTCACGGCAGGAATGCGCTTGTGATATCCGGCACTCCATACGTTGTGCCCTACCGTTTTAAGGATGGAGAAATTCAAGTGCTCCGTGTACTTCATGGCGCGCGGCGGTGGCCGAATGAGTTCCCCACATGAGATTTTGTCTTCTGATCAGCATATGTTGTGCCCTCGTCATTGCTGCCTGCACTGAGACCCCCCGCGAGACCGCCGCTCCCCGACAGGCTGTGCCGACATCGGCCCCAAAGCCGACTCCGCTCCCCTGGAAACCTGCTTACAACGGCGGCACCCGGACGGACGCAGTGAAGAACGCCATCCTCCGGTACAATGAGCTCCTCGCCTTCGGTTACGAGCACCTGGACATGACCCACCTCCAGGAGGTGACGAACGAAAGGCAGGCCGAGAAGGCCTACTTCCACATGGCCGCCATTGGCGAGGGAGGGGTGCGGATGCTCTCCAGGCTGAAGAGGATCGACTTCACCGGGGTATCCTTCCCCTCTCCCGGAAAGGCCAGCGTCAGGACGCGGGAGGTTTGGGACTTCGTCTACCACGACATGAAGAGCGGCGCTAAAATGGAAGAGGAGAGGGACTTCGGCTATCTCATGACCTACACCCTGGAAGAGGAGGGCGGTCGGTGGCTCATAACGGACAGCGTCGCCGCCGGCGAGGAGAAGAAGACCCGGAAGGAGGGAAGGCGCTAGGTGTCTGAAAGAGGATCGACGCGCACCCTCGTCCTTCTCTCCGCCGCCATGGTGATTTTCTCCGTGGTGGTGGCCTGGGGGCTCGACCTCCACGGCAGGCGGGCGCGGGTCTACGGCGCGGCCGGCCCCCTGGGCGCTCCAGAGGCCGGGGCGCTCCTCGTCAAGACACCCCTTGACGCCTACCGCCTCTGGAAGGAACGGGGATATCGGGGGAGGATCATCCTCTACGTGGGAGAACGGTGGGCACGGCTCGACCCGAGCGAGTACAACATCCCTCCCGTCTACCGACCCTATCCGCTCCCCCTCTACAACCTACCCCGGGAGCGGGAGCGCGAGTTCCTGGACGACGGCAACTTCCTCTTCATGGCGGCCCTGAACGGCATCGCCCGCCGGATCGACGCCGTGCTCGCCCCGTCCGGCTTCGCCGGGATCAGTGCCCAGGCGCGGCAGGCACGAAACGTCTCCATGGAGAAGGGGCATGTCTTTCACACCCACAACGGCTTTCCCCGCAACTTTTACACCGCCGCCACGTTCCGTCCCCCTGCAGAGCCGGTCCTGCTCTACGTGGGAGCCTCCCACTTCAAGGAGGAAGACCCGGAGAGCCTGGCGAGGACCTTGACCTCGACCGGTCTCCGGAGCGACCTTGTGGTCCTCTGCGCCGAGGAGAACGATCCCTCCATCCCTCCGAAAGCCCGGGAGGCGCTGCTGCGCTTCGCGGATCTCGCGGCCCTCAAGCCGGCGGGACAGCGGTGATTTGTATGGAACCGAACCGCGAAACCGTCTTCGACCGGCGCTTCCCGCTTTTCGTCTGGGCTCTTTCTCTCGCCGCCTTTCTCCTGCGCGTCCTCTGGCTCCCGTCCCAGCCTCCTTCCGTCGATGACTTCTCGGTGGCCATCACCGCCATCAACTACGTGGAGTCGGGGCAGCTCGGCCCCACCATGTGGAACCATCCGGGGCTGCGAAACCTCCTGGTCTACTGGTCGATGGAGCTCTTCGGGAGCGGCGTCGTGGGGGTCAAGGGGTGGTGCGTCCTGTTCGGCACCCTGTCGGTCCCCCTCCTGGCTCTGGTGGCCCGGCAACTCACGGTGAGCCCCCCTGCGGCCCTCATGGTGGCCTTTTTCTGGGCCGTGGAGCCTTTGGCAGTCGATTTCTCGCGCCAGGGGATCAACGACATCTACCTGGCCTTCTTCCCGCTTCTCGCCATCTGGTGTGCCCTTCGGTACGAAGAGGGAAGGACTCCCTGGTGGCTCGTGGCGTCCGGCACGGCCTTCGGCCTCGGTCTGGCATCCAAGTGGAGCGTTGTTTTTCCGCTGGCCGTCACCGGGGGGCTGCTCTGCCTGCACCTTTTACGTGAGCGCTCTGGAGGCTCTCTGCTTGTGGCGAGGCTCTCCTTCCTCGCATGCTCCCTCGTTGTCCTTCCCCTGACGGTCTATCTTCTGACCTTCTTCCCCTGGTTCGGCCGGGGGTATTCGCTTTCCGAGTGGCCCATCCTCCAGAAGGCCATGTACCGTGAAACCAAGCTTCACACCGGCTACCACACGACCATCCGGGGCGACCATCGGGCGTGGGAGTGGTTCGTGAGGCCGGTGACTTACCAGGAGACTTTCTTCGTCCGCACCGACGATCAGGAGCCGATGCGAGAGCCGAGCGTGGAGGAAAACGCCGTCATCCTGCTGGCGGTGGCCAATCCACTGGTCTGGCTCCTGATCCTGCCGGCGACGGCCTGGACGGCGTGGCGGGGCAGCCGGACGCGGGACCGGATGCTCTGTTACATGGTGGCGCTCTTCGTGATCACCTATCTCCCCTTCGCTGTGGCCAACCGCCCCATCTGGGTCAACACTGCCGTCGCAGTGCTCCCCTTTGCGTTCATGATCCTCGGCTATGCCCTCTGGGACAATCTGGGGGGGAGCACCGCGCGGCGAAGGGCGCTCGCCGTCTATCTGGCGGCCGTACTGATCAGCACGGCGCCTCTCTATCTTCTTGCCATCGGCAAGGGATTGCGGATACCCTATCTTCGTGAGCAGCTCATTCGCACACTCCAGCTCAGGCACCATTCAGGCGACTGATGATTCTCCCTCGGTCTCGCGGCCGGGTGCGGTCGGCCGGGCAGTCCGGTTTGCCCGGTCGATCGGCCTTCTTGCGACCCTGGGAGGAAAATCGCCGACGCTGGTGAGTTTCAACGTCACCAATCGCTGCAACGAGCGCTGTCCCATGTGCAACGTCTGGCGCAGCGATGCGGCGGAGCTCTCGCCGGCTGAGATCGGTGCGATATTCGCCGACCTTCGACGGGCCGGAATCAGGCTCGTGGAGATATCGGGCGGCGAGCCTCTGCTGCGGCCCGACCTGCCGGAGCTCATCACCATCCTGGACCGGCTCGGCTTTCTCTTCACCATGACCACCAACGGCGCCCTCTGGCGCGATGACGTGGTCGAAACCCTGCGTCGTTCCCGGGGTGCCGTGCAACTGGCGGTGAGCCTCGATTCCCTGCGGCCCGACGTCTACCGGCTCCTCCGGGGGCGTGATTGCCTTCCAACCGTTCTCGCAACCATCGACCGCCTGGTGGAGGCTCGCCTCGGCATGCCGCTCAAGATAAACCTCAGCCTGAGCAGGCACAACGTGGACGAGGTCTTCGACATTCTTGAGCACGCCCGCCGGCGCGGCCTCTACCTTTCCGTCTTCCCAGTCAACAACGGGCCGGGGCGCGTTCACAGCTCCGACGATCCACTCATGGCCGCCTCGGAGGCCGACCTGCACCGCATGGCGGAGGTCTTCCGCGAGTTGGCCCGGCTGCGGCGACGCGGCGAACCCCTCTGGGAGTTCAGCGGATTTTACGACAGGGCTGCGGAGTTTCTCATTGGAAGTTCGCCCGTGGAATGCGGTGCGGGCCGCCTCTTCCTCGACCTTCACGCCGATGGTCAGCTGGCCCCCTGCGTGGAGCGCCGGCCCGTGGCCGACCTTCGCCTCGTGAAGGTTGCCGAGGCCCTTGCGCGGGTCGCGGCCCAGGCCGATGCCGTTGCTGCCTGCGCCCGGAACACCCCCTGCTGTTATTCCTGTACCGTCAATGTGTCGCTTACGGCCCGGCATCCGGTCCAGTTCGCCCTGGAAGCGCTCAGGGTCCGGCTCAAGCGGTTCGTTCGATTCCATTCCAGGGAGGATTTCCGTGGAGACTGATGCCGTCGGCGAAAGGCCCCTGCCGGTGGCTGTCATCGGCGGCGGACCGGCGGGACTCACCGCCGCGTACGAGCTGACGCGGCAGGGGATGCCGGTGGTGCTCCTGGAGCAGGACCCCCAGATCGGGGGGCTCGCCCGGACCGTGGAGTACCGGGGCTTCAGGTTCGACATCGGTGGACACCGCTTCTTCACAAAGAACCAGGAGGTTCTCGCCCTGTGGCGCGAACTTCTCGGCGACGACCTCCTCGTCCGGCCGCGCCTCTCCCGCATCTTCTACCGGGGACGCTGGTTCGACTATCCCCTGCGCCCCGTCAACACCCTCGTGAACCTGGGGGCAGGGGAGAGCATCCGCATCCTCGCCGGTTACCTGCGGCGTCGGCTGTCCCCCCTTGCTCCCGAGACGAGCCTCGCCGACTGGATCACCAACCGTTTCGGCCGGCGACTCTTCGAGATCTTCTTCAAGGGGTACACGGAAAAGGTCTGGGGGATGCCGTGCGAGGAGATCCGTGCCCAGTGGGCGGCCCAGCGGATCCGGGGGCTTTCGCTGCGCACCGCCGTCTTTTCCATGCTCTTTCCCGTATGGCGTCGCGGAGGTCGCCTCCGGACCCTTACCGACCAGTTTTTGTATCCTAGACTCGGACCGGGTATGATGTGGGATGCCCTTGCAGGACAAATCAGGGAAAGAGGGGGAGACCTACGTCTCCAGTCCCCCGTGGTGGCCCTCCACCATGACGGACGGCGCGTGACTGCCATCGAGGCCAGTTGGGGTGTGAAACGAATGGCTCTCGACGTGGAGCAGGTGATATCCACCATGCCGTTGCGCAGCCTCATCCGGCGGCTGAGGCCCGCTCCTCCCGGGGATGTCCTTGAAGCGGCAGAGCGTCTGCGGTACAGGGACTTTCTGACGGTTGTCCTCATTGTCGACCTCCCTGACCTCTTTCCCGATAACTGGATATACGTTCATGACGACAGAGTCAGGGTAGGGCGAATCCAAAACTTCGGGAACTGGAGCGTCGGGATGGTGCCTGACCGCAAACGGAGCTGCCTCGGGATGGAGTACTTCTGCTTTGCCGGCGACGAACTCTGGTCCATGGACGACGCAGCCCTCGCAGCCCTGGCCCGGGAGGAACTGGCCTTGCTCGGCCTGGCCCAGGCGGACAGGGTGAGCGACGGCACCGTGGTGCGGATGCCCAAGGCCTATCCGGTCTACGACGATGGGTTCGCCGACGCCGTGGCCGTCATTCGGCGGTATCTGTCACGGTTCGAAAACCTCCAGACCGTCGGCCGCAACGGCATGCATCACTACAACAACATGGATCATTCCATGCTTGCCGCACTCTTTGCGGCGCGGAATCTGCGTGGCGAACGCCACGACCTGTGGAGTATCAATATCGACGAAGAGTATCATGAACAATGCTCACGCTGAGGATCAGCACGATTTTTCGGGGAGAGGGGAAGCTTAATACCAATGGTTCAAGGTACACCATGAAAATGGTCCGGAACGGCTCGAAGGTGACCGGCGAGTTTTACAGGGCCGATGGAGAGGCGGTGGCCGAATGCCCATTCTCGCCCCCTTTGCGGAACCTGTCCTGATCAGCTCTAAATTTTAAACCGTCCCACCACGGTCTGCATAGCGTTTGCCAGGTCCTGGAGGGTTTCAGCCTCGGAGGCCAGCTTATGCGCTTATCGATAGCAGCATGGCTCCTCTCATCGAGGCAAAGCGCCTCACGGATTTCTCCCTGTCATTCCCTCCAGTTTGCACCTCAAGACATCCGGACCAACTGGAATATCCGCAACACTCGATCCGCCTCGAACACATCGAGGACCTGGTCGCGGTCCTCATCGCCGATTATAACGGCACGCCGTCCGCCTGCAACGGCTATCGGTCTCCGCTGGAGCTTAAACTGACATCACGCGCGAAGTGGCCTCCTCTCGCATCGCTCAGTTACGTCCCATAAGATATATTATGTAAAGTTCTTGAGGGGGCAAATAAAATGGAGAACCAGGCGGCTCTCCAGACGCGCCTGATTCCCCTAAGCCAAGCCGACCACTACACCGCCCTACAAGCCATCACCAAGGATGAGATGTAACAGGCTTCACCTCACTCCTCGAACGCCTCCAACTCCCGGACGAGCCTGGCAACCTTCTCCACAACCAGCTCTTCGATCCGCTTTCCCTTTTCGGCGCTCGCTTTGGTCGGGTCTCCCCAGACGCCCCCCGGCCAGTATTTCCGTTTGTTGCGGACAAGAAGTCCCGGCGGGAAGTTCGGGAATTCCCGCTCGCCCGTCCCCTTCACGAGGTGCGGATGGGAGTGCATGATTCGGGAGGTCTCGATCTCTCCCGCATGGGCGTCCCCTTCGGTTTCGACGATCTTTTTCCCTTCGCGGTATGCGAGTTCGTATTCGGTTACGACGGCAATCTTCAGTTCGGGAAGCTCCGGGAGAAGCTCCTCGCCTGCGTCCTGGAGCGCCATGCGGTGGGAGCCTCCGGCATGGCCGGTGAGGACGATGACGTTGCGCAGCCCCTGCCTGTATAGCGAGAGGACGATGTCCTTGAGAAGCGCCTTGAGCGTGACTGTCGAGATGGAGATGGTGCCGGGATGACACGACGTGGAGCGACAGGAGCCGTAATGGATCGGCGGGGCGACGAACAGAGGGATCAGTCGCGCGGCTTTCTTGCCGACTTCATAGGCCTGGATGGTATCGGTGGAGAGCGGCAGGTGGGAGCCGTGCTCCTCGACGGAGCCGAAGGGGATCAGGATGGTTCGGGTCCTGGCCAGTCCGGCCTCGAACTCTCCCATGGACATCTCTTCAACTATCATGTTGTCTCCGGGGGTCAGAGTTGTCCCATGAACTTATGGGTCTGGGGGATGACGCGGCATTCCCGCACGTAGCGGCTGGCAATCTCCTGCAGTTCGAGGACCCTCAGGGGTCCGATGTCGACGCTGCCGTCACGACGGGTGACCGGCTGCAGAACAAAGGGGATATTGCCGGCCACGGAGCTTACGATCTCGGCGGATCGCTCGATTTCCCAATCCTCGGTCTGCTCTCCTACGACAACCTTGACAAAGACATCCTTTGCCGACGCTTTCCTGAGAAAACGCCGATGGTCCTCCCAAAGTTCGGTGCAGCCCGAGGTGGAGGGAATCTTGATATCCATGCCGATCATGTCGATGTGGTCGATGAGAAGATCGAGGGCGGTGTGCATGACGCCGTTCGTTTCGAGATACACGGGGAGAAGGATTCGAAGCTTCGGCAGCCACGATTGCAGGATTTCATGGCTCACGAGGGGTTCCCCTCCCGTGATGCTGACGGAATGGTGTACGCCGGGCCACCCCCGATGCCACCCTTCGATCAGGGAAAGGATCCGATGGAGGGGGACCGGATTTTCCACCGGAACGAAATCGCGGCGGCCGGGAGCCTGTTCCATAAGGCACGGCTCGGCAGAGACGCCCGTGGGGGTATCGCAGTAATCGCACTGCAGGTTGCAGCCGCGAAAGCGGATGAAGACCTGCCGCAGCCCGATGAGCCCCCCCTCTCCCTGGATCGAGGAGAATACCTCGGCAAGTTCGGCGGAATGGTTATTCATAGTACGTGGCTGCAGCGTTGTCCGACTCCCAGACCGTAACGCTCCCTACCTTTACATTGCCGTCATTGAGCCGCCTGGAAAGTTCTCCGAACAGATAACGGGAGATATTTTCGGATGAGGGCGAAATGTCGCGGAACGGCTCCAGCTCGTTGAGATACTTGTGGTCAAGCGTCCGCAGCAGGCTGTTCGTTTCCTGCTTGAGCACCTTGAAATCGATGCCGAGGCCGGCCTTGTCGAGTTCGCGGGCGGTGACCTCCACTTCAACCTTCCAGTTGTGTCCGTGCAGGTTCTCGCAATCCCCCTGATAATTGATGAGACAATGGGCTGCCGCAAAGGATGTAATGATCTTGAGTCGGTACATGATGTTTCCTTCCGTAGTTCCGTATCGCGCGTAAATGGGGTGAAATAGTACCACGCTCCCGGTAAAAATGCAAAAATTGGCACAGACGACGATCGTTGGAATTTGGTTGCACAGGTAAGTATGTATACCTATAATGCCGGGTGCAATTTCAGGCAAGGAGTGCTTTCGCCATGACCAATGAATCGCTCGAAGGGCAAATGACCCTCTTTGGGACTCCCCAGGACAAGCCGCAGAAGATCGAGCGAGCGCGCAAGGCCGCGGCCGGGCCGGTGGAGAAAGGCCGTGAACCCCGTACGACCCCGCGGAAAAAGGGCGGAAAAGATACCTCTCCCGCCAGGACGAAGGGGACCCGAAAGGAGACGCGCAGCCTGTCGGGGCTCGTTCCGGAGGGGGACGTAAGGCTGACCGCCAATATCCGCGAGGATCTCCATTTGAGACTGAAGATCGCCGCGGCCAGGCAGCGCACAACGATTGGCGAGCTCATCGAGCTCATGGTGAAAAAGTACATAAAATAAAACTGTTGTAGCGCATAGCTCAAGCTACACTCAAAGTTTAACGCCCTCTCCCCGAATCCTGTCTTCCTCCACCAGTTTTACGGCCTCCTCGTCCAGCAGCCAGAGGAGTCGGCCGTCCACCGGATGGATGAGGCGGGCCGGCACCTCCCGCATCCCTGCGAGCGCTTCCCTCACGATGGCGGCCTTCCCTTCTCCCGAAACAAGAAAAACGATGAGAGCTGCCTGGTTGATGACAGGGACGGTGACTGTTACCCGCTGAATTGCTTCGTCGGCCTTCGTGGCCACTGCCACCAGACGGTCCGGCTCCCCGAGCAGCGGACTTCCCGGGAAAAGCGAGGCAATGTGGCCGTCTTCGCCGATCCCGAGAAAGACCAGATCGAATCGCGGGATTGCACCTTGGGAAACGGCGCCGAGTTCTGCCTCGTACCGGGCAGCCCCGGCATCGGCGCTTCCCTCGCACGCTATCGGATGGACGTTGGAAGGAGGAACGGGGACATGGTCGATCAGTGCCCGCCGCGCCATCCGGTAGTTGCTGCGGGGGTCGTCGCGGGGGACGCACCTCTCGTCTCCCCAGAAAAGGTGAACCCTGTCCCACGGGATCCGTTCCCGGCGGTGGGGTTCGGCCAGGAGTTCGTAGGTGCGGCGCGGGGTCTCGCCACCGGACAACAGGACGGTGAAGCGTCCCCGGTCGGCAACGGCCTCGCACGCTTCGCGGACAAAGAGTTCCGCTGCCGCAAGAGAAAGGGCTTCCCGGTCGGGATGGATCAGGATCATTTGCTCTCCTCGGCAAGGGCCGGCTGCAGCCAGTTGTGACGGTCGCGGGCAATGAGGAGATCCGCCGCCTCCGGTCCCCAGCTCCCGGCGGAATAGTCGGGAAACGCAGCCGCCGGTACTGCCTCCCAGACGTCGAGGATCGGCGATATGACCCCCCAGGCGCTTTCCACCTGGTCGGCCCGCATGAAGAGGGTTGCGTCTCCGCGGATCACATCGAGAAGAAGCGTCTCGTAGGCTTCGGGTGCGGATGCCTTGAAGGCTTCGCGGTAGTGGAAGGCCATGTCCACCGGACCGAGCAGCATCCGGGTCCCCGGCTGCTTCACCTGGATACGGGAGACGATCCCCTCTTCCGGCTGAATGCGGAGCACGAGCCGGTTCGGCTGCCAGCTTTCCACTGCCGCCGCGGGAAACGGTTGATGGGGTGCAGGGCGAAAGATTATGGCGACCTCGGAAACCTTGGTGTGAAGGCGCTTGCCGGTCCGGAGATAGAACGGCACCCCCTGCCAGCGCCAGTTGTCGATCAGGAGCTTGAGAGCGACGTAGGTCTCGGTGGACGATGCCGGCGCGACCCCCGGCTCCTCCCGGTAGGCCGGCACCGCCCTGCCGTCGACGATGCCGGCGCCGTACTGGCCGCGGACGGCGAAATGATGCACCTCTTCGGGCGGGATCGGACGGATGGCGCGCAGGACGTCCACCTTCTTGTTGCGGACCTCGTCGGCCGCGAAGGAGACCGGCGGCTCCATGGCGATGAGGCAGAGGATCTGGAGGAGATGGTTCTGGACCATGTCGCGCAGCGCCCCGGCCCCCTCGTAATAACCTCCGCGGCTTTCCACACCGACGGTTTCGGCAACGGTGATCTGGACATGGTCGATGTAGCGCCGGTTCCAGATCGGCTCGAAGAGCGAGTTTGCGAATCGCAGCGCCAGGATGTTCTGGACCGTCTCCTTCCCCAGGTAATGGTCGATGCGGTAGATCTGGGACTCGGCAAACATCCCGGTAAGGAGGCGGTCGAGGGTGCGGGCCGATTCGAGATCGCGCCCGAACGGCTTTTCCACCACCAGCCGGTCGTGGCCGCAGTCCTTGCAGAGACCGAGTTGCTCAAGCTGTCTCGTCGCCTCCTCGAAAGCGGTCGGGGGGATGGCAAGATAGAAAACCCTGTTCGAGCGCTCCCCCCACCCTCCTTCGATCTCCTGAAGACGGGCCTTCAGCCCCTCGCCGGTCTGCGGGGCGCTGAGATCGCCGCCGAAATAAGAGATGCGTTGCGCAAACGCGCTCCAAGCCCCGGGTTCCGTTGTCCCCCTCCGCGAGAACCGGTCGACCCCATTCTTCAGCCGCTGCCGGAACGAGTCGCTCTCCATTTCCCGACGTCCCACCCCGATGACTGCCAGCCGTTCGGGGAGATAGCGGTCGAGATGGAGGTTGTAGAGGGCCGGGATGAGTTTTCGCCACGTGAGATCGCCGGTGGCGCCGAAGATGACGAGGATGGTCGGTTCCTTCGGAGTGGCGCTCATTGCCCTTCCTCCCGTTGGGCATCCTTTTCCCGGTGTCCGCCGAATTCGGAGCGCAAGGCCGAGAGAAGCCGGTCGGCAAACCCGGCGCCGCTCCGGGAGCTGAACCGCTGGTACAGGGCCGCGCTCAGAACCGGCGCCGGAATACCCTCGTCGATGGCGGCGGAGACGGTCCAGCGCCCCTCGCCGGAGTCCGACACAAGGCCCTGGAAGCCCGAGAGATCGGGATCCTCCAGAAGGGCATGGGCGGTGAGATCGAGGAGCCACGAAGCGATTACGCTCCCTCTCCGCCAGAGCTCGGCAATCTCCGGGAGGTCGAGGTCGTACCGGTAGTGTTCGGGATGACGGAGCGGCGCAGTCTCCGCGTCGATCTGTCGCGCCTCGGCGCCGGCGTTGGCGTGGCGCAGGATGTTGAACCCCTCCGCATAGGCGGCCATCACGCCGTATTCGATGCCGTTATGCACCATTTTCACAAAGTGACCGGCGCCCGAAGGGCCGCAGTGGAGATAGCCCTGTTCGGCCATCCCTCCCCTCCCCTCGCGCCCGGGGGTACGGGGAGCGGCGCCGATGCCGGGGGCAAGCGTCGCGAAGAGGGGGTCGAGACGCGCCACTGCCTCCGCTTCGCCACCGATCATGAGACAGTAGCCGCGCTCTCCGCCCCGGACCCCGCCGCTCGTCCCGGCGTCGAGATAATGGATTCCCTTCATCCTGAGCGAAGCGGCCCGGCGCAGATCATCGTGGTAATACGAATTGCCGCCGTCGACCACGATGTCCCCCTCCCGGAGGTGGGGAACGACGGCATCGATGGTCCGGTCCACCGCGGCGGCGGGGACCATGAGCCAGACGATTCGGGGCTCGACGAGCCTTGCGGCAAACTCTCCCACCGACCGGGCCCCCACGGCCCCTTCCCGTTCAAGGCGTTCCACGGCATCGGCGTTCAGGTCGTAGACGACGCAGTCGTGCCCTCCCCGCATCAGGCGCCGCACCATGTCCGCCCCCATGCGCCCGAGCCCGATCATTCCGAGTTGCATGCGGTTTTCCCCCCTACTATTTGAGCCCCTTCTTCAGCGCCGTCCGCAGATTCTCCGCTCCCGGGTTGCTCACCGACCTCTTCACGACGATGTCGACAGGGGTCACCTCTTTGCCGTAATAGGCGCGATTGAGGCTGTCCCTGACCTCGACCAGGGAGCCCTCCAGATTCAGGCCGGCATAGAGCCCCTTGGTCCTCGAAAACGCGATGAAATCGGCCGGCACTTCACCCTTGGCGCCGGCGCCGATGGGGCCGAGGGCGATGGAGGCCCCCGCCCCGAGTTTGAGCGACGAGGAGAGGAGCGAGTTGACCGCCTTGTCGTTCATCACCATCATGATCACCTCCGACGCCTCTCCCCCGATCTGCAACCCGAACGTCACGGACCCGACGGTGTAGAAGGCGGGATTGCTCCAGTCGTCGCTGTCGTCCTTCCGCACCACGAGAACTCCGGTCCCCCCCGCTCCTCCGATGAAAAAGCCTCCCTTGATGACCTGCGGGTAGATCAGGAGCCCCTTGGCCTTGCGCAGATGATCGTGAAGCCACGAAAAGTTCCCGTCGGCCATGAAGTCGTTGAAGGTGGCCTTGGCCCGGTCCACGATCCCCTGGGCCTCCGTCGCGTCCGAGGCCGAGGCCGGCCCCGGGGCCGCGATGGCCAGAGCCGTTGCCAGGAAAACCACGAAGGCCAGCACCCGCATCATCGTACCCCTCACTCCCCTTTTCATCTCGCTGCTCCTTTCCGGGAAATCCTTTCCCCCTTCACCTACCCCCTGGAATCCGCCTTCCGACGGACTTTCCGCCCTTACCGCTCCAATGCGGCCACCTTGGCGAGCCGCCGCCGGTGCCGCTCGGCGCCGCTGAAACGGGCGGCGAGGAAACTGCTCACCAGATCCCACGCCTGTGCATAGCCCACGACGAGGCTTCCGAGACAGATGACGTTCATGTCGTCATCCTCGACCCCCTGGTGGGCGGAAAAATTGTCGTGAATCAGGGCCGCCCGCACGCCACGAACCTTGCTGGCGGCAATGGACGCCCCGACACCGCTGCTGCAGAGAGCGATCCCCCGCTCCACTTCCCCCTTCGCCACGGCCCCGGCCAGGGGAATGACGAAATCGGGGTAATCGTCCGCCGGGTCGAGGGAAAACGCCCCGAAATCGGTCACTTCGTGCCCCGCGCTTCGCAGTGCCTGAACAAGCCGCTCCTTCATGGTAAATCCGCCGTGATCGGCGGCGATGCCGATTTTCATGCCGGTTCCCCCTCGCGACCGATGAGGCGCAGGGCCTGGCGGCAAACGTTGTCGGCGGTAAAGCCGTATTCGCGCATGACCACATCTCCCGGGGCCGAGGCGCCGAAGCGCTCGACGCCGATGACCCCTCCCCTTTCCCCCACGTAGCGGTGCCAGCCGAGGGGAGAGCCCGCCTCGACCGCCAGCCGGGCCGTCACCCCGGGGGGAAGGACCGCATCGCGATACTCGCGGTGTTGGACCTCGAAAACCTCCCAGCTCGGGAGCGACACCACCCGTGACCGTACCCCGTTCGCCCGCAGCCGTTCCTCGGCGGCAAGCACGAGGGATACCTCGGATCCCGACGCAAGAAGAATCAGCTCCGGGACTTCTCCCCCCTCGACCTCCCTGATCACATACCCCCCCCGCCTCGCCCCATCCGCGGAAGCAAGATGGGTACGGTCCAGGACGGGCAGGTTTTGCCGCGAGAGAACGAGGGCCGTCGGCCCGCTTCGCCGCGCGAGGGCCATCTGCCAGGCAACGGCCGTTTCGTTGGCATCAGCGGGACGCAGCACCGTCAGGTTCGGGATCGCCCGAAGCGCCGCCAGGTGTTCCACGGCCTGGTGGGTCGGACCATCCTCCCCGAGCGCGATGCTGTCGTGGGTAAAGACGTGAATGACCCGCAGTCCCATCAGGGCGGCGAGGCGCAGGGAAGGACGAAGATAGTCGGAAAAGGCGAGAAACGTTGCGCCGAAGGGGATCGTCCCGCCGTGGGCCGCCATGCCGTTCAGGATCGCCCCCATGGCGTGCTCGCGGACGCCGAAGTGGATGTTCCTCCCCTGGTACCCCCAGACGGGCCCCACGGCCCCCTGGCGGTCCTCTTCCCCCCCGGAGAGAGGTTCGAAATCCCCCCCGTCGGGAAGAACGGTATAGGTCGAGGGGTTCAGGTCTGCCGAGCCGCCGATGATCTCGGGGAGACGGGAAGCCGCGGCAGCGAGGATTTTCCCCGAGGCAAGCCGGGTCGACATCCCCTTGGGGAGCGGGGTGAAACGGGGGAGGCTCTTCTCCCAGCCGGTGGGGAGCATGCCGGTGATGATGCGTTTCAGTTCGACTGCATCATCGGGGTATTCCCTGACATAGGCGGCCATCTTCCCGTTCCAGGCCTCTTCGGCCCCCTTCCCCTCCTCCAGCGCCGTGCGGAAACGGGCCAGCGCCTGGGCCGGAACAAGAAACGGCGGGTCCGTCGGCCAGCCGAGCCTCTCCTTGGTGAGGCGGACCTCCTCCGCCCCGAGGGGGGAACCGTGAACCTCGAAGGTGTCCTGTCTGTGGGGGGACCCGAAGCCGATATGGGTACGGACCAGGATCAGCGACGGGCGCCCGGTTTCGGCGCGGGCCGAGTCGAGGGCGGCACCGATGGCGGCCAGATCGTTGCCATCGGCCACTTCGACTACGTGCCACCCATAGGCCGCAAAGCGCGCGGCCCGATCCTCGGTGAAGGTTAGGGCAGTTGCCGCCGCAAGGGAAATACGGTTGTCATCGTAAAGACAGATAAGCTTTCCCAGTTTCAGGTGTCCCGCGAGCGATGCCGCCTCGGCGGCAACACCCTCCATCAGGTCACCATCGCCGACGAGGCAATAGGTGTAATGATCGACAACGTCCAGCCCCGGACGGTTGAAGCGCGCTCCCAGGTGGGCCTCGGCCATTGCCATACCGACGGCATTGCCGAACCCCTGCCCCAGCGGACCGGTGGTGGTCTCGACGCCGGGGGTGTGCCCTCGTTCCGGGTGCCCCGGCGTGTGGCTGCCGAACTTACGGAACTGCTTGATTTCCGAGAGGGGGAGGCCGTAACCGGTCAGATGGAGCAGGCTGTAGAGAAGCATCGAACCGTGGCCGGCCGAGAGGACGAACCGGTCCCGGTCGAACCAGTCGGGATTGGCCGGATTGTGCCTCAGATAGCGGGTCCAGAGGAGATATCCCATGGGGGCCGCCCCCATTGGCATGCCGGGGTGCCCGCTGTTGGCATTCTGGACGGCATCAACGCTGAGAAAGCGAATCGTGTTGATGCAGAGGGTATCGAGTTCAGTCTGTGACGGATGATGGGGGATGGGCATGTTTGCTCCCGGTAATTCGGTAAATATTGCCGTACCTACCCAACGCTTCCACCATACCGCTCTTCTTCGTTTTTGCAAGTCGCGGAGGTACGCCGCCTGCAACAAAGCAGAGATCGGCGGAGAACCGTTGCCTGAATTGTTTAAAACACGTATAAACGATAAGAATCACGTCCATTCAAGCGAGGTGCAAGATGAATTGTCTCAAAACCGTGTGTCTGGCCGCCACTCTCTCCGTATCCGTTGCCATGATCGCCCATGCGGAAGAGCAGAACAAACTGGCTGCCCCCTCCCCTCCCCCCGCCAAGGTTGCCAAAACAGCGAACACCGATCGACCCGTCAAGATTGGATACGTTGAGATGGAAAAGATTTTCAGCGACTCGGAGCGCGGGAAAGCTGCCAAAGCCCAGGTGAAGAAGAAGACCGAGAAGTACCGTGCCCAGATTGCCGCCCGCCAGAAGAAGCTGGAGAAGATGAAGGGGGATATCGAGGCAAAACTCCCCACCCTTTCGCCTTCTCAGCGCGAGGCCAAGGTGAAAGCCCTCCAGAAGAAGATCGCTGAATTCCAGGAGTTTGTTAAGGACGCCGAAAAGGATATGGGCAAGCTGGAGGGAGAGTTGACCGCGTCTGTCATGGAGTCGGTTGAAAAGGCCGCCGCCGAGTACGGCAAGGCCAACGGATTTGCCGCCATCGTCCCCAAGAGGGATATTCTTTACCTGGGGAACGCGGTGGATGTGAAGGACGTGACGGACGAGCTGACAAAAGCCATGTCGCGTCCATGAACAGGGAGATAACGTAGCTTTTCCTAATGCATTTTGGCTCGGTTATCCACTGCTGCTCATTTCTTTTTGCAAGGTCGTCAGAACACCCGATTCGTGTCGAGACCCGCAAACCACAAAATAACTATTGACACGTAATTTCAGCCCGTTACGGAGACTGCCCATCTGCTATGCATATTGCAGAAGTGCCCAACACTGCGTAGCTATTGCCGGGGTTATCCACAGATGCCGGATGGTTATCCACATGCCCGGTGGAAAGCACGACTTGCCCTGAAAAACAGACCCGATTAGTATCAATCTTCCGCTAACCTTCCTGAACATTCCCACGGCGGAGATTTTCGGCCATAGCTATTCCCTCTCCAGGCTTTGCAGCAGCCGCAGGTAGTCGCGCTGGCTCTCCCAGACCATGCTGGAAAGGAGGTTCACGAAGGGGGCAACGTTGCCGGTGTTGCTCTCCTTGACCGCCGCCAGGTACTCGCTGCGAACCACCGGCGGAATGATGGTCACCGGGTAGCCCTCCTGGAGCAAGGCCAGGTTCATCAGCAGCCGGGCGGCCCTGCCATTACCGTCCACGAAGGGATGTATGGTGACGAGCTGGGTGTGCAGGAGTGCCGCGAACTCGATGGGGTGCTTCTCGGCACGGAGGCGGGGGACCTCCTCGGCAAAGGCGGCCATCAGCCCCTTCAGCTCGCTGGGCGCGGGGAAAACGAAGTCGGTGCCAGTGACGATGATGTTCTGCTTCCGGTAGATGGGGCTCCAGGTTTTTGTGGCGAGGGAGATGTGGTGTGGGTTGAGAAGCATAGGAATTTCCTTGCGAGATCAGAAGCTTTACCGCCGGATATACGAACAAGCCGCGAGCTTTTCCAACAGATACTGATGAGTTATCTTCTCCTGCTCTAGTCTGAGCTTTTTGCTTTGCACAAAGTTGAATAACTCAAGCTCCTCTTCGTTCAAATGCTCCAAGATGCTTGCATTCGTCCGTTCCCCAGGGCCGATCTCCTTTTCAAAGAAGTTCAATGTAGCGAAGTCCATCAGGATTGCTTTCGTATGGGGAAAAAGCCTTCTTAGTTGCGAAAGGATCTGAAGACCGTGGGAATCGATGTCTCCCCAGTAGACAATCTCCTTTTCCATAAGCCACTTGCACTCTCCGAGAATATTCACCTTGAATCCCCCACCCCAGATGCAGACGGCATCCGGCAGGCCAGGCATCGTCAGAAAGTTCATCAGGTTCTCGACAATGTAAACATTCCGGCAGGCAATGAACATGCCTCTGAACTGGGTCTCCGGTATCGACAGATCGGAAAGACCGGAAAACATCCCGGCTGCGAGGAAGTCATCGAGAATGCGGACCCTGACAAGGGGCTCCGAATATTTCAGATTCAACCGTTTTTCGAAGAGGGTTTCATCCCTATTCACTGCATCGGGAATAAGGAATTCCAGCAACGACCTGACAACCCCTTTGTGCTGTTCGATGAACTTAGTGTGGACCGGAATCGGCAGTTCCCGCAGATACAGGCCTGGTTTCGGATTGCGGATAAAATAATTACAGACGGCCATGAGGTCGTGCCACGCTCCATTGTATTCGATGACTTTGAGCGGGTTTTGCAGCAACCACTCGCCGAGGGAGGGGAGTTCGGCGAGAATGTACGCCACATCCGCCTTGAAGTGTTCGACCTCTTTCTCTTTCCGAAGAAACCGAACGTAATCGTTTTCGGTCTCGAAGCAGATGGCAGTTGGGAGGTCTTGCTCCGTGTGCCTGCGCGTCTTGACCCGCTGGTAATGGATAGTGTAACCGTATCCGGTCCGGTCCTTCGACTGGTCGATAACTTCCGAGAGCTCGCGGCGCATGGTGTTGAAGTCGTCGGACAGGGACTTGTCCGACCGGATCACCTTGGGGAAAAAAGGCGTGCCAGACAAAAAAGCACGGAGGAACGACGGATAGAGGTTCTCTCCCTTCTTGCGTATCTCGGCGGCGGTTATCACGTCAAGTCTGCCATTTCTGCTTCTCCGCCTGATACTGGGCGATAGGCATATCGTAGATCAGCGAGTTGCGGTTGTTCTTGCGCTGGACGAAATGCACCCGGGCGATATACGGCTCAACGATGTGGGTCTTGTCGTTGGGGGTCACCACCAACAGCTGAAGGTGCAGTTGTTTGCAGAGATCCATGAGGTAGGTCGATTTCTCGTCGTCCTGATTGCTGAACGACTCATCGACACAGATAAAGCGGAACGATCTGGTGTCGAGGCCGTCCCGGCTGATCCCGAACTGGTAGGCGATGGCCGAACCGAGAATGGTGTAGGTCAGCTGGGCCTTCTCTCCGCCCGACAGCTTGCCGGTGTTGTCGTACGTGCGAAAGACCCGGTCGCCCTCCCGGTAGAACTCCTTGGCGGTGAACTCCAGCCAGTTGCGCACGTCAGTCACCTCCCGCCGCCATGCTTCCTTCGTGGATAACTCCTCGATCAGTGCCTGGATCTTCAGAAAACTCTGTTCCAGGATGGTGTCGTCTTTGGTCCGCTCATACTCCGCCAAGTTCGGCTTCCACTCCCGGAGTTTGATCTGGAACTCATGGATGTTCTTTGCCCTGACCCTGTTCTCCTTCAACTGGATATAGGTCTTGGGATTGTTGCGGAAATCGATCCGCTTCAGCGACCTGTTCAGCGCCTCGATGTTTTCGACGATCGCCTCCTCCTGGCCATGGAGCATGGTCTGAAAGTCGGCGATGCGGGTTATCATGTCCTCGTTGAGGTATTTCTTGAACCGGTTCTTGTGTTCGCTCAAC
This sequence comes from Geobacter sp., assembly GCF_027327745.1. Lineage (GTDB taxonomy): Bacteria > Desulfobacterota > Desulfuromonadia > Geobacterales > Geobacteraceae > Geobacter. The sequence continues at coordinate 109,158 of NZ_DAHVYG010000033.1, forward strand.
TCCTGGCCACTGATCCGCTCGTGCATCTCCAGGTATTCCGACACAAAGGTCACGCTATCGGACAGCTTGTGGGTGTCGGAGAGCCAATCGGGGAACCGCCGCAATAGCTCCTCGTCAGAGGGGCGCTTGAATTCGCGCATCACCCCTTCCAGTCTGCTGATAACTTCGCCTTTATCCCGCTCATTGCTCCTGATACGGCTTGCCATGGAACTTACACACCGTTCGGCAACCGCGTCAATAGAATGCAGGTCGTGCCCCTGGGCGTCGAAACCGAAGAACTCCTCAAGGGCACTAAAGATTTCCGTCAACGAGCCTCCCTTATGAGCATCGAGCACGCCGAGCGCCGTTTTCAGGGCTTCGCGACATTGAGTCAGGTAACGATCCGCATCATGGTGGGCGACTGTCAGTCCTCTCTCCCTTTCCACCTTTTCGTCAATCACGCTTTTCAGTGCGGCCTGCTGCCTTTTCAACTCGTTGATCCGGTCGCTGCTCTTTTCTAGCAATGCCTTGTCCTGCTCCAGCTTCTGGATCTTGATGGCGATGCTTTGCCAGTCGATTTCTGCAAAGGTGTCGAACTGCCGAAAGGCGATGAGCGCCTCCTTTTCCGCACTCAACCGCGCCTGATGCCTCTTCAGCTGATCGAGTTCCTGGTTTGCCGCCTTTATCTTCCGGTCAAGTTCCTTCAGCACCTCCCTCGTATGCCTGATCTTTTCCTTCGTATCCCAGCCGAGCACGTAATTGTCGCGGGTCAGCACATGGGGACGGTCGTCCTTTTCGTGCCGGGAGCGGTTTTTCACCAGCCCCTGCGATGTCACCCCCTTGTCGCATTCGGAAAAGATATCGAGGTCGTCGGTGCAGAGATAATCGTAGTCGGTGCGTATCCTGTTCTCCACCCATTCCGCATAGGGAGAATCCCGGCGTATCTCGATCTTCGAGAAAAGGCTGTCTTCCGGCTGTGGAATCAGGTCATTCAGGAAGCGCTCCGGCTTGACACGGTGATATACGATCCTTCCCCTCAGGTTAGTGTCGTTGACGTACCGGTTGACATCCTTGTAATATTTTTCCGGCACGATCAGGCGCAGGGCGAAGTTGTGCAGCACCTTTTCGATGGCGCCCTCCCAGTGCTGCCGCTCCCGCGGAAGCACCTGGATGAGCTCGCCCACGAACGGTATATCCGCTTCGGTTGCCCCCACATGTTCCAGGATCTGGCGCCTGATCTCCGCGACCCGGCCGGTGATGTTGTTCTTCTGGCCCTCAAGCTCTTTCAGGTCGGTGGCCTTTTCCTCGAACGCCGTTGTCAGAAGTTTCTTCTCCGCAAGTCTGTCGGCCTGACGTGCTGTCAGACCGGGCAGCTCCTTATCGATATCGCGCCCCCTCTTTTCGGCCTCCTCGATCTGGTGGACAAACAGCGCTTCGTCAGGGTTTTCGCGCATCCGGGCCTTCGATGCCTTGTCGTTGTAACCCTTGAGTTTCTTCTCCCTCTTCTGCTTATCAGCCTCAAGATCATGAATAGCATTTTCCAGCCCTTGTATCCGTTGCCCTGTCTCATCTTTACGAATGTCAAAATCGAGATCCCGCTCCCTGGCGCGATCGCTCCCGATCTCGGCTGTCAGCGTCTCAAGGTCATCCGCCAGCTTCTGGGCCTGCCGCTCCTGCCGTTCGATCTCAACTTCGAGAAGATCCTTCTTGCGGACGGAGAACCATGGGGGGATCGCCCGCTCCAGTCCGGAAAGACGCACCTGCTCGGCAGACAGCTCATCCAGGCGGCGCGCCTTTTCCACCACCGGTCCCAGCAACCGCAACTGCTCTTCGGCCTTCTCGATGGCCCGATGGGCGTTTAAAAGAGTCGTGTAGTTCTCCTTGAGCCGGAAAAACTCCTCTTCCACGTTGCTCTCTTCCAGCATGTGGTTCCTGATGAAGTCGTCCAGATTGCCAAGCACCTTGAGCCCGACCGTCTGACTAAAAAGCGTCAACGCCTTTTCTGATCTCATGCCGAAAATGCGGCAGAACTTCTGGGCGTACGGACCGGGGGAGTCGAAAAATTCGACCATTTCCCTGCTGCCGGCCTTAAACCGCTCCTTAAGCCGCTTTCGCCACTGCCCCGTCGGGTCGAGAGGAAGGATATCCTTTTCAATGCCGAGCGGCTTGTGGGCAATCATATAACTTCGCTTCAGTTCGCTGCCAGCAAACCAGCGAGTCTGGGCGAGGGTTACGAACTGGTCCTCGTTGCGGAAGACGGCCAGCAGGATGGAGTAAACCTCCGTCCGATTCGGACGAAGACGCTGGGTGATCTTCCCCACCCGCCCCTCTTCCTCGATATCGCCATACTCGCCGAGGACGTAGCTCTCCTCGGTACGCTCGTCCTTCCTGGTGGCGCCGGACGACTGGTTGTAGAGCCGCTTCTTGCGCTCCGGCACGAGTAGGGTGAGGATGGCGTCAACGTAGGTGGTCTTCCCCGAACCGTTGGCGCCGGTGAGCAGGGTGGTGCTCCCCTCCGGGGATATGTCGCAGACGTAGCGATCGAAGGTCCCCCAGTTGTAGATCTCAACATTATGGAGGCGAAAACCTGCCTCCGATGACTGGGTGCTAAAGAGACTGTAGTTCATGGGCGAGTTTGTTCCTGAACTCTTCGAGTTTGTCGTTGGTGATTTTCGCCTTGATGATCCTGCGAACTTCGTACTGCGTCTCGTCCCGCGATGCTTCGGTCTTGCGGATAACCTTCAGAAAGCCGAGCCTGACGATCTCGTCGATATACCGGTCAAGCTCCCTGAACAACTTCATCTGGTTGGATTTCTCCTTGAAGAAGAGCTCCACCCGCTCCCTGAGCGCCTTGTGGCTGACATAGAGGTTGCGGGTGTCGGTATCGCTCACCTCGAATTCGTCCAACCACTCGCGCAGCAGCACGCAGATGAGGGTCACTTCGTAACTGAGGGGCATCCTGCGGATGAGGCCGATGGTCTTCCCTTCTTCGTCCAGCTCCACTTGGCGCAGAAACGCATAGCCATCCCCTTTGGCGATGATGACCTCGATGCCGATCCGGCCAAAGTATTCGCGAACCTGCATCTCGTGGAGGAGCAGTTCGTTCCACATCTTTTCGTTATCGTCGTAGATCCCACCCTGGAGCAGTCTCACGATCACCTGCGCATACGGTTCAATAGCAACAAATCGGCTTTCCATCATTGTTATCCCGTCATCTCGTAAAGATAATCTGCGGCACCTTCAGATATTTCCCTTCAACGGCATCGAAAAGGAGGAACTCCGATTCAGCGTCATTGACGACGTACTTCTCGGAGGAGTCGAGGAGCGAGACATAGCCAATCAGCTCTCCCAGACCTTTCTTCACCGGGTGCTCGCGGATGACCTCCGCCAAGGTGACCTGCGGCCTCTGCCGCAGCGTGTCGTGGACATTGCGCAGCAGCTCCCGTTTGTCAACGGCATGGGGATTGAACAGTTTGGCAAGATCGGCAATATCGAGAGTGCCGTCCAGCTTTTCCGGACGCCTGCTGAAGTCAAGTTCCACCGGCTCTTCACCCAGCTTTCGCTCCATTGGCATGGCGATCTCCGGCTCACCGTCCACCACGCAGTAATGCTCATCGACCGGTTCCCGTCCCACAAGTTGCAACGCCAGGTAGCGGATCCCATGAATGGTTTCACGCGCCTTCCTGCGCTCCAGCAGGTCCTTCTCGGCTATCACGCGGCTCAGCTTGTCGGCGAGAAGGTCATTGGAGTCGAGCACTTTCCGACCCGCCATGTGAAGGAGCGTCTTTATTTTCCGTAGGAACTTCTCGTTGTACTCGATCCCACGGTCTTCCAGAATGTTATAGAGCTCCGCAACGAGGAAACGGAGTTCCTCCTGGCTGGCGTCGTCGATAAGAAAGCTCCAGAAGGCATAGAAGCTCTTCCCTTGGTCGCTCTCCTTCAGTTCGTCGAGGGAGTCGAAGGTGTATTTGAGAATCGTCCCCTTGGTCAACAGCTTGTTGGTCTGCTTTTCATAGATACCGCGGGTGATATCCTTGAAATTATCCTCCACCTCGCGGAAATCGCCGATCAGTTCGTTGGTGAGCCGGTTGATCTCCTCAAAGCGGGATTTGATCTGGTAATTCTCGAAGCTTTTTACAAAGCCGTCCCGCTTGATGGCACGGATTTCGTCTTCAATCTCCCTCTTGCGGTTTTCCAGTTCCTCGATCTTCCGTTGCGGATCATCGGTTGAATTGTCGATCAGTTCCCTGAGCTTGTTGAAAATATCCCTGAACTTGGATTCGGTGCCCACGAACTCCCGCTCTTTCAGGAGTTCCAGCACCTGGAAGACCTTCTCCGTATGCTTGGTGAGGATATTGATGACCTCTTTAGTCATATCGTCCACATAGTTACGAAGGTAGTTCTCTTCGGTCCAACGATCGATATACCGCTTTGCCTTTTCCTGATAATCGAGGGACCAGAAAGCAAGATCGGCATTCTCCTCTTCGTCATGGTAATCGAGCTGATCGAGGTAGTCGGCAAGCCTCTGGACAAGCAGACTATTCGGGATAGCTATATCGTTGCGTTCTTTGAACTGTTGGTGAAAAAAGGTAATCATCAGTGCCGCGTGTCTGGATCGCAGCAGCTTCAAGGTGGGAGAGTTTCTGAGTAATGTGTCGAATTTATCAAGATCCATGTTCCGGCCTAAGAGCAGGATAATTTGAGTGCACTTCAACTGAGGTCAGGATGTCAGGTTCGCCAATTGGAGCATAGGCACGGCATCCCACGTCCTCCAAACCATTCATCAATCCCTCATAACACCGCAATATTACGCAGGTTTAATACACCTTTCAACCGAGGATGTCAATGGGAAAGGCCACGATCGAGAGTCGGGGACCGAGACTCAGGGCCTGATGAAGGAGAAAAAGAAAAGCCTCCTTTATGGGAGGCATTTCAGGATTTACCGCGCAGCAAGCCGGAGGATCACAACACCACCGCAGTCTTGCGGATGACCTGCCGAAACGACTCGCTGGCGGTCGACCAATCCACCACATCCACCTTGAAGGGGAGTTCCGACTCGTCAAAATCGTTTTCAAGCAAAGCAAGCCGGCCGAAGTCAAGGGGGGTGTCGCCGATAACGGCAAGGTCGAGGTCGGAATACTGCTTGGCGGTGCCGGTCGCCCGCGAGCCGAAAACCCAGACTTCCCGGTCGGGTACGTGCCTGCGGAGAATGGCCTTGACCGTTTCGAGATATTGTGGAGCAACGTCTATCACGGGCGGGGCATCTTCTCGGTCAGTCTGTCGAGCAGGTAACGCGCTTCCCGCAGAAATTCCGGGACGATCCGGAAAACCTCACGCGCCTTTTCCTCGTCGTAGGTGTGGCTGGTGGTGCCGCGCGCCTTGCGGTAACGTACCCAGTTGTCCCAGCCGGACATTAGCAAGCCCTGTTCACTTCCGGTACGGATGAGCGTCTGGAACGACATGCCGTCCACCTCTTCAGGGTTGGGCAAAGTGACCTCCAGGTAGCGCTTGAGCATCTTCCAGGAAAGCTCATAGGTGTATTCGAACCGCTGGATCACGCCATCCCTGAGCAACTCGCTGTCGGGCACCGAGAGCGATTCCCGCAGACCTGCGTTCAACTGTGAGATGGCCTTTCCCAGAGATTGAAAATCGAGTGTTTCCACGGCATCTCTCCTTATTCAGGGTACTTCCGAATTGCAGGGGAAAATCCGCTTTCGCAAGCTGCGGTTGCTTCAGCGAACGGCCATCGGTAAAAAACAAGGCTTCAACTGGCACTGGCGCGCCAGCCGAAGCCTTGGCTAAAATTGGTGGAGGTGCCGGGAATCGAACCCGGGTCCGAAGATCATACGCTAAAGGCGTCTACATGCTTGTGCGAGGGTTTTGATTTAACGGACCGGAACTCCCCCTGCCGGGATTTCCGGACAGCGATCCTGCTAAGGTTTTGCCTCGGGGCCGCAGGCGTTCCCGTTGACTATCCCACTGAAATGACGATCCATCCTTGCCCGTGGGAGAGGCTCAGCGGATCGGTAGCAGGGTATTAAGCTGCTACAGCGTAGTCGTAATTGTCGGCGTTTAATTCGCCCCGGGCTGTTTTACGAGACCTGCCCGGACCTCGGCATGCAACCTTTGCTTCCTATCCCCGTCGAAACCTTTACACCCCCGTAAATTTGCGTTCGCCCCGCTTGCGGGGTCGTTACTTGTTGCGTTCTTTCAGCGCCACAGCCATTTCGCGCTTCTGATCCTTCTTCTTCAAGTCTTCCCGCTTGTCGTACAGCTTCTTTCCCTTTGCCAGCCCCAACTCAATTTTGATGTATCCGTTCTTGAAGTAGAGGCGAAGCGGAACTACCGAATACCCCTTTTCCCGAATCTTTCCGTAAAGCCGGTTGATCTCGGCCTTGTGCAGAAGGAGTTTGCGCATCCGCTCGGGGTCGTGATTCTCCCGATTGCCGAAGGCGTATGGCGAGATATGCAGATTGTGCAGGAATACCTCCCCTTCGCGAACCAGCGCGAAGGAGTCGTTAAGATTCCCCTTGCCGAGACGGAGCGACTTCACCTCGGTCCCCTTGAGCACCATGCCGGCCTCAAACTTTTCTTCGATGAAGTAATCGTGGAAGGCCTTTTTATTATTGCAGATCAGCTTTTCGCCCATACACATGCATACTATCAGATGAGGCTAAAGCATTGCAAGGAGAAAAAACGGACTCTTTTTGTCTTCTTCATGTCAAGGAAGGAACTTTGCCGGCGGCGAACACGTCGACCAGGGTTCCCGTATGAACGACTGCTTCGCAAAGATTTCGCTCTGCGGGCAGGGAGGGGAGCCTGACAACGAGGAAATCGGCCCGTTTGCCCGGTTCGAGGGAGCCGACATGCCGGTCTGCGGCGATGGCGCGGGCGGCATCGAGTGTGGCCAGGGAGAGAACCTCCTCCGGGGTGAAGACCCCTGGGTATGCTTCGGGAACAAACCGCATTTCGTCCCAAAGGGAGAGTGAGTCGTTGCTCGCGAGGGAATCGGTGCCGAGGGCGAGTTGGATGCCGAGCTTTTTCAGAAGGTGGGCCGGCGCTCTGCCGACGGCGAGCTTTTCGTTGCTGCGAGGGCAGAGGATCACCGAGACACCGCGCTCTTTGAGGATCCTGGCATCGGCGGGAGTCAGGTGCACACCGTGGACGCAGGTTGTGCGCCGGTCCAGCAGGCCGTGCCGGTCCAGCCAGGATGCGGCGGTTGCGTGCTGCGGGGGGGGAATGAATTCCTCCCAGTGGACGTGGGGATAGAGAGTGTCCGCTATCATTCCGGAGGAATCGAAGTAGAAATCCGATTCGGCACGTGATTCCGCCAGGTGGATGACACGCGGGATCTCCATTGTGGCCGCGAGCCGGCAAAGGCTGCCATGGAACTGCGCCGCAAGCGTGTGGGGGGCGTGGGGCGATATTCCCTGCTCGAAGCTGCCGCAGCTAAAAGAGGAGAGGTCGGCGCGAAGGGCGTCCAGTGCCTCCTGGCAGCGGAGGGGCTCATGACCGATGGCCTCGAAGAAGATGCGGCCGGAGAGTGGAGCGTTGCAATAGAGGGGAAGGAGCGAACGGTCGCTGAGAATCTCGCCGACTGAGGTCGTGCCTGATTCGAGACAGATCCGGAGCCCCTCGCGTACGGAGAGTTCCAGCTCCTGCGGCGTGAGCGCCCGCCTGATCTTGATCACCTGGATGATCCAGTCCACGTAGGTGCGGGGAGAATAGTCGATCCCCTTGCGGATCTTCCAAGATGGGAAGTGGGTCAGTTCGAGATGGGTATGGGCGTTGACCAGACCAGGAATGATGACGCAACCGGGAAAGTCGCGCTCTGGGACGCTGTACCGTGCGCGAAGCCCGGCCAGCGTCCCCGTTTCAACGATGCGGCCACCGTCCACCACCATCGCACCTCCGGGAACAGGTGGAGACGAAATCGGTACGAGGTATGAGGCGGCGAACAGTTCCATGGCTCCCCTGTTACTACCAGGCTACTTTTTTCAGACTCCCCTGCCCCGCCACTTCTTTGCGTGTGGGAAGCATGCAGTTCTTGTCGTCGACAAAGACCAGCTTCGGCTCGTACTTCTGAGCCTCTTCGTTCTCCATGTTGACGAAACTTGCAATGATGACGAGATCCTTGGGCGCCACGAGACGGGCAGCGGCGCCATTGATACAGATGACCCCCGAACCGCGCTCACCTTCGATCGCATAGGTCTCGAAGCGGCTCCCGTTGGTGACGTTCCAGATCGACACCGCCTCGTAGGGAATGATGTCGGCGGCTTCCATCAGGTCGAGGTCGATGGTAATGCTTCCTTCGTAGTGAAGATCGGCTCCGGTGACCGTGGCGCGGTGAATCTTGCTTTTGAGCATCCTGCGTTCCATTTAATTTTCCTCCCCCAAGGTACAGTTGTCAATCAGCCTCGTTTTTCCGATTCTGACGGCCAGGGCCAGCAGGGTGCTTTCGTCGGCCGTCTCCAAAGCTTCAAGGGTGTCCTTGTTGCGGAATTCCGCATAGTCTATCGATGCAGCGGGGACCTCGGCGATCAGGCGCACCACCCGCTCCCTGAGGATCTTCACCGAACGCTCACCGTCGTTGAAAAGCCCCCGGGCGGCGGCAAGGGCCCTGTACAGGCAGAGGGCGTTCTGCCGCTCTTCGGGCTGGAGGTAGGCGTTGCGCGAACTCATGGCAAGCCCGTCGTCCTCGCGGACAATCGGCATGCCGATGACCTCAATGTCCATGTGCAGATCGGACACCATGCGCCGGATTACGGCAAGCTGCTGGAAATCCTTCTTCCCGAAAAGGGCGACATGGGGCATGACGATGTTGAAGAGCTTGGTCACCACGGTGGTGACCCCCCGGAAATGGCCGGTACGGCTGGCGCCGCAGAGGGGGAGCGTCAACTCCTCGGCATTGACATAGGTCTGATAACCGTGTGGATACATGTCGCCGCTCTTGGGCGCGAAGATGACATCAACCCCTGCCCCGGAGGCAACCGCCGTGTCGCGCACAAGGTCGCGAGGATAGGCATCGAGGTCCTCGGAAGGGCCGAACTGGGTCGGGTTGACGAAGATGCTCGCCACCAGGATGTCGCCCCGTTTTCTCCCTTCCCTCATGAGAGATGCGTGCCCCTCATGGAGGTAACCCATGGTCGGCACCAGGGCAATGGTCTTCCCTGCCGTGCGGGCCTCCCGTGTAAATCTCTGCATTTCGGCGACCGATTCGATAATTCTCATGTCAGCTGAACGAATGCCCCTCGTCGGGGAATTCTCCTTTCTTGACTTCGGCGATATAGGAGGTCACCGCATCGGCAATTACCCCCCTGACGTCTGCATAGCGCTTCACGAACTTCGGCGAGTATTTCTCGCAGAGACCGAGGATGTCATGGATGACCAGCACCTGGCCGTCGCAGTGGGGTCCGGCCCCGATGCCGATGGTAGGGATCGAGAGTTCATCGGTTATCCGCCTGGCCAATGCAAGGGGAATCCCTTCCAGAACCAGGGCAAAGGCGCCGGCTTCCTGCACGGCCAAGGCATCCTCCATGAGACGCCTGGCCTGTTCTTCCCTTTTTCCCTGAACCTTATATCCCCCCATCCGGTGTATCGACTGGGGGGTAAGGCCGATATGCCCCACGACCGGTATATCCATGTCGACGATGGCCCGGATGGTGGCGGCGATGTGGGTACCCCCTTCGAGTTTGACCGCCTCCGCTCCCCCTTCCTTCACCAGTCGCCCCGCGTTGAGCCGGGCATCGCGCAGGTCTGTCTGGAAAGAGAGAAACGGCATGTCGGCAACGACCAGCGCCTTCGGGCGGGCGCGCGTGACGGCCCGGGTATGATAGATCATCTCTTCGATGGTAACCGGCAGGGTATTGTCGTAGCCGTCAATCACGACTCCAAGCGAATCGCCGACCAGTATGGCATCGATGGCGCAGTCGTCCATGACCCGGGTGAAGGGAAAATCGTAGCTGGTGAGCATGGTGATCTTCTCGCCGGCTTCCTTCATCTTCTGGATATCGAGGATTGTCTTTTTTCTGCTCACTTCAGAACACCTCATTAACAAAAAATGCGCCCCCGGGAAACGGAGGCGCACGAAAAGACCGGAAGAGTATCTTCTCTCTTCTTCCTGGTGCGGCTATTGCCTTCCGTCCCGGTTCTCGGCGAATCCAGGCAGTATGCTTGTTGTGAAAGGTTCCCACGGCTCCGCCGGTGTTGCGGGCCATTCCTAGAACATTTTTTTGTTTAGCATGGATGAAACGATCGTGTCCACAACTTAATTTATTTATCCTGCGATCTTCTTCATCATCTCAAGCTCTTTGACCACTTCGCTGCTCTCTTCACGGCGGACTTCCATGTCTTCGAAGATCTTGGTCACCATCTGGCCGACCCCTTCCACCGACTTCTTGATCTCGGTACCGTCCTCCACCTGCTTAACGGTGGCCTTGACCATCTCCTGGGTCATCTCCTTGATCGTGTCGATGGAGCGGACGATGCTCATGGCGGCATCCGACTGCTCCTTGGATGCCTTGAAGATCTGGGAGCTCATGCTGCTCACGTTCTCGATGGAATGGGTCACGAGCTGCACGCTTCGCGCCTGTTCCTCGGTGGCGGTCTTGATCTCGCGGGTCATGTCCATGGAACGGACCGAGCTTTCGTGGATGACTTCCAGCGACTGCCCCATGACGCCGCCAAGTTCGACCCCGCGCTGCACCCGCTCCTTGGAGGCCGAGATATTTTCCGCAGCGTCGCGGGATTCCTTCATGATCTCTTCGATAATGCCGGTAATCTCGCCGGTGGATTGCCCGGTCTGAAGCGAAAGGTTGCGGATCTCGTCGGCAACGACCCCGAAACTCTTGCCGTACTCGCCTGCCTGGGCGGCGATGATGGAGGCATTGAGCGCCAGGAGGTTGGTACGCTTGGTAATGTCGTTGATGACACCGACGATGCTTTCGATCCGTCCGCTGTTTTCGGTGAGACGCTTCATCCCTTCGAAGGAAAGCTCGACCGAATTCTGGATCTCGGCCAGGGCCCTGATAGTCTCTTCCACCACCCGCCTCCCCCGGTCGGCCTCTTCCTTCACCTTGCTGGATACCTGATGGGAAATGGCGGCACTCTGCTCCACGTTCTTGATGGTGGAGTTGAGTTCTTCCATGGCGGAAGCGGACTTGTCGATCGATTCGGAGAGATAGTCGAGGTTCCTGGTCACCTGCTCGATGGACACGTAGATGTTGCTCACGGCGGAACTGGTCTCGTCCACGGCCGAAAGGACGCTTTCCGCAGCTGACGCAATGTGGGCGGTTCCGTCGGCCACCGAGCTGACCGCATCCTTCAGGTTGCTAACATAGCGCGAATAGTGGTCGCGGTTCTTGAGGAGGTCGGCAAAGGTGGTCTCAAGCTCCGACGTCAACGCTCCGATCGCCTTCAGCAGGTTGATACGGACGATGGCCGAGGCGGCCTGATCGGCAAACAGCTTGATGGTATCGACATCGGTGTCGTTAAGTGGCCGCTTGCTGAGGCTGTTGTCGATGCCGAAGATTCCGATCGATTCCCCCTTGACGACGATGGGACAGACCACGAAGCTCTTCGAGCGCAGTGCCTTGATCGTATCGTACGGCGGCTGGAGCTTGAACTCGGACGGATAGACGTTGATGTCGTCAACCATGTAGAGCTGCTTGTCGCTGAAGCACTTGAAGATGACCCCGCTGCGGAGATCGAGGGGGAGTGTCACCCCGCTCGGGTTGAATCCGGCAGTCCCGATGGACGCCACGAACGAGAGAGAGGTGCGCATATCGTCGGCCATGAGGATGTTGACCCGTTCATAGCCGAGAACGTCATGGAGCCCATCGGCGCAAAGACGTAGGACTTCGTCCACGTCGATGGATTTCTGGATCTTGCTGCTGATCTGGTGGAAGTTCTTGATATTGCTGTCGAGCACCCGGTAACGGTTCTCGAAGACTTCCTTCTGGGAGGCAACCTCCTGATGGAGACCGTCCAGCTCCACGGCCCGCGTGTGGAGTTCGTCACTTGTCTTTCCGATGTAAGTGCCGACAACGGCCAATACGGTGGCGGTGCCGATCCCCATGTAGGAGTACAGGGCGAGATTGTAGCCACTCTTGAAGATGTCGCCGAAAATCTGTGAAAGAACAGGCTGGTCCGGGTCGGCGAAAAAGACAAGTCGGAGAGCGGTCCAGGCCACAGGGGCGCCGATTCCCATGGCGCAGCCGAGGATGCCGTAGAGCCTGCTCCTGTTTCGGATGATTGCCCCGGTTTCCATAAAAGGTTACCCTCCAGTGAAGATATCCATGTACATGGCGGGGAGGCCTTTACAGGCCCCCTCGAAAAAACATTCTGCCGAGGAATAGCTAAACCGCTGAGACAACACCGGTGCACTCTATCTTGCCAAGGTCGCAAAGTCAACCATTTGCGAGGGTTTTGCGGAAATGGGGAACTCCGCGCCCCGGCCTTTTGTGGGATCATCGACGACCGACGGCGATGCCAAGCTCCTCGGCTGCGGTAACCATCTGGCCTTTCGGATCGACGAGCTTGAGCCGACGGACCGCTTTTTCGATCGAGACCGACCTGATATCCCTTCCCCGCAGACAGACCATCTCGCCATAGCGTTCCCGTTCGAGGAGTTCCACCGCACCAACCCCGAAACGGCTACCAAGGCAGCGGTCGAAGGTGGAGGGAGACCCTCCCCGCTGGAGATGGCCAAGGACCATCGTTCTCGTATCCATCTTCAGGCAGGACGAAAGCTCCCGCGCAACGTATTCACCGATTCCGCCGAGCCGCTCCACGGGGTTTGATTCGTCTGCCCGCCGCCGGACCACCCTCCCTCCCCCACAGGGGTACGCCCCTTCGGCGGCAACGATGATGCTGAATGTGCTGCCGCGGCGGCACCGCTCGTCGATCGCCCGGCATATCGACTGAATGTCGAACGGAATCTCCGGAATGAGGATGACATCCGCTCCGCCGCTTATTCCAGACTCCAGTGCGATCCAGCCGGCATAGCGCCCCATGACTTCCATGATCATGACCCGGTGATGGCTTTCCGCCGTGGAGTGGAGCTTGTCGAGGGCGTCGGTTGCCGTTTCCAGGGCAGTGTTGTAACCGAAGGTGACGTCGGTCTCCATCAGGTCGTTATCGATGGTTTTCGGAACACCGACTATCGGCACACCCTTGCGCATCAGTTCGAGGGCTATCTTGAGCGAACCGTCACCCCCCACCGTCACCAAGCCGTCGATTCCCATCTTTCGTATGTTGTCGACGACCTGATCGGATATGTCGGTAAGTACCGTCTTACCACCCTCCTCCACGGGGTAACAGAAAGGATTTCCCCTGTTGGAGGTCCCGAGAATGGTTCCTCCCCGGGGCAGAATTCCCCGCACATCTCCAAGGCCGAGAAGTCTCGTCCTGTCAGCCCTCAGAAATCCGTCGAAGCCATCCTCGATGCCGACGACCTCCCACCCGCGGCGGATAATGGCGCTCTTGACCACCCCCCGGATCACTGCATTGAGCCCCGGACAGTCGCCACCGCCGGTAAGAATCCCGATTCGCCGTTTCATCGCTCCTCCGTGCTGAAATTCCCTTGCCGTCAGACTCCCGTTCTGTTGCCAAAAGCCTGCATCGCGAGGGCGGCACTGCCGATCAGGCCGCCATCTTCACCCAGGGCCGCGGGAATGATCCTGAGCCGTTCGCCGGGAACCGAAAATGCGCGCGCCCGCATCTCCTTCTCCGCGGCGTCTTTCAGCAGATCGAAGCTGGCGGCCACTCCACCTCCCACGATGAACGCCTCCAGATTGAGGATATTGGCCAGGCCCGCCGCCGCAATTCCGAGATATCGGCCCGCATCCGCAAAAATCTTCAGTGCACGGGGATCGCCTTGCCGTGCCGCCTCGGATACGCTTTCGGCGGAGATGGCCTCCTCACCGCTCCCGCCCGACATGGCAGCACGGGCACTGGTCGCGATGGCCGTAGCCGAAGCGTACTGTTCCAGGCATCCACGGTTGCCGCAGGTACAAGGCCTGCCATCCGGTTCCACAGTCAGGTGTCCGAGCTCCCCGGCGACCCCATCGATGCCGGTCCACAGGCTTCCGTTGAGCACAAGCCCTCCCCCCACGCCGGTCCCCAACGTAACCATGATGAACGAAGAGAATTCTGCCCCGGCACCGTATAGCCGTTCTCCCCAGGCGCAGGCGTTGACGTCGTTGGCGATAACGGTAGGGAGTCCGGTGATGCGCTGCAGGTCTTCGCGCAGATTTACCCCGTCGAGGGGAGGAAGGTTGACGGAAACATGAACATACCCATCGTTGGCGATGAGTCCCGGTATCCCTGCTCCCGCGGCAACAATGGTTGCTCCGCATCCGTCGGCGGCGCTTCGCAAGACGCCAACTCCTTCGCGAATCTTTTCATAGAAGGGCTCACGCCCGGCTTTGATCTCGGTTTTGAGATCGTGCCGGTGCCGGATCCTCCCCAACCGGTCCACCAGGGCGAAACGGAGGTTCGTCCCTCCCACGTCGATGCCGGCAAAAAGCCCATTCCTCTCCTCTGTCATCGGAAGTACCCCGGAAGGTTATCGTTTAAGAGCTTCAAAGCGGGGAAGCAGGCGATCGTAAGCGGCGAGAAGACCCTCCGGAACGACCCTGACGTCGGCGACGACGCTCATGAAATTGGTGTCGCCGTTCCACCGCGGAACGATGTGGCAATGGAGGTGATCGTCGACCCCGGCACCGGCCGCCTTCCCCAAATTCATTCCGATATTGAATCCCTGGGGAGATGCTTCCTCGTGAAGGATGGCACGGCAGAGGCCAACGGTGCGGAAAAGATCGAGCATCTCCTCGTCCGACAGCGAATCCATGTCCGCCGTGTGTCTGAGGGGAGCGGCCATCAAGTGGCCGTTGGTGTACGGATACCGGTTCAGCATCACCAGAGATAACGGCGTTCTGTGAAGCACCAGGTGCTCGCGGTCTTCGCTGGTATCCTGCGGGAGACAGAAGATGCACCCCGAAGGTTTTTCAGTGAAAATATATTCGGTCCTCCAGGGTGCCCAGATGCGTTCCATGGCCGTCTCCTCCGTCTATCTGCCCGTCTCGGCAGGGGTTTCGGAATTATCAACCAAACAGGTCCAAATTACAAGTGCCGCCAGGGGATTGCCCGGGCTCTGGGAAGTAAAATGATTTTTTAGTTTCACTGTAATTTGAGCTTGACAAAGCGGCAAGACACGGACTAAGGTGTCTCAATTTAAGTGATTTCAGCAAAATAAAACTCCGTAACACCAGTGTGGCACGACGGAAAAATTTTTATCACGAGTAAAAATTGCCGGGATGCCGCCGAAGAAAGGAGCCGAGTCCGCCATGCGCAAGAAACAGGATGCCCTTGACTACCACTCCAGTGGCCGTAAAGGCAAGATCGAAGTAATTCCGTCCAAACCGTGCCTTACCCAACGTGACCTCTCTCTCGCCTATTCGCCCGGTGTCGCCGAGCCATGTCTCGAAATCGAGAAGAACCCCGAAGACGCCTACAAGTATACTGCCAAAGGGAATCTTGTCGCAGTCGTCTCGAACGGTACCGCCGTTCTGGGCCTTGGCAACATCGGTGCCCTGGCCGGCAAACCGGTCATGGAAGGTAAGGGGGTACTTTTCAAGCGTTTTGCCGATATCGACGTATTCGATATCGAAGTCAACTCGGAGAACCCCGACGAGGTGATCAAGGTCTGTCAGCTCCTGGAGCCGACTTTTGGCGGAATCAACCTGGAGGACATCAAGGCTCCGGAGTGCTTCTACATAGAAGAAAAGCTCAAGGAAACGATGAACATCCCGGTCTTCCACGACGACCAGCATGGCACTGCCATTATCTCGGCCGCCGGTCTGACTAATGCCTTGATGCTGGTGGGGAAGAAGATCGAGGAAATCCGCCTCGTGATCAACGGTGCCGGCGCCGCCGCCATTGCCTGCGCGAACCTGGCAATTTCCCTCGGCCTCAGGAAAGACAACCTCATCATGTGCGACACCAAGGGGGTCATCTACCGGGGCCGCACCGAAGGAATGAACAAATACAAGGAGCGCTTTGCCGTCGACACCTCGCTCCGTACGCTTGAGGAAGCCGTGGAGGGAGCCGATGTCCTCTACGGTCTTTCCTCCAAGGGCGCCTTCACCCCCGAGATGGTGCGCAAGATGGCTGCCAATCCGATCATCTTTGCCATGGCCAACCCCGACCCGGAGATCACTCCCGAGGAGGCCCGGGCGGTGCGCGGAGACGTCCTTATCGCCACGGGTCGCTCCGACTATCCCAACCAAGTGAATAACGTTCTCGGCTTTCCGTTCATCTTCCGCGGTGCCCTCGACGTACGCGCCACCACCATCAATGAAGATATGAAAAAGGCCGCGGTCTCTGCTCTGGCAGAGCTGGCCCGGGAGGAATGTCCCGACTCGGTCTGCCGCGCGTACGGCAACGTGAAATTCTCCTTCGGCCGGGATTATATCATCCCCAAGCCGTTCGACCCCCGGGCCCTTCTGCGCGTTGCCCCGGCGGTCGCCAGGGCGGCCATGGAATCGGGAGTGGCCCGCCAGCCGATCGAGGACATGGAGAAGTATGTCGAGCACCTGGAATCGCTGCAGGGCAAGGCCAAGGAAACCCTGCGCATGATCATCAACAAGGCCAAGTGCGACCCGAAGCGGATCGTCTTCCCGGAAGGGGACAACGAAAAGATTCTCAAGGCGGCCCAGATACTCATCGAAGAGGGGATCGGGAAACCGATCCTCATCGGGAATCACGAAAATATCCGCGCCAAGATGGCGGAGCTCGGTCTCGAACTCAACGGTGAGGTGGCAATCGTCGACCCCGCGAACTTCGAGCGGTCGGAAGAATACGCCGAGGAGCTCTTCCGGCTTCGCCAGCGTAAGGGGCTGACCCTTTCCGAGGCGCGCCGGATCATGACCCGCAAGTCCCGCACCCATTTCGGCTGCATGATGGTCCACATGGAGGATGCCGACACCCTCCTTTCCGGTATCGATACCCACTATCCGGAGACCATTCGCCCGGCCCTGGAAGTGATCGGCAAGCAACAGGGGCTCTCCAGCGTCCACGGTCTCTACATGATGGTCTTCAACAAGGGGATCTTCCTCATGGCGGACACCACCGTCTGCATCGAGCCGACGCCGGAGGAACTGGCCGAAACCGCCGTTCTCGCCGCCGAGAAGGCGCGCATGCTCGACCTCGAGCCGACGGTGGCCATGCTCTCGTTCTCCAACTTCGGATCGGTGAGCCATCCCCAGACCCTGAAGGTGAAGCGGGCGGTGGAGATCGTCAAGGAGCGGGAGCCGAATCTTGTCATCGACGGGGAGATGCAGTCGGACACGGCGGTGGTGACCGAGATCCTCCAGAAGAGCTTCTCCTTCGCAAGCCTCAAGGAGGCGGCCAACGTCCTGATTTTCCCCGACCTCAACTCCGGGAACATCTGCTACAAGCTCCTTCACCACCTCGGGGGAGCCGAGGCCATCGGCCCGATCCTCATGGGGATGAAAAAGCCGGTCCACGTGCTGCAGCGGGGAGACGATGTCAGCGACATCGTGAACATGGCCGCCATTGCAGTCGTTGACGCCCAGAACTCCTGATTTTCCATCTTCCGTCACAAGCAAGAGAAAGGGGGCTCGACAGGCCCCCTTTCCCTTTCTCTTGCCATTACAACATGCTCTTTGCTAAGATTTTTCCTCCTGACCCATCCCAATCCTCCCTGGGAGTTTTCCCGCAATGGAGCGCCAGTTTCTTTTCAATCACCCCGTGCGAGGTTTGTCGCGAGCGTTGCTCCTTTCTCTCGCGCTCCACGCAACGGTGGCCACGGCAATAGCTCTCTTCTCACGCAGCCAGGCCTCCATCGGTTCTCCACGGATTGTCACTCTGGACCTGGCGGAGCTAAACGATAATCCCATCCCCGTCTCTCCCGGGCCGGTTTCGGAGGCAAAGCGCACCACAACGCTGACACGACCTGCAACGGCAACGGTGCCACCCCCGATGGCAGTGGGGGAGAAGCTTCCCGAAGAACAGCCGCCGAAGCCCCTCTCACCCGAACCACGGATGAATCCTTCGTCCCTGTCGCTTGGAATGACCCGAGGGTTTTTCAGGAGCCTTGCCGATGGCGATACCCTGCGCAGCGATATCAAGGAGTATTACTTCGCGCTGGTTCAGAGGATTAACGAACAGTGGTGGGCAGTGGCGGATCAACGGGGAACAGAGCCCGGGAGGCAGGAGGCCCTGGTGACGATTGTCCTGAAAAGAGATGGTGAAATTCTCGATGTGAGGCTGATAAAAAGTTCAGGGAATCCGGAATACGACCGGGTGATCCTGAAAGCACTTCAGTCGGCGACTCCGCTTCCTCCCCTTCCGGAGAGCTATCCCGGCGAATATTTCGAGGCCCCGTTCAGACTTATGGCTCCATTGGGCCTTCTTTCCTGAGACTGGACCGTCCTACCCCACGATTTCCTCGGCGTCATCGAGATCCACAAGCTCGATATCCGCCAGATCCAGTGCTTCGTCATCGCACTGCAGCCGGGCTATCTTTTGAACCGTGTCCCTGAAATCGGGGCTCACGGCGTAAATCTCGCGATATTCTTGCAGCGCCTGTTCGCACGCCCCCATGGCTTCCCGCAGCAGCGCGCGTTCGTACTTGAGGCAGAGCTGCTCCTCTTCCGCCAGCCCGGGCAAGGCCAATCCCCCGGTAAAGAGTTCCTCGGCCTGGAGATAATCCCCCTTCTCCCTGCAGCAGATACCCTGAAGAGTGATGCAGTCGATCCGGCGCTGCGGGTCCAGAGAGGCTGCTCTGAACTCGGCGATCGCGTCGTCGTAAAGCCCCATCTCCTTATAGGCAATACCGAGGTTGTAGTGGGTCTCGGTGTCGCCCTGGTCGAGCTGTTCGCCCACCCCCTTCTTGAATGCCGAAAAGAGTCCGTCAAGGGCGTATTTGTCGCGCTTTGCCGGTTCCTGTGCCGTTGCTGCGGCCGGGATAAGCCCGTCGAGCTCATCCTCGGAAAAATCGAGATCGAGGGCTTCGGCACCGCCTTGTTCCGCCGAAGCCGGGAAGGTTTCTTCAGCACCGTTCAGCCAATCGTCGGACTCCGCCGCGAGATGGGAGACATCCAGTTCAACCATGTCGCCGTCGAACGTATCGCCCCCGCCGGCAAATTCGCCTTCAGGCTCCGACACCGCAAAATCGAAGGTCGCCGACGCATCATCGCCCGGGAAGAGTCCTTCTTCGCCTTCCGACGTCAGAGGCCCGGGCTCCGGAGGCTCGGCTGCCTCCGACCCCGAGGACTCGTCTGCAGAAGCGGCTAACAGCCCTGTTTCGGGTAATTCTTCCTCTTCGAACGTGATATCGATCTCGTCCTCTGTCGGGAAGTCGTCAGCAGTCGCTGCCTCAGAGGATATCTGACCGGAATCCGGCACCGATTCCGAAGGGGTGGGAGACGTTTCAGGCGAAGATGCAGGTTCGGTGCTTGCCGTTTCGGCAGACGCTGCCTCTTTCTCCTCGACATCAGCCGTCTTGTCTTGCTCCCTGTCTCTATCGACGACGTCGGGGTGTTGAGGGGCCAAGTCGTGAATGGCACGATAAAACCCCTCGACGGCGGCGGGCTCCCGGGAGAGGAGCTCCGGCTCGAACATCTTGAGATACCTGAGGGCTTCGTCGACGTTCTGCTCGTCGATGAAACAGGAAATCAGGCCCGTGCGGGCCGCGATCTCGTCGGGGTAGCGTTTGACGATCTGTCCGTAGGCACCCTTTGCGGTCCGGGGATCGTTGGCGGCGCGGGCGGCATCGGCCAGAAGATAGAGAGCCCTGGGATTGAAGCGGTCATCAGAGACCAGCTGCTTCAACAGCGGCAATACCGCCACAGGGTTGCCGCTGTTGACCTGCCCCTCGGCCACCGCCAGGAGGAATTCCTTCCGTTCGGGGAAGAGCTGGCCGATCCGCTCGCACACCCGCGCAAAGGTCGTCTCGTCGCCACTCCTCTTGATATCCCGGGCCAGGGCCGTGAAATCGTCGTATGCCTGCTCTCCCAGTCCCGCCCTGTGACGGGTTTCAGCCAATTTGAGGCGGATGTTGAAATTGTCCTTGTCGACGGCATGCATCTTTTCGAGGACCGATAGAGCCTCGTCAAGTTGCCCGCTTTTTTCATAGTGATCGTAGACCGTCTTGTACTCTGCAAGGGCATTTCCGACCAGGCCCTGTTTTTCGTTCAGAGATGCAAGCGTGAGAGAAATGGCGCTATTACGGGGATCGGTGCGCTGGATCTGCTTGTAGACGGCGATGGCCTTGAGGTAAAAACCGTTGTCCGCGTAAAATTTGCCTATTACTTCGAATTCCCTGACCGCATCATCCTTGCGGTTTGCCCGCATCAGAAGTTCGGCAAACTTCTGCCTTACCCTGATATCCTTCGGATCAAGGACAACCGCCTGCTCGTACTCGCGGATGGCGCGGTCGAGCTGCCCTTTCACGAGGAATTTCTGAGCAGAGTCGAGATGTTTTTCTTTCTTGGTCAAAGCTTCTCCACAACAACCGCATCAGCGGCGACGATCATCCTGTAAACCTAAAGGAAAGAGTGCCCCTTGTCAAGCCATATGAACGCCGGAAAAACCGCGTAAATTCCAGCTTTCGGGGCTAGTCGCCTTCTGCGTCGGCCCCCTCTTGCCTGACCAATCTCATTCTTCCGGCGTGAGCAGCCGACGCATGATACCATCATCGCCTCTCAACCTGCGAAAAAGCCGCTCCCCCTTCCCTTTTCATACACTTGCTGATAAGATGCACCGTTATCGTTCAACGTCGATATATGCCTGCCAGGAGATAATTTCCCATGAACTACATCAGCACCCGAGGAACCATCACGCCGATCGACTTCAAGGATGCAGTCATGATGGGGCTCGCCACCGACGGAGGGCTTCTGCTGCCGGAGACGATACCGGCGCTTGCCCCCGGCACCCTCGAGTCGTGGAAAAAGCTTAACTATCAAGAGCTTGCCTTCAACGTCATGTCGCTCTTCGCCACGGACATTCCGGCGGGAGACCTTCGGCGGCTGATCGACACCTCCTACGCCACCTTCACCCACCCGGAGATCACACCAGTGGTGAAGAAGGACGGCGTCCACATCCTGGAGCTCTTCCACGGTCCGACGCTTGCGTTCAAGGACGTGGCCCTGCAGTTCCTCGGCAACCTCTTCGAGTATCTTCTCCGGGAGCGGGGGGAGCGGATGAACATCGTCGGCGCCACCTCGGGCGACACGGGAAGCGCCGCAATCTACG
The DNA here is from genome assembly GCF_027327745.1 of Geobacter sp. GTDB lineage: Bacteria > Desulfobacterota > Desulfuromonadia > Geobacterales > Geobacteraceae > Geobacter. The sequence continues at coordinate 130,416 of NZ_DAHVYG010000033.1, forward strand.
GCGTCCGCGGGAAGGAGAACATCAACATCTTCATCCTCCACCCACACGGCAAGACCTCGCCGGTCCAGGCGCTCCAGATGACCACAGTCCTCGACCCGAACGTCCACAACATTGCGGCCCGCGGCACCTTTGACGACTGCCAGAACATCGTCAAGAGCCTCTTCAGCGACCTTCCCTTCAAGGAGCGCTATGCGCTGGGCGCCGTCAACTCCATCAACTGGGCACGGGTTCTGGCGCAGGTGGTGTACTACTTCTATGCCTACTTCCGCGTCGCCGGGTCTTTCGGGCAAGAGGTGGTCTTCTCGGTCCCCACCGGCAACTTCGGCGACATCTTTGCCGGGTACGTGGCGAAACGGATGGGACTGCCGGTAAAAAAACTCCTTCTGGCCACCAACGAAAACAACATCCTCACCCGCTTCATCAATGAAGGCGACTATTCCCTGGGGGAGGTGGTTCCCACCGTTTCCCCCTCCATGGATATCCAGCTCGCTTCCAACTTCGAGCGCTACCTCTACTATCTCTTCGACGAGAATCCCGTCCGGGTCCGCGAAGCGTTCGCCTCCCTACCCGTCAAGGGGCGGATCGACTTCTCTCCCGCCGAGCTGGAGCGGGTCCGCGAGGAATTCATCTCCCGCTCGGTGAACGAAGCGGAGACCATTGCCACCATCTCCGCATTCCACAGGGAGACCGGATACATCCTCGACCCGCACACAGCGGTCGGCGTGAAGGCGGCCCGGGAGATGGTCACGGACGGGACCCCGGCGATCTGCCTTGCCACCGCTCACCCGGCCAAGTTCGCCGAGGCGGTGGCCCGGGCCGTCGGCTTCGAGCCGGCGCGCCCCCCCTCTCTCGAAGGGATCGAACGGCTGCCGACCCGCTGCCAGGTACTCGATGCAGACCGGGACGCGATCAAGGCGTTCCTAGAGGAAAAGGCCCGCTGAGGGCCTTTTCTCTGCCATCACGGCCATGTTTATCGACTGGAACCAGATCGACACCGTCCTCCTCGACATGGACGGCACCCTCCTTGACCGTCACTTCGATGACCACTTCTGGCTCGAACATGTGCCGAAACGTTATGCCGCCCAAAACGGCATCCCCCTGCCCGAGGCGAAGGAGGTTCTCTACGCCCAGTTCCGCTCCCAGGAACGGACCCTCAACTGGACCGACCTTGACTACTGGTCAGAGCGGCTTGGCCTCGACATCCCGCTCCTCAAGCTCGAAGTGGAGCACCTGATCGCCGTCCATCCGGGGGTAGTGGAATTCCTCCTCTTCCTGCGCCAGAGCGGCAAGAGCGTCTGGCTCGTCACCAATGCCCACGGCAAGACCCTCTCGCTCAAGATGAGAAAGACCCGCCTCGGCCCCTATTTCACCGGCATCGTGTCGGCCCACGAGATCGGTCTTCCCAAGGAGGAAAACGCCTTCTGGGGAAAACTGCGGGAGAAGGTGCCCTACGATCCAGCCAGGACCCTCCTGGGCGAGGACAGCGAGACCAACCTCGGGACCGCGGAACGCTACGGCATCCGCTTCCTCGTCTACGTGAGCCGCTTCAGCTCCACGGTCCATCCGACGCCATCGACCCGGTTCCCATCCATCAACCACTTCACCGAACTCATTCCCCATCCGGACGACCGCCGGATCGTCATCCCTGAATAGACAAAGGCGGCCGTAGTGGCCGCCCCTGCGTTGCGCTTTGCTCTCGTCAAAATACCCAATTGTAATCTACTTACTCACTCCAGGTTATCCTCGATCCGGATCAGCCTGGTTTCCTGGGTGATGATGTCAAAGGTGTCGATCTCGTCCAGGGCCTTGCGCACGTGCTCCTCGCGGGCTTCGTGGGTCATGATCACGATCGGCACCTCCTCGCCCGCCATCCGCGCGCTCTGCACCATTGACTCGATGCTGATGTCGTACCTGCCGAGCACACCCGAGATCTTGGCCAGGACGCCCGGCTTGTCGACCGCGCTGAAGCGGAGGTAGTATTTTCCCTCGATGCTCCCCATCGGCTTGATCGGGAGGGTGGCCACCGCGTCGTCGCCATAGCCGAGGGGGGCGGCACGCCGGCCGATGCCGGCCATGATATTGCGGGCGATGTCGATGATGTCGCCCACCACGGCACTGGCCGTCGGGTCCATTCCCGCGCCGCGGCCGTAGAACATGACCGGTCCAATGAAATCGCCAGTAAAGCGGATGGCGTTGAAGACGCCGTCCACATCGGCCAGCGGATTGCTGACCGGGATCATGGTCGGGTGAACGCGGGCCTCAACGCCGTCGGCGTCACGCTTGCCGATGGCCAGGAGCTTGATCTTGTAGCCGAAATCCCGGGCAAACTTGATGTCCACCGATGAAAGGGAACTGATCCCCTCGGTGTGAATGTCGTCGAAGTTGACCCGGGTGCCGAAGCAGAGCGACACCAGAAGTGCCAGCTTGTGCGCCGTATCGACCCCCTCGATGTCGAAGGTGGGGTCGGCTTCTGCGTAACCGAGCTCCTGGGCGTTTCGCAAAACATCTGCGAAATCGGCCCCTTCCTTGGTCATCCGGGTAAGTATGTAGTTACATGTACCATTAAGTATGCCGAAGACGGTGGAGAAGTTGTTGGCCGCCATGTTCCCCCTGAGGGCGGAAATGACGGGGATCCCTCCACCCACGGCCGCCTCGAAGAGGACCTCGACCCCTTTGCGGGCGGCAGCGGCGTAGATCTCTTCGCCGTGTAGCGCGAGGAGCGCCTTGTTAGCGGTCACCAGGTGCTTCCCATTCTCGATTGCCTTGAGCACAAACGCCTTGGCGGGATGATAACCGCCAATCAGTTCGATCACGACGCCGATCTCCGGATCGGTAAGAACCTCGTCGGCGCTTGTCGTCAGTATGCCGGCAGGAAGGGAAATGCCACGATCGGTGACGATATCCAGGTCGGCAATTTTCTTCAGTGTGATCCGGGCACCAACTTTTGCGGCAATCAGCTCCGCGTTGGTCATCAGCAGCTTCGCTACGCCGGTTCCGATGGTGCCGAAGCCCAGCAGGCCTACCTTTATCTCTTTCATAATCCCTCGCTTCAGTCTGTGGGGAAATGTTTGAGGATGAATCTAACCTTTGTCGGGAAGGGTCGAGGCAATTTCGTCGAGGATGCCGTTCACGAATGACGGCGACTCCTCGGTGCCGAACTTTTTCGCCACCTCAATCGCCTCATTGATGGTGACGTTCTTGGGGATTTCGTCACGGTAGAGGAGCTCGAAAACAGCGAGGCGCAAAATGTTCAGATCCACGCGTGCCATCCGGCCGATGGACCAGTTCTTCGACTTTTCGGCAATCGCCGCGTCGAGCACCTCGCGGTGCTCGAGAACGCCGCGGACCAGTTCGTCGGCAAAGGCACGTCCCGCCGCAGTCCCGGCTTCGGATTCGTCGAGAACAAGCTCCAGGGCGGGACCGGCCTCGCTAGCCGCATAATCACGGGCATACAACAATTGGAGGGCTATTTCCCTCCCCAGGCGACGCATACCCACTCTCAGAGCTCCTTATAAAGACGCGCGGTTTCAATGGCGGTCATCGCCGCATCAAACCCCTTGTTACCCGCTTTGGTCCCGGCCCGCTCGACTGCCTGCTCGATGGTGTCGGTGGTGAGAACGCCAAAGGCGATCGGCACCTCCGTATCGAGAGAGACATGGGCTATTCCCTTCGACACCTCGGCAGCCACGTAATCGAAGTGAGGCGTAGCTCCGCGGATCACGGCCCCGAGGCAGATGACGGCATCGTATCCCCCCTTTGCGGCCATCTTCTTTGCGGTGAGCGGGATTTCGAACGCCCCGGGCACCCGCACGACGTCGATGGCCGCATCGTCGGCGCCATGACGGACCAGGGCATCGACGGCTCCCTCCAGGAGGCGCTCGGCGATAAAGCTGTTGAAACGGCTCACGATGATCCCGAACTTGAGGCCAGAGGCGTCCAGTTTGGCTTCGATGATTCTCGGCATGCGGTTTCCTCCTTATAGACAATGGACAACGGGGCGCGGGCACCGCTCCGGTACACCCGACATCACGCTGGCTCAGATATTTTCCAGCAGGTGCCCCAACTTCTCGCGCTTCGTTTTGAGATAGCCGAGGTTGGTGGTGGTGGGGGGGATCTCGATGGAGACCCGGTCGACGATGTTGATGCCATATCCCTGGAGTCCGATGAGCTTCCGGGGATTGTTGGTCATGAGGCGGATCGAGCGGACTCCCAGATTGACGAGAATCTGCGCCCCGATGCCGTAATCGCGCAGGTCCGGCTTGAAGCCGAGCTCCAGATTCGCCTCCACCGTATCTTTTCCCTGGTCCTGGAGGGCGTAGGCCTTGAGCTTGTTGAAGAGCCCGATCCCCCGCCCTTCCTGGCGCATGTAGAGGATGACCCCCTTCCCTTCCGCCTCGATCATCTCCATGGCACGGTGGAGCTGGGCGCCACAGTCGCAGCGAAGGCTCCCGAAGACGTCGCCGGTCATGCACTCGGAGTGGACCCGCACCAGCACCGGCTCATCGCCGCTGATCTCCCCTTTCACAAGCGCCAGATGCTCCAGCTTGTCCACGTCGTTTTCGAACGCTATGGCGCGGAACTCGCCGAACTCCGTCGGCAGCGTAACATCGGCGGCGCGACGGACGAGGGATTCGTGCTTGAGGCGATAGGCCACCAGGTCGGCGACGGTACAGATCCGGATCCCGTGCTCCTTGGCGAATTTCTTGAGCTGCGGCATCCGGGCCATGGTGCCGTCCTCGTTCATGATCTCGCAGATGACCCCGGCAGGCTTCAGGCCCGCAAGCCGCGCAAGATCCACCGACCCCTCGGTCTGTCCGGCACGGACCAGAACGCCCCCGTTTCGGGCCCGCAGCGGGAATATGTGGCCCGGGCGCGCCAGGTCCTCCGGCCGGGTGGAATCCGCCACGGCCGTAAGGATCGTGTGAGCCCGGTCGGCGGCAGAGATGCCGGTGGTCACCCCGCGCTTCGCCTCGATCGAGACGGTGAAGGCGGTTCCGAACGAAGAGGTGTTGTCGGAAACCATGAGCGGGAGACGCAGGAAGTCGCACCGCTCGGAGGTCATGGTGAGGCAGATCAGACCGCGACCGTACTTGGCCATGAAATTGATCGCCTCGGGGGTGACCTTCTCGGCTGCCATGGTGAGGTCACCCTCGTTCTCCCGGTCTTCGTCGTCCACGAGAATGACCATCTTACCCTGGCGGATATCCTCGACAGCTTCTTCAATCCTTGCAACGGGCATTACCGGCTCCAATACGGGAATTTGGCAAGCTTTCTATATCTCACAGAAAACCGCTCTTTGCAAGCAGTTCGAGACTCACCCCGTTCCCCCTGCGCTCAGATGTTCCGGCCCCCAGGAGCCGCTCGACGTATTTGCCGAGAATGTCGGTCTCGATGTTTACTTGATAGCCGGGACGGGCGGCGCCGAGGGTGGTCATGGCGGCGGTGTGGGGGATGAGGTTGACCGAAAAGCCGTCGCCCGACACGGTGTTGACGGTGAGGCTGATGCCGTCGATCGCCACCGACCCCTTGGTCACGAGGTAACGGGCAAATCCGGTGGGGATCCGGAAACCGAAGACGATGTTGCCAGAGATTTCCCGGCGCTCCGATACGGTGGAGATGAAATCCACGTGGCCGGTCACGATATGCCCGCCCAGGCGGTCGCCCAGGCGCAGCGCCCGCTCCAGGTTCACCCGGGCGCCGGGGGAGAGCGTTCCGAGCGTGGTTCGCTCCAGCGTTTCCGGCGAGGCATCGAAGGTAAGTTCCCCCGCACCCTTGGCCACAACGGTGAGGCAGGCTCCGTTCACCGCCACCGAATCACCGATGGCAATCGACTCCAGCGGCAAACCGCTCCCGACGACGAGCCGTGCAGCGGTGCCGGCACGCTCTATCCTCCTGAGCGTCCCCACCTCTTCTATGAGCCCGGTAAACATGCTTCCTCCGGATAGGCCTCGACCATGATATCGCCGCCAAAGCGGCGCACCGTGTCGGTCCTCAGCCTGAATGCCTCAGTCATGCGCCCCACGGAAGGACCGCCGAAGAGGCCGTAGCCCTCTTTACCCCCCAGCAGTTTCGGGGCGTAGAAGAACAGGAACTTGTCGATCACCCCCGCACGGAGCGCTTCGCCGGCAAGCTCGCTCCCTCCCTCGATGAGCACCGCCTGCACCCCACGTGCCCCGAGCCTCTTCAGAAGGTGCCTCAGATCGACCCGACCGCCGCGGTTCGCACAGTGGAGAATTTCAGCGCCGGCGGAGCGAAGGCCCGCCATCCGCTTCTCATCGCGGGAGACCGTGGCGATGAGAGTCGCGGCATCCGATTGCTGAGTCAGCATCCGGGCCGTGGCGGGAGTACGGAGGTTACTGTCGACCACCACCCGAAGGGGGTCCCGGCCCCCGGGTATCCGGGCGGTCAGCTGCGGATCGTCGGCAAGAACGGTGCCGATCCCCACCATCACCGCATCAGCCCCGGCTCGAAGTTTGTGCACATATCGTCGCGATTTTTCGTTGGTTATCCAGCGGGAGTCCCCGGACCCGGTGGCAGTCTTTCCCTCCATGGTCATGGCCGACTTGAGGGTCACGAACGGCATTCCGGTCGAAACATGCTTGATGAACGGCTCGTTGATTCTTCGACAATCAGCTTCGAGAATGCCGGACACGACTTCGATGCCGGCGGCTTCCAGCCTGCCGATTCCTTGGCCGCAGACCCTGGGGTTCGGATCGACCATCCCGACGAAGACCCGCGCCACTCCCGCCGCCACGAGGGCATCGGCGCACGGCGGGGTCTTTCCGTGATGGGAGCAGGGCTCCAGCGTTACGTAAACGTCGGCTCCCCGCGCCCCCTCGCCCGCCTGCCGCAGGGCATGGACTTCGGCGTGGGGGGTGCCGGCCTTGCGATGCCACCCCTCACCGATGACGGCGCCGCCACGGACAATGACGCAGCCAACCGCCGGGTTCGGGCTCGTCCTGCCGATGCCGCGCCGCGCCAGGGAAAGGGCACGGCGCATCATCCGTTCGTGGAAATCGGTCACGGGCACGGCGCGGGTCACTTCTTCAGCAGGTCTTGCAGCTCGGACATGAATTCATTCACATCCTTGAAGGAGCGGTAGACGGAGGCGAAGCGGACGTAGGCCACCTCGTCGATCTCGTGGAGCTCGGTCATCACCCATTCGCCGATGGTGGTACTCGGAACCTCCTTTTCTCCCCACTCCTGAAGACGGCCTTCGAGGCGGTCCACGAGCCTGTCGATCGTTTCCCGTGAGACTTGTCGCTTTTCACACGCTTTCTGGATGCCGGACACGATCTTCATCCGATCGAACGGTTCGCGGCGGCCATCCTTCTTCAGGACGAGGGGAAGGGGCTCCTCGACCCGCTCGTGGGTGGTAAAGCGTTTGCCGCACGACTCGCACTCACGGCGCCGGCGAATGGCGGCCCCCCCCTTGTCGGGACGGGAGTCGACCACTTTGCTGTCGGGATGGAAGCAGAACGGGCACTTCACGGAGCGTCTCTCTCCAGTTCACTGTATTTTTCGACCAGAACGCCGGATTCCCGGATCATCTCACGGGCCAGATCATCGGAGTACCCTTCCTCGTAGACGATGCGCCGGATGCCGGCGTTGATCAGCATCTTGGAGCAGATGATGCACGGCATGGTGGTGCAGTAGAGGGTGCTGCCATCGATATTGGTGCCGTGCTTGGCGGCCTGGATGATGGCATTCTGTTCGGCGTGGAGGCCGCGGCAGAGCTCGTGCCGCTCGCCCGACGGTATTTGGAGTCTCTCGCGGAGGCATCCCACGTCGAGGCAGTGGGCAACCCCGGATGGGGCGCCGTTGTACCCGGTGGCAAGGACGTTCTTGTCCTTGACGATAACCGCCCCCACCTGCCGGCGCAGACACGTGGACCGCTTGGCCACCAGGTGGGTGATCTCCATGAAGTATTCGTCCCAGGTCGGGCGGGCCATGGTCTCTCTCCGTATCGGGAAATGGCGGCCAGCATACTTGAGAAACGCCGTCAGGTCAAGGTTCCAGGCGGAATTCACCCCTACGGGATCACTCGTCGGGAGCGCTTCGGAGTCGCTTGGCCTGGGCACGTCGTTTCTTATCCTCGAGACGCCGCTTTTTCTCGGCGTTGGGCACCCGGGTCGCCACTCGCGGTTTTGCCCGCCGGGCACGGCGTTCCAGGGCCTTGCGGAGGCGCTCCATGGCCACTTCGCGGTTTCGCGCCTGGGAGCGGCTTTCCGATGCCTGCACCACAATCCCCGTGGGGAGATGGCGGATGCGGACCCCGGTCTCCGTCACGTTGCGATGCTGGCCGCCGGGGCCGGAGCCCCGGATGAATTCGATCTTCAGGTCAGAGTCACGTATCTCGATCACGTTCGATCTCCGATGGTTAAAGCCGGCGGCCCGATTGACAGAATGTTCGCGAAAATTGATAATATCGTATCAAGCATGAGAGGTAAACCATGAACGCAGAAGCCCTCTTGACCAAGCATTTCGGCGTGGCCGACCACGCCTGCAGTATCGTCCTGGAGCACAGCAGGCTTGTGGCCGACAAGGCGCTCCGGGTAGCTCGCTCCCTGGGCGACCCGGCACTGGATCTGAACTTTATCGAAGAAGCGGCCCTTCTTCACGACATCGGTGTCTGTCGGACAAAATCTGCCGGCATCGGCTGCACCGGAGATGCCCCCTACATCCTTCACGGCATCATTGGCCGGGAGATTCTCGAATCCGAGGGGCTTCACCGCCACGCCCTCGTCTGCGAACGCCACATCGGCGTCGGCCTCACCACCGACGACATTCTCCGTCAGGGACTTCCCCTTCCCTCCCGCGACATGGTCCCCCTCAACCGCGAGGAGATCATCATCTGCTTTGCGGACCTCTTTTTCTCCAAGAAGCCCGACACGCTCCGTCATGAAAAAAGCTGCGACGAGGTGAGGCGGAACCTGGGGAGGTTCGGAGAGCACAAGGTTGCCATCTTCGAGCAATGGCTGCAGGAACTCTCCGGATAATCACACGAACATCTCATTACATACTTACCCGAAACTGCCGGGCATCGCGGGTGCGCTTCCATATTTGTGTTATAGTTTGGAAAAACAGCTGATCGAGGTGGAATGCCATGACGCTGCCATCCGAACTGAGACGCATCGCGGAGACCATCTGGGAGCTTCCCCGATCCTACAAGCCCGGCATGCTCGTGCCGGCACGGATCTTCGCCACGGAAAGGCTGATCCAGGCCATGGACGCCGGGGTTTTCGACCAGGTATCGAACGTCGCCTGCCTTCCCGGGATCCAGAAATACGCGTTCTGCATGCCCGACGGCCACTGGGGGTACGGCTTTCCGATCGGCGGGGTGGCGGCCATGGACCCGGAAACCGGCGTCATCTCCCCCGGCGGCATCGGTTTCGATATCAACTGCGGCATGAGGCTCGTCCTGACGAATCTCACCTACGATGAAGTCAAGCCGCGCCTCCGCGAACTGGTGGACGCCCTCTTCTACAAGGTGCCGGCCGGAGTGGGGTGCCACGGTTTCGTGCGGCTATCCCACGAGGAATTCTGCGATGTGGCGGAGCATGGGTCACGCTGGGCGCTGAAGAACGGTTACGCCTGGCCGGAGGACCTGGAAATGACCGAGGAGGGTGGCTGCTTTGCCGGAGCGGACGCCTCGAAGATCAGTCACCGGGCCGTCGACCGGGGGTTCAACCAGATCGGAACACTCGGCTCGGGGAACCACTACCTTGAGATCCAGGTGGCCCGTCCCGAAAACATCCACGATCAGAAACTCGCCCAAGCCTTCGGCATCACCGTCCCGAACCAGGTCGTCGTCATGTTCCACTGCGGAAGCCGGGGGTTTGGCCATCAGGTGGCGACAGACTACCTGCAGCTGTTCCTCTCGGTCATGGAGAGGAAGTATGGCATCCATACCAATGACCGGGAACTTGCTTGCGCTCCGTTTCGCTCCCGCGAAGGGCAGGATTACTTCGCCGCCATGAAGTGCGCGGTCAACATGGCCTTCGCCAATCGTCAGGTAATCCTCCACCGCATCCGCGAGGTCTTTGCCGACATCTTCGCCCGCGACCCGCGCGACCTGGGAATGGAGATGGTCTACGACGTTGCCCACAATACGGCGAAACTGGAAAATCACGTCGTTGACGGGAAGAAGCGGGAGCTTCTCGTTCACCGCAAAGGAGCCACCCGTGCCTTCGGGCCCGGCATGGAGGGAATCCCCGAGCGTTACCGCAATACCGGCCAGCCGGTGATCATCGGGGGGAGCATGGAGACCGGCTCCTACCTGCTGGCCGGCGTCCCGGGGGGGAGCGAGACGTTTTTCACCACTGCCCACGGCAGCGGCCGGACCATGAGCCGGCACCAGGCAAAACGGATGGTAAAAGGGCAGAAGCTCCAGCATGATATGGAGACCCGGGGTATCTACGTCCGCACTGTTTCGTGGGGGGGCCTTGCCGAGGAAGCGGGATTCGCCTACAAGGATATCGACGAGGTGGCCGAGGCCACCGAGCTTTCGAATCTGAGCCGGCGGGTGGTGCGTCTGGTACCGGTCGGGAATGTGAAAGGGTGAGATGGGAAGAGCGGCGGGAACTGTCCCTGGGCAAGCCGGCTATACAAGAAAGTCGACCACCAGCCCCTTCAGTTCCATGATCTTGTTGGTGATGGCGAGGCGGTCCTTGTTCTGCGTCATGATCAGCCGGTAGAGGTTGTCGGCCTCCCGGTCGATGACGGTGACGATCTCGAAGCAGCGGGGATTGAGGGTGTTTCCTCCGATCCGTTCGAGGCGGTAGGCGTGGGAGGTGACCTTTTTCGTAAGGGCGCCGATGAGATCCCGGAACACCTTGAAATTGGCGATGGTCGGTTCGCGCTCCAGTTCGCTTCCCGCCCGGTCGATCTCGTCCTTGAGTTCTTCAAGCTCCTGCTCGTAGCTGAGAAATTCCGCCTGACGACGGGAAAGTGCCCGGACAAATGGTGAAGTACTCCCCTCCCCTGCCTTTGTCAACGATCCCTTTTTCGCCTTTTTTTCGATATCCCGGGCTGACAGTTTATCGTTAATCCGCATCTGGCAGCCTCACTGCTCTGTACCGGCGGGATTCCGCTGCCAGGGAGAATCGGGCAGGGCAAGGCAATTACCCGACCAGCTCCAACTCGTAATAATCTCCCTGGCGTCGACGCCAAAGGTCCGCTCGCATCTCAGGTTTACCTGCCCGCCGTACGCGTAAACCTCACCCCGATCCTCGTACCAGTGATAACACTTGGTACCTTCATTGTCGGTGGAGACCGCCGACGGGGGACCGACCTGGGCAATCAGTTCGCCAAGACGGGCACCCTGCCAGGCGCTAAGTTGCTTCGGCACCGGAGAACAGCCGGCAAGAACGATCAGGAGGAGTGAAAAGGCGAGAGTAGATTTCACGTTTTATCCCAATAGCATGAAGGAATTTCCGCAATAATGCACGAAACGGGCGGAAAAAACAAGGGTGTCGACTCCCCTTGGTGAGACTTCGATCCGTGTGCGATGGGCAAGTCCTTCAACCAGTCAAAATGGTCCACCCATGACAGAATATCCCCGATTTTTGCGCTCATCCGCAGCGAAGATGGTGTATACTTCACCATTGATTGCCATTGTCCTTTGGCCCCCGGCAGGCGACGACGGTTTGTATCTGATGTCATGACTTAATCTTGATGACAGGGGAAAACATGGCCAAGAAAATCTTCATTGGAGCGACCGGACAGAACTGCGGCAAAACCACGATGAGCGTTTCGCTCATGCACCTGGCGCGACAAAAGTACCGGCGGGTCGGATTCATCAAGCCGATCGGGCCCAAGATCGAGGTATACGGTTCGATGACCGTCGACATGGACGCCGTTCTCATGGCCAAGACGTTCGGACTCGAAGAAGACATAGCTCTCATGAACCCGGTGTCGCTGCACAAGAACTTCACCCGCGACTACCTGAGCGGTAGGCTGGACTGTCATTCGCTCAAGCAGAAAATGATCGAGGCCGTAGAGATTCTCGACAGGAAGTTCGACTTCCTCATCATCGAGGGGGCCGGCCATTGCGGCGTCGGGTCGGTCATCGGCCTTAGCAACGCCTGTGTTGCGCGCATTCTCGATGCTCCGGTTATTATCGTAGCCGACAGCGGCATCGGCAGCACCATTGACGCCGTCCACCTGAACCTGGCCCTGTACGAAAAGGAAGAAGCCGATGTCCGAATGGTCGTCGTAAACAAGCTTCGGGCCGACAAGCGGGAGTCGATCCTCGGGTTTCTCGCCAAGGGATTTCCCAGCAGAAATATCCAGGTAACCGGAGGCTTCAACTACTCGCCGATCCTTGCAAACCCGACGCTTTCCCACATCGGCAAACTTCTGAACCTTGCCGTACATGGCGATCCCGAGGGACGCAGCCGCATCATTCACCACATTCACCTTGGCGCAGCCTCGTCCCAGCGGGTGGTGGACGGGCTCGAAGAGGCCACTCTGCTGGTGCTTACCAGCTCGCGGGACGAACTCATCGTCACCCTTTCATCCCTCTATCACATCCCCTCGTACCGTGACAAGATCGTCGGACTCGTCATTGCGGGGCATGTGCCGATCTCTGAAATCAGCCAGCAGATTCTGGATGACAGCAACATCCCCTATATTCGCGTCCATGAAACGACGGCGAAGGTATTTACCGCCCTCATGGAGGACGTGGCAAAGATCACTTCCGAGGACCAGGAGAAGATCAGCTGGATCAAGGCAAACGCCGAAAACGAGATCGACTTCGAGGCTATTGACGCCCTTTTCTGAGGAGCGGGTAAATTCCCATGCCATACCGATACCTGGAAGAAATTGCCACCGCCGACGTAGCCTTCGAGGCATGGGGAGCGTCGTTGGAAGAGATGTTTGCCGCCGCCGCCGATGCCCTGGCGAACGTAATGGTTGCGGACCTCTCCTCCATCACCACCGTTCACCGGGTTCCGATGGACCTTGAACACGAAGCGGTCGACCTCCTCCTCTTCGACTTCCTCCAGGAGCTTGTTTTTCTGAAGGATGCCCGACGCCTTCTCCTGCGGGTTCCCAATCCCTCCATCTCTCGCGCCGGAGAGGCGCTTATCCTCCACGCCGTCGCCGAAGGCGAGGAGATCGACCCGCAGCGCCATGACCTCCTCGTGGACGTGAAGGCCGTGACTCTTCACCGGTTCGAGGTGGTACAGCGGGATGCGGCGTGGTACGCCACGGTCATTCTCGATATTTGAAGCCGTTGCAGGAACGCCGGCAACTAACGAAATGCAAACAGGGGGAGAAACCATGAGCGTCAAGGACCAGATCGACACCTTTCTCAAATCCCAGGAGTTCGGGGTGGTAGGGGCTTCCGCCGACCGCCACAAGTACGGCAACAAGGTGCTGCGGGTCTACCAGCAGAAGGGGCTGCGGGCAATTCCGGTCAACCCGAAGGAAAGCGAGATCGAGGGGGTGCCTTGCGTGGCGAGCGTATTGAACCTGCCGGACACCGTGAAGAGCCTCTCGGTCATCACCCCGCCCCCCGTAACGGAGCAGGTTGTAGAGATGGCAAAACAGAAGGGGATCGAGAACATCTGGATGCAGCCGGGCGCCGAAAGCGATGCCGCGGTGGAGGCGTGCCGCCGGGCCGGGATAAACGTCATTGCCGACGGCACCTGCATCCTGGTCGTGCTGGGTTACCGCGACCACTGAGCAAATCCCCGCCTGAGTCTGCTAACTCAATGCCTCCGGACGAGAACCGGACACGTCCGTACGCTGCGGCTTCAGTCACGGGCCTGCCGATTGTACAGGGCATCCCCTTCCTGATCCGAAACCTGCACTCCCACGCGGTCAAGGATCTCGCCGGTGGCACGCCAGAGTTGGGTGATGGCGTCGTTGTACCCTGCCAGCGCCTTGATCTGGTTACTCTTGGCCACCGCCAGATCATTCTCCACATCGAGGACATCTTTCGTCGTGGCGAGCCCCACCTGGTTCTTCTTGATGAACGCACGGAGGCGCTCCTCGGCAAAGGCCCTCCCCCGGGCGGTTACGTCGATCTGCTTGAAATTCGTCTCGATGCCGCGCACCGCACTCTTCACTTCGTTTACGACGTTCGCTTCAAGGCTGCTGATCTGGGTCCTGGTCTGATCCACCCTCAGGCGGCTCTTGATGTAATCGTTTCGTGCGGCATCGTTGCCCAGAGGATATGCGAACTTGAACCCGACGCTCCAGACCGGATAGTCGGCCGAGCTCACCTTTTCCAGGTCGCGGTTGTAATGCTGGTCGAGCCCGGTGGCGGCGAAACTCGCGGAAAGCGACAGGTCGGGGAGGGTCCGGTTGCGGGCCACGCGGGCCTGCAGTTCGTTCGTCCTGAGGGTGGTGCGCTGTGCCTTCAGCTCGGGGCGGTTGTCGAGAGCACTCTTGACGAGCTCCCCCTCGCTGATGGCAACCGCCTCCTTCGTCGGAACGTCCACCGGGATGATGTCACCCCCCGAAGGAATCTGAAGGAGCACCCTGAGCACGTCGTTTTCGTCCCTTACCGCCTTTTCGGCATCGAGAACATCCTTCTCCCGGCTAGCGACACCGAACTCGGCGTTCAGGATCTCCATGGCGGGCAAAACACCTGCCTTCACCTGGGCCTGGGTGTCGGAGAGAATCTTGCGGGCCAGCTCCAGCGACGTCCGCTTCACCTCCAGGTCTTCCCTCAGGCTGTACAGCTTGTTGTACTCGGTTCGGACCTGGGCAACCGTATCCATGAGTCTGGTCTTGAACTGGTCGACGGATCCTTCCTTGTTGTTGCGCGCCACCATGATGGCAAGCTCGGTCGGCTCGCGGCCGAAGTTCTTCAACAGGGGCTGGGAGAGGCTCAGGGTGAGATCGGAATTCCAATAGTTGGGAAGAGAAAAGCGCGCGTTGGTGCTGGTATACGTATTGTTGAAGGTAAGACCGAGGGTGCCGCCGGTGGGTATCAACTGGCTTACCCCCGGATTGAGCTCGAAGGTCTTTTGCCTGCTGAGATTAGCGAAAAATGTGCTTGCCGGCTGGGTGACAGCGTATTGAAAATTGGTAAACAGGCTCAGGAGGGGATTGTAAATTCCCTCATTAAGCCTGATGTCCGCCTCAGATATCGCCGGATTGTAAAGCTCGGCCCTGACGTCGAGATTTTTTTCAACCGCCGACCGGACCGCCTCTTTCAGCGTAAGGCGCAGCTCCCCCTCCTGCGCCCCCGCATGCGAGGCCCACAAGCCGACCATCAACAGTGCAACCATACGTTTCATCGATTACTCCTCCTCACAAGGCCGTTGAGAATAAGACTCGGGCGAAAACAGGGTCTCCTCTCCAATTACCATTAAAACGATAACCCCCCGCAACAGGTTGAATACAATTTTCGCCGCTGCAACCGGATCGACCGACACCACGCCGAACTGCAACCAAGTTACGTATTTCTTCGGCTGAACGCCTGTTCAGGTGTGCGAATGTTCATCAAAACAACCGGGCTGTCAAGCTCAAATTATCCCTCATAAGCCCCAATGCAACAGGGTGTACCCGCAAATGAAAAGGGGAATGCCCTGCGGCACTCCCCTTTTTGTTCTGCTGTTCCGGAAACAAAGATTATTTGAGTCGGTCGGCATAGAGCGGGAAACGCTTCATGAGCCCATTTACCCGACCCTTGATCTCCAGGAGTTTGGCATCGTCACCGGCATTGGCCAGGGCCTCGGCAATGAAGCCCGCAACCTCGACCATCTCGGCTTCCCTCAGACCGTGGCTTGTGGCGGCAGGGGTTCCGATCCTGAAGCCGGAGGTAACAAACGGCGAGCGGGTCTCGAACGGAACCGTGTTCTTGTTGACCGTGATGCCGGCCTTGTCGAGGGATTCCTCGGCAATCTTACCCGTCAGCTCAGTGTCCGTGAGGTTGACAAGCATGAGGTGGTTGTCGGTGCCGCCGGATACGAGCCGGAAACCACGCTTCATCAACTCCTCGGCCAGCGTCTTGGCGTTCTTGACAATCTGGGCCTGATAATTCTTGAACCCGGGGGCAAGCGCCTCCTTGAACGCCACCGCCTTGGCGGCGATCACGTGCATGAGGGGTCCCCCCTGGATGCCGGGGAAGATATTGGAATTGAGGGTTTTGGCATACTCCTCACGGCAGAGGATCATGCCGCCACGGGGACCGCGCAGCGTCTTGTGGGTGGTAGTGGTGACGAACTCTGCATGGGGAACGGGGTTCGGATGCAGGCCCGCGGCCACCAGACCGGCGATGTGCGCCATGTCTACCATGATCACCGCTCCGACCTTGTCGGCAATGGTCCTGAAGACGGCAAAGTCGAGAACGCGGGGATAGGCACTGGCCCCCACTACGATCATCTTCGGCTTGTGCTCCAGGGCGAGCCGCTCGACCTCATTGAAGTCGATCGTTTCGGTCTCCCGGGAAACTCCGTAGGGAACTACATTGAAAAAGCGCCCGGAGAAGTTGACGGGGCTGCCGTGAGTAAGGTGCCCGCCGTGGGAAAGGTTCATGCCGAGAATCGTATCGCCCGGCTTGAGCACCGAAAAGTAGACTGCCATATTGGCCTGGGAGCCGGAATGTGGTTGAACGTTTACGTGATCGGCTCCGAAAAGTTGCTTTGCCCGCTCGATGGCAAGGTTCTCCACCACATCCACATGGTGGCAGCCGCCGTAATAACGCTTGCCGGGGTACCCTTCGGCGTACTTGTTTGTCAGAATGGAGCCCTGAGCCTCCAGCACTGCCTCTGAAACAAAGTTTTCGGAAGCGATAAGCTCCAGATTGTACTCTTGCCGCTCGGTCTCATGCCGGATTGCCTCGGCAACCTCGGGATCGAATGTTGAAAGAATCGACATCTTGTTGCTCCTTTCAGTGATATAAAAAGGAAAACGGGACCGCTGGCAGTCCCGTATCGTGCATGCTTCCGAGCTGTGGCCGGAACACCTGGCACACTACTTCATAAGTTCCTTCTCCAACGCGGCTATCTTGTCGAGTCGTCCCTGGTGGCGCCCCCCCTCGAAGGTGGCGTCGAGCCAGGTACAGACCATCTCGCGGGCCGTCTCCTCATCGAGAACGCGTCCGCCGAGAACGAGGATGTTGGCATTATTATGCTCTTTCGCCATGCGGGCCATGAACGGATCGGCGGCAAGCGCCGCCCGTACCCGGGGAAACTTGTTTGCCACGATCGACATGCCGATCCCGGTTCCACAGAAGAGAATCCCCTTTTCAGCGGCGCCATCCGAAACCTTCCGGGCCACCCGGATCCCGAAATCGGGATAATCGACGGAGTCTCCATTGTCGGTCCCGCAGTCCTCGACCGCGATGCCGCGTTCGGCGAGAAGCCGCTTGATCGCCTCCTTCAGCTCCAGCCCCCCATGATCACTTCCCACCACTATCACCGTGCCGTCCTCCTAGATCTTCTTGAAGAGCAGCGTGGCATTGGTCCCTCCGAAGCCGAAGTTGTTGCTGAGGGCGTAAGTGATCCTGGCATCCCGCGCACTGTTGGGGACGTAGTCGAGATCGCACTCGGGGTCCTGCTCCTTATAGTTGATGGTCGGGGGAACAACCCCTTTTTCCATGGCCATCAGGGTGAAAACCGCCTCAACACCGCCGGCCGCACCGAGCAGGTGTCCGGTCATCGACTTGGTGGACGAAACCATCACCTTCTTCGCGTGATCGCCAAAGACGCGTTTGACGGCAAGGGTCTCGAAATAGTCATTGAAGGGAGTGGAGGTGCCGTGGGCGTTGATGTAATCCACCTCTTCCGGATTCACGCCGGCGTTGGCGAGGGCCATCTTCATGCAGCGGGCCGCCCCCTCTCCTTCCGGAGCCGGTGCCGTAAGGTGGTATGCGTCACCCGAGAGACCGTAGCCGACGACTTCGGCGTAAATCTTGGCGCCCCGCTTCTTCGCCGCTTCGTACTCCTCCAGCACAACGATCCCTGCACCCTCGGCAAGAACGAACCCGTTGCGATTCTTCTCAAAGGGACGCGATGCCCCCTTGGGATCGTCATTGTGGGTCGAAAGCGCCTTCATCACGGCAAAACCGCCGATGCCGAGCGGCGTAACCGTCGACTCGGTCCCGCCGGCAATCATGGCATCCGCATCGCCACGCCTGATCATGTGATATGCGTCGCCAATGGAATGGGTGCCGGTGGCGCAGGCGGAGACCGACGACACGTTCGGCCCCTTTGCGCCATACTTGATGGAGATGTGGCCCGGTGCCAAGTTGATGATGAGCATCGGAATGAAGAAGGGGGAGATCTTCTTGTACCCGCCATCGAGCATCGCGGAGTGATATTTCTCGATAGTCGGAAGTCCGCCCAGACCGGCACCGACAAGGACGCCCACGCGCTCCGCGTTCTCCTCGGTAATCTTGAGCCCCGAGTCCTCCATGGCGAAATGAGCCGCTCCCATGGCATACTGGATGAAGAGGTCCATCTTCTTGACCTCTTTCTTGTCAATGAACTGCTCAGGGTCAAAATCCTTGACCTCGCCGGCAATCCTGACCGGAAGATCCGACGCATCGAAGCGGCTGATCAGGTCAATGCCGGATGTTCCCGATGTCAAAGCTTCCCAGTTCTTCCGGTTGCCGGTACCAAGCGGGGAAACAGCCCCGATCCCCGTCACCACAACTCTTCTCATAATGATCTGCTCCCGATGTACGGATTCTGAGGACGTGTCGGTGTAACCACACGTGTGCGAAAAAGGGGGAAGGCAACCCTCCCCCCTGGGACTCGTCTATTAGGTGTGCTCGGTGATGTAGTCAATGGCGTCCTGGACGTTCTGAATCTTCTCGGCGTCCTCGTCGGAGATCTCGATATCGAACTCCTCCTCAAGTGCCATGACCAGTTCGACGGTATCAAGAGAGTCGGCCCCGAGGTCGTCCATGAAAGAAGCATCGTTGGTAACCTGTGCTTCGTCCACGCCAAGTTGTTCGGCCACGATCTCTTTCACCCGCTTTTCTATCGTTGACATGCTGTTTTACCTCCGTTTGGTTTTATACCCGTTCAGGTTTTTGGGTAATTTTTCTAGCTACATACCATGAAACTTCTTATTTGCAAAAGATAAATTTTTCACATGTGCATGCCGCCGTTGACCGACAGGACATGACCCGTAATGTAAGACCCCAAGTCCGATGCAAGGAAGAAAACGGCATTGGCAACATCGTCCGGAGTGCCCAGCCTCTCAAGGGGAATCTGCTGCAACAGCCCCTCGCGAACCTTCTCCGAGAGCACTGCCGTCATATCGGTCTCTATGAAGCCCGGGGTAACAGCATTTACGCAGATCCCGCGTTTGGCAAGCTCGCGGGCCGCCGATTTGGTGAGGCCGATCATCCCCGCCTTGCTGGCGCTGTAATTGATCTGGCCGGCGTTACCCATTTCGCCGACAACGGAACTGATGTTGATGATCCTGCCGCTACGGGCCTTGGTCATGAGTTTCGCTGCCTCGCGAAGGCAATTGAAAGCCCCCTTCAGGTTGACATCGATGACCGCGTCCCAATCGGCATCCTTCATCCTGAGAAGAAGGCCGTCCCGTGTGATGCCGGCATTATTGACGAGAATATCGACCTTTCCGAACTTCTCGACGACTGCGGCGAACAGAGACTCCACAGCGGACGAATCGGCAACGTCCACCGCCATGGCCAACGACTTCCGCCCGAGCGTCTCAATCTCGGAAGCCGTCTTCCGGGCACTCTCCAGAGTCGTGGCGGTCACCACCACATCGCACCCCTCACGGGCCAGTTTGAGAGCTACCGCCCTGCCAATCCCCCGGGAGGCACCCGTCACGATCGCAACTTTTCCCGCCAGATTCATGCTCGCTCCTATGCCAACGCCCTGACACCGGCGGTGTCTTCTACGTTGCATGTCGTAACTTCCTTGTCGATCCTTTTGACGAGGCCCGACAGGACCTTGCCGGGACCGATCTCGACGAAATCCGATACCCCGAGGCTCACCATTTCGCGTACGGAAGAGTCCCAGAGGACGGGGGCGCTCACCTGCCTGACAAGAAGCTCCCGTACCCGCGCCTTGTCGCTGTTGGCTTTTGCCTCCACGTTCGTCACCACCGGAGCTGCAAAGTCGGCAATGGCGATCCGGGCAAGAACCTCGGAGAGACGCTCACCGGCGGGGACCATGAGACTCGAGTGGAAGGGAGCGCTTACCGGAAGCAGCATCGCCTTTCTAAACCCCCGTGCCTTGGCAATTTCAATGGCACGATTCACCGCCTCGGCATGCCCTGCGATCACAATCTGGCCCGGGGAGTTGAAATTCGCAGGGGAGACGACCTGTCCCTGGGCAGCCTCGGCGCAGATTTCGGCAAGTACGTCCGCCTCCACTCCGAGAACAGCCGCCATGGCCCCCACGCCGACAGGCACAGCTTCCTGCATGAAAGTCCCGCGGGCACGAACCGTCCTGACCGCATCGGCGAATTGCAGGGCTCCGGCAGCCACAAGAGCTGAATATTCCCCTAATGAATGTCCTGCGTAATAGTCGGCCGCCACGTCGGTTTCCTGACGAAGAACCCGCAGCGCGGCAATGCT
The DNA here is from genome assembly GCF_027327745.1 of Geobacter sp. Classification (GTDB taxonomy): domain Bacteria; phylum Desulfobacterota; class Desulfuromonadia; order Geobacterales; family Geobacteraceae; genus Geobacter. The sequence continues at coordinate 150,937 of NZ_DAHVYG010000033.1, forward strand.
TGCGGTGAGAATTGCCGGTTGGGTGTTGGCGGTAAGTTTCAGCTCGTCCTCTGGTCCTTCGAAACAAAGCTTCGACAGCCTGTTTCCCAGGGCATCGTCAGCTTCTTCGAAAGTGTGCCGGGCAATGGGGAAATTTTCCGCCAACTCCTTGCCCATACCGGGAAACTGTGAACCCTGACCAGGAAAGATAAAAGCTCTTTTGCCCATTGCCGTGAATCCCTTGTGAAAAGTTTACCAGCGAATTAACGCGGAGCCCCAGGTAAGGCCGCCGCCGAATGCGTCAAAGAGAACCAGGTTGCCGTCAGCCATTCGTCCCGTACGGTTTGCCTCGTCAAGGGCGATCGGTATTGATGCAGCCGAAGTGTTGCCGTAGCGGTCAAGATTGACGAATACCTTGTCGCTGCCAAGGCCAAGCCGCTTGCCGATGGCATCAATGATCCGTCGATTTGCCTGGTGGGGTATGAAAATGTCGATATCCGGGGGAGAGAGACCGTTGGCCCCGAGCGCCTCCAGAGCGGCATCCTCCATTGCTCGGACGGCCAGCTTGAATACTTCGTTTCCCTGCATTCTGAGAAAGTGACGTTTGGCGTCGAGAGTTTGCTGGACGGCCGGGTTTCTGCTGCCGCACCCCTCTTGATAAAGAAGCTCCCAGTAGGAGCCGTCACTATGGATGTGGGTGGAGAGGATTCCGTGATCATCGGTGCAGGAAGACAAAACCGCGGCCCCTGCCCCATCCCCGAAAAGAAGACATGTGTTGCGGTCGGTCCAGTCGAGGATTCTGGTCAGGACCTCCGCACCGATCACCAGCGCCTTGGATGCCGCACCGGATTTGATCGCGTTGCTGGCCAGTGAAAGGCCGTAGATGAACCCCGAGCATGCGGCTGACACATCGAAGGCGGCAGCCCTGGAAGCCCCGAGATTACTCTGAACGATACAGGCGGTGGAAGGAAACGGGAAATCCGGAGTTACCGTCGCCACGATGAGAAGGTCGATTTCGCCTGCCGCCACGCCGGCCATTTCGAGGGCATGCTCGGCCGCTCGCGTTGCCAGAGTCGACGTATACTCCCCTTCACCTGCGATCCGGCGCTCCTTGATCCCCGTTCTGGTGGTTATCCATTCATCGGAAGTATCCACCATCTTCTCAAGGTCAAAATTGGTCAGTACCTTCTCGGGTACAGACGAGCCGGTGCCGACAATCTTCGCTCTCAACATCCGCTCACCCCTTCTAACCGGCGGCGACATCCTTCACACTGTCGCGCTGCATGTAGGCAACGAAATCGCTTTCCAGTTTCTCGACAAGACGCTGGTTGACACCTTTGCGTGCATATTCGTGGGCAAAATGGATTGCGTTCTTGATCGCCTTGACGTTGGAACCACCGTGGCAGATCATTGCAACGCCGTTGATTCCAAGGAGTGGTGCCCCGCCGTATTCGGCGTAATCGACTTTCTTCTTGAAGTTCTTGAACGCCTTGCGGACCAGGAAGTAACCGAGCTTGGAGACGACACTCTTGACAATTTCTTCCTTGAGCATCTTCCCGATTGCCTCGGCGAGCCCTTCGGACAGCTTCAGGACAACATTTCCGACAAATCCATCACAGACGACCACATCAACCATGCCGTTGAAAATGTCGCGGCCCTCGACATATCCATGGTAGTTGAAGGAGATATCCTTGAGAATGGAATGGGTTTCCCGGGTCAGTTCGTTCCCCTTGCTATCTTCTTCGCCGTTGGAGAGAAGGCCAAGCTTCGGCCGTTCGACCCCCATCACGTGCCGGGCGTAGACCTCACCCATGATCGCAAATTGTACGAGATGAATCGGCTTGCAATCGACATTGCCGCCGACGTCAAGGACCAGGGTCTTTCCGCGAAGCGTCGGAAATATCTGGGCGATCGCCGGCCGGTCGATCCCCTTGATGCGCTTGAGGACGAACATCCCTGCAGCCATGGTCGCACCGGAGTTGCCGGCACTGACCACCGCATCCGCCGCGCCACCCTTTACCAGTTCGTAGGCAACCCGGATCGAAGAATCCTTCTTCCTGCGAACGGCATCGGAAGCGGCATCATGCATCCCGACCACTTCACTGGCGTGCTGGATGGCTATGTCAAGGCCTTGAATGTTGTGCTTGGCGAGCTCCTGGCGAAGACGATCCGTGTCGCCAACTAGGGTAATGGGGATGCCGTACTCGCGCGCAGCGGCAACGGCCCCCTCCACCTCGATGACGGGAGCGTTGTCGCCTCCCATCGCATCTACAGCAACTCTCATGGTACCCCTGCAGAAAGGAAAATCGACATACGAGGAGGAGATCCGACTAGATCTCCCCCGACTTGATCACTTCTTTGCCTTTGTATGTGCCGCAGGAGGCGCAGGCACGGTGGGGGAGCTTCGGCTCCTTGCATTGGGGGCAGATCGAAGAGGCAGGAGGAGTCAGAAAATCGTGAGCCCTTCTCATGTTCTTACGGGATTTGGAGGTCTTTTTCTTAGGTACCGCCATCGTATTTCTCCTTTTACTTTTCTACCTTTAGATTCTTGAGTGCAGCAAACTTGATATTGAACGATCCCCGCTCGCATCCGCACTCGCCTGCATTGAGATCCGTCCCGCACGTGGCGCAAAGACCGAGACAGTTCTCTCGACAAAGGGGCTTGAGAGGAAGCTCCATGATAACCTGTTCGGCTATCTCGGGAGCAAAGTCTATCTCATCCCCTTCGTATACTACGGAAACCAGATCTTCCTCGCCCAGTTCGACCTCGTCCTCATCTTGAAGCTCCTGCTTCCGCTTCAAGTAAATCATGGTAAAGGCTGATCGAAGATCGGAGTCGAACCCGGAGAGACAACGGGAACAATTAACGCGAACCGTGGTGGCCAGACTCCCTTGAACCCGGATATGGTCATACTCGCGCCAAACCGAGAGCTCTGCGGCAATAGGCCGCAAAAACTCACATTCGCCCGCATCGGTCAATTCCTGCAGGGTCGGAAAGCTTTCGGCCAACTCCTCGAAAACGAGAAGTTTCGGCTGGTCAATTATCTCGTCAATCCTGATCTTCACGCTGGTTTCCCGCGGGCAGAGCCCGAAGCCCCCCAGTATATAGATGGGGGTCTGATTGTCAAGCAAAATGAGGCAAAACGAAAACCGCCCTTTCAGGCGGCTCGTATAAGTTTCATTACCTTATTCACGTTGATTTTGCAAGTACATTTCCCGACATTTTCCTGTGAACGCTCGCATAAAGTGCTGTGTACAAAGGGGGGCGAGTAGGATCAAGCGAAAAGTCAGATTGTTATTGTTTCCCCCGGACGCAGACTCGGAGTATCGGGATTATGGAATGAAGAGAAGAAAAGCAGAGCGAATATGAAAATCACCGCGGCAAGCACAATAAGATGCGGCGTCAAGCGAACGGAGTGCCCAGAATCGCGCGGTGCGCCCGCAAGAAGCCCTGCAACGGCCATCACCACCCCGACACCACCGAAGAGTCCGCCCCAGAACAGCCCGTCATAAACAAGCTGGACTTCAGTGTAGGATGAAAGGCCCAGCCATGCCGCAAACACCGAATGGAAGAACGTGGAGGCGGTAACTACGATTACTGCCATGATTATGCAGTAGATTCCGACCCGGATAGTGCGCTTCCTCATCTCACCCACCGCACCAGCTCACGTCTCCGATCCCCTTGCGGAGCACCGTCGGGACATCGCCGATCAGACTAACCACGGAGCTTACGTCAGCGGAGAGAATCCCGCCATCCACCACCAGATCGAGTTGCTTCCCCATCGCCTGATCGACGAGAAAAGGGTCGCCTATCGGCTCCTCCCCCGAGATGTTTGCACTGGTGGTGATAATCGGATGGCCGAGTTCCCGCACTATCGAGAGGCAAATCGGATTATCCGGCATGCGAATTCCAACCGTTTTCTGCTTTGTCACCAGAAGATCGGGGACGATGCTAGTGGCATCCAGGACAAAAGTATACGGACCTGGCAGATAGCGCTTGATGATCTTGAATGCATAGTTGCTCACCTTGGCATAGCGGCTAACCTCGGACAGGTCGGAGCAGATGAAGGAAAACGGTTTTTTCTTCTCGCGCTGCTTGATGAGATAGATCCGCTCAATCCCCTTTTTATTGAAAATACTGCAGCCGATGCCATAGGTCGTATCGGTCGGATAGGCGATGATTCCGCCTCCCCTGAGGACCTCCACCACCTTCGCAACGAGCCGTGGCTGAGGATTGTGAGGATTGACGGCGAAGAGCATCTTCTTACCCCTTCGGGTTCAGATCGAGAAGGTCCTTGTGAACGAACAGACCGTCCTTCTGGATGAGATGATTATCGAACCAGATCTCGCCATCTCCCCTCAGAAGTTTCACCATGTCCCAGTGTACTGCGGAGCGATTGCCGTTGTCGCACTCGTCGTAGCACTGGCCCGGCGTAAAGTGAATGGAGCCGAAAATTTTCTCGTCGAACAGGATATTGCGCATCGGCTCCCGGATATTCGGATTCACCCCGATGGCAAACTCGCCGATGTATCGTGCACCTTCGTCGGTGTCGAGAATACGGTTGAGCGCATCATCCATCCCCGTTGCAGTCGCCTTTACGACCTTGCCCTTGCGGAATTCGAGCCGGATCCCGTTGAACTCCTTCCCCTGATAAACGGTCGGACAGTTGTAGGTAATGTGTCCCTCGACGGAATCGCGAACCGGCGCGGTAAACACCTCACCGTCAGGAATATTGAATCGCCCGTCGCACTTTATCCCGTCAAGCCCCTTGATGCTGAACGAGAGATCCGTGTCCGAAGCCTTGATACGCACGGTTTCCGCACGATCCATGAGCCGTTTGAGTTTTTCCTGCTTCCGCGACTCAGCCTGCCAGTCAATGCAGCAGGCGGAAAAGAGGTAATCCTCGTACTCCTCCAGGCTCATCTTGGCTTCCTGAGCGGCTCCGTGGGTTGGATAACGGGTAATGACCCACCGGGTATTTTTCACGCGCATGTCAACGATGGGGCGGGTGGTTTTCGACCAGGCAATCATGTTCGCCTGGTTTGCCTGCGCCATCACCATGGAGTTTTCCCCCGCCGAAATGCCGATATAAACCGACACCTCTTTCATGAAGTCAAGTTTGTGCTGGGGAAAATGGGAAGTCTGGGCCTTCGTGGCGGAATTGTAGAAATGGCGGTCGATTTCGGGAATCTGGAAAGAATATTCGGCGTATTTCGCACCACGGGCGAGACAGAGGGAATAGAGCTCCTTCACAAGCGGGATACATTCGGTGCCGGATGCATTGATGAGAACCACGTCCCCCTTCCGGACGCGGGTGGAGTAGCCGACAAGAACCTCGGCAAGCTGACGTACACGCGGATCGTTCATTGATACCCCCTCTCCGTTCAGGTGCCGGTGTGGCCAAATCCTCCGGTACCCCGGCCAGTATCGTCGAGCTCGGTCACTTCGCTCAGCTCGGCACGGACAAACGGCGCAAAGACCATCTGTGCAATCCGTTCGCCCGGTCTCACCACGAATGGCTCAGTACCGTGATTGATGATGATAACTCCTATTTCGCCACGATAGTCGGGATCGATGGTACCCGGCGAATTGACGAGCGCTATGCCGTGCCTGAGCGCAAGTCCGCTTCGGGGACGAATCTGCGCCTCATAACCGTCCGGAAGTGAGATGGCGATGCCGGTAGGAACCAGTTGGCGCTCCCCCGGCAGAAGCGTCGTTTCTTCATCGAGAGCGGCACAGAGGTCCATCCCTGCGGCGTGCTGGGTCATGTAACGGGGAAGCGGAACGTGGTGACCGGGACGAACATGGCGTATTTTGACGAGGCAGCGATTCACGGCAGACCTACAGGACAAGGCGTGACGGTTCGCACCGCTTACCTTCGACTCTCCCCGTGAGGGCAAGCGTCAGATAACGCTCGTCAAAAATCTCTCCGGCAAGGGACTGAATCCCCTCTGGAGTAACGGCGTCGAATCCGTCGGTGAGCTCGGCCAGCGGCATGTAACGGCCAAAATAAATCTCGTTCTTTGCCAGTTTAGTCATGCGATTATCGGTGCTTTCAAGGGAAAGCAACATGTTTCCCTTGATCTGTTCACGGGATGCGTCAAGCTCGCTCTGGCTTACCGGCTCGCTCTTGAGACGCTTCAACTCCGCAGCGGTGATATCAAGAACATCGTCAAGCTTGTCAGGGGCCGTTCCGGCGTAAATGACCAGCGATCCGGCATCGGTATGGGATACCACATAGGAATAGACCGAATAGGCGAGACCCAGACGCTCCCTGATTTCCTGAAAGAGGCGGGAGCTCATGCTGCCACCGAGAATGGTGTTGATGAGATAGACTTCGAAGCGCCGCGGGTGATTCTGGGGAAGCGCCCTGGTTCCCAGACAGATGTGCATCTGCTCCAGGTCCTTCTCCACAATTTCCACCCGTTTCTCGTAAGTCGGGAGGTGACAGAAGTCACGGCCGCTTCCTCCGGGGATCCGGCCAAAGAGCCCTTCGAGAAGGGAGAGCAACTCCTCATGGCGAACATTGCCCGCGACCGAGATGATAATGTCGTCCGAGCGATACTTTGAATCCTTGTGAGAGAGGATGGCATCGCGGGTAAGCCCCACGATGCTGTCGACGCTTCCGAGGATCGACATCCCCAGCGGGTGCCCCTGCCAGAAACTGCGATGAAAGAGATCGTGAATGAAATCATCGGGAGTGTCCTCCAGCATGCTGATTTCCTGGAGAACAACCTTCCGCTCCTTCTCGATCTCTTCGGGGTCAAAGGTGGAATACAGGAAGATATCGGCGAGAAGGTCGACGGTCTTAGGGAGAAACTTGTCGAGGACCTTGGCGTAATAACAGACGTACTCACGGCTGGTGAAAGCGTTGAGCACCCCTCCCACCGAGTCGATCTCCCGCGCGATATCGAGGGAGGTGCGACGCTCGGTCCCCTTGAAGAGCAGATGTTCGATGAAATGGGCGACACCATTGTGCTCCCGCCGTTCGTGGCGGGAGCCGTTGGCAACCCAAATCCCGATGGAGACGGAGTGTACATGCGGCATGTACTCGGATATGATCCGAACACCGTTATCGAGAATCGTTTTACTGACCATGGATAAGACTATACCCTGAAAGGAAGAGTTTACCAGCAACCCCAATCCCTGGTTATTCGGAGAGAACAGCCCCCAAGGCCTCCTTACGGGACAGCTTTATCTTGCCCTGCTTGTCGATGCCGATACACTTGACGAGGACCTTGTCGCCTTCCTTGAGAATATCGGTGACGTTCTTCACCCGCTCCGTGTCGAGCTCGGAGATATGGACGAGACCGTCCGTGCCGGGGAAAATCTCCACGAATGCACCGAAGTCCATGACCTTCTTGACGGTGCCCATGTAAAGTTTCCCCTCCTCCGCCTCGGCGGTGAGGTCGCGAATCATCTTGATAGCCTTGTCACAGGCTTCCTTGCTGGTACTGGCGATATTGATCCGGCCCGTGTCCTCGATATCGATCGAGACGCCGGTCGCCTCGGTGATTCCCCGGACGTTCTTCCCTCCGGAACCGATGACGTCGCGGATTTTATCGGTTTTGACCCAGATGGTGGTGATGCGCGGTGCATGGGGGGAGAGCTCGGCCCGGGAGGCGGCCAGGGTTTCGGCCATCTTGCCGAGAATGTGCAGACGCCCTTCCTTCGCCTGAGCGAGGGCGTTCCCCATGATCTCGCGGGTAACCCCGGTGATCTTGATATCCATCTGGATGGCGGTCACCCCTCCTGCAGTGCCGGCAACCTTGAAGTCCATGTCGCCCAGGTGATCCTCGTCACCCAGGATATCGGAGAGGATGGCGACGTCATCACCTTCCTTGATGAGCCCCATGGCGATACCGGCAACCGGGGCCTTGATCGGCACGCCGGCGTCCATCATGGAAAGGGCGCCGCCGCAAACCGAAGCCATAGAGGAGGAACCGTTACTCTCCAGGATGTCGGAGACGATCCGGATGGTGTAGGGGAAATCCTCATGTTTCGGAAGGACCCGTTCCAGCGCGCGCTCGGCAAGCATCCCGTGGCCGATCTCGCGGCGTCCCGGAGCGAGCCGCATGCTCGTCTCACCCACGGAGAACGGCGGAAAGTTATAGTGAAGGAGGAAGCGCTTCTTGCTCTCGCCGAAGAGGGAATCGATCCGCTGCTCGTCGCTCGCCGTGCCGAGGGTGGCGGCGACAAGGGCCTGGGTCTCGCCCCGGGTGAACAGTGCGGCGCCATGGGCGCGGGGAAGAATGCCGACCTCACAGGTAATCGGACGAACCGTTTTGGTGTCACGGCCGTCGATCCGCTCTCCATCCTTGAGGATGTGCTCACGGACAAGCTCGTATTCGAAGTCGCCGAGAACCGCCTTGATCTCCCCTTCACGTCCTTCGAACTCTCCGGCCAGAGCGGCCAGGGTTTCAGCCGTCACCGCATCGATCCGGTTGTGGCGCTCCTGTTTCGACTTGATGCGCACCGCATCCTTGATGCTGGCGTAGGCGAGCTCCTTGACGCGAGCCTTGAGGGTCTCGTCGGCGGAGTTTGCCACCACCTCCCGCTTGGGAACACCGGCCATGGTGCGGAGTTGGACCTGGGCCTCGATGAGCGGCTGAACCGCGGCGTGACCGAAGAAAATCGCCTCCAGCAGATCGCCCTCGGAAACCTCGGCGGCGCTTCCCTCAACCATGATCACGGCGTCACGGCTTGCGGCCACGACCACTTCCATGTCGCTCTTCTTCTGCTGCTCGACGGTCGGATTGCAGACGAACTGACCGTCGACGCGCCCAACCTTGACACCGGCGATCGGACCGAGGAACGGAATGTCGGAAACTTCCAGTGCCGCAGAAGCGCCGATCATCGCGAGAATGCCGGGGTCGTTGTCCTCTTCGGCCGAGATGACCGTCGCCATGATCTGGGTCTCGTTGAGGAAGCTTTCAGGGAAAAGCGGGCGAATGGGACGATCGATGAAGCGGCAGGTGAGGGTCTCGTTTTCGGTGGGACGCCCCTCCCGCTTGAAGAAGCCGCCAGGAATCTTCCCGCCGGCATACGCCTTCTCCTGGTAATTCACGGTAAGCGGGAAGAAGTCCTGTCCTTCCCGCGCACTCTTGGCCGCCACCGCGGTCACGAGCACCATGGTGTCGCCGCAGCTGACCACCACCGAACCGCTCGCCTGCTTGGCCATCTTGCCCGTGGCTATGGTTATGGTCCTTCCACCCAACTCCACACTTACTCTCTGTTCATTCATTTCTCTCTGGCCTCCTGAGCCTGGATTGCTTCGTTGGGGCCGTCGATCGAATCACCAAAGGTCTTGGTGCCTCAATCCACGCCCCCAACAAAAATAAATGGGCCGCGAAGCCCATACCGGTGTCGAACCTGTAAATTGATCCCCGTCCGCCATGGCCTGGCAAGACGGCACCAGTCGCGGAACGGGGACAGAGGTGAAAAAGGAGAGGCAATATACCCCTGAGGAGTATACTGCCCCTTCTTAACGACGAATGCCGAGCTTCTCAATGATCGCCCGATACCTCTCGACGTCCTTCTTCTTCAGATAATCGAGAAGCCGCCTTCTCTGACCGACGATCTTCAGAAGGCCGCGACGGCTATGATGATCCTTCTTGTGGATCTTGAAGTGGTCCGTCAGATAGATGATACGCTCGGTGAGAAGAGCGATCTGCACTTCCGGGGAACCCGTGTCGCTGTCGTGACGCTTGTGAGAGGAGATAATCTCCTTTTTCTTATCCGTTACCAGCACGTCCTGAACACCTCCTTCCATTACTGTAGTACGATCATGGATCATTATGTTTAATGCCATCGGCTTTGCAACAGTGAACCTTTCTATCACAAACCCTTGGGGCTGTAAAGCTAAACCTCGTTAAAAACCCTGATAAGCCTGAGGTTTTTCGAATCCTCACTCCACGTCGAACTGAGACTTTCCGCAACGGCAAGAAGACGGTCGCCGTGCATGAGCCGGAAACGCTCTCCTGCCCCCACTTCGCCGACCACAGAGACAAAATCGGTCGGCCGGGGGACTTGGCCGTGCCGAATCCGCACACTCCCCTCATCCCCCAGTAACAAAGTTCTGAGATGACCAAGCGCTTCGCCGAGAGGAGTGATATGGTTCCCGACTTCCCCCATTTCACTGATCCGGCTGAACTCGTCAAGCGACAGGGCCCGATCAATGGCAAACGGACCGCTGCGGGTCCGGCGAAGTGCCGTGAGGTGGGCGTCACACCCCAGCGCCTCGCCGATGTCGTTGGCAAGGGTCCTCACGTACGTCCCCCGCGAACACGAGACGGTGAACGTTACGTGCGGCAGATCGACAACATCGACGGCAATCGAGTAGATCTCGATCTCCCTGGGCGACCGCTTCACTTCTTCCCCTTTGCGGGCAAGCCTGTAAAGGGGGACACCGTTTTGCTTCACGGCGGAAAACATGGGCGGGAGCTGGCTCTGTCGCCCGACAAAAGATTTCATGATCGCTACGATTCGATCCGGAACGAGATCTTCCCACGTCCCCCGGCGGATTACGGTTCCAGTGCAGTCCTGCGTATCGGTGGCAGCACCGAGCACCATGGTTGCCCGGTATTCCTTCATCCCCTCATCGAGGAAAGGGATGGCCTTGGTCCCTTCCCCGAGAGCAACCGGCAGTACACCGGTGGCGAAGGGATCGAGGGTGCCCGTATGTCCGACCTTCTTCTGACGCAGGGTGCGGCGAACGACCGAAACAACGTCGTGGGAGGTAATGCCGACAGGTTTATCCAGAACAATGAAACCGTCCATCGATCAGAGAGCCTGCTCCAGATGGGCGAAAACCTTGTGCCGCACTTCATCGAGCGTGCCGGCAACCGTGCAGCCGGCAGCGTTGTGGTGTCCGCCGCCCCCAAAGGTGGCTGCCAGGCTCGAGACATCCACTTTTCCCTTGGAACGGAAACCGACCTTGAAGAGCCCCGAGTTGATTTCGCGGAAAAAGACCGACACTTCGACCCCGCAAATGGAACGGGGGTAGTTGACGAAACCGTCGGTCAGTTCTGCGCAGGCCCCGGTCCGCCGGTACATGTCGAGCGTAACCGTGATTGATGCGAAGTCGCCCCGTTCCGATATGGTGAGGGTGGAGAGCGCAAGGGCCAGGAGCTCCAGCCGCTGGCGCGGCTGGCTCTCGTAAAGCTTTTCCGCTATGGACCACGTATTGATCCCCGTTGCCACAAGCTCGCCGGAGATGGCGAAGGCCTCGGGATTGGCATTGGAGTACCGGAAGGAGCCGGTGTCGGTAATGATGGCGGTATAAAGCGAAATGGCGATCTCGTAATCGATGCTGTCACCTGCTGCCTTGATGATGCGATAGACGAGCACGCCGGTCGCAGCTGCGGACGGATCGATATAATTGATGGCGCCGAAATTGTCACGGGTGAGATGATGGTCGATATTAATGAACGAACCGATCCTTCTGCACTCCGTCACCTGCCGCCCTGCCCGGCTGAATTCGCCGACATCCAGAACAAAGCAGACATCGAAGTCGCGATCGGGGAGATTCTGGACCACCGTGTCGGCAAGCGGAAGAAAAGCATACAGATCAGGAACGGGATCACATAAATGAATCGTGACATCTTTGCCGAGTCGCCTCAGATACGCAGCCAAGGCCAAAGACGAACCGACTGCGTCCCCGTCCGGACTCTCATGGGTAGTTACGAGAAAGCTCTTGTTGGCACGGATCTCTCCGATTATGCATTCAATCATGCTCACCTTCCGCCGTGCCGATTTCCTTGAGAAGCTTGTCGATACGGCTGCCGTACTCAATCGATTCATCGTATTTGAAGACGACATCAGGGACGTATTTCATCCGGAGCGCCTTGCCGATTTCCTTGCGGATGAAACCTACCGCACTTGTGAGGCCGTGACGCGTCGCCTTTTTCTCTTCATCGGTTCCGATGACCGTGTAATAAATAGTTGCCAGATGGAGGTCATCGGTGACCTTGACCGCGGTAATGGTCACAAAACCGACGCGGGGATCCTTGAGCCCCTTGACCAGCAAAGCTGAGACGAGCTCGTGAATTGCCTCGGCCACCTTGTCAGAACGTTTATGCATGTATAAACCTGCGCCATCTGCCACGGCTGAACCCGTGGCCCGATGCTTTCCAGTCTTTCCTTACTACAGCGTCGCTGCCACCTTTTCGATTTCGAAGTCCTCGATGATGTCACCGACCTTGATATCGTTGTAGTTCTCGAGGCCAATCCCACACTCGTAACCGGTGGCCACCTCCTTCACGTCCTCCTTGAAGCGGCGAAGGCTGGACATCTTCCCTTCGTAAATCACGATGTTGTCGCGCAGCAGCCGCACCTGGGCATTACGCCTCATGATGCCATCCTGTACGTAGCAGCCGGCCACGTTGCCGACCTTGGGGACGGAGAATACTTCGCGGACCTCGGCGCGGCCGAGGTGCTTTTCGCGAAGGGTCGGTTCCAGAAGCCCCTCCATCGCCTTTTTGATATCCTCGACCGCATCGTAGATGATGTTGTAAAGGCGAACGTCGACCCCTTCCTTCTCTGCCAGGGCCGATGCCTTCGGCTCCGGACGAACGTTGAAGCCGAGAATAATAGCGCTGGATGCGGTGGCGAGGTTGACGTCGGTTTCGGTGATCGCCCCGACGGAAGAGTGGATGACATTAAGGCGCACGGCATCGGTGGAGAGCTTGCGAAGCGATTCGGCAACCGCTTCCACAGACCCCTGAACGTCTGCCTTGACAATAACGTTGAGGTCCTTGACCTCTCCCTTCTGGATCTTGTCGTACAGCTGCTCCAGCGACATCTTGCTGTGCTTGGCGAGCTCGGTCTCCCTCTGCTTCTGCTGGCGGTAGGAAGCTATCTCCTTTGCACGCTTCTCGTCGTTCATCCCGATGAAGACATCGCCGGCATCGGGAACCCCGGTGAAACCGATGACCTCCACCGGCATCGACGGCCCCGCCACCTGGACTTTCTCTCCCCGGTCATTCTGCATGGCCCGAACACGTCCATAGTGCACGCCGGCCACAAAGAAGTCGCCAGTCTTGAGGGTACCCTCCTGGACGAGAACAGTCGCCACCGGACCGCGGCCGCGATCCAACTTGGCCTCGACGATGGTGCCACGGGACTCCTTGTTGGGATTGGCCTTGAGATCCATGACGTCGGCCTGCAGCAACACCATCTCCAGGAGCTCGGGAAGGTTGATCCGCTTCTTGGCCGAAACCTCGACGAAAATGGTGTCACCACCCCACTCCTCGGATACGAGACCCAGCTCCATGAGCTCCTGCTTGACCCGCTCCGGCTTTGCTTCAGGTTTGTCGATCTTGTTGATGGCGACAATAATCGGCACGCCGGCAGCCTTCGAATGGTTCACCGCTTCACGGGTCTGGGGCATGACACCATCGTCGGCGGCAACCACAAGGATAACGATATCGGTGACCTTTGCTCCACGGGCACGCATGGCGGTGAACGCCTCGTGGCCCGGCGTATCGAGGAAGGTTATCTTGCGGCCGTTCAGCTCGACGTCGTAGGCGCCGATATGCTGGGTAATGCCGCCTGCCTCCCCGGCAATGACGTTCGCTTCACGGATTGCGTCAAGGAGCGAGGTCTTGCCGTGGTCGACGTGTCCCATGATGGTAACCACCGGCGGACGCTTCAGCAGGCTCTCCGGCGCATCGGGCACCGCTTCGAGCATTTCGTCAACATCGATGGCGACGTTTTCGATCTCGTAGCCGAAATCGCCGGCGACCAGCGTGGCGGTGTCCACATCGAGAGGATGGTTGATAGTCACCATCATCCCCATTTTCATGAGGACCCGGATCAGATCGGTCGCCTTAACTCCCATCCGCTTGGCGAGTTCACCAACGGTTATGGACTCGGAAATCTTGATGATTCGCTTGATGGCCTTCGGAACCGTAATCTCGGTCTTCCTGCCGATACTCACCTGCTCCTTTTCGCGCCGCTTTCCCTTGCCCGCCTTGGGCCCCGGCTCGAACACCCGCTCACGGCGTTCCAGCATTTCCGCCTTTTTGAACACCTCTTTCTTCTTGTCGGGCGCTCCACCCTTCTTTCCGCCCCGTGCCGCTTCCACGGGAACCTCGGCAAACTCCTTCTTGCGAGCACCTTTCTTCAGCTCAGCCGATGGTGCTGGTGCCGGCCGCTCGGAGGGGGCCGGAGCAATTGGCCGCTCTTCCTTCCTGCGCGGCGGAGTAATGACGACCTCCCGCTTCTCCGCTGGCCGGGCGGCGGGCTTGGTGGTAATGCCGGGAAGCTCCACCCGGCCCAGGATCCTGGCGCGAGTGGCGGTCGGCACTTCTGCGGGCGCCTCCGCCGGTGCAGGGGGTGCTTCAGCCGGTGCCGAGGGAACTGGAGCTGCTTCCTCAGCCGGAACCGCAGGTGCCGGCTCAACCGCCTTTGCAGGCGCCGGGGGGGCGGCTGCCTCAACCGACACGGCAGCTGCCGCCACCGCTTCCGGGACAGCCGGCTCTTCCGGCTGGGCTTCCGCCACTTTCGGACGACGGCGGATAACCGTTGTCGTTACGCGGACCTCTTCCTGCTCCTTGGCGGAAACCGCCTTGGGGGGCGCAGGAGCCGTCACCTTTCTGACATCGTCGTCCTCAAGGACCGACATGTGACTTTTCACCTCAATGCCATGACTCTTGAGTCTGGCAATAAGCTCCTTATTCTCGATTCCCAACTGCTTGGCCAGTTCATATACGTGGATCTTGCTCATCCACCGCACCCCCATCAAGGAAATTACCGTATCGTTTCACTTCGTTAAGTATTGATTGGACAAAACCGCTCTCAATCACTGCCACCACGCTTCTCAACCCCTTGCCGAGAAGCCCGCCGAAACGGTCCTTATCGAGCATGCGCAAACAGGGGATACCACCGCGCTCCGCAAGATACGAAACCTTCTCGCCGATATCCCCGGAGATATCGGAAGCAAGCAGCACAAGACCAAGACCGCCACCCCTCCGGAGCCGCTCCATGACCATGTCGCTTCCTGAGACGATCTTGCCCGCTTTGTTTGCAAGTGCAAGATAGGAGGCAACCCGCTCCATGAGGAGAGCGGCTATCTGTGCCGCGAGTTCTCCCGCGGGCGGCACTGTTACCTCGCTTCTGAAGGCCCGGGAGAACTGCCTCCGTTCGACGGCCTTCGTAACGCATGAGCGACGGAAACATGTGTATGCGCCCCTGCCGGGGAGCTTTGCCATGACGTCCGGCACCAGGGTACCCTCGGGCGAGAGGACGAACCGGAGAAGTTCACCCTTGTCGCGCGCTTCACGACAACCGAGGCATGTCCTCTGTGGTGCGGTTCGCGGCATCTCTACTCTTCGATCTGCTCGACCGGCGCCTCGCCGGGTTCCGCCACCGGACCTTCGGAGGTCTCCGCTTCAGCGGCCTCTTCCGCGGTCCCGTCGTACGATGAGAACTCCAGCAGTTCGGCCTCCGCGGCGCGGGTCTCGCTCTTGATATCTATCCGCCATCCGGTGAGGCGCGCGGCGAGCCGTACGTTCTGTCCGCGCTTGCCGATGGCGAGAGAGAGCTGGTCGTCGGAAACTATTATCTCCATGGCACGATTCTCCTCGTCTATATACACCTTGGAGACTACGGCAGGCTGCAGGGCGTTGCAAGCAAAGCGAGCCGGGTCCTCGGACCAGGGGATGATGTCGATTTTCTCGCCGCGGAGCTCGGAAACCACATTCTGGACCCGGGAGCCGCGCATGCCTACGCAGGCGCCGACCGGATCCACGTCCGAATCATGGGAGTAGACGGCGATCTTGGAGCGGCTCCCCGGCTCGCGGACCACCGACTTGACCTCCACAATCCCTTCGGCTATTTCGGGCACCTCGGCCTCGAACAGCTTGGCGAGGACATTGGGATGGGTTCTCGACATGAGGATCTGCGGTCCCTTCGGCGTCATCCGGATATCGGTGATAAGGGCCTTGACGCGATCCCCCTGACGGTACACCTCGCGCGCGGCCTGCTCCTTCTGGGGAAGAAATGCCTCGGCCCGTCCGAGGTCTATGATCAGATCCCCACGTTCGAAACGGCGGACTACTCCATTGACTAGCTCCCCGATCCGATCCTTGAACTCGTTGAAAATCGTTTCCCGCTCTGCCTCGCGCACCTTCTGGATGATCACCTGCTTGGCGGTCTGTGCGGCGATACGGGTGAAACCACTCGCATCGAGCTTCATCCCGAGCGAGTCGCCGACTTCGACATCGGGGTCGATTTCCTTCGCCTCCTCAAGATCGATCTCCTTGTAGGAGTCCTGCACCTCGTCCACCACCGTGACGAATTCAAATAGTTCGACCTCGCCGATCTCGGAGTTATAGTGCGCCTCCAGATCGCGGGTGTTTCGAAACTTCTTGTTGGCGGCGGTAAGAACCGCCTGCTCCAGGGCCTCGACGACGATCTGACGGTCAATGCCCTTTTCCTTCACGATCTGGTCGATGATGTGCTTGAGGTTGAAGGTCGTTTCCACTTCGGATTCTCCTTAAAAGTCTATGGTTACGATTGATTTCTAAAGTTCGAATTCCAGATTCGCCTTGGCGATCTTTTCAAGCGGTATGCGGGCCATCTGTCCTTCGCGCAGGCGAATGACGACGACACCGTCATGGAGCCCTTCGAGATCACCCAGAAAGGTCTTGCGCCGGTTCCCCGCCTCGTCCGCCAAAAGCTCAAAGGTCCTGATCTTCACCAGGCGCCCCCGAAAACGGTCGTAATCCGATTCTTTCCTGAGAGGACGATTGAGTCCCGGCGACGAGACTTCGAGCGTATAACGGTCACCGATAAAATCTTCCACATCGAGTATTTCGGAGAGCTCACGGCTAACTTCCGCACAATCGTCCAGGGTAATCCCACCCTCCCTGTCGAGGAAAAGCCGCAGCACCATCTGGCGCCCTTCCCGCTTGTACTCGACATCGACGAGCTCCATCCCGAGGGGAGCCACAATCCCCTCGACAATACCCGCTACCCTGGTTGCCACATCCTGATGCGCCATGGGGAACAAAACCTCAGAAACAAAAAAAGTGAGCTCAGGAGCTCACTTTTGAGTGAACATTAACTTGTACTAGCTGTTTAACATGAACCCCCGGCAATTGCAAGTATTTTTTTCATACTGAAAAACTGCGGATTCCCCCTGGATTGCCGCCATGCCATTAATTTTTCCACCAAGATGGTTGCGCAGTCGTTAACCTTGCAGCGGGGCCTGGTTGACAACCGGACGCTTTCCGTGATAGACAAAGCGCCGGGAGGTACGTTATGAGGCATTTCATCGATTCGCTCACCGAGAGCGTCGTTGCGGGGAAACCGGTGCAGGAGTCGGATGCGCGGGCACTGGCAAACGCATCGGGCAACGACCTGTTCACGCTTTTTGCCGCCGCGAGCAGGATAAAGAGTCACTTCCTCGGCTCCGCAGTCCATCTCTGTTCCATCATCAACGCAAAATCGGGACGCTGTCCCGAGAACTGCGCATTCTGCGCCCAGTCGGCGCATCACGCCACCGATACCCCGGTCTACCCCCTTGTGGATGAAGAAAGGATCGTCGCCAATGCCCGGGAGGCCGAGAAGAACGGTTCCCGCTGCTTCGGCATCATCACGAGCGGCACCGGCATCAACAAGGGCGAGGAACTCGACCGTATCTGCCGGGCCGTCCGCCGGATCAGGCAGGAGACGAAAATCGCCCCCGCCTGCTCCCTTGGCATCATCGATTTCCCGACCGCCGCGGCGCTCAGGGAAGCCGGGGTCGAAACCTATCACCACAACCTTGAAACGGCCCGAAGCTTTTTCCCCGAAATCTGTACCACCCACAACTACGAAGAGGATGTCGAAACGGTCCGCGTGGCGCGCCGCGCCGGGCTCAAGGTATGCTGCGGCGGCATCTTCGGCCTTGGAGAGTCGGTCGATCAGCGGATCGAGATGGCACTGACCCTCCGGGAACTGGACGTAAACTCCGTCCCTCTCAACTTCCTCAACCCGATCGAAGGGACGCGGCTTGCAGGCGCCGACAACATCACCCCCCTTGAATGCCTGCGGACCATCGCCCTTTACCGGTTTATCCTCCCCGACAGGAGAATTGCCGTCTGCGGCGGCCGCGAGCGCAATCTCCGCGATCTCCAGTCGTGGATATTCCTGGCCGGCGCCGACGGGACCATGATCGGAAATTATCTGACCACCACCGGCAGGCCTCCCGAACAGGACTGGCAGATGCTCAAAGACCTGGAACTGGCCGTGGAGGGGTGCTGTGAATAGCGGGGCCATCTTCGTAACCGGTACCGACACCGGCGTCGGCAAGAGCGTGGTCTCGGCGGCCCTGGCACGCCTGCTTCACAGACGTGGCGTCAACGTGGGGGTGATGAAGCCGGTGACAAGCGGCTGCGTCGAGCGCGACGGAGCGCTTGTCTCCGAAGATGCGGAACTCCTCGCCTGGGCTGCGGGGGTCTCCCTCGACGACGACTGCGCTCCCTATCGCCTCCGCACCCCCATTGCCCCGTCGGTGGCAGCAGCGCGCGAAGGGGTGAAAATCGACTTCTCGCGGATTCGGGAAGCCTGCGAACGGCTTGCGCAGCGGCACGACTTCGTCATCGTCGAAGGGGCAGGCGGGCTTATGGTGCCGCTCACCGGCGGGATGCTGGTCGCCGACCTCGTCACGGCACTGAAACTCCCCCTGCTGGTCGTGGCGCGACCGAACCTGGGGACCATCAACCATACCGTCCTCACCTGCTACACGGCGAAGCAGCTTGGCATCGACGTGCGCGGGGTGATCGTCAACTCCTACCCCGACCCTCCCGACATGGCGGAAGAATACGCCCCGCATCTGATCGATTCGCTCTCCGGAACGCCGCTTCTCGGTGTTTTTCCCCGCCTTTCGGAAGGCACGGACCGGGAGGTGGTGGAACGGCTTGCCGTGCGCCTTGCGGGAGAACCAACCACGAAGATCCTTCTCAGGGAGATCGGCCTTGAACAGCCTTGATACGAAGACCCTCCGGGAGTACGACCGGAACTACGTCTGGCACCCCTTCACGCAGATGAAGGAGTGGGAACGGGACGTTCCGGTAGTGATCGTGCGGGGTGAGGGGTCGTACATCATCGACTCCGACGGCAACCGGTACCTGGACGGGGTCGCCGCCATCTGGACCAACATCCACGGCCACTGCAAGCGGGAGATCAACGAGGCGATCAAGAGCCAGGTCGATCTCATCGAGCACTCGACCCTGCTCGGTCTTGCCAACGACAAGGCCGCCATCCTGGCAAAACGCCTCGTCGACATCGCCCCGCCGGGGCTCTGCAAGGTCTTTTACTCCGACAACGGTTCCACTGCGGTGGAAATCGGGGTCAAGATGGCCTTCCAGTACTGGCAGCACAGGGGACGCCCCGAAAAGACGAAATTCATCTCCTTCAGCAACGCCTACCATGGCGACACCATCGGCGCCGTGAGCGTCGGCGGCATCGACCTCTTCCACGGGGTGTTCCGCCCCCTCCTCTTCCCGACCATCCAGGCGCCGGCACCCTATTGCTATCGGTGTGAATTCGGCGATTCCGATCCCGAAAACTGCCGACGGCACTGCCTGCAGGAGCTGGAGCGGCTCATGGCCGCCCACGCCGACGAGGTGGCCGGCCTCGTTATCGAGCCACTGGTCCAGGGAGCCGGCGGCATGATCGTCCAGCCGGAGGGTTTTGTGCGCGCGGTGCGCGCGCTCTGCGACCGTCACGGCATTCTGATGATCGCCGACGAGGTGGCCGTGGGGTTCGGCCGAACCGGCACCATGTTCGCCTGCGGACGTGAGGGGGTGACCCCCGACATCATGGCCCTCTCCAAGGGGATCACGGCAGGGTACCTGCCGCTGGCGGCCACCCTTGCCACCCGGGAGGTTTACGACGCCTTCCTCGGCGAATACCGGGAGATGAAGACCTTCTTCCACGGCCACACCTTCACCGGAAACCCGATTGCCTGCGCCGCCGCCCTGGCGAGTCTCAATCTCTTCAAGAGCGAGCGGTTGCTGGAGAGTTTGCCGCCTAAAATCGATTACTTGTCGATCAGACTTCAAGCAGTGGCTCAACACCCCTTCGTGGGCAACGTCCGCCAGTGCGGCATGGTAGCCGGTATCGAACTGGTCCGAAACAAAGAGACCAAAGAGCCTTTCCCGTGGGAGGAGCGGGTCGGCGTGCGGGTCTGCCGCGAAGCGCTGCGCCACGGGCTCTTCCTCCGCCCCCTCGGCAACGTCATCGTCGTCTTCCCCCCCCTCTCCTGCACCCTGGAGGAGCTGAAACTCCTGATGGACGGGATCGGGAAATCGATCGAGACCGTCACCGGGCACCCTTCCGCATAGCCGAAAGACAAAGGGGATGACCGCAGCCGCGTCATCCCCCTTGTCTTTCTTCACGCCTGTATTCTTCGGGAATTTTTCAGAATTTGCCGCGCAGCACCTGGGCCGAGACGATCACCCCGCCTTCGCCGTGCCCGCGGGCCGGGACGTAATCCGGGATGACGGTCGGCACCGCCAGCCTCACCTTGCCGTTCTCCACCTCCGCCAGTGCCGTTGCCGCCTTCGCGGTACCGTAAACGGCACCGGCCAGGATCCCCCCTGCCGCCCCGTAACCGACGTAATCGAGGTGATCGGCCGGCCGGTGGGTGAACGCCAGCAAGGCCCCGCCCACCAGTGCCCCCGCCAGCCCGCCGTAGAGGGCATTTCTGAAGACGGTTTCGAATCCTCCCTCATCGGCGTGGCAGGGAACGGAGGAGACCGCCAGCGTCAGGGCGATCAGGGCGCAAAAGATAACGGTGCGTACGGTGTGTGTCATTGGATACCCCTCACTTGTCGATTTCACTGGATTCCCCAAACATTAGCAATGAACGGGCCAACTGCCGGCACCAGGGAGATATCCGCACAAGAGGCGGAAATCACGCGCGTAAAGCGGGTGCCTTCCCCCACTGAGACCCGGCTGACGGGAGAACGGGCGTTGCAATCGCGCAACAGATTTTCGAGACGGCATCCCTGAAGCCGGAGAGCACCACACCTTTTTTGCACGGGATTCCGGCACATTGGCAGGCAATGCGGCGGGATTTGCATATTTGCTACACAGCCGCCATTGCCCTGACGGCAATCCGGAGCTCGTCGTCGCGGGTCGCCGCTTCATCGTTCAGCCGGGCAGTAAGAACGAGGTCGAGGATCTCCCGATAGCGGGGCCCGGAGGGAAGCCCCAACTCCCGCAAGTCGTCCCCCGTAATGGCAGTGGTCACGCCACGCAGATGGGTCACGTAGAGCGAAACGAACTTCCGCACCTCTTCCCGGCCCGTTTTCGCCATGATGTAGAGGAGGACCTCGGTCGTAAGGCCCCGGAGCCAGAAGAAGATGTCGCTACGCCGCACCTCCTCGCCCCGCGCCGCCTTCCGCTCCATCAGCTCCAGCACCTGCTCGCCCTGGAGACGCATCTCGATGAGCCGCTCGCGGTAATGCTCCGAGACCGAGAGCCGCGTGCAGGTACCCCGGAAGGAGTCGCCGGAAAGGGAAGAGGTGAGGGCCAGGAAGTAGACCACCCAGGTCTCGATAGTCTCGCCGAGGTAGAGAAGATCGAACCAGGAGATCACCTTCTTCACCTCGTCGAGGATCCGCAGGTTATCTTCCCCGAGGGCGATGTCGGGATGGATGAACCTCAGGAGCCCCAGTCCCGACATCCGGAGGATCGCCCGGACCGGCTCCCGTTCCCTCAGGATCGCCACCAGTTCGTTTAACAGCCTCTTCCCGCCGAGTTTCTCCAGAAACCCCATCTTGACGGCGTTCTTGACGAGATTTTCGGTATGACGGGAGATCTGGAAACCGAGGCGCTGTTCGAAGCGGATCGCCCGAAAAACGCGCGTCGGATCCTCCACAAAGGAGAGGTTGTGCAGGACCCGTATCGACTTCTCTTGAAGATCACGGTAGGCGCCGAAGTAGTCGAGGAGCAGCCCGAAATCGACGCCGTTCAGCCGGATGGCGAGGGTGTTGATGGTGAAGTCCCGCCGGTAGAGGTCCATCTTGAGCGAGGAGCGCTCCACCGTCGGAAGAGCGCCCGGCGTGGCGTAATACTCGAGCCTCGTGCTCGCCACATCCACCTTGAACCCGTCGGGAAGGACGATGACGGCGGTGCCGAATTTATCGTGGCTCTTCACCCGGCAGCCCATGCGGGACGCGAAGGTCTCGGCAAAGAGGATCCCGTCCCCCTCCACCGAAACGTCGATGTCGTCGTTCTTGTTGCCGAGGAGGAGATCCCGCACGAAGCCGCCGACGGCATAGAGGGGGAGCTCCAGCTCGTCCCCCACCCTGCCGAGATCCCGCAAAAGGGACAGCACCCGCGCCGGGAGCCCTTTGTTCATCAGGTGCAGCACCTCGCGCCGGCGCACGGGGGGATTCTCCCGGGCCAGGTCATAGACCGCCTCGGCGGTTCGCTGCACCCCGGCATACATATAGCGCAGCAGATCGGTGCGGGTTATGACGCCGACGAGACGCTCCTTCTCGAAGACCGGGACGAGCCGCCGGTGCTGCACGACGATGTACTCCTGCAGCGCTGCGATCGGCGTGGAGGGCTCGGCACGCAGATACTCCGTGTGCATGTATTCGCTGACCGACAAATCGCCCAGTCCGTGGTAGAGGGCCTTTTCCACGATCCGGCGGGAGATGATCCCCTCCATCCGTTCGCCGTCCATGACCGGCATGGCGTTCACGTTGTACCGGGTGAGGTATTCCCGCGCCTCGGCGAGCGTGGTGCCGACCGGCATGGTCATCACCGGGGACGACATCAGATCGGCGGCGGTCCGCTTGGGGTTCACCCGCTCCGGGAGAAGACGGTTCAGTCGCCCCAGCACCTGGATCACGGTCTCCCCCCGTACCGTCGCCGCAGCCGCGGTGGCATGGCCTCCACCACCGAATTCCCGCAGGATCGCACCCACATCCACCTCGGAGATGCGGCTGCGGGCCACGATGTAGACCCGCTCTCCCATCCCCACCACCACAAAGAGCGCCTCAAGGTTCTCCATGTCGCGCATCATGTGGGCCAGCACGGCAATGTCCCCCACGTAGTAGTCGAGAGACGCGTGGGCAATGGCGACATCCACGCCGTTCACGCTGACGGTCCGCAGCGACTTGATCAGGTCGTTGAGCAGCGAAACCTGCTCGGCGGTCAGTTCCTGGGTGACGAAATCGGCAACGATGTTCAGGTTCGCCCCCTGCTCCAGGAGCCAGGCCGCGGCGGCATAGTCATCGGTCGTTGTGGAGGGAAAGGTGAGGTTGCCGGTATCCTCGTAGATGCCGAGCATCATGAGCGTCGCCTCGACCGGCGTCACTTCGGCCCCCCTCTCCTTCAGAATCAGCGCCAGGATGGAGGTGGAGGATCCGCAGTCGCGGATCGCGCCGCCGCTCGGCCTGATGTCCCCCGAGGCGCCGGGGTGGTGGTCGTAGATATGGACCTCGACGCCGGCACGACCCAGCAACTCGGCAAAGCGGCCGATGCGGGATGAGTGCTGGCAATCGACAAGGATGAGACGGGTGATCTGCTCGAAATCCACCTCCTTCAACCGGGTGAGGGAGGGAACGTAACCGGGGGACTTGAGGAAGAAATCCCTCATGCTCTTCTCCTGGGAGCCGGAAAAGACCATGAGGGCATCGGGGTAGAGCCGCTTCGCCGCAACCATAGCGCCGAGGCAGTCGAAGTCGGCGTTCACGTGGGTGGTGATGACATCCATGGGAGAGAGTGTGCCGCAGGAGCGGCAAAAGTAAAGTGCAAGCGGGATTTTCGCCGCTAGCGGGATGCAATGAGGGGCTTGAGCGGTTCGGAGAGATATACCGGATTGGAGCCGACCACCTCCACCACCGGTCCATCTTCCAGCAGCTCCAGATCACCGGTGTCGTCCTCGTATTCGTCCTCCCCCACGGCCCAGTCGTAGAGCTTTTTCGCGTCCTGCAGCACCGGTTTTTCCGGAATGCCGTACATCCGCTTCTGCATCGGCTCGTCGAAGAGCCCCACGCAGCCGTGGGAGGCGGGACGCCCCGGGAGGTCCCGCGCGTGCATCCAGTAGGCCACATTGTCCTGCCCCACATGGAAACGCATCGCGAAGTCCATCGGGTACTGGGCGGTCTGGTCTTCGGTCTTGTAGAGCGACGACGTGTGGGTCCGGTGGCGGGCATCGATCCGGAAGAGGCCGGTGGGGGTTTCGTGTCCCACGCCGCCGGTGGCCGCCGGCATGGAGAACCTGAGCTTCCCGTTCTCATAAGCTCCGATCCACTGTTCGGTCAGGCTGATGAGGATGTACTTCTCGTAATGCTTCGCGGGCTCGTACTCCCGGGGAAGCGGCGTGTAATCGCTGGCAGCCGTCAGGTCGTCCGGCACCTTGAGGGTCATGCCGGGATAGGTATGCCGCCGGTCGATCCGGTTGAAGCGGGCCACGGTCACCCAGTCGGGCCCGAAGAGCGATTCGAGGGTTTCGTCGGGCCTGATGAAATGCGGAGACCATCTGACGTTGCGCTGGCTCGGGTAGTCGATGCGTGTGAGGTCTTCCCTGGCCCTGTCGGCGGGAGAGGCTCCCGGCACCGAGATGGAGGTCGGTTCATTGACAACGATGGCGGAAAAAACGATGAGGGCAATGAAAGGCGCCAAACTGCGGATCATGGGTTCTGTCCTGTGGCAAAAAAAGAATGGGGCGAAAGCCCCATTAAAAAAATATGCCCGCACCGTAGCACTTTTGTCTACCGCGGTCAAGAGATGGAAGTACGTCCCTCCCCGAACCGCTCGGCGATGATGCGCTCCACGGCACTGTAGGGATCGGTCCGGCGCGACGTCATCTCCTCGACGATCTCCCTGAACCGCCCGTTCACCCGAATGTGGCCATAGACCTCGGCAAAAAGCCTTTCCTTGAGGAGATCCATGAAGTGCCGCACGCTTCGCTCCTCGCAGATCCGCTCAAAAGCCCCCGAGTCGACGAGATACCGGCGGTGATTCTCGATCTCCACCACCATCTCCTCGATGCCGCGGTTACGACTTGCCTCGGTCAGCAGCACCTTCGGCTGCCAGTCGTCCGGTTTGGTCTGTTTCATCTCCAGCATGACGGAAAGCTCCCGTGCGGTACGGTCCGCCCCGTCCCGGTCTGCCTTGTTCACGACAAAAACATCGCCGATCTCCAGGACACCCGCCTTGATCGCCTGGATATCGTCGCCGAGCCCCGGCACCGACACTACCACCGTCGTATGGGCCATCCTGACGATGTCGATTTCGTCCTGTCCCACCCCCACCGTCTCGATGATCACGACATCCATCCCCATGGCGTCCATGACGTTCACCACATCGCCGGTGGAGCGGGAAAGCCCTCCCATGTGACCGCGGGTGGCAAGGCTCCTGATGAACACATCCGGGTCGTCGGCATGGCGGTTCATCCTGATCCGGTCCCCCAGGATCGCCCCGCCGGTAAAAGGGCTGGTCGGATCGATCGCCACCACCCCCACGCGCTTGTCCCGCTGGCGGTACGCGGCGGTGAGCTGGTCCACGAGGGTCGACTTTCCGGCCCCCGGAGGTCCGGTGATCCCGAGAATGAAAGCCCTCCCCGTCAGGGGGTAGAGCTTTTTCATCTCATCGGCGGCGCTTCGAAAGCCGTCGTCGAGATCCCTCATGAGGCGTGCGGCGGCACGGATATCGCCATCAAGTATTCTGTCTGCCAAAGACATGCTCGGGTTCCTTCAAGAGATTTGGAGCTTCGCCACTACCGGACCGTCGTTCTGCAGGGCCTCCCGGCCGCACACCGCTACCCCCTCGGTGTCACGTGCTCGCGAATCCACCCGACGATATGCTCGGTGGAGGTCCCCGGCGTAAAAACCTCCTTGATCCCGGCGGCCTTGAGCCCGGGGATATCGTCCTCGGGAATCACGCCGCCGCCGAACACGACGATGTCGTCCGCCGACTTCTCCCTGAGGAGCTCGCAAACCCTCGGCAGGAGCGAATTGTGGGCACCGGAGAGGATCGAAAGCCCCACCGCATCCACATCCTCCTGGATGGCTGCCGAAACGATCTGCTCCGGGGTCTGGTGGAGCCCCGTGTAGACAACTTCGAAACCGGCGTCACGGAAGGCCCGGGCGATGATCTTGGCCCCACGGTCGTGGCCGTCCAGACCCGGCTTCCCGACGAGAATACGCAGCGTTCTTTCAGTCATGGCACTCTCCTTGGCTCGTGTTCACTTCTCTATTCCAACCCGTGCCGGCACCCCGGCCCGATAATAGTGTTTGATTTCGCGCATTTCGGTCACCAGGTCCGCCGCAGCGATCACCCGCTCGTCCACGTTGCGTCCGGTAAGGACCAGCTCGACCTGCGCAGGCTTGGCGGCCATGAACTCCAGGACCTCCTCGACGGTCAACAGGCCGAACGAAACCGCTCCGTTCACTTCATCCAGAATGACGAGGTCGTACCCGCCGCTCGACATCGTCTCGCGGGCCGTATCGAGGGCGGCGCGCGCAAGCCGGACATCCTCCGGGTCGGGATTCTCCCGGTTGACCCAGCCGGGGCGCCCGGTCTGGATAATCGTCAGATCGGGCGCGAGGCGGGCCGCTGCGGCGTGCTCCCCGTAAGGGCCGCCCCCCTTCATGAACTGGATCATGACGACCTTGAGGCCGCGCCCCACCGCCCGGAAGGCAAGACCCAGGGCCGCAGTGGTCTTGCCCTTCCCGTTCCCCGTGTACACCTGGATGAGTCCCTGATCGAGCTTCATCTCGTCTCCCCGCAACCCTGCCGTTCCCAACGATGTGGCGGCATACACATTTCTATAAACATGATACCCGGTACAACCCGGATCGAACAGCTCTTTGATCCGGTTGCCAAACCGGCTCTCGTTTTAGCCTCGGTAAAAATTGTGCCGGGACTATAACAACTGATCCGACAGGCTGTCAAGCCGTATTCACGGATTTATAACGTTGTTTATTGCTACTTAAATACCCACTTGCCGCATCCCCCATCGCCTGTGACAAATGAATGCTTGACACAACCAGCCGCTTTTGATATTTAGAGTCTCCACATTGCGGGCGATTAGCTCAGCGGGAGAGCACTGCCTTCACACGGCAGGGGTCGTAGGTTCGAACCCTACATCGCCCACCAGAAAACACGACCGGCCAAGTCGAGAAACTTGGTCGGTTTTTTTATTGCAATTTAAGTTAGTTACAACGCTACCACCTGAACAATCCAGTCCCAAAAACCACGCATCACAAACGATTCCCGTACGTATTAGTCAAGCCTGAAGGTACCTACACAAGCTTCGATTTCGCAGCCCGCATGCCGATGAATACCTGTTCGGCGACCGCAGCCGGGAAACCGGCCGGCAGAGACGATGCGACACGGTTGATGATGTCATCCATCGGATCAAGCAGTTCCCTGGTAATGCCGGCCAACTCTTCCTCAGGGAAACGGACCTTGCGGGCCATACTCTCCCAGTGACGCTTCTGGATTTCACCCCAGTAATAGTGCTTGTTTTTCCCGTCCGCGGACATGGCCATTTTCATCTGCTTCGTGTGGAGTTCTTTTCTCGCCACGAGGGGCCAGGCGGACATGACGTCATAGAGCGGCGTCATGCGATAGGCACCACGCGGCAGCAGGTAGATGCTGAAATTCTTCCCATGGCCGTCAATGGCCCCCAGCAGCCAGAACAGGAGCTGCGCTTTCATGAACAGACGCCGGTCAGCTGCGGCATTCTCGGAGCCGAGCAGCAGATCCATGATCCTGCGGATGCCCGGTCCGCCATCCTCTTCATACTTGAACACCGGCGGGACTCCCAGGGCCTGGCACATATCCTCCATCGGCAGGCGGATGATCCAGGTGCCGTCCTTTGACATCCGGCGGTCAAACCGCTCCACCACGAGGGTCTTGACATCCTCGAAGGTGCGGATTTCGGCGTTTGCTACCGGCATGCCGTATTCCATCAGGATACGGTGACACAGCCATTCGTTTTCGACGCTGTCGGAGAGATCGATCCGGGGTGTCTGCCCAATCGGCAGCTTGAAGATATGGGTTGTCGGCGTAACACCGTGTGGTCGGCACCAGCGATCACCGTGCAGCAGAAGAGCGGTTTTTTCCTGGGCACCGGCAATCGAGATGCGGAAATCGGAGCTTCTTTGCATCCCCAGCGGCATTGTTTGATAGTTTCTGAGGGTCTCGGCGATCTCGGCATCAGTAAGCGGCTCCGCCGTTATGGTCATGATACCGGGCGGCTCTTCAGTTTCCGGCAGGAGTTGGACAGCGCCGACACAATCCCGCCCGATGTGCCACAACAGGTCGAAGCATCGGTCGCTGGCAGCGCCGAACCTTGTCTGAATCCGCTTTCGTATGGCGTCATTGTCCGGTAGCAGGTTGTCGAAGAAATGCTCAACCGCTGTGCCGTGCAGAGGGTGGTAGCTGAGAGGGAGCGACAGGGACAGAGGCCGGCTGTTTTCAGATTCGAGCCAGGAAGGGGCATAGGCAAGCTGTATTTTGCCCGTTGATGAAAAGGAGAGAGTACCGACCTTCTCGCCGTTGATGTAAACAATGAGAGGGATGCGGGTTCTGGGCCTTGCCACGATTACCACCTATCCTCTGCCGGTTGCCCCTGCTCCCGTGGGCCGACCAGGATATTCAGATTGAGGGCCGCAAAGAGAAGAAGAACCGTCTGCAACTGCACCGACGGCTTACCCTTCTCGATCATGGAAATGGTGGTCTGGTTCACCCCTGTCATTTTCCCCAGGGCGACCTGGGTTAACCCCTGTTTTTTTCTCTCATCCCTGAGAATAGCGCCCAGGGATTGGGCTGATGTGATGAGCCTGAACATAAACAGCCTCGAATTATTGCCTGATGCCGATATTTTAACTTTAATGTCTATTTAATATATTTCTTCGTTATTGTATATAAGAAATATTTTCAACTCGTTTTCTTTTGAACAAACCTCCCGTAACTCAATCCTCTTCGCAGTTCCAGGTCGAAGAGGTTAGAGTAGCGGATGGTCTTGCTCAAGTGAACGCCGGAGACCTCCCGTTTTTTGTTGTCTTCACCTGCATTTGTTTTCAATCACATCTCAAGCCCGGCCTTGGGATCTCCTCCACGCCGTCACAGGTTGGCCGCAATGTTATCCAAAACCTCATCGACCCCCTTCACTTGGGCGTAGACCGCTCCCAGCGCCGCCATGTACGAGGCGTGGACCTGGGGAGCGGGGACCGTGACCCCGTTGAAGGCGAGTTCTCTGGTGGCGCAGGCGTCGTGGGCCAGGATACAGGTGAAGCCCAGGTCGAAGGCCCCCCTCACGGTGGCGTCCACGCACATGTGGCTCATCATGCCGCAGACAAGGAGGCTTGTGATCCCCCCTGACCTGAGGCGTTCCAGGAGGTCCGTCTCCCGGAAGCTGTTTGGATAGTGCTTGACGACGACGGGTTCCGCAGGCAGCGGGCGTACTCGCTCATGAATCTCGGCTCCCGTGGTGCCGGGCAGAAAAAAGGTCGCTCCCGGCCGGTTGGCGATGTGCTGAATGTGGAACACCGGCCACCGTTCCCGCCGGAATGCCGCAAGCAGCCTTCCCGCCGCGGATGCTGCCTGGATACTGCCAACCAGTTCCATCTTGCCGCCGGGGAAATAGTCGTTCTGAATGTCGATAATTAACAGGGCTGTGCTCATTTTCGAACCTCCTCGCGCGGTTGAACTAGAAACGATACGCCACCGTCGCCGTCGCCACATGGTCGCTGTAGTCGAACGAGGGATCGTCGGAGCTCCGCCGGGCATACTGATAGCCGGCCGAGACGGTAAGCCGGGTAAGGGGCGTCCACTCCACGCCGGCGTTCAGCTCCTGGGTGAAGTCGCTCCGCGGCGCCACGCCGGAACCGGGAACATCCCGGAAATCCTTCCACGACAGACGGTCGAAGACCGTCCCCTTCACCTTCGGGGTGAACTGATAGGCAAAGCCGGCGCCGATGGTGTCGGTAACGCTGTAGATCCGGTCGGCGTAGGTCTCCTCGTAGAGCTGGCGCTCCCAGTTCAGGAGGAACCCGAGCTTCGCGGTGAGGGCGTAGGATGCCGCCACCTTCCCGATCACGCCGCTGAAGTCCCGGGCCGACGACGCCTTGTGGCGGCGGTTGAGGTAGCCGACGTAGCAGGAAACCGCCGTCCGCGGACTGAAGGTCTTGTCCAGTCCCACCCGGATCGAATCGGCGCTGTTGCTGTTGTTCACGGCCGTCGGGCCGAGGACGAGAGCCTGGTCGTACTCCCTCTCGTCCCGCTGGTAGGTGGCATAGAGCCGCGCCTCGGGCGAAATCCGGTACGAGACCGTACCGGCATAGCGGTCGATGTAGTACTCGCTCGTGCGGTACTGGGGAAGCGAGTAATCCACGGTCAGACGCCGGTACGCCGCCTCGAAGCCGAGCCCCGAGGTCATCACGTATCCCACAGAAACCCCCGCCGCCATCTCCCGGCGCCTGTTCACCGCGGCGCTCCGGTAGTCGGTCCGCGCCTCGGGGGTCTTCGCGTACGACCCGTCGATCCTGACCCGCAGCGCATCCAGCAGCGCCAGCGTCACGGCGCCATTGGCCTCGTCCCGGTCCACATCCTGGTCCGAATAGTTGCCGTAGCGGATGAAATCGCGCCGCACCAGCAGATCCAGCTCCTGCCGGCTCAGCCGGTACCGGACCCCGGTCCCGATGCTCGCCACGGTGATGAAATCGCCAAGCCGCTCCTCGCCGACCAGACTCTTCAGCTCTGCCCGGTCCCGCACCCGGAAGATGTTGCTGTCGTACATCTCCGTCACCGACGCAAACGGCTTCAGGGTATCGCCGAGGAAGGCGGCCCGAGCCGGAACCGCCACCGTTACCAAGGTCAACAGAAAGATTGTTTTTGAAGGGAATTTCATGAGATTGTAAGTTTTGCGTTTTGGGTTTTGAGTTTAAATCCCGAGTCCCGAGTCCCGAATCCCTAGCCTCAACATCCCGTCCCCTTCACCACCGCCAGCACGGTCCGGGCGATGAGCTTGAGATCGAGGCCGAAGTGCCAGTTGTCGATATACTCCAGATCCATCTTCATCCAGACGTTGAAATCCTTGTTGTTGCGGGCCACCACCTCGTGGATGCAGGTGATCCCCGGGCGCATGCTGAGGCGCCGGCGCTGCCACCGCTCGTAGCGCTCCACCTCGGAGGGGAGCGGCGGCCGCGGCCCCACGAGCGACATGTCTCCCTTCAGGACGTTGATCAGCTGCGGCAGCTCGTCGAGGCTCGTCTTGCGCAGCAGCCGCCCGATCCAGGTGATCCGCGGGTCGTTGCGGATCTTGAAGACCGGCCCCTCCAGCTCGTTCAACCGTTGCAGCTCCTTCAGCTTCGCCTCGGCGTTCACGATCATCGTCCGGAACTTGAGGATCCGGAACGGTCTTCCCCGCAGGCCGCTCCGGACCTGGCTGAAGAAGACCGGCCCGGGCGAGGCGAGCTTGATCGCCAGCGCGATGAGAAGAAAGAGGGGGGAGAGGACGATGAGCCCCGCGGCCGACCCCATGACGTCGAGGACCCGCTTGAGCGACAGGGAGAAGAAATCCTGGGGGGTCGTATCGAAGGTGAGGAGCGGCCACCCCTCCACCTCCTTCACCACCGGCTTGGCGATGGCGGTATCGAAGAAATCGACCGCGATGGTCGCCTTCACCCCGATCTTCTCGCAGACCCGCACGTACTCCTCCAGCCGCGACAGCCACTTGCGCGGCATGAGGAAGAGCACCTCGTCCACCACGTGCTCCTCCAGGATGCGGGGCATGTCGTCGAAGGTGCCGATCACCTTCCCCTTCCCCACGGCCATGCCGCGCATCTCTTCCTCGTCGATGAAGCCGAGGATCTTCTGCCCCCACTCGGGGTGGGACTCGATCACTTCGGCGAACTCCCGGGCCCGTGGCCCCGAGCCGACGATGAGCACCACCCGGAAGTTGAGCCCCTTGCGCCGGGCGCTCCGCAGGAACTGGAGCACCAGAAACTTCTCCGCCGCCAGGAGGAGCACCGCCGCTCCGAAAAACGCCATGACGAAGGTCCGCCTCAGGATGTCGAGCTCAAGGAAAAACGCCGCGGCGGAGAAAACCAGGGTGGCGACCAGCGACGCCTCGAAGATGGTCCAGAAGACCTGCCAGATGCTCTTCTCCCGCATCGAGCCGTAGACCCCGAACCACTTGAGGACAATGATCCAGAGCGGGATGAGCAGGGCCAGGAACGGGAGGTAGTCGTCGAAGGACGGCACGGTGTACAGCCCGTCGGACTCTTCAACGCGCACAACGTTGGTGGCGATCAGATAAGAGATGCCGATGATGATTGCGTCAAGACAGATGGCGATCTTATGGATGAATCTGTTCTGTTCCTTGAGCATGGTGTACTCCTGTCACTCCCCCCCTTGGATTAAGGGGATCGTAACTCCCCCCCGGCCCCCTCTTAACCCAAGAGGGGGTGAAATTTTAAGGGGAGGCGGGGGTGGGGTTATGCCTCTGTGGTGCTGTCAACCACTTCCACGCCGGCAATAACCTGACGGCTTTTCCCTGAACGACGGTGTCGCCCTCTTCCTCCCAGGTAAGCACAAACAGATTTTCGCAGGCCAGTTCCTCAGCGGCACGCAGCAGAGCGGTCAACTCGCGCTTCCTGGTCTTCGGATCGGTCATGTCATAACAGACCTGGATCAGATCGGTGGTCACGCCACCATCCCTGACGACAAAATCCACTTCCCTGCCGCCCGGTTCCTTGTAGGTATAAAACTCCCGCCCCCGCCGGGCCAGTTCGATGGCAACCAGACTCTCCAGAAGACGGCCCGAATCGGCCCCTCCCCGGAAACCTACGGCAGCAACGAACCCCAGCCTTTCGAGGGACCGCCGGCCGGGATAGTATCCTCCGCGATCAAAGAAGAGGACCCCTCCCTCAGTGCCGTTTTTCCATCATCGGATAGACTTCCTTGCGGTGGCAGATACCGAGGATGAGGATTTCCTCTCCGTCAACCCTGAAAACAACCCGGTAATCGCCGACCCGCATTTTCCAGTATCCCCTGAGGGTTTTCCGCAGGGGCTCGCCATACTCATGGGGGGCGATCATGAGGCGGGTCTCGATCGCCTTCCTGATCCTGTCCCGGACATCGGCATTGAGCTTCGCAATATCGTGCTCTTTCACATCTGGATGATAGATGACCGAAAAAGGCATGCTATCCCCAGACGTCTTTGTGGCTGAGACCCTTGCGGCGGTCGAAATCTTTCTCCCGTTCCGTCGCAAAAGCCGCCAACGCTCTGTCCTCCCGGAGCTCAAGGGCTTCCTTGACAAGGTCCCGCATCAGCATCGACATGGAAACGCCTTCGTCTTCGGCAAGGTCCTGGATCGCGTTGTACAGGGGCTTTTCAAGGACAACGTTAATTCTCGGGTTTTTTGCTGGCATGGTCATTCCTCCCCGAACAAAGTGTACCACTTGTGTTCCACTCGATCAACCATTCCTATTGTGCCACCGTCTCTGCCCGAGTTGGACGCATTAATCGCAAAGGCGCGGAGTCAGGCACAATCTGACGGGCTCAAAAGAAGCGACATCAATAAGTTTTGTCAAGCGATAAACATTATTAAGTCAAAAGAGGCGGGTTGCCCCGCCTTCGAAAGAGAACAGGTAGATGTCCCCTTAAGATCCGTCGCGTGATATATTCGCAAATTCGACAGGATAGGTGTGCTAAGTTGGCGTCTGCTCGGCGATGGTTCCCACAAGACCGTCTCCCAAAATATGTTTGACAATTCAGGGCAGATCAGTAGTATTTGTTATGGAGGCTTTGTGATGCTTCGGCATTGCATTGCCTTTTTGCTTTTCCACCTAGCCTCTTCCGGCCTGCTTCCCGCTTCGTAAATCTTTGATCACCCCGAAGCTCCGGATCTTGAAACCCTTTATACCTTCCACGCTCCGTTCCGCCTGGTGCCTGAGCCGGCTGATGGTGTCCACAAACACACCCAATTCCTCTCGTCTCGGTTCTGTAAGGTTCTTCGTCCGAAAGCCCCATGAGATTATGTAGGCGGCCAGATCAGCCACCTGGATTCCCGTGGTCAGATCGCTATGGACGAAAAAGGGTTCCGGGATAATCTGTTCCGCTCTTCTGCGTCCCTTCGCCGTCAGCTTGAAATACCTGTCCATCTGTCCTAGCAGGATATGGCTCTTGCTTTTCTCCAACTCATCAAAGACGACGATTCCAGAAGCTGATGAATCCACATCCTCCAGAAAATAGAAGAAACGTTCAAAAAGATACGAATAATCTTTCCTCAGATACTCAGCGTTATGGTCGCAATGCTCCTTATCTGCAACGATACTGGCGAAGACCCGGCATTCATGGCGGGCGCATATCTCGAACACTTCCTTCACATAGGCAAGCTTTGCCTGGGCCAGGGCCGCCATCTCCCGCTTTCCAGCAGCGGGTCCGTTTTCCAGACAGCTCTTTGCCAACAGAGTTCTTTCCTCACCTGGAATCGGCGGTAACATGGCGGCATGGGCGAATGCCTTTTTCTTGAGGAGCTTCTTCCCCTTCAGCTCCCTTGTGCCCTGGCTGTAACGTATGCCGAAATGTCGGATTTCGGCTTCCTGAATCGCCCGGATCAAGTTCCACAGTGTTGAATCCTTAATGGCGATGCCAGTCAACACCTCATAGGGAGAATCCTTATGGTCCTGCCCGCTCTCGTCGATAAACAGAAAATATGCCATGTGTGTACTCTTTCAAATACCCGCAAAACCCGGCAAAACCGATCCGAGTTCTGAGCTTGTAACTCAAAACTCAAAACTCAAACCCCCTTCACCGCCTTCTCATACACTTTCAGCGTCTGCTCGGCGAATTACGCGGACTCCAGAACTACCTCCACACCCCCCTTGTATCAATCAGCACCTTTTCTTTCAGCAACTCCCGGTCAATCTCCTTGAACTCATCATGATCCACCAGTACCAGAAGGATATCGGCTTCCTTCAGCACAGAAGACAGATCGTAGAGGGGGAATTCGTCAAAACCGTTGACCACATTCGGCTCACAGGCCATGACCTGCCCCAGTTCTGAAGCAATCAACTCGCGGGTTATCTCCATTGCCGGAGACTCACGCAGATCGTCGATGTTCGCCTTGAAGGCGAGACCCAAACAGCCTATGACCGGATTTTTGAAGCGTTCTGCCCGCGCCCGCACCCTGTTCAGCACCCAGTGCGGCTTATGGTCATTCACTTCACGGGCAGCACGGATCAGGCGGGCCTCCTGCGGCGCCGCGGCAACGATGAACCATGGATCGACGGCTATGCAGTGTCCGCCCACGCCGGGACCTGGCTGCAGAATATTGACGCGGGGGTGTTTGTTCGCCAGTTCGATCAACTCCCAGACGTTGATTCCCAGCCGATCACAGATTATCGACAACTCGTTGGCGTAGGCTATGTTCACGTCGCGGAACGAGTTTTCCACCAGCTTGGCCATTTCCGCGGTCCTGCTGTCGGTCAGGAAAATGTTGCCGTTGCAGAAAGTCTTGTACAGCTCTCGCGCTTTCTCCGCCGAAGCCTTGTCAATCCCGCCGATGATCCGGTCGTTGTCCACCAGTTCGCGGATGATGTGGCCGGGGAGCACCCGCTCGGGGCAGTGGGCGATGAAAATCTGGCTGCTGGCAGCTAGTGGCTGGCTGCTGGTCGTGAGGTCTGGACGGTGTTCTGCTACGATTGCGCCGATTCTTTCTGTTGTGCCAACAGGCGAGGTGGATTCGAGAATAATCAGATTGCCGGCTTTGAGGAACGGGGCAATAGCCCGGGTTGCTGCTTCCACATAGCTGATATCCGGTGCCTTTGGATTACCATCAACCGCCATGAACGGTGTCGGCACAGCCAGAATGAACGTGTCAGACTCCTCAGGGGTGAGGGATGCTTTCAGATTTCCGCTGTTCACCGCCGAACGGACGAGGATATCCAGGTCCGGCTCGACAATATGGATGTTTCCCTCGTTGATGGTATTGACCGCGGCTTCATTGACGTCGACTCCCAGCACCTGGTGCCCTTTGGTAGCCAGCATGGATGCGGTGGGAAGCCCGATATATCCGAGACCGACAACAACGATCTTTTGCCTCTGCTTGTTCACGTTAAGCCCTCCATGAGTACATGAATTCAAAACAGCAGCCAGCCGCTAGCAGCTAGCCATCATCAGAGCCTCGCATATCCTGGCGGCAGCATTGCCGTCGCCGTAGGGATTGTGCGCTTTCGACATCGCTTCATAGGCCATAGCATCATCCAGAAGAACATTTGTCTCCTTAACGATCGCCGCCCTGTCCGTTCCCACCAGCTTGACGGTGCCGGCCTCTACGGCTTCCGGTCTCTCCGTTGTGTCACGCATGACGAGAACGGGCTTCCCGAGCGAGGGGGCCTCTTCCTGGACGCCGCCTGAATCGGTGATGATCAAATGAGAACGGTTCATGAGATAGACAAAGGGGAGGTAGTCGACAGGCTCAATCAGGTGGACGTTACTGATCTTCCCGTTACCGAGAATCCGTCGTACCGGTTCCTGCACATTGGGATTGAGATGAACCGGATAAAGAATCTCGACGTCCGCGTTACTCCTGGCAACGTCGGCAAGGGCATAGCAGATATTCTCAAAACCAGCCCCGAAGTTTTCGCGGCGGTGTCCTGTGACGAGTATGAGTCTTTTGCGATGATCGAGGAACGAGAAGTCTGATGCGAACTGGGTAGAAATAGCGGAATTGGTATTAACTTGGTCAGCAACAGCCAGAAGTGCGTCCACCACGGTGTTTCCGGTCACGGAAATGGTTTCATCCGCGACACCCTCTCTCAGAAGATTCCTGCGAGACGCCTCGGTCGGGGCAAAGTGCAGATCTGTCAATGCTCCGGTTACACGACGGTTAATCTCCTCAGGAAATGGAGAAAACTTGTTGTGAGTACGGAGCCCCGCCTCCACGTGCCCGACCCTGATCCGGCAGTAGTAGGCGGCAATGGACGCGGCCATGGTGGTGGAGGTGTCGCCATGGACCAGCACGATATCAGGGCGCTCTTTTTCAAGTACCTGCTTCAGTCCCTGCAGGACGTTGCAGGTGATGTCGAAGAGATCCTGGCCAGGGCGCATGATGTCCAGGTCGTAGTCCGGTTTTATGTCAAACAGGTTGAGCACCTGATCGAGCATCTGGCGATGCTGGGCGGTCACGCAGACGACGCTTTTGAATGCCTCCGGACGCTTCTCCAACTCCTTTACCACAGGTGCCATTTTGATAGCTTCGGGGCGGGTGCCGAAAACGGAGAGAACTCTTAGCATCAGAACTTATTACCTTTGTGAAAAAAATCTACCGTACATTTGTCAATTTCAGCATTCAATTCAGCTAACTAATTCCAATACTTATCCACGAGCTGCTTGGTATTGAAAATGTTTCCCCTGCTCGAAGCGCCAAATACGATGGACTCGATGTTTGGCTGCTGACAGATCCATTCAATGGCTTCATCCGCTGAGATAGCTCCAGATGCAAATACAGACATTGCTATGGCTCGGAATTTCTTTTCTTTCAGAGAGCGTTCATAAGCATCGAAACCTCCGCACATGCGGAAACCGATCTTGTTAATGTTCGAGCAAACGATAGGATTTTCTATTCCCAATTCCTCCAGCACATCAAGCAATCTGGGCATGTTCATGGTGATAAATCCTGGCTCGGCATTGTAACGGGCCTTCACGTGGTTGGCGAAGATTCGGAACGCTTCCTTGAAATTTAGGCCTAGCAGCAGGTCTACGACTACGTTCTGGAGAAAAATGACTGGGGTCTTCAGCCCCTTGAACATTTTCATTTCTGCATCCACCAACAAGGTGGTTATCCCCTCAATGTCCTTTTTGGCAAGGGACATCCCCCCCCTTAACGCGGTATCGAGCAAACCCTCGTCCGGAAGGAAGCGCTTGATTGCTCCGAGCATGCCATGATCCGTCATTGCATTGGCATACTTATGCGCATAGGGCATGCATGGATAAAACAAGAAATCTTTGTATCGTTCAGGATTATTCCGCATATGATCACATATCAATGCGATCCGGTCGTGAGTCGTACACATGAAGGTTCTAACGCCCTCGTCATAAGCTGTATCCAGAACGTCAATGATTGACTGAGTATCCTGAAAACGCATTGCTTGAGTTCGCGCTTTTTCCTCTGACATATGGTTAACGCCGAAAAACTGATTGTCACCAAACAGCAAACGATCCATTGAAAAGCCCCTCCTCAGGGTCCATATTTCTTCGCACTTCTTCCTGCTCACTTCTCCAGTTTCTCGTCCTTTCAGCCGAAAAGAAAACGCTTCTTGCGTTTCGCTGCCGCAGGCAAAGCATCATCTGACGTAACCGCCGCGCCTTTCTCAGCATCGGCGATCATCATGGAAATCACCTTGTCTGTTGCCACCGCATCCACAAAGGAATTCACGTTCTCCGCTCTTTTTTCTTCAATGCATCGCACGAAGTAATCCAGTTGGGCTGAATACTCTTCGCCGCGGATATAGAACCAGACCGGATCAGTTAAATCTGTTGTATAGCGAACATTCCACCCTTGCTGGTAGCCAGATGGAACGTTAGTTGTGTCACGCAAATATGCCTGGCACTCTTGGCGATCTGCGTAAATACGCCCCCCCTTCCCCCAGATAGTTATTTTGGTGCTCATCTTTCGATAAGATTCATCACTCCAGTTCACCGAAAGTTGTGAGCTCATGCCATTTGCAAAGTAGAGGGTACTGAACACTTCATCGTCTGTTTCTTTTGAAAAAATGCTGTTCAGCACCGTACCCCCCACGCCCACCGGCATTCCAAAATACCAGTTGACCAGGTTAATCGGGTGTGCCGCATAATCATACAAGCACCCCCCACCTTCCTGCCGCTGAGTGCGCCATGTCGACCCCTTCGGTCGCAATACTACCGGTCCGTAGGCTTCCGCCAAAACGTGAGTGACCTCCCCGATTGCACCGGCATCCAGAAGCCGCTTCACTTCCTGGAATGCACCGACAAAGCGGTAGTGGTAGCCAACCTGATTCACCAAGCCTTTCTCTCGCGCAAGTTTAGCGGCCGACTCTCCGTCTCTGGTGTCCAGACAAAAGGGTTTTTCACAAAATACGTGCAAGCCGCATTCAAGCGCCCTATTGACCATTCTTGCGTGAGAACTTGAAGGTGTGGCGATGATTACGGCATCTAATTCAACCTCTCGCAACATCGCTTCGTAATCTGTATAAGTATTCACTCCGGTGTATTTGTTGAGCACATCGAGCACGTAGCTTGCTGAGTCGCAAACTGCCACAACTTTAACCAAGGGATGTGCGTTGATCATGGCGTGATGGGACAGCCCCATCTTGCCAAGGCCAATAACGGCCAAACGAACCATCTCTACCTCCAATCCCAAAAAATGATTATTTGTTTGCAAAAGATTTTAGAGGGCGAATAAATCCTGCGGCAGCGGCTTCGAGAACAAAGACCAATGACCACCAATAGCGCTTAGCTCGTAATTTCGGCTGAATAACAAGACGGAAAAGCCATTCCATACCGAGTGTTCGTATCCACGCCGGAGCCCAGGGGACGGCGCCGGAGTGATAGTCGAACGCCGCCCCAACCCCTACCATCCAAGGCGCGTTAACACGATTCAGGTGAGCGGCAATCCATGCCTCTTGCTTTAAGAGTCCAAGCCCAACCCAGACTATGTCCGGTTTAGTTGCATTGATCATCTCTACTATTTCCTCATCTTCTTCCGGTGTTAGTTCACGGAATGGAGGGCAATAAGTACCAACGACATTTAGTTGTGGAAATTGCTCTCTAAGCCTTTCCGCCATCAGGTTTGCAACCCCTTCTTTGCCACCATAAAAAAAATGCCTCCAACCACGAGATTGGCCATAACGGCTGCAATCAAGCAGTAAAATTGGGCCATTATAGCGTTTGATGTTCAATCCCCAAAAATAGCCTGCTGCGATTACCCCGACTCCATCACATAGTGAGAAATCAGCCTCCTGAACATAAGCCATATGATCTGGTTTCCTCAAAGCGTGATACATCGATTCCGTATTGGTGATGGAAATATATCCACCGGGGATTTTCTCTTGGATTCGCCGTTCTATTCCTTCGAGGACAAATTGAGGGGAATCCATTGAAACCGGTATCCCCTTAATACTCTCCCTGTTACAAATCATCTTGAGCTACGCTCCTCTATTCGTACTTGCTGTAAGAACGCCAACTACCCGATCTATAAAACATTCGAATGACAAGTTGCCTCTAATCATTTCATATCCTGCTTCGCCCATTTGTCTGGAAACTGCAGGATCAGATAGGATATTGCGAAGGCATGTCGCAATCTCATCGGCATTCCCATTCCGCAGGCGAAATCCATTCTTCCCGTCCACAACCAGATCATCAGCACTTCCGTCAGCATATCCTGAAATTACCGCTACACCGTGAGCCATAGCCTCGTTAATTGCCAGCCCCCCCGTACCTGGCAAGATGAAAACGTCAGCGGCGTCAAAGTATGGACCAACACCGTCTACTACCCGACCAGTGATGACCAGGTCTTCTCGCTGTCCGAATTTCTGTTGAATTGAATCTAAATGCGGACCATCTCCCACCAGGACAAACATGAGATCAGGATCCGCTAGAATGTCGAGTGCCTCGAAAACAACTTCAAGTCGTTTCTCCTCAAGAACGGCACCTACATAGAGAACAATTTTTTTGCCTTTCAATTTTGTGTAACATTGTTCCAGTAGGCTGTGTGCCGTTTCTTTAGATAAACATTCAATAGCTGACTCATTGATGGTATTATGCATTACGGTAACTTGATCGGGCCGTGCACCGTGTGCAATTGCATAATGTTTGGCATTGGTATGATATGCCAAATGATGATCAAAACAAGGAACAAACTTGCTTAGAATCCAGCGCTTCAGGCGGCTAGGGTTGTATTCGTAGCCGCATTGCCACGCTATGACTTTGAAATTGATACGGTTTTTAAGTTTTAGTATCTGCCATTCGGAAAATGTGCCAGAATGGCACATTGTTATAACAACTGCTGGCCGAAGCTTCTTGACTATCTTAGTTACACCATGCTGATACCTAAACGTAAAACTAAAAACTGGAATTTCGGTTAAATCGAACTCAATTTGACGGCGAACTATTTTCTCATTCAAAGCAACCCGACCACGGGTTGTTTGTTTTTCACGTCCGGATACAATTACCAATTCATACCCATATGCGGGAAGAATATCATCCAGACGCTGCAACATCTCTTTATGATAGTGCATTACTCTATCAAATATAAAAATCACTGGTCGCAACGATCGTAGAATAATTTGATTACTTGTTGTCATTGTATGCTATAGGCTATAATGAAATAAACGTCTAGATATTATTTAACCTTCAATAGAACAAAAGAGGAGCTATTCCAATTTCCATTTTAACAACTCCATTAAGAGGCCTCACCTCGTCAAAAAGTGATTGTACTCTTGAAACCCGCCATTCTGCCGGTATTTCAAACGAAGCTATACCGTCATGATCCTTCCAGACTATCCAGCCGAAAACTTTATTGTTA
This sequence comes from Geobacter sp., assembly GCF_027327745.1. Classification (GTDB taxonomy): domain Bacteria; phylum Desulfobacterota; class Desulfuromonadia; order Geobacterales; family Geobacteraceae; genus Geobacter. The sequence continues at coordinate 192,448 of NZ_DAHVYG010000033.1, forward strand.
ACTAACAACTCACACACCCTAATACCGCCAAAGGAATTAGTTTGTCGTATTTCTTTCCCTTTCATCCACATTACAACTTGCGCATATGCCTTCACCATTGGCTTTGCAGTCCCAGTTGTTGGTTCTCTCATTCCTAGACCATACAAGTTGTCCCATGAGTACCAAAAAAATCGATCCAGTCCTTCAGCGCGTCCTATGATGAAAGCTCTAGCCAAATAAGCGCCAGATTCTATCTGTAGTTCGAGTTTCTTCCATCCTGCCGAGCTAACCATCGGATGATCAGATGTTCCATCACCGTTTGCAATCCACCAGCCTGTTTCTGTGTTCCATAAAGGCTTGTCGACAATGCCGTTCTTATTCATTATTCTTCGAACCTCTTGTATTAAAGGTATCATTGCTTCAGGGGCACTTTTTTGCACATAAAAATGATAACCAACAATATCAATATAATGCCTGACACCTTTGGCCAGTAGGCTATCAAGATATTCCAAGTGTCGTCCTTCACCTGTTACTCCGGGCCCAATCACTTTAATCTCAGGGTCCACTTGCTTCAATGTTTCATAGGCAATTTTGTACATCTGTACGAGAATTTCCTGAGTGCCTGAAAAATACTTCTTGTCACTCGGCTCATTCCAAACTTCATAATATTTGATGACTCCTTTGTAGCGTTCCGCGATCGTCTTCACATAAATACGCCAAAGTTCCAAATCGTAAGGCTCAGATGCAAAGCCCGGCTTATACCCAGAAGGCTCAAATGGCCGCGTTGAAGCCCATGGAGCGCACATTCCGAGCGGATAAACAATTTCTATTCCTTTACGTTTTGCTATAGACACATATAAGTCGAGTCTTTTGAAGTTCCATTCGCCATGAGACGGTTCTATGTAGGGCCATCCGACATACGCATCCCATAATCGCCAACTACCAAATTCGAATGGCGGCCACGGAGTACCAGCGTCTAGACGGTGGATAATGATGCCAAAATAATTGAGAGGGGTAGCTGATGTGGGTAGTAACATGCCCTGCTTGGCATCTGCCACAAAGGTCGTGAAAAGAAGCAAGCCAATGATGAGTAAGTACACTCTCTTTTTCATTCTTCGCTGAATTTCCATCGTAAAAATCCCTCAACTCGTCCTAAAGCAACAAAAAAGCCATACACTGCTGTTAACAGCTTCCCTCGAAATAATGGAATGCTTATTGGTGCCACAAGACCACGCAAAATTATCCAGAGCCCTAATCGGTGTTTAGCATATATTGCTCCTGTGCCTCGAGCACGGTTCCGTGCGTTACGGTAAATTGTTCGCCTATCCCCTTTAGGGACATTAAAAAAAGCGTGATGAACTTTAGCCGTTGGGCAGTAGTCCATGCTCGCCCCCAATGAAAGGGAGCGAAGCACCAAGTCGATTTCCTCAGCGGCGCCATACCATTGCCCCACCCCGAGACGGCAATCAAATCCTCCTAACAGATGAAGCAAATCTTTCCGCAGGAAAAGCGAGATGGAACTCGCATCGCCCCCCCGATACTTGCGCCACGATTTAAGAGACAAACTTCCAATAATCATCATTTTTTTTCTAGTTACAGCCTGCTCAACCCAACAAGCAATTACACCTTGGAGCGCCGTTTTGGTAAGAAATAAATGCCTGATTTCAGCAATAGTGTCAGGCTCATACCAGCAGTCATCGTCTGGAAAACCAATGATTTCACCAGTTGATTGTAAGATGCCGAGATTGCGAGCCAATGACAGATTCCCTTTATCCATTCGCAAATGGCGGAGTGGAAGACCTGCTTCCAGACTCGCTTCAACAATAGGTCGAAGTCGATCATCCCGGTTCTGGTCGACCAGCACAACCTCGAAAATTGCATCAGTTTGCGTAACAAGCGACTGAAGGCACCGACCTACTTCAGCGGTTCGACCGACCGTCGCCAGTACGAGCGAAACCTTCATTTCAGGCCTCCGCAGCGCATCGCAGCAACAGCAATCAGAAATCCAGTGCGCAACCGGTAGAAAGTATTGCCGGCAGCACGAGAATCGGCGGCCATCTGCCAGGCACCGCGGATATCGCCAGATACCAGCCGTGCCCTCGCCACGTTGAGCAGATGACTTGCAAGCAGCCGGCGCGCCCCGCTTTGCAAGAATTCAGGCACATCACCACGCTCAAGTCGCTCACTCAACCTGATATAACAGGGAAGCAGAATTTGCACCGATGACGACGTCGTGGCGCTGGCGGGCACACCCATACGGTATTCGGCACAAACCGCCGGGTCGAAGGCAACCGGGTACCTTTCTGCAATTCGAAACCAAAGATCCTGATCCTCTCCCAGCTTTTCCCCGACCGGAAAACGTTGTGATGGCTCAGAAAAAACCGCCCGACGAGCGGCCAACGAACTGGTGGAAGTAAAAGCGGACCGGCACCATGCGGTGTAAAAATTCGGCACAAGGCCGCGCCGGAGCGTAATCGACTTATGCAGAGGGTTACTGGCAAAGCGGCCGTCGTCCCAGAAGCGACGATAGGCGGTGCCAAGAAGGCCCGCTTGCGGGAAATCCGCTGCAAGCCCATGAATCGCCGCAATAAATCCGGGCAGGTAACGGTCATCAGCATCCAGGAAAGCGACAATATCACCTTTGGCCTCCTGAATGCCGCAATTGCGTGCTGATGCCACACCAGCATTTCGCTGCCGAATCAGTCGAAGCTGCGGTACTGCCAGCCTTTCGACACATGCTGCACTGCCATCAGTAGAACCGTCGTCAATAACGATAATCTCTGCTGCCGGGAGCGACTGTTTTTGCACCGACGCAATCGCCTCTTCAACAAAGTCCGCCTTGTTAAATAGCGGTATAACGACTGAGATGCTTGGAGTGACGCGTTTGGTCATGCGGTCCTCAGTATTATAGGAACCTTGCAGGAAATATCGCTCTCCCGGCCGATCGGTTTACGGAGAACCAACTGGAACAGCAAGAGTTGAGTGAGGAAGTCTCCATTGAACAGTGTACCAAGCGTGAGTGGGGTTTCGGTCATGCACCGAATCACTATGATGAAAAACAACACCACCGATACGCCGCGTGTTGCGTCTGCAACGCGAAAGGCCATACGACCGAGGACAACCAAATATCCAGCGAGTGTGATTACCCCCACCACCCCCGCCCCGCTCAGACTTTGTAGAAACTGATTATGCGCACTGAACGCGAAGGGCATGCCGATCTGCCACCGAAATCTCGCCCCCCAGATCTCAGGCCCGTAACCGAATAGGATATTTCTTTTCCATTCGGCGATCGCCACCTGCCAGATACGCCCGCGTCCGGTAAGCGTGCTGATGTCGCTGCCTGCCTGCGTGTATGCTATTTGCTCCCATAACGAAGACGAACCCATCAGGAAGACTGCAGATCCCGACACAAGGATCAGAGCACATATTCCAGCAACAACACCTGAAGTAACGATCCGTTTGGTCGAGCGACTCTGTCTGTACCAGGCGAGAAGCGGCAGAGCGAGCAATGCAGCCCCCCAAACCGTTTTTGATTGTGCAAGAATAAATACCAGAGTCGCCGCACTTACGGCGAACCAACGCAAATCGCGACGCTGCCAGGGCTGCATATATTCAAGCAACAGGTAGACCAGCGCAAGCGGCCCAATGCTGTTGGCGTTCGACCCAACTCCCCACAGCCTGATGTAAAGCCACGGCACCCAGCCTGTGGTGTATGGCTGCACAGCAAGTTGTGGTTGGAACACTGCGACAATAAGACTCGCGATCATCATCCCCATGAGTGCCACCTTTGCGGCTGAGATGATCGGAGTAAGGGGTTCACGACGCGAGACAAAGACGGCAGCACAGGGGATTATTGGGTACAGCAGATTGTGGATGAACGTCGGGTGTGTACCCAAAAAACTGGGCAGGACATTGTTTCCGATGTAATAAGCACTAATTGCACCGAAAAGCAACGCACCGTCAGCGGGCTCCAACTCGCGGCGTCTGTATGCCTGACCGACAAGGCGTGCAACACAAATTCCAAGAACTACGTACGTAAGGATGCGAAGCAGCCATGCTGCGGAACCGAAAGCCTCATCATTCAGAGCGGTTTCAAAGCCAAAACGTGTGAGGTTTCGGCCGGAAAGCAGCGAACTAACTGCTATGCCCAGTGCAAGTAACGGGATAATGCTCGGAGCAACCCAAGCGCCCCGGCAATTTTCTGCGTGTAGGAATAGCCCTATCCCGGCAATAGCACCAACTGCAGCCACAAACGCAACAATAAGAAGTAGAATGTCACCAAACGACATGTCTACCTCTCCACACTTGCAAATAAGGAGATCCATCGCCCCACCGGCGGTGGACACTTATCAGCGATACGGTTAACAAGTCTTGAGAGTTCGTTATCGATTGTTCCCGGCAACCACTTTACGGCAGCGGCAAACGCAACCAAACCTGCTGCGACGTCCGCGATCAACCAGAATTGAGGTACGATCACCAACTGACGCATAGCGACATCGGTCACCAACACCGCTCCAGCGCAAATAATCGAAACATAGAGACCACGCCGAACAGCACGCCACACCGATGCAAAAGGCATGGTTAAAAGGCGGCAGGCCGCATAAAGAATAACGGAGCAGCGCAGCATGAACATCAGCAATACAGCCCATCCTACTGCGGCAAGCGAAATCTTTGCTGCACACCATGCCGCTACAATCCATACCAGCAAAATTGGCAACTGACTCTTGAACTCACGTCCCGGCGCCCCTCCTGCCCAAAGCAAAGGCGTTGTCATTCCCCACACCAGAAAGAGTGGCATGGCCAGCGCAATCGGCTGAAAAACAGCACCTGCGACACGCCACGAATCACCATAGAGGGCGAGCACAAAGGTGCTGGAAATGGCTGATACGGCTGCAAACGCAGGGAGAATAAAAAGCATTATGGCGCTGACTAGGGCAAGGTATGCGCGAGATACACGTTCGTGGCTGTTTGAAGCATGGGAGGCCGCAGAGAAAAACACCGGCTGGATCACTCCCAGCAGAGAACTGGTCGGGTTGTAGAGCATGTTGTAACTCGTTGAATAGAACCCTATTTGCTGGCTTAAGAAGACGCGCCCAACAATTACCCTGTCGATATTATTGATCATCCAGTTAGTTATATTGGTTGCCAGAACGGTCAATCCATACCCTGAAAGAGAACGCGCTTCCGCATACCAGAGAAGAGGTGTGACTGCATGTCTGGTTGCCAAGTACAACAGGACAAACATACATGAAGCCTGCACCAACCAGCCAATCACCAATGACCATACTTGAGCACCGGCAAGAGCCAATGGGATAGCGACGCAAATATAGCCGACGATGTAGCTGATCACTTGCGCAAACTGAATCCGCTTGAAATTCATTTCGCGCTTCAGCAGGTTAAGAGATGGGGCGGCCAGTGCATTGAGCAGACAGATGGCAGCCATGCCAAGCACCACATCATGCGCACGCTTATCGCCGAAGAATGAAGCGATCGGACCGCTGGCAAAAGCAATTGATAAGGAAACAAGAATGCCGATAATGATCTGCCATGTGAATACAAAACGCAGGTCATTGTGGTTAATAGTCTTTTTCTGGATCAGCCCATAGGCAATACCTATGTCTGCAAAAAAGTTGCTGAAGCCTACAACAATTGCACCTATGGCGAAAAGGCCGTATTGCTCAGGCCCTAAAATCCGTGCAAGAACAACCTGTGCTACAAGTTGCAGGCCTATTCTTATAATTGTGCCACCCGAACCCCAAAAAACAGCCGAGAGGCTTCGGTTACCTAAATCTTTCATTGATTCAATCCGCAAAGAGTTGACCACCCAAAATCACGGGTAGCGACTGATGCAACTCCTTAACAAACCCCTTCTGCACCTCATAATCCTTCTTATAATCTCCCTCCCCCACCAACGATGAAACCCTCACCAACACTCCACCAGCATCAGCCCCAAACGTCCCCCAATAAGCCTGCTTCCACTTCCGCTCAAACTCACTCGTAACAACCTTCCCCCCCAACACAATCCAATACTGAACCGCCTCCACCCCACCATCCGGATTCTTAGCCACCATCTGCTTGAGACTCAAATTCGGAGAACTCATCGCAGTCCGCCCGACAGAAGTAACATTGCACCCCGAAGCCTTGTAACAAACCTCCGGCAGATGAATACTGAAATTCTTCCGCTGATCCGCCCCATAGGCCACAGCCAGCATCACCCTCTTCCCATCGGGCCGCTCGTACGTCCTGATCAGCACATCATCCAGAAACTTCTCTTCCTTCGCCCCCAGCGTCGTATCCTGACTCACCATCCGCCACTCCCCGATAACCGTCGGAATGGCGGAAAGGTTGATGGTCTTCGCCTGGGCATGCCGCTCCACGCGGCAGAAAAAGGTCAAGGCCCCGGCCAGGGCGAAGAGAGCGAGTATTGTGATGTGTTTGAGGTTGTTTTTCATAAGCCCTTACAATCGTGAGACGTGAGATGTTAGACGGGAGACGCCACTTCTCACTTCTCTCGTCTCACGTCTCACTCTCAATGCGCGGCAAGGGATAACGATTTTCGCTGTAGATCGATACGCACGCACCGCCGGTGAGCACAACATCAATGCCGTGGTTGCGCAGCTGATCGGCTACAAAAGCGCCGAATTCCCCTACAGTCATTTCCCGAATCGGTTTCATAGGGTCTTTCCGGCTCGTCTCGGCCTGCGCCTGTCCATCAGCAACTCATTCCTGATCTCTTCAGGATAGAAGGAGAGGGCCTTCCCCAGTAGGGCCTTGAGTTCCTGAAGAAATGGATAGCGGGGATTGAACCCATAAAGGCGCGTTTTCCCGGCCAGCCTACTGTAAAGCACTCCGCCGGCTTCAAGCTTCTCAAGCTGTTTCTGGATCGGCCCCAGGCTGGACGTGAAGAAACCGGCTATTTCCCTTGCATACCCCTCCTCGCGAGCAGCCAGAAAAATTAGTACCCTTTCGCAATTCATAGATCCCAGTACCGGCTCAAGCATATTGACCTCCCAATAAAGTCATATGACCTAATTTTAAAGTCAATTATGGCATAATCGGCAGCTCGTGACTAGCGGCTGGCAGCCAACGCCTGATCCCCAAACAACAACGTCCTCTGCTCACCATTCACCGCACCATAGAGCGCCGTGACGAATTCCTTCTGCACCTCGAATTCGCGGGCACCCCCCTGCGGAGCATTGATAGAGGAAACCCGTACCAGTGTCCCTCCAGCCCGGGCGCCGAAAAAACTGTTGAGTATCTGGTTGAATTTTCGCTCAAAATGGTTGGTGACGACCTTTCCGTTGAGGACAATCCAGAATCCGGAACACTCCCCGCATTCCCTTCCCCTACTCCTCCTTCACCTGTCACACCCCATGATGGGCCTCGGTATCCGCACGATGGGCGGTGAGATCGGCGGCCACGGCATCAACCTTTACTTCAACCCGGTCGAGTCTTTTCTCGACCTGGTCAAGTTTTCCTTCCATTCGATCCATCCGCTCCGCCAGCATCTGCTGCCCTTCCACGACAAGGTCGAGCTTGTGCTGAAAGTTCTCTTCGACAATTCCGATCCTCCGGTCGAAGGCCTCTATCATATCTTCCTTGAAACTCGTAAGCACGGCCACCAGTTGTTTTTCATCGACGGACATCGTGTCTCCTTGATCCGTAAAACTATTTTAAAGGCTTTGTCTCTCACCCGTTCGCTTCGCTCTCTAGAGACCACAGAGATCACAGAGTAAGGCTTTTAAACTCTTTAAGGGTTTTACCCCGAAAAGCTTCCCAGGTTTTCAGGTTTTCCTCTGTGTCCTCTGTGCCCTCTGTGAGAGACTGGTTTTAAAGACGTTTCTCTCACCCGTTCGCTTCGCTCACTAGAGCCCACAGAGGCCACAGAGAAAAGCGACTATACGGCGACCCGCGTTATTCCGTCAACCAGCTTTGTCTCGTTGAAATTGATCAACAATCCCAATGGTGAAACGCGG
>NZ_DAHVYG010000037.1 GCF_027327745.1 Geobacter sp.
GGGGAGAGGGCCGGGGTGAGGGGAAATGGGGGATACCTCGAAATCCTCGGCGGCGCCGCCCACAACCTGAAGGGGGTCGATGTCCGCATCCCGCTGGGCCGCCTGGTCTGCATCACCGGCGTTTCCGGCTCGGGGAAGTCGACCCTGGTGCAGGAGGTCCTCCACCGGGGGCTCCTGAAGCTGAAGGGGAGGCCGACGGAGCCGCCGGGGATGCACACCGCCATCAACGGGGCGGAGCTGATCGGCGACGTGGTGCTCGTTGACCAATCCCCCATCGGCAAGACGACCCGCTCCAACCCGGCCAGCTACGTGGGGGCCTTCGACGCCATCCGGAAGCTCTTTGCCGCCGAGCCCCTGGCGAAGGAGCGGGGGTACACCACCGGCACCTTCAGCTTCAACGCCGGCACGGGGCGCTGCCCCGCCTGCGGCGGCAACGGCTTCGAGCACGTGGAGATGCAGTTTCTCTCCGATGTATATCTGCGCTGCCCCGACTGCGACGGCCGCCGCTACCGCCCCGAGGTGCTGGAGGTGCGGCTCGTCCCGGCCGCGGGGGGGCGTCCGGTTTCCATCGCCGACGTCCTGGAGATGACCGTGACCGAGGCGGTGGCCTTCTTCGCCGGCCAGCCGGAGGTGCTCCGGGGCCTGGAACCCCTGGAGGCCGTGGGGCTCGGCTATCTGCGCCTGGGCCAGCCGGTCCCGACCCTCTCCGGCGGCGAGGCCCAGCGCCTGAAACTGGCCGGCCACCTGGCCGTCGCAGGCAAAAAAAGGTTTTCCCGGTCCCGAGTCCCGAGCTCCGAGCCCCCGTCTTCAAATTCCCGGTCCCTGTTTCTGTTCGACGAGCCGACCACCGGCCTCCACTTCGAGGACATCGCCCGGCTTCTGGCGGCGTTCCGGCGGCTCCTGGAGGCGGGGGACTCCCTGGTGGTGATCGAGCATAACCTGGATGTGATCGCCGCCGCCGACTGGCTCATCGACCTGGGGCCCGAGGGGGGGGACGCCGGCGGCCGGGTGATCTGCGCCGGTACCCCGGTCGAGGCGATGGGGTGCGAGGAGAGCCACACCGGCCGGGCCCTGCGGGAGTACGGGGCGGAGCTGGAACGCCTGGTGAGGGAGTCGGCGACGACGGTGGCGGAGGCGCTACCTGCCGTGGTCCCGGACCGCTCCATCCGCATCGTCCACGCCCGGGAGCACAACCTGAAGAACGTCACCATCGCCGTCCCCCGGGACCGCTTCACGGTCATCACCGGCATCTCGGGGAGCGGCAAGTCCACCGTCGCCTTCGACATCCTCTTCGCCGAGGGGCAGCGGCGCTACCTGGAATCCCTGAACGCCTACGCCCGCCAGTTCGTCCAGCCCGCGGCCCGCCCCGACGTGGACGCCGTCCTCGGCATCCCCCCCACGGTGGCCATCGAGCAGCGGACGAGCCGGGGAGGGCGCAAGAGCACCGTGGCGACCCTGACGGAGATCTACCACTTCCTCCGGCTCCTCTTCGTGAAACTCGGGGTGCAGCACTGTCCCGACTGCGGCATCCCCATCACCCCCCAGACCCCCGATGCCATCGTGGCGCGGCTGGTGCGGGAGTTCCGGGGGAGGCGGGTGGCGCTCCTGGCGCCGCTGGTCACGGCCCGTAAGGGGTACTACACCGATCTCGCCAAATGGGCCGCGGGGAAGGGATTCGCGCAGCTGCGGGTGGACGGCGTCATGATCCCCGTGGAGCCGTGGCCCCGGCTGGACCGCTTCCGGGAGCACGACATCGACCTCCCCGTGGGGGAGATCACGGTGGCGGCCAGGGGGGAGGGGGAGCTGCGGGAGCTTCTGGACCGGGCGCTGGCCTTCGGCAAGGGGGTGGTTAGGGTGGTGACGGGAGGGGGCCGGGGGGAGGGGGAAGCCAGGGAACTCCTCTTTTCCACCCTGCGGGCCTGCACCTCCTGCGGCCGCAGCTTCCCCGAGCCCGACCCGCGGCTCTTCTCCTACAACTCCCGCCACGGCTGGTGTCCCCGCTGCTTCGGCACGGGGCTGGAACTCCCCGGCTTTGACGCGGAGCAGACCGGTGAGGAGATCTGGTGGAACGAGTGGTTCGAGGGGGAGGAGCGGACCTGCTCCGCCTGCCGTGGCGCCCGCCTCAACCCCGAGGCCCTGGCGGTCCGCTTCCGGGGGCGAAACATCGCCGAGCTGACGGCCCTCACCGTGACCCAGGCGGCTTCCTTTATTCAGGAACTGGGGCTGGAGGGGCGGGAGGCGGCCATCGCCCGGGACATGGTGGCCGAGATCGGGACCCGGCTCGCCTTCCTGGGGGAGGTGGGGCTCGGCTACCTCTCGCTCGACCGGGCGGCCCCCACCCTCTCCGGGGGGGAGGCCCAGCGGATCAGGCTGGCGGCCCAGCTGGGGTCCAACCTGCGGGGGGTCTGCTACATCCTGGACGAACCGACCATCGGCCTCCACCCCCGGGACAACCGGATGCTCCTGGATACCCTGCGGAAGCTGGAGGGGAAGGGAAACACCATCGTGGTGGTGGAGCACGACGAGGAGACCATCCGCCGGGCCGAGCACGTCATCGACCTGGGCCCCGGCGCCGGGGTGAACGGCGGCCTGGTGGTGGCCGAGGGGACCCTCGACCAGGTGATGGCGGCCCCCGACTCCCTCACCGGCCGCTACCTGGCGGAGCCGCTGCGCCATCCCCTGGTGGAGCGCCGCCCCCCCCCGGCCCCCGACGAGCCGAGCATCCAGGTCGTGGGGGCCACCCTCCACAACCTGCGGGAGATCGATGTCACCTTCCCCCTTGGCCGGCTTGTCTGCGTCACCGGCGTCTCGGGAAGCGGCAAGAGCACCCTGGTGCGGAACGTCCTCCATGCCTCCCTCCAGGGGCTCCTTGCGGGAGAGCGCGGGAAGGGGAAGCATTCCGTGAAGGGGTGCCGGGAGATCCGGGGATGGGAGGAGCTCACCCGCGTGCTGGAGGTGGACCAGACCCCCATCGGCAAGACCCCGCGCTCCTGCCCCGCCACCTACGTGGGGTTCTGGGACGCCATCCGCAAACTCTACGCCGGCACCACCGAGGCGCGGCTGCGGGGGTACGGCCTCTCCCGCTTCTCCTTCAACGTCAAGGGGGGACGGTGCGACGAGTGCGAGGGACAGGGGGTGAAGACCATCGAGATGAGCTTCCTCCCCGACGTGAAGGTGGCGTGCGAGGCGTGCGGCGGCCTCCGCTTCAACCCCGAGACCCTCATGGTCCGCCACCGGGGGAAATCCATCGGCGACCTTCTCGCCATGAGCGTCGACGAGGCGGCCGCGTTCTTCGCCGCCCACCGCGCCATCCTCCACCCGCTGCAGCTTCTGCAGGACGTGGGGCTCGGCTACCTTACCATCGGACAGCAGAGCCCCACCCTCTCCGGCGGCGAGGCCCAGCGGATCAAGCTCGTCACCGAACTGGCCAGGGCGAAGCCGGCCAGGGGGGGTCCCGAGTCCCGAGTCCCGAGTCCCCACTCTCTGTACATCCTGGACGAGCCCACCATCGGCCTCCACATGGCCGACGTGGAGAAGCTGGTCCGGGTCCTCCACCGGCTGGTGGAGGCGGGGAACTCGGTCATCGTCATCGAGCACAACCTGGACGTCATCGCCGAGGCCGACTGGCTCATCGACCTGGGGCCCGAAGGGGGCGACGGCGGCGGGAGGATCGTGGCCCGGGGGACGCCGGAGGAGGTGGCACGGTCGGGGGAGGATTCCCATACCGGCCGGATCCTCGGGGAATTCCTGCGGGAGCGCCATCGTCCCCCCAAGAAGGGCGGCGGTGCGAAGAGCCAATAATTTGTCGTTTCGTCGTCGAGGCCCTTGCGACCTGCCCAATATTTGGGCAAATCGTTATTTCCCCCTTGAGTTTCACCCCATTCCGGAGCTTTCCCCACTATTATCCACAGAGGTATCCACAGTTCGTGTTGACTGCAAATGGTGCAGCGGCGGCGCATTGCGGGCAACACACTGACAAACGGCGGAAAGTTATTCACTTTCTGGCGAGAAAGGGCGTTTTCGCCAACAGGTTGACGGTGACGGCGGTGAGCCCGGATTTGACTTGCGGAGCTCCGGGGATATCATTCCATCAGGGGACGAAGGGGTGATGCCCGTCCGGGGAGGGGTTATGCGACGGATGGTTGTTGCGGCGGTTGCGGCGCTGCTCTTCGGAGGCGTCGGGGATGCCGGCGGCTTCAGTACCGAGGCATTGCGGCTGGTGGACGAGTCGATAACCTTTGTGGAGCTTTCGGCCCACCCGGAGAACTATCGCGGCAAGTATGTCCTGCTCGGCGGAACCATCGTGGGCCAGGAAAGCGACGCCGGCGGATCGCGGCTCGAGGTGGCGGAGCTGCCGCTCGACTCCGAGCGCAAGCCCGATGATTCGTTCAGCGCCGGCGGCCACTTCGTCGCCACCAGCCGGGATGTTCTCTCTGCGACCCGTTATCGTCCCGGTGTGCTGGTCACCGTGATCGGCAGGGTGACGGGGACGGCGCCGGTCGTCGCGGGAGACGAGGAGTATCCGGCGCCGGCCGTTGCCATCAGGGAGATGCGTATCTGGGTGGAGTACGGTCCCGACCGGGGTTACGGCGAAGACGAGGGAGCGGAGGTCTACGACTACCGGCCGCTCTCTCCCCCATATTACTACTCCTACCCCTACTATCCGGTCTATCCCTACTACCCGTACTACTATTCGCCGTACTACTATCCCTATCCGTGGTTCGGACCATCATTCTACTTCCGCTTCGATTCACGGCACCGGCACTACTTTCACCCTTCCCCCGGCCTTCGGCGCGACGGGGTCAGGAGGTTCGACGGCCAGCACCGGCCGGGGCCGTTCCGGCGGCGGTGATCTCCCGCTCCCGTGGCGGAGTCGGGCGGGGGGCGCGATGGTCTTTTCTCTGGCGGCCGATCTGGTGGTTCTTGTGCACGCGCTCTTCGTGCTGTTCGTGGTGGCGGGTGGCGTGGCCGTCATCCGGTGGCCGCGGCTGGCGTGGCTCCACATTCCGGCTGCCGTCTGGGGGGCACTGATCGAGCTGGGGGGAGGCGTCTGTCCGCTGACCTTCCTGGAGGTCCGCTTCCGCCGCCTGGCGGGGGAGGGGGGGTACGCCGGGAGCTTTATCGAGCACTATCTGGTGCCGGCGATCTATCCTGCCGGACTGACGCGGAGGGGTCAGGTCCTGCTCGGCATCCTGGTGCTGCTCTGGAACGGGGTGCTGTATGGGGTGGCGCTGCGCCGGTGGCGCAGGCAGAGGAGGGAGGGACGGGGCTAGATCTCCCGCAGGTCGAGCATCTCCTCCCCCAGCAGGTACTCGGTTTTCGCCACCCGTGAGGCGGTGGCGAGCTTCTCGACGATGAATCTGACCTTTTCCAGTTCGGTCCGGATCTCCGCCAGATGCTTCCTGAGCTGCGTCCTGTCGTCGGGGGTCTCCCGCCCCGCCAGATGGAGGAGCCCGAAGAGGGAGGTGAGCGGGTTGTTGAGCTCGTGGCTGAGGGCCACGGCCATCTCCCGCAGGAGTTTCAGCTTCTCGATCTCCACCGCCAGCCGCTTCTCACGGCGCGAGGCGAGGTGGAGGCCGATGCGCGCCCGCAGTTCGCCCGGATAGAACGGCTTGACGATGTAATCGTCGGCTCCCGCCTCGAATCCTCGCACCTTTTCCCGCTCCGCACCGAGGGAGGTGATGAAGATGACCGGCACCTCCCGGGTCCGCTCGTCCTCCTTCAGCCGGCGGCAGACCTCGTAGCCGTCGATCCCCGGCAGGTAGATGTCGAGGAGGATCAACCCCGGCGGCTCTTCCCGGGCCGCGGCGATTCCCGTCGCGCCGTCGTCTCTCAGGGAGAGGATGTACCCTTCGCGGAGAATGTCCTCCAGTTGGGCCTGCACCACCTTGCTGTCTTCTATGACGAGGATCCGTTCCATCGACCGTTCTCACTGCAGCTTCTGCCGAAGCCGGAAAATCCAGGGGGCCTGGGGCGCCTCCTGCTGCCAGAGGCCGCGGCGGGCCCGGCGCGCGTCCTTCTCGGCGCCAAGGTAACTGGCGGCCAGGGGCGGGGTCAGGTAGCGCCGGTAGGCCCAGGCCCATCCCTCTTCGATCATCTCGCGGTTGATGTCCCGGCGGCCGATCCGGACGATGCCGACGATCCGGCGGTTCTTGTCCACATCGAGGATTTCGAGGGTGATCCGTCTGCCGAGCACCTTCTCCCCGAGCGCCCGTTTCGCCTCGGTGCCGAACGGCTGTCCAGCCTTGGCGAGGTGCCGGGTTTCGGGGGCGTCGATGCCGAACAGCCGGACCTTGGGGGAGGTCCGGCCGGTATTCAGGACCAGGGTGTCGCCGTCGGTCACCCGCACGACCAGGCCGGTGGTTCTGTAGTCGGCGGCGGCCGGGTAGCCTGTGGCGGCAAGAAGTAGGAGGATGGCGGCAAAGAAGAATGTGCGCATGATCGGCTAGCCTCGGCAATGTCCGGCCCTGGCCCGCAATTTCACGGCCAGTTTTCGTACCACGTTAGTTGATGAGTCATCTTCCGTCAAGGGGGGTGCCGCCACAGCGGCATGGGAATTAATCGGTAAACGAATAAAGGGTATCATCGTGGGCGGGGGGGGTGTATTTCCGCTTCAGCCCACGGATTCCTTCCCTGGTGAAGAGGTTTTCCCCGTCGAAGAGGTCCCCCATCTCCTCCTCGACCTTTTCGGGGTCCTCCCCCGCTTCGAGGCGGTGCATCGCCTCCTCGAACCCGGTGCCGAGGTTCATCCCGGTCGCGTCCTGGAGCCGGCGCATCAGTTTCGCCATGGCCCGGGGGTCGTTCTCGTCCATCCCCTCCATCTCCCCGGCAAGCCCCATCATCGCCTTTTCCAGCTTCTCCTCGTCCAGGTCGGGCATCCCTTCGGCCGGCTCCTCGCTCCGCCCTTTCGAGATGGCGAAGTGCGACACCTGGCGCTCCAGGTCGGGGCGGCCGCAGCGGGGGCAGGTCGGGCGCCGGTCGGTGTTCACCCGGCGGGAGAGGAAGTTGAAGATCGTGTGACAGTCGATGCAGTAAAATTCGTAGACTGGCATTCGGATCGGCTCCTTTCTTGTTTTTGCTTCCGGCAGGATAAGCATCCCGGCGTCAAACCGTCAAGGCCCGCGCCACTTTTTCGCCCGTCATCATTCCGTTTCGAACTCGGCGAGCCGCTGCCGCAGCAGCTCCTCTTCCCGGCGCCGCTCGGTGACGTCGCGCTGGATGGCGACGAAGTGGGTCACCTCGAAATCGCGGTTGACGATCGGGGTGACGAACCACTCCATGACGAATTCGCTCCCGTCCTTGCGGTAGTTCACCGTCTCGCCGCGGAAGCTCTGCCGATGGAAGAGCTCCCGCTTCATCCGGTCGAGGACCTCCCGTTCGGTCTTCGGTCCCTGCAGGATGCGCGGGGTTTGTCCCAGGACCTCTGCGGCCTCGTAGCCGGTCATCCGGGTGAAGGCCTGGTTGACGAAGACGATCCGGGGGCCGGGAAGATCGAGTTGGGCGGTGGTGATGGTGACCGACTCGCTCGTCTGCTCGATGGCCGATTCCAGGAGCCGGAGCCGCTCATCCGCCTGTTTCCGCTCGGTGACATCCATGAGGCAGACCGGCACGGCATCGAACTTTTCCCGCTCCGCCGGGATCGAGACTGTTGCCAGGAGGGTTTTGCATTCGCCGGCGAGGGTGAGGGCATAGAACTCCGCCCGGAACTCCCCCGGCTCCCCCGCGAGAGCGACCAGGGCGGAGCGGAAGACCGGCAACGAGTCGGGCGTTACGAGCCGGTCAAGGGCCCCCAGGAGTTCCTCCTCCCCTTTCGCCTCGAAGAGCGAGAGGGTCGTCTCGTTCACCGCCAGCACCCGGATCGTGGCGAGGAGCTGCCGCAGGTACGCCGGCTGTTCCGTGAGATAGGTCTCGAGATTCCGTTTCTCGATCATCTTCAGGTAGTCGATCTCGTCTTTGAGAGTGGAGAGGTCGAGCTCCCAGAGGGAGACCGGCACCCCGTGGAAGAGGAGCTGGAACCGGTCTTCGCTGGCACCTGCCGCCCGGGCGGCCCGGACGACTTCGGAGAGGCTCCGTTTCAGCAGCTGGAACAGCACAATGGCCGTCAGGGCGATGAAAAGCCATCCCTTGGCAGTCTGGAGGCGGATCGATGCGGCCGGATCGGTGACGAAAAGGGCGAGGAGTTCGTCCGAAAAAAGGATCCATGCCGCACCGGCGAGGGCATAGATAATCGTGATCCGGAGCGCGAGGGTATGCGCTTCCGTCGGGTAGCTGAACGTTGGCCTCTCTTTCATGATGCACCGACTCCTTCCCTAACAAAGGTAGCAGGGTTGGCGAACCATGCAAGGCGTTCTCCGGAGGGGGATACGACAAAAGCCGGCATCATTGATGTCGGCTCTCTAAGTATTCACCTCGGTTTTTGTTCTCGATTTCAGTATGTCTCCGATAAACCCGTCGCCGGGTTCTTCGCGCGATTACGCTGAATTTCAGAAGACCATTCGTGGGAGCGGAGACACTCTTCCCTTTTTCACCTTCCTTTGATTTTAGAATAGACCCCGGGGGAGAAAAATGCAAAGGGAGCACCCCCGCAAAAAGCCTCGGAGCGCGGGATTGCAGCCGGTTGCAGAATGGCTCCGGGCGGCGTTTTGCCGCGGGTATTACCCCTTCCCACGGTGACGAGTAACGGATGGTCGAAGCCGGTTGAGCTTCCGGCAACTGCCGAATAGGTTTATTTTCTGGACGTCGTGAAACCCGGTATGGTACGGTGGGGTCAACTTGTGGAGTTTTCTAGCCCCGGTTGATCCCGGGGCTTTTTTCTTACCAACAAAAAAAAGGATTTTCATGGAATTCACGGCATTCAATCTTCATTCCCAGGTCGCCGCCGGCGTCCGGGACGCGGGCTATACCTCCCCCACACCGATCCAGGCCCAGGCCATTCCGCCGGTCATGGCGGGGCGCGATGTCATGGGGCTGGCCCAGACCGGCACCGGCAAGACCGCCGCCTTCGTGCTGCCGATCCTGCACCGGCTCATGACCGGGGAACGGGGACGCGTCCGCGCCCTCATCATTGCCCCGACCCGTGAGTTGGCGGAACAGATACACCAGAGCGTCCGGACCCTCGGTCACAAGACCCGTCTGCGGGGCGTTACGGTCTACGGCGGCGTCGGGGTTAACCCCCAGGTGCAGAAGCTCAGGGCCGGCGCCGAGATTGTCGTCGCCTGCCCGGGGCGGCTCCTCGACCATATCAACCAGGGGACCATCGACCTCTCGCATCTGGAACTCCTCGTCCTGGACGAGGCTGACCAGATGTTCGACATGGGATTTCTCCCCGACATCCGGCGCATCCTGAAGCACCTGCCGGCAGGGCGGCAGACGCTCCTCTTCTCGGCCACCATGCCGCCGGACATCCGGACCCTCGCCCACGACATCCTCCGCGATCCGGTCACGGTCCAGGTGGGGAACGTGGCGCCGGCAGTCACCGTAACCCATGCCCTCTATCCGGTGGAGCAGCACCTGAAGACACCGCTGCTCCTCGAACTGCTGCATCATACCGATACCGAGTCGGTACTCATCTTCACCCGCACCAAGCACCGCGCCAAGCGCCTCGGCGAACAGCTGGAAAAGGCGGGATACCGGGCGGTGTCGCTCCAGGGGAACCTCTCCCAGAACCGGCGCCAGGCGGCGCTGGACGGTTTCCGCGACGGGACCTTCCAGATCCTCGTCGCCACCGACATAGCCGCCCGCGGCATCGACGTCTCCCAGGTCTCCCACGTTATCAACTACGACATCCCCGACACCGCAGAGGCCTATATCCACCGCATCGGCCGCACCGGCCGCGCCGCCCGCAGCGGCGACGCCTTCACCATGGTGACGCGGGACGATGCCGCCATGGTCCGCATCATCGAGCGGACTCTCAACGCAACGCTGGAGCGCCGCACCATGGACGGCTTCGATTACAAAGTTCCCGCGCCGAAGAAGGATGTCGAGTTCGCCCGCCCGCCCCGCCAGCCGATGCCGGGCCGAAAGCCGGCCGGCAAGGGGGCGGGGAAGGGAGAGTCTCCGGCAGCTTCAAGAACTGCGAAAGATGCCGCCCGGCAACGGCATCAGCCCGGGCAGGGGGCACGGCCGGCGGGCGCACCTTCCGGGCATCGCGGGAGGCACTCGCGCCGTACGGGTAATTGAATCTGAAAACGGCTCCATCGGGAGGGAACCCTTTTTGATCCTGCTGCCATGCCTGAATGGAGAAATGCGGGATCGGGTAAAGGGCTTCCGGATGTTTACCGGAACAGTGTCAGGGGCATGGATGCCCCCGTGTTCAGGTCGGTGAACCCTCCCTGGAGCTGCCTGCCGTCGCCAGAGAGCTTGAGCTGGGCACGTCCCGTGGTGCCGGCTGCGGTATAGTACGATACGTTGATCTCCCGGCCATAGACGGTTCCCTGGCCAACGGCCGTGACACCGTAGATGGGGCTGATTTCCTGGATGGTTATATAAGTTCCGTTCTGGTTGATGATGTACGAGATGCCCTGGGTACTCTGCCAGGTCCCGTAGAAGGACGCCGTCTCCGGGAGCGGCTGGGGAGCGGGGGTTTCTCTCCTGGTCTCCATTTCCCGGAGTTTTTCTTCGAGCCTGGCCTGTCGCTCCTTCAGTTCGGCGGAGCTCATCTGATCGATCTTCTCCGTGCCGGCAATGCTTCGCGTCGGCTGATCGCCAAACTCGACCTCGAACATTCCCGGTATCCCGATCTTCCTGACCGCAACTCCCGAATAGATGTTGTACCCGACGAGCACGATCAGCAGCCCCAATACGATCGTCCAGATAGTCCTTCTTGCGCCGGTATCGCCCGGCAACCGGTTTTCTCTCGGCATGGCCCGCTCCGTCCTGGAAAGAATATGCTCTTGCAAAAAGTATATACTACGGAACTGGTGAGGCAATGCCGGGCTCCGGAGCCGTGGAGCAGGGGGGGATTTTACACTGCAGACTATAGATATGGTCCCCGGGGGAAGGCGGGAAACCGCGCCGATGGAACCGGCGGGATTCCTCGCGCTCACGGTGGAATGGACGCTCCTTGTCCGAAATCAGGCGGCGAAGCTGTAGTCGTCACCCTCAACGCACTCGGAAAGTGCCTCCAGGAACGATTTTTCCTGGGGATCCTCGACGATTTCGGTCACTCCGTGATTGACCGACCAGACGGCGCCGCATATGCAGCAGGTGCTGATCGCTTCGGAGAAACCTTCCGTGTGCAGATTGATGCTGACAGGTTTTTCGTGGGTCCTGCATACAGGACATCTCATGGTTTCCTCCTTGCCGGCGAGTGGGTAATGGCGCCTTTATTGAAATATAGGCGCCGCTTGGAGAATTGCAAGCGGCGAAACCCTGAAATGTGCAAGGAGGGCGGAGGTGGGCGAGGGGAGCATCCGGCGGGCCGGTCCCGGTCGCGAAAACGAAAAAGGGTTACGGCATAACCGTAACCCTTCGATTTTTATGGCGGGCGGCAGGAGGCTCGAACTCCCGACCTCAGGCTTCGGAGGCCTGCGCTCTATCCAACTGAGCTAACCGCCCGCGGATTTCTACCAATACACTATTTGCTCGATTATCTCAAGCTGAAACTTTCCGTTTCCCCGGGGGCAGCGATGATGCGCAGAGGTTGTTATTCGGGGCGCTGTTTTGGTACACTGGTCGCAACTTTGCTCCGGGTGAGAGATTGATGAGGCCGATTCCGATATTTCTTGCGCTGCTGGTGCTGGCCGGCGTCCTCTGCCGGCCCGCCATGGCGGCAAACTACAAGGTGAAGCAGCTGGAAGAGGGGGTCTATGCGGCCATCGCCCTCCCCGAGGGGAAGGCAGCCAGCAACGCCCTGATCATTGTTACCCCGTATCAGGTGATTCTGGCCGGGGCGCATTTCGTCCCGGAGGGGATCAGGGAGCTGATCGCCGATATCGCGGAGATTACGCCGATCCCGCTGCGGTATGTGATCCTGACCCACCATCACCGGGGGTTCAACTATGTCGACTTCGATTTTCCCGCCAATGTCGAGATCCTCACCTCGTGGCAGACCTGGCAGGCGCTCAAGGGGGAGTCGCGCCCGCTGCGCAACCACGTGACGTTTTTCGACAAAGGGATGACCCTGCTGCGCGGCAACGTCGTGATCGTGCTCAACAATACCGAGAACGGCCACAGTGAGGGAGATGTCTTCGTCTATCTTCCGAACGAGGGGGTTCTCTTTACCTCTGACCTGTTTTTCAACGATGTGGTCGGGTATATGGGGGACGGGCACATGCGGGACTGGGTCATTACCCTGGAGACGCTGGAGGCGGTGGGGGCAAAGCACGTGGTGCCGGGGCTCGGGGAGCCGACCGACCGCTCGGGGCTGCGGCGTTTCATCATCTTTTTCAAGGATTTCCTGACCGAGGTCCTCCGCCACATCGAGGCCGGCCACACCCTTGCGGAAACGAAGAAACAGTTTCATCTCCCCGGCCACGAGAATCTGCCGGGATACAAGACATTTTTTGATGTCAACGTCGAGCGGGCCTATCAGGATCTGAAGGAAGGGATTGCGCCCTAAGTCCGACAGGTTGCCGGGAGCTACTTCCCGACCGAGCCGTAAAGCGGAATGCTTATCTCCGGTCTCCCCGGGACGTCGGTGTTGATGGAAAGATACCCGCTGAGGAAGCGGTCCTCGGTGCGGGGGGTTACGGTCACCGTGACGATGGCGCTTTCTCCCGGCTTCAGGGCGGTTTTTCTGAAGGCGGCCTTCACCTGCGGCATAGGCGTCGTGATCGAGACGATCTTCAGGGACCGTTCCCCCTGGTTTTCCACCTTTAACTGGACCTCCTTGCTTCCGCCAAGTCTCACCAGCCCCAGGTTCAACTGGCGCGGCGACACCACGATTTCCTCGCGAATCGTTCCCTTCAGTGTCAGGGTGTATCCGGGCGTGACGGGATCGTTGGTTTCGACGGTGATGGTCTTGGTAACCTTTCCCCTGAAGTTCGATGAGTCGAAGGTCGTCTTCAGTTCGGCGCTTCGGCCGGGCTCGATGGTCTTTGTAGTGACACTGGCGACGGTGCAGCCGCAGGAGGTCTTCGTCCGCAGGATGGTGAGGGGGGAGTCTCCCCTGTTCCTGAGGGTGAAAACGTGGTCGATCTTTTTTCCCGCGGTGATTGTCCCGAAATCGTAAACCGGCCGGTCGGCCGAGATGGCCGGGGCCGCCAGAGCCGGGGTGGCAACCGTGAGAAGCGCGGTGACGAGCGCGGGCAGGAATAGGAAACGTGACATGGCCTGATCCTCGTAATCTGACGTTGGAATCATCTCTGTTTTCTATAGCATAAAAGGTATCGCGGGGCCATATTGAATTGACACTAGCTCCGTTCTTCTGCTATAGAAAAAAGTCTAAGTAGCAGCCGGGACGCGGGTTTTTCCCGCAACCGTCCAGATGACACCTCTCCCTGCGGAGCGACCATGATTATTCAATGTGCCCAGTGCAGCAGCAAGTTCAGGCTTGACGATTCGAAGGTCACCGAGTCCGGGATCAAGGTCCGGTGCTCCAAGTGCAAGCACATCTTCGTCGTAAGGAAGGAAGCGGCGCCGGAAGAGCCTGACCTCGACCGGATACTTCAGGGCCTCCAGAAACCGGGTGACGAGGCGGCTCTCCCCGAGCCTCCCCCCCCGATCCCGTCAGAGGGTGCCGTGCCGGCAGCGGAGGCTGCCCAGTCCCCGTTCGCCGGGGCTGAAACCGCCTCTTTTCAAGCTCCGCTCGATGAGCAGGGCGGGAAGGACGAGTTTTCTCCCGATCTGCGTCCCGCCGGGTCGGAGATGGAGGTTTCGGAGGCGGCAGAACACACGATAGACGACTTCGCTTCGTTCGGCGAGGAAGAACGTCCTGACGATTCCTTTGTCACCGCGCCAGATGCCACTCCTTCGGGTGCCGAGCCTGCGGTTGGGAGGGAATTGGCTCCTGAGGAACCCGCGTTTTCCTATGAGGAGGAGAATGTCTTCGGTGACGTAAGCCCTGAGGCGTTTGCTGCCGCCACCGATGTCGGCACCGCCGGGCCGGGAGAGGGGGAGTCCCACGATATTACCTTCGAGTTCGAAGATGAAACCGCGGCCGATTCCTTGGGCCTTGCTCCCGACGAGAAGGTGGAAGAGTCGTTCGATCTCGGCGAGATCGATTTCGGAATCGAGGATTCCGGCGAGGGGGAGGTCTCGCCGGCATCGGCGGAAAAGCTCTCCCTGCCGGACATGGAGCTGGCGGTACCCTCGGCAGCGGCGCAACCTTCCGCAGCCCCCGAGCCCGAACTGGTCCCCCCCCCGGTAGTCCCCTTCGATGAGGACGAGCTGCCACCCCTTACCATAAGCTCGCGGCGGAAGGGGCAGTCGATTCTGCCCGCCGCCGTTATTGCCGTCTCCGTTCTCGCGATAGTCGCCCTGGCGGGTGCCGGATTTTATTTCTTCAAGGAGGGACCCGCGGCCCTGGATCGCCTCGGCATCGGCTTTGTGGCGGGATGGGTCGGTATGGAGACCCGTGAGGAAGGCGGGATCGGCATCGATAAGGTTCGTGGCGCGTACCTCAACAATGTGGAGATGGGAGAGGTCTTTGTCATCAGGGGGGATGCCGTCAACAACTACCGCAAGCCGCGGGCGTCGATACAGGTGAAGGGGGCGCTGCTCGGGAAAGGCGGGCAGGTCCTGACCCAGAAGGTCGCTTTCTGTGGTAACAATCTTTCCGACGAGCAGATTCAGACCTTGCCGATTGCCAAGATCGACGCGGCGATGAATAACCAGTTCGGCGATTCCCTGGCGAATCTCGGCGTTCAGCCCGGTCGGCGGATTCCCTTCGTTGTAGTGCTGCGGGGGGTGCCGAAGGATACGGTCGATTACAGCGTGGAGGTGGTCGGTTCCACGGTTGCGAGTCAGTAGTCAGCGCAGGAATTTCATGGTCGATAGGCAATGAGTCCGCCAGTGGCGGCCTCATTGCGTTGCGGAATGAAGGAAAAAATAAAGCCGGTCGGGGAATCCCCTGACCGGCTTTACCGTCTGCATAGAAAAACTTAGGCGTGGATAGCGCTGACGGGGCAGGTGTCTACGCATGCGCCGCAGTCGATGCAGGTGTCGGCGTCGATGACATGCTTGCCGCCTTGCTCGCTGATAGCGCTCACGGGGCAGGAATCGTCGCAGGCGCCGCAGTTGGTGCAGTCGTCGTTGATGGAGTGGGCCACGGTTCAACCTCCTTGTAGGATTCTGTCCTTGGACAGTTTTCCGGCTAACATAACATGCGATTTTCAAAAAGTCCAGATGAAAGGTTGAGGGGGGATTGTGTCTCGGATAAAATAAACTTGAATTTAACCCCTCTGTATTGTATATGTAAAAAACAGTTTTATTTCTGCTCTCTTCATGCGTCTTTTCCTCGCAAATCATATTGAAATTTCTGGTTTTAATCTTGTTTAACGATTTTTATTTTCGCTCAATCGGGAGGATGTGATGGTTATACTTGCCCTCAACTGCGGCAGCTCTTCGGTGAAGTACCAGCTGTTCGACTGGGAACGGAAGGAGGTCGTGGCCAAGGGGATGGTGGAACGGGTGATCATCGGCGACTCGTTCATCATGCACGAGGTGCCCGGCCGCGAGACCTACCGCAAGGACTCCGAGTGTCCGGATCACAAAATTGCCATCGACCTGATCATAAAGACCCTCACCGATCCCGAGCAGGGGGTCCTTACGGAGATCGGCGAGATCTCGGCTGTCGGCCACCGGGTCGTGCACGGCGGAGAGATGTTCACCCGTTCGGTCCTGATCGACGAGAAGGTCCTTGATGCGGTCAAGGAAGTCCAGCATCTGGCACCGCTCCACAACCCGCCCAACATTGCCGGGATCGAGGCGGCCCAGGCGGTTCTCCCCGATGTTCCCCACGTGGCGATCTTCGACACCGCGTTCCACCAGACCATGCCGGAGCATGCCTATCTCTACCCGCTTCCCTACGAATGGTACGAGAAGTTCGGGGTGCGTCGCTACGGCTTTCACGGCACCTCGCACCTCTACGTCTCGAAGCGGGCCGCGGTGCTCCTCGGCAAGAAGCCGGCGGATTGCAACATCATTACCATGCATATCGGCAACGGCGTCTCCCACTGCGCCATCAGGGGAGGGGTTTCGGTCGACACGAGCATGGGGCTCACCCCCCTTGAGGGGGCGGTGATGGGAACGCGGTGCGGCGACATCGATCCGGCGATTCCTGCGTTCATGATGCAGAAGGAGAACCTCTCGGCCAAGGAGATCGACAGCATCCTCAACAAGAAAAGCGGGGTGCTCGGGATCACCGGCCGTTACACCGACCGCCGCGACGTGATCGAGAACGCCGCCAACGGCGACAAGCGGTGCAAGGTGGCCCTCGATATCGAGGCTTACCGACTCAAGAAGTATATCGGCACCTACATGGCGGCCTTGGGGCGACTCGACGCGGTCGTCTTCACCGCCGGCGTCGGCGAGATGGGGTGGCCGATCCGGGAGCGGACCCTCGAAGGGCTGGAATGGCTCGGCATCAAGCTCGACAGGGAGCGGAACAAGTCGGCCATGACCCGCAAGCGCGAGACGCTCATCACCACCGATGATTCTCCGGTCAAGGTCTACGTCATTCCCACCGACGAGGAGCTGGTCTTCACCGAGGATGTGGTTGCCATCCTCAACGGCACCTACACCGACCACATGCAGTTTGACTACTCGTTTGCCCGGGCCGATTTCGTCAGAAAATAGCCCGCGACTGAACGGCAGCGGTGATACAGCAAAGGCCGCCGGGGTACCCTGGCGGCCTTTCTGCGTTTCTTGCGGATTGTGGGGCAGCACCGCATGATGCCGCCCCCCTGATTTCCGTGCTACCCCTGGGCCTGCACCGCTGTGATGGCGGCCACGTTGACGATGTCCTCCACGGAGCAGCCCCGAGAGAGGTCGTTGACCGGCTTGGCCAGCCCCTGGATGATGGGGCCGATCGCCTCGGCGCCGGCCACCCGCTCCACGAGCTTGTAGGCAATGTTGCCGGCGTCGAGGTCGGGGAAGACGAGGACGTTGGCCTTTCCAGCCACAGCGCTGCCGGGGGCCTTGCGCTCGCCCACCTTGGGGAGGAGCGCCGCATCGGCCTGGAGTTCGCCGTCGATCTGGAGCCTCGGGTCGATCCCCCTGGCGATCTCGATTGCCTTGAGGACCTTGTCCACGTCCGGATGCGTGGCACTTCCCTTGGTGGAGAAGGAGAGCATGGCCACCCGGGCGTCCACGTCGAGGAACGACTTGCAGTTCTTGGCGGTGGCCACGGCGATTTCCGCCAGGGCCTGGGAGTCCGGGTTGGGGTTGACGGCGCAGTCCGCGAAGAGGATGATGCCGTTCTCGCCGAAGCTCGGCGTTTTCGTCACCATGAAAAAGAACGAGGAGACGGTCTTGATTCCCGCGGCGGGGCCGACGGTCTGGAACGCCGCCTTCAGGACGTTGCCGGTGGTGCCGGTGGCGCCGGCGACCTCGCCGCCGGCGTCTCCCTGGCGGACCATCATCCCGGCGAAGTAGAGGTAATCGGGGGCGGTGAGAAGTTTGAGCGCTTCGTCCCGGGTGAGCCCCTTGCTCTTGCGCAGCTCCACCAGCGCATCGGCGTATTCCTGCAGTTTCGGCGAGGTCGCCGGATCGATCACCTCCACCCCGGAGATGTCGGTGCCAAGTTCGGCGGCTTTCCGGGTGATTGCATCGAGGTTGCCGAGCATTGCAACTTTGGCCAAACCCTGTTCCACAATCTGCTGTGCGGCCGAGTACATACGATCGTCATAGCTCTCCGGCAAAACGATTGTCTGCAGATTTTTCCGGGCTTTTGCCCTGATTTGGTCCATCAAGCTCATGGCGTTCCTCCTCGTGTAGGGTTAAAACAAGATTATACTGTATAGCGCAAGAGGGAGACGTGGGTCAACAAAAAACCCCTTCGCCGGCGCGTATGGCGCCGATCGAAGGGGCTTTTCCGTGCCCGGCAGGTCAGTGCGCGGAAGTGCACTCGTCTTTGATGCGGTCCAGGAGGGTGACGATCGTGCCGGAGATTTCCTCCATCTCGTGGTAGATCTTTTCCGCCCCTGTCCGGTCGCCGGCATTGCAGGCGACCGCCACCTCGCGGGCCAGGGCGTGGATCCGCTCGTGGGGGGCGTCGATGGCCCGGAAACTCGGTGCGCTCCCGCACAGGGTCTTCCCTTCGTCGTCGTACCACTTGCCGAAGCGGCAGGTGTGGTGGTCCGGAATCTGACCCCCATCGATCTTCTTGTTGCCGTTCAGGCTGGAGCCGAGCTTGTTGACGAAGATCCGGTGGTCGGTCTTGGCCAGTTCCAGCATGAGCAGCCCGCTCACCTCGGTCTTGAAGCCGACGGTGCTGTTGCGGATCTCCTCGTCGATCCCCGACAGGCGGTAGACGGCCTCCTTTACCTCGGCGGACATCCGTTCCATGGCGGCTGCCGACGCCGAGGTCTTCTCGATGCTCTGTGCCATCTCCTGGGCCGTGGCCGACTGCTGCTCCACCGCTGTTGCGATCCGGGTGATCTGGTCCCGGGCATTGCTCGCCTCGTCGAGGATGTGGCGCAGCGATGCGCCCACTTCCCCGATGTAGTCGGTGGCGCGCCCCACCTCTCCGGAGGCCTCGGACATGGAGCTGCGGGTCAATGCCGATTCCCTCTGCACGGCGCCGATCTTGGCGGATATCTCCGCGGTTGCCCTGATGGTCCGCTCCGCCAGCTTGCGGACCTCGTCGGCCACCACCGAGAAGCCGCGGCCGTGCTCGCCGGCCCGTGCGGCCTCGATGGAGGCGTTGAGGGCGAGGAGGTTGGTCTGGTCGGCGATGTCGTTGATGACGGTTACGATGTCGCCGATCTCGGCGGCGCTGCCGTTGAGCCGGTCGATCATCGCCGACAGGCCGGCGGTGGCGCTGCGGACCCGCTCGATGGTCTCGACGGCGCCGTCGGCCCGCTCTTTTCCCTCCAGGGCGGTCCTCATGGTCTCCGAGGAGGTCGCGGAGGCGACGACCGCGTTGCCGGCCACGTCGTTGATGGTCTGGCTCATCTCCTCGGCGGCGGTGGCGATCCGGGACGCCTGCAGCGACTGATCCCGGGCGGAGACGGCCGTCTGCTCCGCTTTCTCCTTCACCGTATCGACGATGGAAACAACGTGGTTTATGGAGGCGAAGATCCGGTTGATCATCTCGTTCAGGGAGCGGGCCATCCTGTTGACGTCCCGGGCGAGCTGGCCGAACTCGTCGTTACTCTCGTCGTCGATGTGGATGCGCAGATCGCCGTTGGCCACCAGGTTCACCTTTTCCGTCAGGTCGGCGAGGTTGCGGGTGATGTTCTTCGCGACGATCCAGGAGGTGAGGAGGATCAGCAGAAAGATCGCCACGGCGGCTGCCGCGAAGCGGATGGCGTTATGCCAGAAAAGGGCGTTGACGTCGTCGAGGTAGATGCCGCTCCCGATGATCCATCCCCACGGCGCGAATCCCTTCACGTAGGAGACCTTGAGAACCGGGTCGGAAAACCCGGGCTTCGGCCAGAGGTAGTAGACGAACCCTTCCTTCCCGTTCCTGACGGTGTCGACGAACTCGACGAAGAGCTTCTTCCCCTGCGGGTCCTTGAAGTCGGAGAGGTTCTTGCCGTCCAGTTCCGGCTTGTACGGGTGCATCACCATGGCCGGCTGCATGTCGTTGATCCAGAAGTACTCCTTATCCTCGTAGCGCAGGCCCTTGATCGCCGCGATGGCGGCGGCCTTCGCTTCCTGCTCCGTAAGCTTCCCTTCCGCCGTCAGCCTCTGGAAGTGGCCGAGGAGCGAGTGGGCCGTTTCCACGAGGTGGCGGGTCTTGAGCTCCTTTTCCCGCATCATGTCCTGCTTCAGGAAGATCAGCGACATGGAGACAAGGACTGCGATCCCCGCGAGGGCGCTCAGGATGATCATCCAGAGCTTTTTTCGCACCTTCAGGTTTTTCAGTTTCATTTGCTTTTTCCCCTCCGCTTTCATTTCATGGGTTGCCACCGTTTCGCCCGGGTGGCGGTTGGCATGGAACGTAATGGTGTTTTGCACTGCGTCGGGAAGCTGACTAAGAGGCCGGCTATTGCTTCGGCCAGTTGAAAGCAAATTGTTTACCAAGAAAATCATAAATAAAACAAATAAAATAAAACCTGATTTTATTTATGAGTATTGAATCGGGTGGCCGGATTGCAAGCTTCGGTGGAGTTTGGGGAGAGGGATTTTAGCGAGATGCAAAAAAAATCCCCCGCGGGTGGCGGGGGAGGGTAGCCGGAGCGTTCCATCCAAAGGTTTTAGTCGAAACGCGGGAGGAAATAAACTCTGTCACCGGCTATTTGACAGGGGGATGGGGGACCATCGGAGAGGCGCACTCCCGGGTGTCGCCCTGGATCTTCTCCACGGCGTGGGGGACCGCAGGCCAGACCGCCTCCAGGTTCTCCACCGCCCCTTTCGGGCTCCCCGGCAGGTTGATGATGAGGGTCTCCCCCCGGATGCCGGCCACGGCCCGGGAGATCATGGCGTGGGGGGTCTTCTGGAGGCTTCGCATCCGCATTACCTCGCCGAAGCCGGGGATGAGGCGGTCGACGACCCTCATGGTGGCGTCGGGGGTGACGTCCCGGGGGGAGACGCCGGTGCCGCCGGTGGTGAGGATCAGGTCGAACTCCCCCGAGTCGGTCCAGTCGCGGAGCGTCTCCTCGATCAGCGCCGCCTCGTCGGGGATGATGGCGGTCCGGACGGTCTCGGCTCCCCGTTCCGCCAGCCAGGAGACAAGCGCCGGACCGCTGGCGTCCGCCCGCTCGCCGCGGGCACCCTTGTCGCTCAAGGTCAGTATGGCTGCCTTCATGCCGTTTCCTCCCGTTGCCAAGTGCCGCTCTTTCCCCCCTCCTTGAAGAGGAGGCGGATCTCGCCGATGGTGATCCCCTTGTCGGCACCCTTGCACATGTCGTAGATGGTGAGGGCCGCCACCGCGGCCGAGGTCATCGCCTCCATCTCCACGCCGGTCCGCTCGAAGGCCCGCACCGTCGCCCTGACGGTAACGGTGCCGGCGGCGGGGTCGGGCTCGAAGTCGACCGCCGCGTGGTGGATCGCCAGTGGGTGGGAGAGGGGGATCAGGTCGGGGGTCTTCTTGGCGGCGGCGATGCCGGCGAGCCGAGCCACGCCGAGGACATCCCCCTTGGTGGTCCGTCCTTCGAGGACGGCGGCGAGGGTTTCGGGCTTCATGGCGACCGTGGCGGCGGCGGTGGCGGTGCGCAGGGTCGGCGCCTTGCCGCTGACGTCCACCATGATCGCCCGTCCCTGGTCGTCGAAGTGGTTGAATGACATGGTAACTCCTTTCCTACCCCTCCAGCATCTCCACATCGCTGCCGAGAAGGTGCATCTCCACCTCGCTGCCGGCCGGCACCACCGAGGCCTCGCTGGGGAGGACGACGAGGCCGTTGGCCCGGACCATGGTCTTGAGGATCCCGGTATGCTGGTTGCCGGAGGTGGAGGCGACGTAGGTGCCATTTTCCACCGTCACCTGCACCCGTAGGAAGTTGATCTTCCCCGGCTTCTTCCGGGCTTCCTCCCTGAGGAGCGCCTTGACGAAGGGCTTCAGCACCCGGCGGTGCCCCATCATCTTCAGCAGGGCCGGGCGGACGAACTCCTCGAAGGTGACCATGGTGGAGACCGGGTTCCCGGGGAGGGAGAAGACCGGCCTGGCGCCGTGCATCCCGAAGGCAGTGGGGCCCCCCGGCTTGATGTCCACCTTCCAGAAGACCTGTTCCACCCCCAGTTCGGAGAGGACGTCGCGGACGAGGTCCCGGTCGCCGGCGGAGACCCCGGCGGAGGTGATGAGGGCATCGGCCCGGAGCCCCTCGGTCATCTTCTCCCGGTGGTTTTCCCAATTGTCGCGGGCGATGCCGAGGATGACCGGTTCGGCGCCGCATTCGCGCACGGCCGCGGCCAGCGACAGGGTGTTGGAGTTGACGATCTTTCCCGGCACCGGCGGCTCCCCAAGTTCGATCAGCTCGTCGCCGGTGGAAAGGATGGCGACTCGCGCCTTGCGGTAGACCGGGACGATCGCCTTGCCGAAGGAGGCGAGCATGCTGATCTCGGGGGGGCGGATCAGGGTGCCGGCCGGGATGATCACCTCGCCGGTAGCCACGTCCTCCCCCCTGAAGCGGATATGCTGGCGGGGGGTGACCGGGGCGGTCACCGTCA
The DNA here is from genome assembly GCF_027327745.1 of Geobacter sp. Classification (GTDB taxonomy): domain Bacteria; phylum Desulfobacterota; class Desulfuromonadia; order Geobacterales; family Geobacteraceae; genus Geobacter. The sequence goes on from NZ_DAHVYG010000037.1 coordinate 22,213, forward strand.
CGGTCTCGCCGCTCCCTTCGGTCTCCTCCACGGGGACCACGGCGTCGCAGCCGGGGGGGAGCGGGGCGCCGGTCATGATCCGGATGGCGCAGCCCGGCTCTACGGCGCCGCAGACCTCGCCACCGGCCGGGATGTAGCCGGTCACCCGCAGGGAGATCGGGATGGCGCTGCAGTCGGCGGCGCGTACGGCAAAGCCGTCCATGGCCGAGTTGTCGCACAGGGGCATGTCCCACGGCGCGACGATCTCCTCGGCGATGACGCGCCCCAGGGATTCGAGCACCCCGACCCGTTCGACTCCCAACGGGGCGACGCGGTCCAGGATGATGCGGCGGGCTTCTTCAAAGGTTGGCACGGCGACTGACTCCTTTGTCGGTGATTGTTGCGGTGGCCGGCGAACCGGCCGGTCAGGCAAGTTTCCCGGTGACCAGGCGGATCTGCTTCCCCCCGAGCCGGTGGGGCTGCTCCGGGTCGTGGGTGGTCATGATGACCGTGGTCCCGTTGCCGGGGAGCGAGACGATGACCTGTTCGAGATGCTCGCAGGTCGCCCGGTCCACGTTGGCGAGGGGCTCATCGAGGAGGAGCACCTTCGGTTCCAGGACCAGGGCGCGGGCCATGGCGACCCGCTGGGACTCGCCGCCGGAGAGCTCCCGGGCGCGGCGATGGCCGAACCCCGGCAGCCCCACCTGCTCCAGGGAGCGTTCCACCCGACGGCGCCTTTCCTCCCCCCTTATCCCCCGCATCTTCAGGCCGAAGGCGATGTTGGCGAAGACGCTGCCGTTGAAGAGGTACGGCGATTGGTGCAGCAGCGTCACCTGCCGGCGCAGGGAGAGGAGTGCGGCGTTGGTCCAGCGGACCGGCTTTCCCCCGTAGCGGAGCTCCCCCGACGACGGGGGGGCGAGGAAGGCGAGGAGGGTGAGGAGGGTAGTCTTCCCCGAACCGTTGGCCCCGGTAAGAGTGTAGAGCTTTCCGGCGGCGAGCGCAAGATCGTCGATGGCGAGGACCGTCCGCTCGCCGTAGCATTTCCGGATCGATTCCAGGTGGTAGAGCTCGTTCACGGCGGCTACCTCTGCTGAAGGATGTTGAGAAAGAGGTTCACCAGGAGCGCCACCCCCATCAGGATGAGCCCCAAGGCAAGCCCCAGGGCGAATTCACCCTTCCCGGTCTCCATGGCGATGGCGGTGGTCATGGTCCGGGTGTAGCCGCGGATGTTGCCGCCGAGCATCATCGCCACCCCCACCTCGGCCACCACCCGGCCGAACCCGGCGATGACCGCGGCCATGATCCCGAAGCGGAGTTCCTGCACCAGCTGGCGGATGCTCTGGAGGGGACCCGCCCCCAGGGTGAGGGCGGTGGGGACGATGCGGGGGTCGGCTCCCTTGACGGTCCCGAGGGTGTAGTTGGCCACGATCGGGATGGCGAGGATGGTCTGGCCGATGACCATCGCCTTGGGGGTGAAGAGGAGCCCCAACTCCCCGAGGGGCCCCTGGCGGCTGATGATGCCGTAGACCGCCAGTCCCACCACCACCGTCGGCAGCGCCATGAGGGTGTTGAGAAGGGTGATCACCGCGCGCTTTCCGGGAAACTCCGTGACCCCGACAACCACCCCGGCCGGCACGCCGGCCAGGGTGGCGAAGAGGATCGACCAGAGGGCGACCCCCAGCGATGTCGAAACGGCATTGACCACATCCGGGTCGAAAGAGGCGATCAGGTCGAGGGCGGTGCTGAACGTATCGGAGAGAAACCCCACCCGCTGATCCTATTTCTTGTAAATGAAGAAGACCGGCTCGCCGTGGGCCTTGTAGCCGGCGATGATCTTCTGTCCCGCGGGACCGGTGACGAAGTCGATGAACTTCATGGCCAGGTCATACTTCACGTGGGGAAACTTCTTCGGATTCACGGCGATTACCCCGTAGGCGTTGAACAGCCCCTTCTCCCCCTGGAAGTTGATCACCAGGTCGGTCTTTGTCCCCTTATAGGCGTTGTAGGTCCCGCGGTCGGCCAGGGTGTACGCCTGGCGCTCGGTCGCCATGGTGATGACCGGCCCCATTCCCTGGCCCGCCTCGATATACCAGCTTCCCTTCGGCTGGATGCCGGCGGCCTGCCAGAGCTCCTTCTCCTTCACGTGGGTCCCCGACTTGTCACCCCGGGAGATGAAGGTGGCCCCCTTGGCGGCGATCATCCTCAGCGCCTCGGCCGCGGTCTTCGCCCGGGCTATGCCGGCCGGGTCGCTCTTCGGGCCGATGATGACGAAGTCGTTGTACATGACGTCCCGGCGGTTCACCCCGAAGCCGTTGGCCACGAACTTGTCCTCCAGCTTGCGGGCGTGGACGAAGACCACGTCCACGTCCCCCGCCTCGCCGATCTTCAGGGCCTGGCCGGTGCCGACCGCAATGACGTCGACCTTTACGTTATTTTCCTTCTCGAAGGGGGGGAGGAGGACCCTCAGGAGTCCCGAGTCCTGGGTGGAGGTGGTGGTGGACATCTTGAGGCGCTCTTCGGCCGAGGCCGCGCTGCAGAGGACCACAAGGGCGATGATGGCGAGGAATGCGCCGCGTAGCGATTTCATAATGCCTCCCTTTCTTGATCTTTTTATCCGCGCTGTTCGTCTTTTTTTATCGTCGTCATCTTCTTCAGGCGGGCGATGCCGTGCTGGCACGCCTCGAAGGCGTCGGAGCTGTTGGGGGAACTGGTCGCCACCAGCGAGATGATGTCCCCCACCCGGAGCCGGCCGGTCCGCCGGACCAGGAGAACGTCTTCGAGGGTCCACTTACCCTGCAGCTCGGCGGCGATTGCCGCCAGCTCCCCCTTGGTGTCTCCGCTGGTCTGGTAGTCAATGCAGGTGGTGGGACGGTCGCCGTTGGCTTCCTTGACCACGGCGTAGTGAAACACCACCGAGCCGGAACTGTTCTTTGCGATGACGTCGTAGAGCTCCGACGGGTTGATGGGGTCAGGCGTTACGTGGACCATGGTGTTATCTCCCGTACTATACCACTGTTTTCTCTTGAAGATGATCTGGGCCTGGAGCCGGTACTGCTTGTCGTCGGTCTTCCCCTTCGACTGGTCGTGGGTGTTGGTGACGTCGGCCTGGAGCTTCAGGTTGTGCTTGCTGAAGTAGTACGAAACCGCTCCCTGGGTGTCGGTGACGAGGTCGTTGGCCTTGTCGCGGTTGGGGTCGACGTAGGAGTAGCGGAACGCCACTTCCAGGGTCCTGGGGATGATGCAGTACCCCGCCTGGGCGTAGAAGCCGTGGGCGCGCAGGGTATTGCTGCTGGTCTGGCCGTCGGCCTGCCCCACCAGGTATTCGGCCTGGGCCGAGGCGCCGAGCCACTTGAAGGCGGCATCCACGCCCCAGGTGTTGACGTCGATCTTCTCGCTGGCGGCGAAGGTGCCCAGTCCCTTGCCGAGCCAGCCGCTGGTGCCCGCCAGGGTGATGGCGTTGCTCTCAAGGGAACCGGCCGTCTTGTTCAGCGTATTCCGGTAGTAGTTGGCGCCGAGGGAGAGGAGCGGTTTCGGGCTGTTGTCGAGGTCGCTCTCGGAGTAGGCCATCTTGCCGAAGGGGTTGATGGTGGCCCGGGCGGCGATGGCGTTGTCGTTGGAGCTGCGGACGATGCTCTGGCCGGCGCCGCCGTAGACGCCGAACTCATAGGTGGCGAGCCCCTTCATGATGTCGCCGTGGAGCTTCGCCCCCACGTCGTATCCGGGACGGAACGTGTCGGAAGCGGTGGAGCGGTCGACGAACTGCTGGCTTCCGGAGGAGTTGAGCCACTGGCGGCCGAAGGGGACCTTGGTCTGGCCGGCAAGGAGCTGGGCTTCGTCGATGAGCCGGTAGTTCAGGTAGGCATGCTCGAGCATCTTCGAGGAGCCGCTGTTGGCGAAATCCACCTGGTAGAGGTAGGTCAGGTCCTTCGTGTAGGCGTGACCCTTCATCCAGAACTTGATCCGCTTTGCCTCCCATTTGCTCGTGTCGGGTTTCGTGGCGGTGTTGACCTCCAGGTCGGTGAAGGTGTAGCGGGTCTGGAGCCGGCCGCCGATGGTGAGCTTGAACTTCTCGTCCGGCGAGGTGAGGGTGAAGCCGTTGCCGAGCTTGTAGTCGAACGGTTTGCTCTTGGTCACTTCCTTGTAGTCGGCTTCGGTGATGACACCCTTCTCCTTGAGGATGTCCTCCAGGGTCTTGGCCTCCGCGCTGCCGCAGACGGCAATGGCGGCGAGAATGGCCGGTACTGCTGCGATCCGTTTTCTGTTCACGTCTTCCTCCTGATGGGTAGATAACGGTGAGAACCTCACCGAAACGACCGCCGGCATGGCAGCAGGTGCCTGCCGGAGGTCGCTGATAACAAAAGGGCCTCTCCCCAAAAGGAAAGAGGCCCCATACCCGCGAAGGCGTATAAAGCGTTCTCCTTTCCAGAAGGGAGGCGCCGCCGTTTCCAGCGAAGCCCGTTGGCCGTTCACCGTGGGGATGGTGCCCTTTAGGTGTGGCGGCTCGGAGAAGAATGGTTCTTATTTAGAGTCTGCTTATGCAGTGTTTGATGCGTTTTGTCAATACCTTACTGGAAAATGGCCGTATTACTCCCCCACCACCGCCGGCGCCGGTTCCAGCAGCAGCTCATTGAATTCCATATCGAGGAGGTTGACGTAGATCATCCGGCTGCGGAGCGATTCCCCCTCTCCTAGGAGGATCTTGCAGGCTTCGGCCACCTGGAGGCTCGCCACCACCGCCGGGGTGAACGAGGGGTTGCCGAGCCGCGTCTCGACTCCCTTCTGCTCCGCCCAGGCGCCGAAGAGGCAGGGGGAGAGGTCGTCCCCCGGGAGCTGGGAGGCGACCTGCCCGTACCAGCCGCCGATGGCGCCGTGCACGAGGGGGATAGAGAGCTCGCGGCAGCATTGCGCCAGCTCCAGGCGGGTGGCGATGCTGTCCAGGCCGTCCATCACCACGTCGGCCCCGGTCAGGATCCCGGGGCCGTTGTCGCGGGAGAACGCCGCCCGGAGCGGAGTGACGGTGACCGCCGGGTTGATCTCGGCGATCCGTGCCGCCGCGACTTCAACCTTGGGGCTGCCGAGAAGAGCGGGGGAGGAGAGGAGCTGGCGGTTGAGATTGTGTTCTTCGAAAATGTCGGGGTCCACCACCACGAGGTTCCCGACCCCGAGACGGGCCAGCTCCTCCACCAGGTATCCCCCCAGGCCGCCGCTGCCGATGATGACCGCGCGGCTGCGGAAGAGGCGCAGCTGCTTCTCCACGGTGATGGTCTGGCGGTTGCGCTGGTAGCGGGCCGGCATGATGCCGCGGGTGAGGAGCGCCTCCTCCACCTGGCCGAGGGTGAGGCCGAACCGCTCCGAGGCGGCCGCCTGCGCCGCCCAGGGGAAGAGGTCCGCCGTCGCCGCCGCCGTGATGAAGTCGTGGAGCCCCACCGGTTACCCCCCTCCGACGAGGGGGAAGAGCGACAGGATGTCGCCGTCCAGCAGCCGGTGGTCCAGTCTGGCGTGCCGGCCGTTCACCAGAACGATGCCGACTTCCTTTTCCGGGATGTTCAACTCGGTTGTGATGTCCACGGGGGAAATCCCCGGCTGGTACTTCTTGGTGGTCGCGGCGAAACGCCCGACACGGAACATGGCGAACAGTTTTACGGTGATCTCCATCGCGTTTCCCCCGTCGGCCCGCTGGCCTGATGTGAGGAGAGGGCGCGGGCACCGGAAGTGCCCGCGCCGCGTTGTTTTTGCTAGAAGTTCCAGAATTCGTCGATCTCGGCGTCGGTGAAATCCCAGACGGCGTTGTGAGGCGCCACCGGTTCGATCTTGAAGAACTCCGGCAGGCGGTCGTGCTCATTGGTGAACCCGGCCGCCATGTTGAACTGCCGCTCGGTCTTCAGGATATATTTCCCGAGATTCGTCACGTCATCGCCGGTGAGGTTGATGCCGAAGCGGGCGTTGATCATGTCGATGAGGGCCGGCAGGCACTCGGGGATGTCCAGGGCCGGGAAGGCGACGAAGATGCACATCCCGGTGGAGTCCACCGCCGCGGTGGCGATCTGGAGGTTGCGGGAAAGCTCCACCTGCCCATCCTTCTTCAGGGGGTCGACGAAACCGCCGACGTTGAGGATGTTGGTGGCGATGGTGTAGCCGGCGGTGTGGTCGGCCCCCATGGTGCTGGTGGCGTAGGTGATGCCGATCCCCTTCACCGAGCGGGGATCGTAGGCCGGGATCCCCTGGTTCTTCACCACCGGCACCCGGGTGACGCCGTAGGCTTTCCCCACTGAACCGGCCCCGCCGCCGAGGATCCGGCCGAGCGCGGTCCCCTTGGCGATGTCCTCTTTGAGGAGGCGGATGATCCCCTTGCCGTCGCCGAAGGGGAGGATGCCGGCCTCCATCGCCACGCCGAACATGACGGCGGTCTCGATGGAGTCGATGCCGATGTCGTCCATGAGGTTGTCGGCAACGGCGATGTCGTCCAGGTCGTCGATGCAGCAGTCGGCCCCCAGCCCCCAGATGGTCTCGTACTCGAAGCCGGAGGTGACGTATTTACCCTCCTTGTCGTGGTAGACCTGGGAGCACTGGATGATGCAGCCGGCGTGGCAGCCGTGCTTCGGCTTGCCGCCGCGGGCGACGATGGTGTCGTGCATGGTCTCGCCGGAGATCTTGTCGTGCCCGGCGAACTGGCCGACGGTGAAGTTGCGGGTCGGGAGCCCCCCCGCCTCGTGGAGGATGTTGACCAGGACGTTGGTGCCGTAGGTCGGAAGCCCCTCGCCGCTCACCGGGTGGTCCAGGAGCGCCTTGGCGAAGGCCCGGGCCGCGGTCTTGAATTTCTCCGGATCGGCGATGGGGACCTTGGGTGCGCCCTGGTCGTCGATGGAGATGAACTTGATCTTCTTGGACCCCATGACGGCGCCCAGCCCCCCGCGGCCGTGGCTGCGGATCTTGCTGTCCGGGTCCTTGACGGAGATGTTGGCGGCGGTCATCTTCAGCTCGCCGGCCGGGCCGATGGTGAGGATGCCGGTCTTCTTCCCGAGGCGGGCCTCAAGGGCCTCGATGACGGCGAAGTTTCCCTTGCCGAGCAGCTCGGTCTCTTCCTTGATGGCGACCCCCTCCATGGAGACGTGGAGGCTGTACCACGCGTCGGCCTTGGGGAGCCCCTCGATGATGAGCGCCTTGATCCCGAGGCGGGCGAGCATCTGGGCCGCGGTGCCGCCGGCGTTGCTCTCCTTGATGGTGCCGGTCAGGGGGCTCTTGGCCCCGGCGGAGAGGCGGCCGGAGTTGGCGGCCGGCGTCCCGGTGAGAAGCCCCGGCGCGAAGACCAGCTTGTTGCTCGGCCCCAGCGGGTGGCAGGTGGGAGGAACCTCGGCGGCAACGATGGTGGAGGTGAGGCCCCGGCCCCCGAGCCCCGCCCAGGCGGCGGGGACCGCCTCGGTCCTGGTGCTCAGGTCGGTCATGTTTACGCGGATTATCTTATCCATGAACTGATTTCTCCCTTTCTCTCAGATGCGGTTTCTCATTCCATTCTCCTTTCCGAAAGGGAGGCGCCGCCGTTTCCGGCGGCACCCAGTGGCCTTCAGCCGTGAGGTTTACCCTGTTAGGCCGGGAGGCTCGGAGATTTATCATGTTCGGCTGGCGCGCTGTTACATCGCCGCCTTGAAGATGTCGATCACCTGCTCAAGGCTCGCCTTGCGCGGGTTGGTCAGCTGGCAGGCGTCCTTCTTGGCGTTTTCCGCCATGATCTTCAGGTCCTCTTCCTTGACGTTCAGCTCCTTGAGCCCCGCCGGGATGCCGATGGAGGCGGAGAGCCTGCGGATGGCGGTGATGGCCTTTTGCGCCGCTTCGGCTACGGAGAGGCCGGCGATGTTCTCGCCGAGGGCGACGGCGATATCGGCAAACCGCTCGGGGCAGGCGATCAGGTTGAACTGGGAGACGGCCGGCAGGAGGATGGCGTTGCAGACGCCGTGGGGGAGGTTGTAGAAGCCGCCCAGCTGGTGGGCCATGGAGTGAACGTAGCCGAGGCTGGCGTTGTTGAACGCCATGCCGGCCAGGTACTCGGCGTAGGCCATCTTGTCGCGGGCTTCCAGGTTATCGCCGTTGGCGACGGCGGCGCTCAGATACTTGGCGATCAGCTCGATGGCCTTGATGGCGCAGGCGTCGGTGATGGGGGTGGCGATGGTGGAAACGTACGCCTCCACCGCGTGGGTCAGGGCGTCCATGCCGGTGGCGGCGGTGAGAGCCGCGGGCTTGCCGACCATCAGGACCGGGTCGTTGATGGCGATGTTCGGGGGGCAGCTCCAGTCGACGATCGCCATCTTCACGTGGGTGTCGGTGTTGGTGATGATGCAGAAGCGGGTCATTTCGGAAGCGGTGCCGGCGGTGGTGTTGATGGCGAGGAACGGCGGCATCGGCTTGGTGGACTTGTTGACACCCTCGAAGTCGCGGATGTGCCCGCCGTTGCCGATGACCAGCCCGATCCCCTTGCCGCAGTCGTGGGAGCTGCCGCCGCCAAGGGAGACGATGCCGTCACACTTGCTGTCCTGGTAGACCTTGACCCCGTCGTGGACGTTCTTGTCGGTCGGGTTGGGCTCGGCGCCGTCGAAAATGACCGCCTGCAGCCCTGCCTCTTCCATCTGACCCTTGATCTTGTCGGCGACCCCCATCTTGGCGAGGCCGGCGTCGGTTACGATCAGCAGCTTGGTTGCCCCGAGGGCCTTGGCCTGGGGACCTGCCTCCTTGGAGCAGCCTACGCCCATGAGAGAGACAGTGGGGATGAAGAATCCGAATGTTTGATCTGCCAATGCCATTGTGTACTTCCTCCTTTGTGTTGTGTGCGGCGTTGCCGACGTGGTGAAGATTCTGTCCGGTGCGATCCGGCAGACTTTGCATACGGTTTTGTAGAACGAATGTTTTACTGCTAGGCAAGTCGCATACCAAACCACGGGAAGAGGGATGGGTGGAAACGTTAAGGTCCCGAATTTGCTGCGAATAGTGCTGGAAAATCGGTCGGACGGTGCCGGATTTTGAATACGAATTTTTTTAACGCCGTTCTGTAGTGGTGCATACGGATGTTCCGACATGGAACGGTTGTGATGTTTTGGAACGGTATCGGAACTCCTCTTCCCCCTCGTCCCCCCCATCGCGCATCCCAGGGCAGAAAACCCGAAGAGCCTCGCCAGTCGCGGGATTGCCGCTCTCGAACCCGTTCGGTTTCGCAGCGCCTGCGGGACCGTTGGTACCGAACTTGCCATGGCCCGGTGATAGTAGATGGCCAGCCATCGGCGGACAGGGGGAGTTGGGCGGAGCCGGGCTTCCACGACCAGAGGATAATCGGGAGGAGAACAATGGGAAAATCGATGTACGTCAACACCAAGCCGACCATCGTCTCGGTGCGGGTCACCGACGAGCAGATGGAGGGTATCCGACGGGTCATGGAGGCGACGAAGAAGAGCGCCTCCGACGTCATGCGCGAGGCGTTCACCATGTTTGCGGAGAAGCTTGAGCGCGCGGGGCGCACGGAGCGGCTGGACGCCATCCGCGCCGCGGCCCTGAAATACGCAGAGGCCCGCGGGGAGGCATAACGATCCCATGAGCCCCTACCTCGCCTTTTTCCTCTTTCTCCTGGCGGCCGTGGGGCTCGTCGGCCTGATCGTCCTCCTGAACGGGCTCCTGGGGCCGCGGGTCGCCGCGTCCGCCGTGAAGTCGGAGCCCTTCGAGTGCGGCTCCCGGCCGCTGCAGCAGCGCAACGTCCGCCCCCTGTCGATCAAGTACTATCCGGTGGCGATCCTCTTCCTCCTGTTCGACCTGGAGAGCGTCCTCCTCTTCATCTGGGCGGTCTCCGCCGGCAACCGGGAGCTGGCCACGCTCTCCTTCTGCTCGTTTCTCTTTTTCATGGGGGTGCTGACGCTGGCCTTCATCTACCTCTGGAAGGAGGGGGCGCTGGAATGGCGATGATGGATTTCCTCACCACCCGCAAGGACGAGCTGGTGGGGTGGGTGCGCAAGTTCAGCCTCTTTCCCTACCCCTTCGTCACCGCCTGCTGCGGGATGGAGTTCATGGCGGTGAGCTCCACCCTCTACGACACCGACCGCTTCGGCGCCGCGCTCCCGCGCTTCACCCCCCGCCAGTCGGACCTCCTCATGGTGGTGGGGACCATCACCCACAAGGAAGCGCCGGTCATCAAGCGGGTCTACGAGCAGATGTGCGAGCCGAAATGGGTCATGGCCTTCGGCGCCTGCGCCACCAGCGGCGGCTTTTACCGCAACTACGCGGTGCTCCAGGGGGTGGACCGGGTCATCCCGGTGGATATCTACATCCCGGGGTGCCCGCCGCGGCCGGAGATGGTGATCGACGCCATCATGAAGCTGCAGGACAGGATCGCGGGGGAGCGGCATCCGATTCTGCCGTTCGAGGAGCAGAATCCGGTGAAGGGGTAAGGGCCGGTAAACCCGTAGGGGCGAATCTTGTATTCGCCCTTGAAGCAGGGCGATCACAAGGATCGCCCCTACAAGACACGGAAATATCGAAGAAAACAGTCATGATCTACGCAACGATACTCTCAAACCTGAAGGATCTGTACGAGCGCTCCTGGGACAGCTTCGGCACGCTGGTGCTGGAGCTCCCGGTGGAGAACCTCTATCCGCTGGTGGAGCGGTTGAGCGAGGAGCTCGGCTTCGATCTCTTCCTTGACGTCACCGCGGTGGACTATCCCGGCCGGGAGCCCCGGTTCGACGTGGTCTACCACTTCTACGGCTCGGGGCATAACAGGCGGCTCCGTCTCAAGGTGCAGGTCCCGGAAGCGGACCCGAGCGTGCCGTCGCTGACCGGCCTGTACGGTTCGGCCCGCTACATGGAGCGCGAGGCGCACGAGATGTACGGCATCAGGTTCACCGGCAACGATGATCTGCGCCCGATCCTTCTCTACGAAGGTTTCGAGGGGCATCCCCTCCGGAAAGACTATCCCATCGACATGGAACAGCCCATCGTCGAGTACCGCGAGGCCAGGTGAGGAGAGTGGAATACATTTCCCCGGTCAGATCCCCCCTCGAGGAGAGCGCCTCTCCCGACCACGTGCTGGTGAACCTGGGGCCGTCGCACCCGGCCACCCACGGCACCATCCAGATCATCGCCGAGCTGGACGGCGAGACGGTGGTGAAGGCCGACGTGCATTGCGGTTACCTCCACCGCGGCTTCGAGAAGGAGGCCGAGCACCACACCTACCACAAGATCATCCCTTACACCGACCGGCTCAACTACTGCTCGGCCCTCAACAACAACTTCGCCTACGCCGCGGCGGTGGAGAAGCTCCTCGGGATCGAGATCACCCCGCGCTGCAAGTGGCTGCGGACGCTTTTGGCCGAGTACAACCGCCTCGCCGACCACGTGACCTGCATCGCCGCCACGGTCATGGAGCTGGGGGCCATGACCGCCTTTCTTTACCTCATGACCATCCGGGACTACATCTTCGAGCACCTGAATCATCTCACCGGCGCCCGGCTCACCTACTCCTTCGTGCGGATCGGCGGCCTGGCGAGGGACCTCCCCGAGGGGTGGCTGGAGCGGCTCGAAGAGATCCTGCAGTTCTACGAGCGCTACATCGGTCGGATCCACGGCCTGCTGGACAGAAACCGGATCTTCATCGACCGGACCCGCAACGTGGGGTGCATGACCCCGGAGCACGCCCTGAACTGGGGGTACACCGGCCCGATCCTCCGCTCCACGGGGCTTCCCCTGGACCTGCGCAAGGACTCCCCCTACCTCGCCTACCCGGAGCTCGCGTTCGAGGTGCCGGTGGGGATCAAGGGTGACAACTACGACCGCTACTACGTCCGGATGCGCGAGATGGACGAGTCGGTCTCCATGATCCGCCAGTGCGTGAAGCACCTTCCCGGCGGGCCGGTGAGCGTGGCCGACCCCCGGGTGACCCTGCCGGAGAAGGGGCGGGTCTACACCCAGACCGAAGCGGTCATCAGGCACTTCAAGCTGATCATGGACGGGATCGGGGTGCCGGCCGGCGAGGTCTACAGCGCCCACGAGGCCCCCAACGGCGAGCTCGGCTTCTACCTCGTGAGCGACGGGAGCGGACGCCCCTACAAGCTCCACGTCCGCTCCCCGAGCTTCGCCCACATGGGGGGGATGCACACGCTGCTGGAGGGGTACCAGGTGGCCGACATCATCGCCACCTTCGGCTCCATGAACATGATCGGCGGGGAGTGCGACCGATGAGCTGCCTGAACGAGAGATTCGACCGGCTGCGCGCCGCCTACCCGGCGGAGATGGCCTCCTCCCTGGTGCTGCCGCTCTTGCACCTGATGCAGCAGGAGAAGGGGCACCTCACCGAAAGCGATGCCCTCCATATCGCCGACTACCTCGGCGTCCCCGCCATGCAGGTGAAGGAGGCCCTCACCTGGTACACCATGTTCCACCGCCGGCCGGTGGGGCGGCACGTCATCAAGGTCTGCCGCAACATCGCCTGCTCCCTCATGGGGGCGGAGCGGCTCCTCGGGCACCTCACGGCGCGGCTCGGGATCGGGGAGGGGGAGACCACGGCCGACGGGCGCTTCACGCTCCTGGCGGTGGAATGCCTCGCCTCGTGCGGCACTGCGCCGGCCATGCAGGTGAACGACACCTACCACGAAGGGCTCACCGAGGAGAAAATCGACCGGATCCTGGAGGAGCTGCCATGAGCGAAGCGCGGGTCTTCTTCAACTTCGCGGTGACGGCCGATTCCCACCGGCTCCCGGCCTACCGGGACCGGCGGGGGTACGGGGCACTGGAAAAGGCCCTGCGGGAGATGGCGCCGGCCGCCGTGGAGGCGGAGGTGAAGGCCTCGGGCCTGCGGGGGCGGGGGGGGGCCGGCTTTCCCACCGGCATGAAGTGGTCCTTCGTCGACCGGAAGAGCCCGGTGGTCTACCTCTGCTGCAACGCCGACGAGGGGGAGCCGGGGACCTTCAAGGACCGCTGGATCTTTGAAAACGCGTCGCACCAGTTGATCGAGGGGGTCCTCCTGGCCTCCTACGCCCTGGGGGTGCGCCATGCCTTCATCTACCTCCGGGGGGAGTTCGACCTGCCGTACCGCCGGCTCTGCGAGGCCCTGGCCGAGGCGCGAGGGGCGGGGCTGGTGGGGGAGCGGATCCTCGGCAGCTCCTTCTCCTGCGACATCATCGCCCACCGCGGCGCCGGGGCCTACGTCTGCGGCGAGGAGTCGAGCCTCCTCACCTCCCTCGAAGGGTTCAAGGGGTACCCCCGGAACAAGCCGCCGTTCCCGGCGGTGAAAGGGCTCTACCAGGCCCCCACCGTCATCAACAACGTGGAGACCCTGGCCACCATCCCCTGGATCATCGCCCGGGGCGGGACGGCCTACGCCTCAATCGGCGCCGAAAAGAACAGCGGCACGCGGCTTTTCGGCATCTCCGGCCACGTGAACAAACCGGGGCTCTACGAGCGCCCCACCGGCTACCCCCTGAAGCGGATCATCTTCGACGACGCCGGCGGCGTGCGGGGGGGGAAGGGGCTCAAGGCGGTGATCCCCGGTGGCTCCTCCACCCCGGTCCTGACGGCCGCCGAGATCGACGGGATCACCCTCGACGCCGAATCGGTGCAGGCCGCCGGGAGCATGCTCGGCTCCGGCGGGATCATCGTCGTGGCCGAGGGGACCTGCATGGTCCGGCTCCTGCGGGTCCTCACCCGCTTCTACGCCCACGAATCGTGCGGCCAGTGCACCCCCTGCCGCGAGGGGAGCGCCTGGATGGACGAGATCGTCGGCCGCATCTGCGCCGGCAAGGGGGAGGAGGGGGACCTGGAGCGGCTGGAGGGGATCACCCGGGGGATCATGGGGAACACCGTCTGCGCCCTGGGGGATGCCGCCTCGATGCCGGTGGCGAGCTTCATTCAGAAGTTCCGGGACGAATTCGCCTACTTCATCAAGTACGGCCGCTCCATGCACGCCGGGCGGCTGGAAGTGTAGAAAAGCTTCCCCTCACCCCTGCCCCTCTCCCTCAGGGCGAGGGGAAGATCAAACCCTCTCCCCCGGGGAGAGGGTGGCCGAAGGCCGGGTGAGGGAGAACGCGGTTTTCTCTGTGTCCTCTGTGGCAAAAATCGGGTTTTTAGAATGATCGAACTGAAGATCGACAACCAGACCGTCGAGGCGAACGAAGGGGAGACGGTGCTGCAGGCGGCGCTGCGCAGCGGCATCGAGATCCCCCACTTCTGCTACCACCCCTGCCTCTCCGTGGCGGGGAACTGCCGCATCTGCCTGGTGAAGGTGGACGGCCGGCCGAAGCTCGTGCCGTCGTGCAACCTCCCCGTCGCCCCGGGGATGACGGTGGAGACCGATACGGAGGATGTGCGGGCGGCGCGGCGGGCGGTGATGCAGTTCATCACCCTCAACCACCCGGGGGATTGCGGCATCTGCGACAAGGCGGGGGAGTGCCGGCTGCAGGATTACCACGTCCGCTACGGCGAGGAGGAGTCCCACTCCCGGGAGCCGAAGCATCACCGGCCGAAGTTCAGCGACCTGAGCCCGCGCATCGTGCTGGACAACGAGCGCTGCCTCCTCTGCAGCCGCTGCGTCCGCTTCACCCGGGAGGTCTCGGGCTCGCACCAGCTGGGGATCGTGGAGCGGGGGAGCCACGCCCGGGTGGAGCGGCTGGAGGGGCGCCCCTTCGACGACCCGTACTCCGACAACGTCATCGGCCTCTGCCCCACGGGGGCGCTCCTCTCCCGGGATTTCCTCTACAAAAGCCGGGTCTGGTACCTGGAGCCGGTCCGCTCGGTCTGCACCGGCTGCGCCCGCTGCTGCAGCGTCAACGTCTGGCGCCGCCAAAGGGAGTGGCACGTGCGGGCCCTGGGGGCGGAGCTGAACCGCGCCGCCTACCGGGTGACCCCCTTCGAGAACCCGGCGATCAACGGCCCCTGGCTCTGCAACAAGGGGTTCGACCTCCACCGGCGGATGGCCCGCAAAAGGGCGCTGACGCCGCTGATCGGCGGCCGGGAGGCGACGGCGGAGGAGGCGGTGCAGGAGGCGAAACGGCTCTTCGCGGCTGCCGGGAATCCGGCGGTCCTCGCCTTCGCCCCTGCCTCCAACGAGGAGCTGGCGGCGTTCAGGGATGGGCTGGGTCGCCGCGTGCAGGTCTACACGCGGGAGGATTACCACACCGAGCCGGGAGAGGTGGCGGAGGACGATTTTCTGATCCGGGGGGACAAGAACCCCGCCAGCTACTCCATCCGTGCGCTCTTCGGCAACCGCCCCTATGCCCCCGCAGCCCGCCACGATCTCGTGGTGATCTGGGGCGAGCGGGTCGATTACCATGCCCTCGGGGGAGCGAAGCTGATCCATCTCGCCTCCTTCGAGCCGGCCGGGGAGACCGCCGCCGACCTCCTCATCCCGGTCTCCACCACCTTCGAGCGGAGCGGCACCTTCACCAACTTCGAGGGGAAGGTGAACCGCTTCGAAAAAGTGTTCGACAAGCCGGCGCAGGTGCTGCACGCCGGCGACCTGTTCGGGAGGCTCGTCCCATGATCCAGGATCTGGTCGTCTATCTCCTCTTCATGGGGTACGCCATCGGCTTCATGCTGGGGCTTGCCACCCTCTTCACCTGGGTGGAGCGGAAGCAGTCGGCGGTCATGGCCGACCGGATCGGCGCCAACCGCTGCTACCTCCGGCTCCCCTTCACCAACGTCAGGTTCGTGGCGTGGGGGCTCTTCCACGGCATCGCCGACGGGGCCAAGATGCTCCTCAAGGAGAACTTCACCCCCAAAACCTACGACCGCCTCTGCTACAACCTGGCCCCCTGGCTGGCGGCGGTGCCGGTGCTCCTGGTCTTCGCCGTGGTCCCCTTCGGCGGGACCCTGGCGCCGGGAAGGCTCCTCCCCCAGCTCCACCCCTTCTTCGGCGAGCGGAGCTACGCCATGCAGGTGGCACACATGGACGCCGGCATCCTGGTGGTCCTCTCCTTCTCCGGGATCGGCATCCTCGGCACCATGCTGGCGGGGTGGTCCTCCAACAACAAGTTCTCGCTCCTGGGGGCCGCCCGGGCCGCTTCCCAGATGATCTCCTACGAGGTCGCCATGGGGCTTGCCCTCATCAGCCTGGTCGCGACCTACGGGACCCTGGATCTCGGCGCCATGGTCAGGTGGCAGTCGGGAACACTCTTCGGCGTTCTCCCCGCCTGGGGGATCTTCACCCAGCCGCTGGCGCTTCTCCTCTTCCTCACCGCGGCCATCGCCGAGAACAAGCGGGTCCCCTTCGATCTGCCGGAGTGCGAGTCGGAGCTGGTGTCGGGCTACTTCACCGAGTACACCGCCATGAAGATGGGGCTCTTCATGCTGAGCGAGTTCATCGAGATCGTGGTGGTGTCGGCCCTGCTGGTGACCATGTTCCTCGGGGGGTACAACCTCCCGTTTCTAACCGATGGGGGCTTTGTCCTGCCGACCGGAAGCGTGTGGCATCTCTCCCATCCCGCCGTAGTCCTGCTCCAGGTCGCCACCTTCCTGGTGAAGGTCTTCCTGGCCGGCTGCTTCATGATCCAGATCCGCTGGTCCCTCCCCCGGTTCCGCTACGACCAGCTCATGGCCTTCGGCTGGAAGTTCCTGATGCCGCTGGCGGCCGTGAACCTGGTGGCGACGGCGGGGGTGCGGTGGTGGTTGACATGAAGAAAGAGTACTGGAACAAACCGGCCCTGGGGCTCCGGGAGCGCCTCTACCTCCTGGAGGTGATCCGGGGGCTCTGCATCACGGGTGGGGTCTTCCTCGGCAACATGTGGAAGTGGCTCACCTTCCGCAAGGGGGCACTTACGGCCTATTACCCGGAGGAGATCCGCAGCGACTACTCCCCCGCCAACCGGGGGCGCCACGTCCTGACCCGGCGGGAGAACGGCGGGGTGCAGTGCGTGTCGTGCAACATGTGCGCGACGGTCTGCCCGGCCTACGCCATCGAGATCCTCTCCGCCGCCGATTTCGACGATCCCTGCCACCCCAAGTCGCCGGAGCGGTTCGAGATCGACTACTCCCGCTGCATCTTCTGCGGCTTTTGCGTGGAGGCCTGCCCGGAGGACGCCATCCGGATGGTGAAGGAGGTCCCCGATTTCCCCGGTTTCGACCGCGACGCCATGTGGGCGGGTCGGGATCTCCTCATGAACTGGCGGCCCACCGGCGATCCGGCCAAGCAGTACCCCGCCGCGTCGCCGTCTCCCGTGGAGGTGCAGCCGTGACCGGCGCATTTATCGCGTTTTTCTCCCTTCTGGCCGTGGCGTTCGCGGCCCTTGTCATGACGGTGCGCCAGCCGATGCGGGGGGCCCTTGCGCTCTGCGGCCACATGGTGAGCCTGGCGGCCATCTACGCAGCCCTCGGCGCCCACGTGGTGGCGATCTTCCAGGTCCTCGTCTACGTGGGGGCGGTGATGGTCTTCATGGTCTACACCATCATGTTCCTGGACGACCGCGACCCCTCCTGCCGGCAGCTCTTCTCCCGGCTGGCGCTCCCCGCGCTGGCGGCGGCGCTGGTGGTGGCCGGGGCGTTCCGCTGGCTCTTCGGGGAGCTGCCTGCCGGCGCGCCGGCAGCGGCGCCGGTCGATATCTTCACCTTCTCCGCCTTCTCCCTCGCCTTCATGAAGCAGTACTGGTTCCACTTCGAGCTGGCGACGGTGCTGCTGCTGGTGGGGGTGGTGGCCGCCTGGGCGGCGGTCAGGGAGGGGCGCGATGGATAGGTACCAGTTTCTCGTGGCGCTGGCGGGGCTCATCTTCGCCATGGGGCTCCTGGGGGTGGCGATCCGCCGCAACCTCCTGGTGGTCATGATGTGCCTGGAGATCATGCTGAACGCCGTGGTGCTCTCCTTCGTCACCTTCGCCGTGCGCAGCCAGACCCTCTCCGGCGTGGCCATGACCTTTTTCATCTACGTGGCCGCCTCCTGCGAGATCGCCCTGGCCATGGCGATCGTGGCGTTGCTCGTGAAGCGCAACGGCTCGCTCGATCTCTCCGCGCACCAGGATCTGAAAGGGTAGGGGAATGACCAGACTCGCACTCATACCGCTTCTGCCGCTGGCGGGATTCCTCGTCAACGGCCTCGTCGGCTCCCGTCTCCCCCGGTGGGTGGTGGCGCTGGTGGCCTGCGGGCTGCCGGCGGCCTCCTTCGCGCTGACGGCCGGTCTCTTTCGGGAACTCGCGGCCGGCGGGACGCCGGTGACCGAGACCCTCTTCACCTGGGCGGCCCTGGCGGATTTCCGGGTCGACGCGGCCCTCTGCTTCGACCAGGTGGCCGCGGTGATGTGCCTGGTGGTGACCGGGGTGGGGAGCCTGATCCATCTCTACTCCGTCGGCTACATGGCCCACGACAAAAGCTTCGCCCGCTACTTCGCCTACCTGACCCTCTTCCTCTTCTTCATGCTGCTGCTGGTCCTCGGGAAGAACCTCCTCATGACCTTCGCCGGCTGGGAGGGGGTGGGGATCGCCTCCTACCTCCTGATCGGCTTCTGGTTCGAGGACGGCGAGAAGAACGCCGCCGCCATGAAGGCCTTCATCGTCAACCGGGTGGGGGACACCGGCTTCATCCTGGCCGCGTTCCTCATCTGGTTCTTCGCCGGGACCCTCGACTTCCGGGGGATCAACGCCTTCTTCGCCGTCGCCCAGCCTTCCGCGGCGGTCATGAACACCATCGCCCTGCTCCTTCTGCTCGGCGCCTGCGGCAAGTCGGCCCAGATCCCGCTCCACGTCTGGCTCCCCGACGCCATGGCCGGCCCGACGCCGGTTTCGGCCCTGATCCACGCCGCCACCATGGTCACCGCCGGGGTCTATCTGCTGTCGCGACTGAACGGCGTCTTCCTCCACGCCCCCGCCGCCATGACCGTGGTCGTCTGGGGCGGGGCGCTGACCGCCTTCCTCGGCGCCACCATGGGGCTCGTCCAGTTCAACCTCAAAAAAGTGCTCGCCTACTCCACCATGAGCCAGATCGGCTTCATGTTCATGGCGTGCGGCCTCGGGGCCTTCCAGGTCGCCTTCTTCCACCTCTTCACCCACGCCTTCTTCAAGGCCTGCCTCTTCCTCGGCGCCGGCGCGGTGATCCACGCCCTCCACGGCGAGGAGGACATGCGCCGCATGGGGGGGCTGGCCAAGGGGATGCCGTTCACCTTCCTCACGTTCCTCTTCGCGAGCCTCGCCCTCTGCGGCGTCCCCCCCTTTGCCGGCTTTTTCTCCAAGGACGAGATCCTCTGGAGCGCCTGGTCCGCGGCGGGGGGCTCGCCGGCCCTCTGGCTGGTGGGAAGCGTCACTTCCGGCATGACCGCCTTCTACATGTTCCGCGCCATCTTCCTCACCTTCTTCGGCCCCTGCAACGCGCCGGAGAAGGCCCGGGAGGGGATCCACGAGCCCCCACCCTCCATGGCGGTGGTCCTCGGCATCCTCGCCTTCTGCTCCCTGGCGGCCGGCTTCATTGGCCTTCCCGGTTTCTGGCGAAAGGCGCTCGGCTTCCCCGCCCCCTTCTACGACTTCCTGGCGCCGGTCCTGGGCCATCCCCCCGAGGCCGGGGGCGCCGTCCACCAGGCCGAGCTGCCGCTCATGGCGATCGCGGTGCTGGCGGCCGCTCTCGGCATCTTCCTCGCCTGGTTCTGCTACAGCCGCCGCCCCCACTGGGCCGGGAAGCTCCGGGAGCGGGCCGGCGTTGCCCACGGGGTGGTGAGCCGGGGATATTTCTTCGACGCCGTCTACCGGAGGGTGGTCGTGCGCCCGGCGGACTGGCTTTCCGAGGCGGTCCTGGCCCGCCGGGTGGAGACGGCCCTGGACGCCGGGACCCTCGCGAAACCCGTTGACGGGGTCAACGCCGCCGCGCGGCTCTTTTCCCGACTGCAAACCGGCAGCGTCCAGGGGTATCTCTTCTACGTCCTCCTGGGCCTCGCCCTGATCCTCTGCTGGGGGGTAACCCATGTCTGATTCCCAAGCCGTCCGGTTCCCGCGCGCCCTGCCGGCGGTGGGGACCCTCGCCCTGGCCGGTTCCCTGCCGCGCATCCTGACCATGCTGGTCATGGCGGCGGTGCTCGTCCTCTCCGCCTGGCTGTTCCGGGCCTACGACGGTGCGACCCCACTGCCGGCGGTGAACCTCCCCTGGATCGAATCCCTCGGGGTGAATCTCCACCTGGCGGTGGACGGGCTGAACGTCTACCTGCTGCTGCTCACGGCGCTCCTCTTCCCGGTGGTGCTCGCCTGCGCCTGGCGCAGCGCCGAGGCCCGGAGCGGGCTCTACCTTTCGCTGCTCCTCCTGCTGGAGGCGGGGCTTCTCGGCACCTTCCTCTCCCAGAACCTGATGCTCTTCTTCGTCTTCTGGGAGGCGGTCCTCATCCCGATGTTCATCCTGATCCTGGTCTTCGGGGGAGGGGAGGCGAGGCGGGCGGCCACGGCCTTCTTCCTCTACACCCTGGCGGGGAGCGTGCTCCTCCTGGCCGCCGTGATCCTTCTGGGGGTGGAGTCGTGGCGGCAGACCGGGAGCTGGTCCTTCGAGTTCGCGCTCCTCTCCCGGCTCCACCTCGGGTGGGGGACCGAGCTCTTCGTCTTCGCGGCCGTCGT
Organism: Geobacter sp.; assembly: GCF_027327745.1. GTDB lineage: Bacteria > Desulfobacterota > Desulfuromonadia > Geobacterales > Geobacteraceae > Geobacter. The sequence goes on from NZ_DAHVYG010000037.1 coordinate 42,727, forward strand.
CCTCGCCTGCGCCATCAAGTGCCCCCTCTTCCCGTTCCACTCCTGGCTCCCCCTGGCCTACGGCGAGGCCCCGGCCTCCGGCACCGCCCTGATGGCCGGCGCCCTCTCCAAGATGGGGGCCTTCGGGCTCATGAAGCTCGCCCTGCCGCTCTGCCCCAACGTCTCCGTCGTCCTGGCCCCGTATCTGGTGCTCTGGGCCGTCGGGAGCATCCTCTACGGGGCCGTGGCGGCGCTCCGCCAGGACGATTTTCGCAAACTCGTGGCCTACTCCTCCCTCAGCCACATGGGGTACATCGTCCTCGGCCTCTTCAGCCTCCAGGAGGCGGCCCTTCACGGCGCCCTGCTGCAGATGCTGAGCCACGGGGTGGCGGTGGCGGGGCTCTTCCTCGTCCTGGGTCTGCTGGAAGAGCGGCTGGGGGGCTCGTCCCGGGAGCTCACCGCTCTTGCCACCCACGGGCCGCGGCTGGCGGTGGTGCTGATGCTCTTCATCCTGACCTCGGTGGCGCTGCCGCTCACCAGTGGCTTCACCTCCGAGTTCCTGATCCTCTTCGGCGCCTTCCAAAAGGCCCTGGCGGCATGGCGGGCCGGCTCCGGCGCCCTTGCCCTCGTCGCCGTGCTCCTCGCCACCTCCGGCATGGTCCTCGGCGCCGGCTACCTGCTCCGGTTCGCCCGGGCCATCCTCTTCGGCCCGGCCCGCAGCGGGTCGAGGGTCCGCGACCTGAAGCCGCGGGAGGCGCTCGCCTTCGTCCCGCTTCTCCTCCTGATCGTCTGGATCGGCGTCTTTCCCGCCCCCTTCATGGCGAAGGCGCAAAGCGCCGTGACGCAGCTGACGCAAGTATCACCCCTCTTTGTGAAAGGGGGGCCGGGGGGGATTTCCGTGCCGCAGCCGGAATCAAATCCCCCTAAATCCCCCTTTGTCAAAGGGGGACTTTCTTCGGGCAACGGAGGCGCCGATGGCCGCTGATCTCTTCCACGCCCTGCTGCCGGAGCAGCTCCTCCTCGGGCTCATCCTCCTCCTGATGCTGCTGGAGATCTGCGGCGCCGACCGGCGTTTCGCCGGCCTCCTCTTCACCCTGGCGGCCGGCGCCGGCTGCGGCGTCCTGCTCCTGCAGCTAGGCCAAGGGTACACCGCCGATGTCGTGCCGGGGGAGATCCGGGTCGACCGCTTCGCCCTCCTCGCCCGGCTGGTGATCCTTGGGTGCGGGGTCATCCTGGGGCTCTGCTCCCCGGCGGCGTCCGACACCGTCAAGTCCCGGCTCCTCCTTGCCTCCTCGCTCCTCGGGGGGCTCGTCATCATGGTCAGCGCCGGCTTCATCCCCCTCTTCATGGGGATCGAGATGCTCTCGCTCCCCGCCTTCGCCCTGATGGTGCACGGCCGCGGCCTCTCCCCCGCCGGGGAGGGGGCGTTCAAGTACCTCCTCATGTCGTCGGTGGCGAGTGCCCTGATCCTCTTCGGCCTGTCGCTGGCCTACGGCAGCACCGGCTCCCTCGCCATCGGCGCCTTTGCCGCCGCCCTGCCGGCCGGCGGGCCCCCGCTGCTGGTGGCCGGTCTCCTCCTCCTGAGCGGCTTCTTCCTCAAGGCGGCGCTTTTCCCGTTTCACGGCTGGGCCCCCGATGCCTACGGGAGCGCCCGGCTGCCGGTAACCGCCTTTCTCGCCTCGGTCGTCAAGGGGGCGGTGGTGCTGGGGCTGGTACGGATCCTTTCCGCGGCGAGCCTCGATGCCGAAACCGTGGCGGCGGTCACCGTCCTGTCGGTGGCCTCCATCTTCTACGGCAACGTCACCGCCATCCGCCAGGTCGCCTTCAGGAGGCTCCTCGCCTATTCCTCCATCGCCCACGCCGGCTACATGATGTTCGCCCTGACCGACGGCAGCGGCGGGCGGACGGAGGCGCTTCTCTACTACGTGGCGGTCTACGCGGTCACCACCATCGTCGCCTGCACCTGCTTCCGCCTGCTGGCGGGGGAGGGGGACGAGCTGGCGCTCCTGGAGGGGGCTTTTGCCGCCCGCCCCGTGCCGGCACTACTTCTTGGCCTCTCCGCCCTGTCGCTGGCGGGGATTCCGCCGCTGCCGGGCTTTCTCGCCAAGTTCTTCATTTTCAGGGCGGTCATCGCCTCCGGTCACCTGGCGCCGGCGGTCCTGGCCTTTGCCGGGAGCTACGTCGGGGTCGTCTATTACCTCGGCATCGTGCTGCGGCTGTTCAGGCCCTCTGCGCTACCCTCCAAAGCCAAAACCGCATCCTCCCCCTGCCGGAGCTGGGGCGGGGTGCTGCTGGGAACGGCGGTGCTGCTGCTGTTCATGCTGGTTCCCGGCGTTTTTAACGGGCTTGCTTGACGGCGTGAGACGTGAGATGTGAGAAGTGAGACGCATAAGTACTGGGTTCACGTCTAACGTCTCACCTCTCACGTCTTGCTTCAGGAGAAGATATGACACCGAATTCCCGGGAGGCGGCAACCATCGCGCCCCCCCTGCGCGACTACCCCGCGAAGCTCTTCGTCGAGACCACCACTCGCTGCAACCTGGGGTGCGTGATGTGCATGAAGCAGGCGCCGGGGTGCGGCATCACCGACGGCGACCTGCAGCCGGCCCCCTTCGCGGCCCTGGAGCCCGCCTTCCCCCGCCTGGAGGCGCTGGTCCTGAACGGGATCGGCGAGCCGCTCCTCAACCCCCGGCTGGAGCAGTTCATCGCCCGGGCCCGCAGGCTCATGCCGGCCGAGGGGTGGATCGGCTTCCAGAGTAATGGCCTCCTGATGACCAACATCCGGGCGCTCTCCCTCGTGGATGCGGGGGTCGACCGGGTCTGCCTCTCCATGGACGGCGCCTCCCCCGACACCTTCCGGGCGATCCGCGAGGGGGGGAAGCTGAACGACCTGGAGTGGGCCCTCTCCGCCCTCACCGCCGCCAAGGCCGGGTGCGGCCGGCACGACCTGCAGATCGGGGTCGAGTTCGTCCTCATGCGCGATAACCTGCGGGAGCTCCCGGCGGCGCTCCGGTGGGCCGCCGCCCGGGGGGTTACCTTCGCCCTCGTCTCCCACGTCCTCCCCTACGACGAGTCCCACGCCGATCAATGCGCCTACGACCTCTGTACCGACGAGGCCCTCTCCCTGTTCCACGTCTGGCAGGACAAGGCCGAGCTCGCCGGGGTGGAAATCCGCCGCTACTTCGAGCTCCTCTTCCGGTTCGACCGCAACCCCGAGGAGCAGCGGATCGTCAACTTCGTGGAGGCGATCCGGGCCGATGCCCACCACCGCGGCATCACCCTCGACCTGAAACGGCTCTTCGCCCTGGACTACGGCCGGCTCGCCGAGGTGGCCGAGGTCTTCGAGGAGGCGCGGGAGGTGGCGCGGGAGACCGGTCTCGATCTCCGGCTCCCCGAGGCGGCGCCGCGGGAGCGCAAGCGGTGCGACTTCGTGGAGCAGGGCGGGGCCTTCGTCTCCCGGGACGGGGGGGTGCACCCCTGCTACTACCTCTGGCACTCCTGCCGCTCCTACGCCAACGGCTGGCTCCACCCGGTAAAGCCCCGGCTCTTCGGGAACCTGGCCGGGCGGGGGATCCTCGACATCTGGAACGGCCCGGAGTTTCGCGCCTACCGGGAGAACGTCCTGCGCTACGACTACCCCTACTGCCCCGGCTGCTCCTTCGCCCCCTGCGACTACGTCCAGGCCGAAACCTTCGAGCAGGACTGCTACGTGAACGCCGAGCCGTGCGGGAGCTGCCTCTGGAGCGCCGGGATGTTCCAGTGCCTGTCGTGACCGGCCGGGCTGATGAAATCATTTTGTAAACATTTTGTTTTGTGGTTATCTAAGGATAACGAATATCAGGTTTTTCCGGCGGCCCGGCCGCCGCTATCACACTGTTGGAAGGTGCATGCATGTACGAAATCCTTGAAAACGTAATCCTGGCGCCGAATCTCCACCGGCTGACGGTGAAGGCGCCGCGCGTGGCGAACGCCCGCAAGCCGGGGCAGTTCGTCATCGTCCGGGCCGACCGGGGGGACGAGCGGATCCCGCTCACCATCGGCGACGCCGACCCGGCCGCCGGGACCATCACCCTCTTCATCCAGGCCATCGGGGCCTCCACCCTCAAGATCGTCTCCATCCCCGTGGGCGGGGCGCTTCGCGACGTGGCCGGCCCCCTGGGACAGCCGACCCACATCGAGAACTGGGGGCGGGTCGCCTGCGTCGGCGGCGGGGTCGGGACGGCGGTCCTCTTCCCCCTGGCCCGGGCACTGGCCGAGGCGGGGAACCAGGTGACCACCATCATCGGCGGCCGCTCCGAGCAGTACATCATCCTGGCCGACGAGCTGGCGGCCTTCTCCGCCGAGGTCCTCATCACCACCGAGGACGGGAGCCGCGGCCGCAAGGGGTTCGTCACCCACGCGCTGGCCGACCTCATCGCCGACCCGGCCCGGGCGCCCAGGGTGGTGCTCGCCGTAGGTCCCGTGCCGATGATGCGGGCGGTGGCGGAGCTCACCCGTCCCCACGGCATCGAGACCGTGGTGAGCCTGAACCCCATCATGATCGACGGCACCGGCATGTGCGGCGGCTGCCGCGTGGTGGTGGGAGGAGAGTCGAAGTTCGCCTGCGTCGACGGCCCGGAGTTCGACGGCCACCTGGTGGATTTCGCCGGCCTGAGCGACCGCCTTACCACCTACCGCAGCTTCGAGGAACGGGCCCGCCATGCCGCCACGGAGTGCCGGCTGGCGAAGGAGGTGGCCAATGGCTAACGATCTCGGCATGAAAGAGCGGCTCGCCCTGGGGCGGGTCCATATGCCTGAACTGGACGCCACGGTCCGGAGCCGGAACTTCGAGGAGGTGAACCGGGGGCTCGGCCTGGAGGAGGCGGTGCGGGAGGCGAAGCGCTGCATCCAGTGCAAGCACCGCCCCTGCGTGGAGGGGTGCCCCGTGGGGGTCTCCATCCCCGAGTTCCTCGACGCCCTGGCGGCGGAAAACCTCCCCGAGTCGGCCCGCATCCTCCAGGGTGACAACGCCCTGCCGGCGGTCTGCGGCCGGGTCTGTCCCCAGGAGACCCAGTGCGAGGCGAAATGCGTCCGCGGGATGAAGGGGGAGCCGGTGGCCATCGGCTACCTGGAGCGCTTCGTGGCCGACTGGGCCATGGCCAACCCGGAGAAACTCGTGAAGACCCAGCTTCCTCCCGCCACCGGCAAAAAGGTGGCGGTGGTCGGCTGCGGCCCGGCCGGGCTCACCGCCGCCGGCGAGCTGGCCCGGGCAGGCCACGGCGTCACCATCTTCGAGGCGCTCCACGACACCGGCGGGGTGCTCCGCTACGGCATCCCCGAGTTCCGCCTTCCCAAGGAGATCATCGACGTGGAGGTCTCCCGCCTGGTGGCCATGGGGGTGGAGATCGAGTGCAACGTCATCGTCGGCAAGACCCTCACCCTGGGGGAGCTGCGGGAGGAGTTCGACGCGGTCTTCATCGCCAACGGCGCCGGGCTCCCCACCATGCTCAACATCCCGGGGGAGAACCTGAAAGGGGTCTACTCGGCCAACGAGTTCCTGACCCGGGTGAACCTCATGGAGGCGGGGCGTAACCCCCATGCCCCGACCCCGATCATCGCCGGCCGTCAGGTGGCGGTCATCGGCGGCGGCAACACCGCCATGGACTGCGTCCGCACCGCCCGCCGCCTCGGCGCCGAGCGGGCCATGATCGTCTACCGCCGCGGCGAGGCCGAGATGCCGGCCCGGGTGGAGGAGATCAAGCACGCCAAGGAGGAGGGGGTGGAGTTCGTCATGCTCACCGCGCCCCTGGAGATCGTCGGCACCGATGCTGGGTGGGTCGCGGCGCTCCGCTGCCAGCGGATGGAGCTGGGGCCTCCCGACGAGTCGGGGCGCCGCAAGCCGGTGGCCGTGGCCGGGTCGGAGTTCGACCTCCCGGCGGAGGTGGTGGTGAACGCCGTCGGCACCCGCGCCAACCCGCTTCTCACCGCCACCGCCCCCGCCCTGGAGCTGAACCGCTGGGGGAACATCGTGGCGGACGAAAACGGCGCCACCAGCATCCCCGGCGTCTACGCGGGGGGAGACATGGTGCGCGGCGGGGCCACGGTGATCCTCGCCATGGGTGACGGCAAGCGGGCCGCCGCGGCCATCAACAGTCACCTGTCCTGACGCGCCGCGCAACAACTGTCGCGAAAAAAGCCGCTCCCGTCTGCATCGTGCAGACGGGAGCGGCTTTTTTTGTGTGGAAATGGGTCTGAGTCTCATGCAACAGTCCCGAATAGTTCCCTCCCCCGTTAGGGTGGGGGGGAAGTTGTCACGACCTCAGTTTCTCATATGTTGAGCATTCAACCACACCCTGACCCCCTCCCGTCAAGAGAGGGGGAAGTCTGATAGGGGAAATTGGGGTTTTCTCTTTGCCGTAATGGAGCCCGAACTGTCAGGATCAAGGGTCTCCAGGTCAGCTTAATAATAAACTGAACAATCGGCCGCACTATTGAAAGGTTTTGACCAAAACTATAAATAGTGCTCTTGCTTATTTAAAGTTTTAGAACTAACTTTAAACTAAACCATCCTCTACTAAAGGTTTTTGCCATGAAAACGAGTGACCTCTCCCCTGCACGTCGAAAACTGCTCGTCCCCTGCGTCGATTACCCCGGGGCCCTTGCGCTTGTGCCGCCGCCAACGCCTCGCGTTCTCGATCTTAAGGGAGCGGGCGACGAGTTGCGTCGTGCATCGAATGCCCTGGAACTTCTGAAGGACCTCTCGTCGCGGCTCCCGAACACCGATCTCATCACGCGAACCGCGGATCGGCGGGAAGCGGTCCGGAGCAGCCAGATCGAAGGGACCAACGCCGGCGTGAACGACCTCTTCACCTACGAGGCGACAGGCAGTGGCGAGGGACTCCCGCCGGATGTCCGGGTCACCCGCAATTACGTGGTTGCCCTCGAATACGGCTTGCGGAAAGTCAGGGAGAGCGGCCCCGCAGCGCTCGACAACGTCTTGGTGAAAGAGCTTCATGCGCACCTCATGGATGGCGTGGAGCATGGCGGCACACCCGGCGAATTCAGAAAAATACAGAACTGGATCGGCGGCGGAGGCAACATTTACCGGGCCCGCTTCGTGCCGCCACCTCCTGATCGTGTGCCGGCATGCATGGACGACCTGGCACGGTTGCTGACGTACAGTCCAGGGGAAGAAGAACAGGTGGTGCTGTCCCTCGTGATGCGGATGGCGATTGCCCATGCGCAATTCGAGACGATTCACCCCTTTATCGACGGCAACGGCAGGGTCGGCAGAATCCTGCTGCCGCTCATGCTCGCCGCGGAAGGCTATCCTCCCGTCTATCTGGCTGGATACCTGAAAGACAACCAGCGGGAGTATTACGACGGCCTGGCGGGTGTCCAGCTTCGTGATGAATGGTCGGCGTGGGTGCAATTCTTTGCCTGCGGCGTCGAGGAGGCGGTCCAGGAGTCGATGCGGACCGCCCTGGCCCTCGAAGGTATCCTGAACAGATGGAAGGGGCAGCTCGCCCAGCTGGGGCTCCGCTCCCACTCGTCGCTGCTCAAATTTCCCGAGTTGATGATCGGTACGCCGGTTTTGACGGCGCATAATGCCGGCAAAGCGCTCGACATTTCCTTTCCTGCCGCAAGCGCCGCCCTGGCCCAATTGGAGAAAATGGGCATTCTGGTCCAGCCGGTCAAACAGCAGCGGAACAGGATCTTTGTGGCAACGGAAGTGATTGAGGTGCTGAACCGGCCGGCGGGTGGGTAGTTCCCTTGCCTGAGGTTTTGTGGGATGGGTAAATTTTGCATGGTGTCCCTGGAATTCCGTGCGTATCTCTTCACCACTCTGGAAGCGTTGTTTGCCGATTTCGAAAAGGACATCAGGGAGGCGCTGAAAAAATGAAACGAGATATCAAGGTTGGGATCAAGTCCGACGAGGAATTCTTTGCCGAGGCGCGAGAAATCGCCCGCAAGCTCGACAGCGGCTGGCGACCGGAGCAGCCGGTCGAACGGCTCTATTTCGAGGATCTTCCCACACTGCTCAAATACCTGACTCCGAAACGGTTCGAACTGCTCAATACCCTGCACGCGATGGGGCATGTGAGCATCAACGCCTTGGCGAAGAAGCTTCACCGGCAATACCGCAATGTCTTTGATGATGTGAAGACCCTGGAGCGGTTGGGCCTTGTGGAGAAGGATGAAGAGAGCCGGTTCTTCGTACCCTGGGACGAGATCGATGCGACCTTCCGCCTGGCGGCGTGAGGGAATTAAGTAAACTGTCACCGGAATGAAGGCGAATCAGGCCATGGTCGATCTGCTCGGGAGAATCGCGGCAGAGAAAAACGCGACCCCCGCCCAGATCGCCCTCGCCTGGCTGCTGGCCCAGAAGCCGTGGATTGTGCCGATCCCCGGGACCACGAAGCTGGATCGGCTGGACGAGAACATTGGCGCGGTTGCCATTGAACTCACTGCCGATGATCTCCGCGAGATCGACAGCGCCGCCGCCCAGATCACCGTGCAAGGCAACCGGTACCCGGAAAAGCTGGAGCAGTTGACCGGCCGGTAATCACTCACTCCCCCCTTTGACAAAGGGGGGCTGGGGGGGATTTCTTCACGCTGCTACCTGCTGCAAATCCCCCTAAATCCCCCTTTTTTAAAGGGGGACTTAAAATCTGAACAGGAGACAACCATGTACAAAGCAAAAGCCTATTCCGCAGCCAGCGCCACCTCGCCGCTGGCTCCTCCAGCTTGCCGGAGTCGCGCCGCTGCTCTGCGCCGGGATCACCACCTGGTCGCCGATCCGCCGCTGGGGAGATCTCAACGGGAAGAAGGTCGGCGTGGTCGGTCTTGGCGGGCTCGGGCACATGGGAGTGAAGTTCGCCAAGGCCTTCGGCGCCCATGTGGTCGTCTTTACCACCTCGCCCGGCAAGAAAGAGGATGCGCTCCGCCTCGGGGCCGATGAGGTTCATTGTATTAATACCCCAGTCCATCCAGAAAACAAACCGCGTGCCATATCGGAACAGAATGCGCTAAAATGGAGCAGTAGTCCCTGTTCCTAAATGGAGCAACGTTGGTGGACCGTTGTGGCGCAGAATGCCGTAAACGGTCGGTTGGCGGCTTTTGCACGGGAATTGCAAACGTATACGGCTGTATACGGCATCATCCCTAAGGTTTGACGGTGGGACCGCGGGAGCCTGCCCGGTTCCGAAAGGAGACAGTGTGAATATCAGCAAGTTTGTGGCGCCGGAGATCATCTTCGGTCGCGGTTCCCTGAGCCAGATCGGCGAGAGCGCCGCCCGGATCGGCGCCTCCAAGGTGTTTCTGGTCAGCGACGAGGATGTGATCAACGCCGGCTGGGTAGACCAGGCGCTGCACTACCTCCACGCCGTCGGCCTGGAAACCGAGATCTACTCGTCCCTCACCTCTAACCCGAAGGATTTCGAGGTGCTGGAGGGGGCGCGGCGCTACCAGGCCTCGGGGTGCGACGCCATTGTCGCCGTCGGCGGCGGCAGCCCCACCGACGTGGCGAAGGCGGTGGCGATCCTCGCCAGCAACGGCGGGCAGTTGCGCGATTACGAGGGGATCAACAAGATCTCCCGCCCCCTGCCCCCCATGGTGATCGCCCCCTCCACCGCCGGCGCCGGCTCCGAGGTAAGCCAGTTCGCCATCATCGTCGACACCGAGCGGAAGCTGAAGATGTCGATCATCTCCAAGTCCCTGGTCCCGGACATCGCCATCGTCGACCCGGAGCTCCTCAGCACCAAGAACGCCAAGCTGGCGGCCGCCACCGGCATGGATGCCCTCACCCATGGCATCGAGTCCTACGTCTCCCTGGCGGCGACCCCCCTGACCGACATCCACGCTTCCAAGGCGATCCAGCTCATCGCCGCCAACCTCCGGCGAGCGGTGGCGGATCGCGGGGACGCCGAGGCCAACACCAACATGGCGATGGCGAGCCTCACCGCCGGTATCGCGTTTTCCAACGCCATCCTGGGGGCCACCCACGCCATGACCCACCAGGTGGACGGCCTCCTGGACCAGCACCACGGCGAGGCCAACGCCTCGATCCTGCCGCACGTCATGGAGTTCAACCTCCCGGCCTGCCCCGAGCGTTTCAGGCAGATCGCCTGGGCCCTGGGGAAGGATGTGCGCAATACCACCGTGGAGGAGGGGGCACGGCTGGCCATCGAGGGGATCCGGGAGCTGATTGCCGATATCGGCCTCGCCAAGGGGCTGGGGGAGCTGGGGCTGCGCCCGGAGTTCATCCCGCAGCTGAGCCGCAACGCCCTCAACGATGCCTGCCTGGTGACCAACCCGCGCAATGCCTCGGTGGATGAAATTGAAGCCATCTTCCGCAAGGCGATGTAGTCCGCCTCCGCCTTCGGGGGATCTTCGACCCGGTCTCAATCCCATAATCCTCGACGTAGCGCTGCTACGCCTGCGGTTATGCTCGATCGGCCGGGCCAAATCTCCCCCAAATCCGAACGCGGTGTGCATAAGGATAGAATGGCAATGAATAACAGGGAAAAGCTCCTTGAACAACTGACCGGGGTCGACTCCTCCAAGCTCAACTACTACGTCGAGCTGAAGAAACGGAACCAGGAGATCCTCAAGCAGAACAGCCGCCTGCAGATCCTCCAGCAGCTCACCCGGGACATCAACATCGACATGTCGATCGAGGATATCCTCGAACGGGCGTTCAGCAAGTTTCCCCAGACCCTGCCGTGCGATTTCCTGGGTCTCGTGACGGTACGCAATGGCGACCTGCGGCTCAAGGCGCTGATGCCCCGGGACTTCTGCCGGATTGACGACTTTCCGGCCCACTCCCCGGCCCTGAACGTCATCCGCACCAGACGGGCCGGCATCTACAACCTGACGGAGGAGGAGCTCAGCCACGTCCGGATCAATCCCCGCTATTCGGGTTCGCTCCGGTCGCTGGCGGTGGCGCCGATGTTCCAGCGGGACGAGGTGATCGGGGCGCTGATCGTCGCCTGCGGCGCTGAGGGGGCGTACAACGAGGCGGATCTCAGCTTTGTTCAGCACCTGGCCGACCAGCTGTCGATCAGTATCCAGAACGCCCGCCTCTACATGCAGGTCTCCCGGGCCAAGAAGGAATGGGAGGAGACCTTCCTGGCGGTTACCGACCCGATCTTCCTGGTGGACACCGACTACAACGTCCTGCTCCACAACAACCGGCTTCCGCCGGTGATGAGCGGGTTCTGGAACCAGGCGGTGAGCAACAAGTGCTTTGCCAGGCTCCACGGCCGCACCCACCCCTGCGACAATTGCCCCATCCAGGAGGTCCAGCGGACCGGCAAGCCGGTGTTCCAGCAGTGGCAGACCGAGGCGGGGTTGATCCTCGACCTTTCCTACTACCCGGTGTTCAGCGAAGACAAGCAGCTTTCGGCGGTGACGATCATCATCAAGGATGTCACCGAGAAGACCAAGATGGAGGCGCAGCTGGTCCAGACGGCCAAGCTGGCGGCGCTGGGGGAGATGGCGGCCGGGGTGGCCCACGAGCTGAACAGCCCCATGACGGTCATCATCGGGACCGCGCAGCTGCTGGTGCGGGACCTCCAGCAGGACGCCCAGTACGACAAGGCCGAGGTCCTGGAAGACATCATCAACTCGGGGCTGCGCTGCAAGCGGATCATCCAGAACCTGCTGACCTTCTCCCGGCAGAACCAGCCCCCGGTGACCGACATCGACCTCAACGAGGAGGTGGAACGGGTCCTGAGCATGATCCAGTACCAGATCAACCGGAGCCAGATCCGGATCGTCGAGCAGCTCGCCCCCTTCCTGCCGCGGCTCACCGCCAACGGCCCCCAGATCCAGCAGGTGCTGACCAATTTCCTGATCAACGCCCGGGATGCCCTCGCCGAGGTGGAGCGGAAGGAGAAGGTGGTGACGGTGGCCACCGCCCTCCTGGTGAAGGGGGGGAGGAAGTGGGCCGTGCTCAGCGTGAGCGACAACGGCATCGGCATCCCCCCGGAAAACCTCTCGAAGATCTTCACCCCCTTCTACACGAGCAAGGAGGCGACCAAGGGAACCGGGCTCGGCCTTTCGGTCAGCCTGGGGATCGCCGAGTCCCACAACGGCACCATCGAGGTGGAGAGCCGGGAGGGGGAGGGGAGCACGTTTTCGCTGCTCCTCCCAATTGAGCAGTAGGGATCCAATGGAGTCTTAAATAGTTCCCTCCCCCTTGGCGGTCACCCACCCCCTCACCCCCTCCCGTCGAGGGGGGGGCAAGACAATGAATGGTAAAGCGAGAAAGAGCATGTCCCAGATCCAGGTACTGATCATCGACGACGAAACGGATGTCTGCACCTTCTTCCGCCGCCTGCTGACGAGAAAAGGGTACGGCGTCGTCACCGCTTCCAACGAGCCGGACGCCCTGGCGGCCCTCGGCGAAACCAGCTTCAACGTGGCCATGGTGGACCCGAAGCTGCCGGATACCGACGGGCTGACCCTCCTGCAGGCGATCAAGTCCCGGCAGCCCGGCTGCGAAGTCATCATCATGACCGGCTACAGCACCATCAAGACGGCGGTCACGGCGATGCAGCTCGGCGCCTACGAATACCTCGAAAAGCCCTTCGACAACATCGAGGAGATCGAGAGCCTGATCGAAAAGGCCGCCCTTCACGGCCGCAACCTGCAGCAGGGGAGCGGCGCCGCCGAGGAGTGGTCCGAGGTGGCCCGCGCCGTCGGTTTCCAGGTCGGCACCTCGCCGGCCATGAGGCGCCTCGTCTCCCTGGCCCACAAGATCGCCACCAAGAACGTCACCATCCTGATCCAGGGGAACACCGGCACCGGCAAGGAGGTCCTGGCCCGGTTCATCCACGCCGCGTCGGGGAGGGCGGACCAGGCGTTCATCCCGGTGAACTGCGGCGCCCTGCCGGAAAACCTCCTGGAGAGCGAGCTCTTCGGCCACGAGAAGGGGGCCTTCACCGGGGCCAACCAGCCCCGCCGCGGCATCTTCGAGCTGGCCAACCGCGGCACCCTCCTCCTGGACGAAATCGGCGACGCCAGTCCCCAGATCCAGGTGAAGCTCCTGCGGGTGCTGGAGACCGGCGAATTCATGCGGGTGGGGGGCGAAAAGCCGATCAAGACCGACGTGCGGGTGATCGCCGCCACCAACGTCGACCTGGAACAGGCGATCCGCGAGAAGACCTTCCGCGAGGACCTCTATTACCGGCTCAACGTGGTGCGGCTGGAGATCCCGCCGCTACGCTCCCGCGCCGAAGACATCCCCCGGCTGGCGGAGCACTTCGTTCACCAGTTCAACCCCGCGTTCCGGATCTCCCCCCAGGCGCTGCGCCTCCTGCAGGGGTACGGCTGGCCGGGGAACATCCGTCAGCTGGCAAACGTCATGCGGCGCGCCGTGGTGTTGTGCAACGACGGCACCATCCTTCCCGAGCACCTCGGGAGCACGCTCCTGAACGGCGCTGCCGCCGACGATACCCCCCCCTCCTCCATGGTATCCGACAGCGGGCAGGGGGGGGATCTCCTCTCCCCCGGGCGGTTCCTGGAGCAGTGTGGACGGGCCGATCTCCTGGAGAAAATGGGCGCCGACGACCTGAAGCGAATGCTCGACGCCGTGCGCGCCCTGGAAACGAGGCTCATGGCGGTCATGGGGGAGAAGGGGGTCGGGACGCCCCCCCGCCGTGGTCTCAAGGATACCGAGGAGGAGACCATAAGGAGGGCGCTGGAGCAGTACCGGTGGAACATCACCGAGACGGCGAAGGTCCTGGGGATCGGGAGGAACACCCTCTACCGCAAGATCAGACAGTACGGGCTGCTCGCTCCCTGACCGGGGGCAGGCAGCAGCATCAGTGAAAGAGGCCATCCCCCGCCGGGAGATGGCCTCTTTTGCGTTCTGCTTCGGGAGAATCACGGGGGTGCCGGCGGTCGCTCCGTTTCGAAATCCCCCTGCCGCAGCGGCAGCACCACCCGGAAGGAGGTTCCCGTTCCCTCCTCGCTTGCCACCGCGATGTTCCCGCCGTGGTCCTTGACGATGCCGTAGGAGACCGACAGGCCGAGGCCGGTCCCTTCTCCCCTGGTGGTGAAGAAGGGGCTGAAGATCCGCTTCAGGTTCTCCGGCGCGATGCCGCAGCCGGTGTCGCTGACCGAGACGGTGCAGGTTCCGGCTGCCTCGTCGAGGGCGGTCGCCACCGTCAGGATCCCACCCACCCTCATCGCCTGGATGGCGTTCAGGATCAGGTTGGTGAAGACCTGGCGGAGCTGGTCGCCGTCGCCGTCGATCTCGGAGACGAGCGGCGAGTAAAGCCGGCGGATTTCGATGCCGGCGAGGGGGACCTGGTGTCCCACCTGCCTGAGGATCTCGTCCAGCAGCGGGTGGAGCGCCACCGTGCCGAGCCGTTTCCGCTGCTGCCGGGCGAAGGTGAGGAGGTTGCCGACGATCCGCTCCACCCGTCCCACCTGCTGGGCGATGGTGTCCACCTCCTCCCGGTTCGGGTCGTCTTCGGGGAGCGCCATCTGGAGGAGCTCGGCATTCCCCCGGATGATCGCCATCGGGTTGTTGATCTCGTGGGCCACGCCGGCGGCCAGCATCCCGATGTCGGCCAGCTTCGCCGCCCGCACCAGCTCTTCCTGGGCCTTGACGAGGAGGAGGTTCTTTTCCTCCAGCTGGGCGGTCCGCTCCAGCACCTTCCGCTCCAGCTGGCGGTTCAGGGTGGTGATGTCCTCTTCCCGCTGGGTGAGGGTGGAGGTCATGGTGGCGAGCTCGCGGGCCAGCTCGCCGATCTCGTCCCGGGTCTCGACGGCGATGGGGAGCCCGCGCTCGCCGGCGGTGATCCGGCGGGCCGCGGTCTCCAGCTCCCTGATGGGGCGGGCCAGGCGCGAGCTGGTGAAGCTGGAGATGGCGATGCCGATGAAGGAGCCGCAGAAGAGGACCACCCCGAAGATGAAGGTGATCTCCCGGGTCATCTCCTCGTAGGGGCGCTCCAGCATCCCCACGTAGAGGGAGCCGATCGGGGCGCCGCTCAGGTTGAGGATCGGCTCGTAGGCGGCGAAGTACCAGTCGTTGACGACGAAGGCGCGGGCGACCCACTTCTCGCGGTTGAGGATGACCCGGTTGTAGACCTCCTCGGAGAGCCGGGTGCCGATGGCCCGCTGCTCGGGAGCGGAGAGGACGTTGGTGGCGACCCGCAGGTCGCCGAGGAAGAGGGTGGCGGTCCCCACGTCGCGCCCCTGGAAGCTCACCCCCTCGAAGACGATCTTCTTGATCCGGTCCACCAGCTCGTTGTTGTTGTTGAGGAGGATCCCGCCGTAGAGGGCGCCGACGGTGCGGCCGCTTCCGTCGCGCACCGGCGCGGCGGCCAGCAGCATCATGCCGGAGCGCTCCACGAGCTCGTCGCGCTTGCGGGCGAAGGGGGTGGGGACGATCTCGATGGCCGCCCGGCTCGCCAGCTCGTTTCCCTCCTTGGCCAGCTCCGCCGCCGGGACCACCTCGGTCCCCGATACCTGTTCCCCCCCGAGGGCCCGCCTGACGATCTGCTCGTTTATCTGGCCGTCGCCGAAGGCGCCGGGATTCCCGGCGCGGAAGATGACGTTCCCTTCGGCGTCCACCGCGGTCAGGATGTCGAGCCCCTCACTCCGTTTCAGCGGCGCCAGGAGGCTGCGGAGCACCTGCCGGTCGCCGCGTGCCACGACGGCGGCGGTGAAGGGGTTGGTGGCGGTGAACTTGACCACGTCGCGGACGTGGTCGATCTCGCCGTTGTAGACCGAGCGGGCGGCGTTGAGGTCGGTCCGGACCTTTTCCTGGGCCTGGCTCGCGATGCGGGAGTTGATGATGTAGACCCCGATCAGCCAGCAGATGACCGTGGCGACGAAGAGGGGGAGGAGGGAGGCGACGGTCAGCTTGAGGCGGATGGGGAAGCGGAGCCGCTTCATTCAGTGTCCGGTGCCGGCGTAGCGCCGCCGGGGAGGGCGAGGCCGTATTCGGCGATCTTGCGGTCGAGGGTCTTGCGGGAGATGCCGAGGATCTCGGCGGAGCGGCTCTTGTGGAACCCTGTCTGGCGCAGCACCCGCTCGATGTGCTCCCGCTCGATGACCTCCAGGGAGATGAGGCGGTTCTCCGCGGCGGGGGGGGCTGCCGGCTCCTTCCGGCGGATCGGGAGGACCTCCGGGGTGATGGTCTCGCCGCGGGTGAGGATCACCGCCCGCTCCATGACGTTCTCCAGCTCCCGGACGTTGCCGGGCCAGTGGTAGCTCCGCATCTCGTGCAGGGCTTCAGGAGAGAACCCCCGGATCTCCTTGCGGATCCGCCGCGAGTACTTCCGCATGAAATGCTCGGCCAGGGGCTCGATGTCCTCGGGGCGCTCCCGCAGCGGCGGGAGGTCGATGGTGATGACGTTCAGGCGGTAGTAGAGGTCCTCCCGGAACCGCCCCTCCCGGACCTCCTTTTCCAGATCCTTGTTGGTGGCGGCCACGAAGCGGATGTCGACGCTCTTCGCCTTGGTGGCCCCCACGGGGATGAAGCTTCGCTCCTGGATCACCCGCAAGAGCTTCGCCTGGACCGCGGCGGAGACGTCGCCGATCTCGTCCAGGAAGAGGGTGCCGCCGTCGGCCTCCTCCAGGAGCCCCTTCTGGGTGGTGATGGCGCCGGTGAAGGCGCCGCGCACGTGGCCGAAGAGCTGGCTCTCCAGCAGGGTGTCGGAAAGGGCCGCGCAGTTGATGGAGAGGAAGCGCTTCCCCCGCCGGGAGCTGTTGTAATGGACGGCGCCGGCGATGAGCTCCTTGCCGGTCCCCGACTCGCCGAGGACCAGGATGTTGGCGTCGCTGGCCGCCACCTGCAGGGTCAGCTCGTACACCGCCCGGAACTTGGCGCTGGTGAAGATGATGTTGTCGGGGGTATCGGTCCGGTTGAGCTCTTCCTTCAGGACCCGGTTCTCCTTCATCAGGAGGTCCAGCTCCAGGGCGTTCTCGATGACGCCGAGGATCTTCTCCTTGGGGAACGGCTTGGTGACGTAGTCGTAGGCGCCGTGCTTGATGGCGTCCACCGCCGAGTCGATGGTGCCGAAGGCGGTCATCACCACCACCGGCAGGGTGGGGCGGAGCTTCTTCGCCCGCTTCAGGACCTCGATCCCGTCCATGTCCGGCATCCGCACGTCCTGCAGGAGCATGTCCGCATCCCCGTCCGTCCCCCCCTCCAGCCGCGCCAGCAGGGTCGTTCCGTCGGCGAAGGTCTCCACCTCGTACTCCTTCGCCTGGAGGAGTTTCTGGAGGTAGCGCCTGATTCCCTCCTCGTCGTCGCAGATCAGAATTCGTGCCTTGAGCATTGATCACCTGTAAGTCGCCGCAAGTTTCATCCTGAAAACGGCATGGAAGTTACCCCCCTTTGAAAAAGGGGGGCCAGGGGGGGGTATAAGCGCCAACCAAAAGCAAATCCCCCTAAATCCCCCTTTTTCAAAGGGGGACTTGGCTGTGCGGAAGATTGATACCAATCAGCTTAATTTTTGGTGCCTCTGTAAGGACAAAATGATACATAGCCGGCCAGGATTCTGCAAGACAAGATTCTCCATCGGAAAAATTGGCAAAGTGGTCATACAATAAATATCACGCGATTACAGCAGGTTAGAGATGAAACGGCCGTTATGGAAAGCCGTAAACGGATTGGCACGGTGGTTGCCGTAAACGGTCCCGATACGTTTGCGCAACGGGCCACGGGCCCGACTCTGAAGGGGGTTTGTGAAATGGGAATTTCACGCAGGCAGTTTCTGCAGGGGGGGGCGCTGGCCGGTGCGGCCCTGGCTCTCTCCGGCAAGCCGGGGGAGGCGAGCGTTGACGCTCCCGAGCTCCGGACCAAGGGGCTGAAGGCCACGACCACCATCTGTCCGTTCTGTTCGGTGGGGTGCGGCATCATCGTCCACACGAAGGACGGCAGGGTGGTCAACGCCGAGGGGGACCCGCAGCACCCGATCAACCAGGGGGCGCTCTGTCCCAAGGGGGGCGCGCTCTTCCAGATCGCCAACAACGAGCACCGGCTCCGGAAGGTGAAGTATCGGGCTCCCGGCTCCGACAAATGGGAAGAAAAGAGCTGGGAGTGGGCCCTGGATCGGATCACCCGGCGGATGAAGGAGACCCGCGACCGGAGCTTCAGGAAGACCGAGCTCAACAAGAAGGACAATAAGGAATACGTGGTGAACCGCACCGAGGGGATGGCTCTCTTCGGCGGCGCCGGTCTCGACAACGAGGAGTGCTACCTCTGGACCAAGTTCGCCCGCGCCATGGGGGTTGCCCAGCTCGAACACCAGGCCCGATTATGACACTCGTCAACAGTCGCCGGTCTGGCGGCTTCATTCGGTCGCGGTGCCATGACCAACCACTGGATTGACCTGAAGAACTCCGACGTCATCTTTGCCATCGGCTGCAACCCGGCCGAGAACCACCCGATCTCCTTCAAGTGGATCGAGAAGGCGCTCGACGGCGGCGCGCAGCTCATCTCCGTCGATCCGCGCTATACCCGCACCTCCTCCAAGGCGGACATCTACGCCCAGATTCGCCCGGGAACCGACATCGCCTTCCTGGGGGGGATGATCAACTTCGCCCTCCAGAACAACATGATCCACGAGGAGTACGTCCGGGAGTACACCAACGCGACCTTCATCGTGAATGAGGAGTTCGACTTCCGGGACGGGATGTTCTGCGCCTTCGACGACCAGGAGAAGAGCTACGATCCCAAGGCGTGGGCCTACGCCCTCGGCGCCGACGGGAAACCCGGGCGCGATATGAGCATGAAGGACCCCAGGTGCGTCTACCAGCTCCTGAAAAAGCACTACAGTCGCTACGACGTTGACACCGTCTGTGCCATCACCGGCACCAGGAAAGAGGACTACCTCAAGGTGGCCAGGGCCTTCTGCGGCACCGGGCGTCCCGACCGGGCGGGGACCATCCTCTACGCCATGGGGATCACCCAGTCGACCCACGGCAGCCAGAACGTCCGGGCCGTGGCGCTCCTCCAGATGCTGCTGGGAAACATCGGCATCGCCGGCGGCGGCGTGAACGCCCTGCGGGGGGAGTCCAACGTCCAGGGCTCCACCGACTACGGGCTGCTCTTCCACCTCCTCCCCGGGTATCTCAAGTCGCCGGAGTTCGACAATGTGGACCTCAAGGCCTACGTTGAGAAGTGGACCCCGAAGACCAGGGACCCGAAGAGCGCCAACTGGTGGGGGAACACCCCCAAGTACATCACGAGCCTCCTGAAGGCCTGGTACGGCGACAACGCCACCAGGGAGAACGACTTCTGCTACGACTACCTCCCCAAGCGGTCGGGGAACTACTCGTACGTGAAGATCATGGAGCGGATGGGGAAGGGAGAGCTGGAAGGGCTCGTCTGCATGGGGATGAACCCGGCGGTCGGCGGACCCGACTCAGGCCAGGCCCGGGAGGCCCTCGGCAAGCTCAAGTGGCTCGTCACCGCCGACCTCTGGGAGACCGAGACGAGTATCTTCTGGAAGCGCCCCGGCGTCGACCCGAAGACGATCCAGACCGAGGTCTTCATGCTGCCGGCCGCCTCCTCCATCGAGAAGGAAGGTTCCATCTCCAACTCCGGCCGCTGGGCCCAGTGGCGCTACGCCGCCATCCACCCCGTGGGTGACGCCCGCAGCGACCTCCACATCATCGACGAGTTCTGCAAGCGGGTGAAGGCCCTCTACGCCAAGGAAGGGGGAGCGTTCCCCGAGCCGATCACCAGGCTCACCTGGAACTACGGCACCGGCCACGAGCCCGACGTGCATATGGTGGCCAGGGAGATCAACGGCTACTTCACGAAGGATACGACCATCAAGGAGAAGGACAAGACCCTGGAGTTCAAGACGGGGGAGCAGGTGCCAATGTTCAAGTACCTGCAGAACGACGGCTCCACGGCTAGCGGCTGCTGGATCTACTGCGGCTCCTACACCAAGGACGGCAACCAGATGGCCCGCAGGGACGCTGCCGACCCCACCGGCCTCGGGCTTTTCCCCAAGTGGTCCTGGTGCTGGCCGGTGAACCGCCGGATCATCTACAACCGCGCCTCCGTGAAGCCTTCGGGCGAGCCGTTCAACCCGAAGCGCCCGGTCATCGCCTGGGACCCCCTGGAGAAGAAGTGGCAGGGGGATGTCCCCGACGGCCCCTGGCCGCCGATGAAGGACGACAAGGAAGGGAAGTACCCCTTCATCATGCTCCCCGAGGGGCATGGCCGCCTCTACGCCCTCGACATGAAGGACGGGCCGTTCCCCGAGCACTACGAACCGGTGGAGAGCCCGGCCAGGAACCTCCTCTCCGGGGTCCAGAGCAACCCGGTGGTGAAGCTCCCGAAGAACGTCTCCAGCGACACCGCCCGGTTTCCCTACGTCGGCACGACCTACCGGGTGACCGAACACTGGCAGGCGGGGGCCATGACGAGGAGCCTCCCGTGGCTCGTGGAGCTCGTTCCCGACATGTTCGTGGAGCTCTCCGAGACCCTCGCCAGGGAGAAGGGGATCGTGCAGGGGGACAAGGTGCGGGTCACCACCGAGCGTGGAAGCATCGAGGCGGTGGCGCTCGTCACCAGCCGTCTCAAGCCGTTCAACGTGGGAGGTAAGCTGGTCGAGCAGGTCGGCATGCCGTGGCACTTCGGCTACGCCGGGCTTGCAAAGGGGGACAGCGGCAACGTCCTCACCCCCACGGTCGGCTGCGCCAACACCGGGATCCCGGAGTTCAAGGCGTTCCTCTGCAACATCGAGAAAGGGGGTAGGGCCGCATGAGCTCCTCGACCATCGACTACGGCAAGACCAGGGCGTTCCTGATCGATACCACCAAGTGCACCGGCTGCCGGGGCTGCCAGGTGGCCTGCAAGCAGTGGAACGGGCTTCCGGCGGAGAAGACCCGATTTTTCACCGGCGAAGGGTACCAGAACCCGCCGCAGATGTCGGAGTACACCTTCACCCGCGTGAAGTTCAAGGACTACGAGAAGCACGGGCAGAACGAGTTCGCCTTCTACAAGGAGATGTGCATGCACTGCAACGACCCCGCATGCGCCTCCGTCTGCCCGGTGGGCGCCTTCCGCAAGACCCCGGAAGGGCCGGTGGTCTACGACTCCACAAAGTGCATCGGCTGCCGCTTCTGCATGGTCGCCTGCCCCTTCGGCGTCCCCAAGTACGAGTGGAGCAAGGCGTTTCCGCTGGTGAAGAAGTGCACCGGCTGCTACAGCCGGGTGAAGAACGGCCTTCACCCCGCCTGCGCCACCGCCTGCCCCACCGCCATCACCTACGGCAGCCGCGCCGAGATGCTGAAGGAGGCCGAGAAGCGGCTCAAAGCCAGGCCCGACCGCTACTTCAAGGTGATCTACGGCAAGGAAGAGGCGGGGGGAACCAGCGTCCTCTACCTCACCCAGCAGCCGCTGGATGAGCTCGGCTTCCGGAAGATCACCAAGCGGCCGCTCCCGTCCTACACCTGGCAGGCCCTGCGCCTCGTGCCGGGGATCTTCCTGACCGTCGGCGGCACCCTCTCCGCCATCTCCTGGTTCCAGCACCGCAAGGAGCGGGTGAGGAGGGAAGAGGAAGAGTAACGGAACAAGGCCGGCGAAAATGTAGGGGCGTTCCTTGTGATCGCCCGTATTCTCGCACATGCCGAAAAGGGCAAACACAAGGTTTGCCCCTACGGGAGGATATATGACCGCAGCAAAAATCATAATGAACGAAATCAAGGGGTACCATCGCTTCATCAAGCTGATGATGGTCCTCGTGGGGGCGGGGGCGCTCGCCTCCCTCATCCGCTTCATCTTCGGCCTCGGGGCCACCACCAACCTGAACGACACCTACCCGTGGGGACTCTGGATCTCCTTCGACGTCGTCACCGCCGTGCCGCTGGCGGCCGGCGCCTTCACCATCGGCATCGTGGCCCACGTCTTCCACATCAGGAAGCTGGAGCCCCTGGTCCGGCCGGCCATCGTCACCGGCTTCCTGGGATACTCCCTGGTCTGCGTCGGGCTGCTGCTGGATCTCGGGCAGCCCCAGCGGGGGATCAACGTCCTGCGTTACTGGAACGTCCATTCGCCGATGTTCGAGGTCTCCATGTGCGTCATGGCCTACACCACGGTCCTGACGCTGGAGTTCCTCCACCCGGTCTCCGAGCGGTTCGGCTGGCACATCCCGCTGCGGCTTCTGCGCACCCTGGAGGTCCCCTTCGCCATCCTGGCGGCGATGATCTCCACGCTCCACCAGTCGACCCTGGGGACCTTCTTCCTCATCGCTGTGGATAAGCTCCACAACCTCTGGTACAACCCGCTCCTGCCGCTCCAGTTCTGGCTTTCGGCCATCTTCACCGGCCTCTCCATCGTCATCTTCGAGGCGAGCCTCGTCCACAGGTACATGGGGCAGCCCGACGAATCGGAGCTCTTGGCGACGCTGACCAGGATCATCCCCTGGGTCATGGGGGTCTACATCGCGGTGAAGCTTTACGCCCTGGCGTTTCTCACCCACGGCCCCCTCTTCGACCGGCCGGCGCTGACGGCGCTCTTTGCCGCCGAGATGATCGCGGGGGTCTTCGTCCCTTTCCTCATGTACCTTACGAAGCGGATCAGGAGCGACAAGCGGATGCAGCTTCGGGCGGCGAGCCTCGTCATCTTCGGGCTGGTGCTCAACCGCTTCAATGTCTCCATGTTCGGCATGGAGCAGGCGAACCAGCAGATCTACGTCCCGTCGTTCATCGAGTCGGTGGTGACCATCGGGATCATCGCCGCCCACATCCTCTTCTTCGTGCTCGTCGCCAAGTACTTCCCGATCTTCGAGCATCATCCCGAGGCGACCGATTACTCGATCCCCGATCACTTCCGCAGGATCGGGAAGGATGGACACGGGAAGGTGAGCGCGGCGTAGTAAATAGCCAAGTCCCAATAACCTAGTCCCCCTTTGCAAAAGGGGGATTTAGGGGGATTTTCTTTCGATTGCTGTAAGAAATCCCCCCATGCCCCCCTTTTTCAAAGGGGGGTAACTTCTAGCCGATGTAGCTTGAGAGTGTATCAACTATGAACACCATCCATACCTACACCAACGGCCGTCTCGAAGAAAAACAGACCGCCATAGTCCGGGAGTTCCCCCTGGTTCTCCACGTGAACGGCCGGGAGATCGCCACCCTCATCGCCTCGCCCCACGACCTCCGCTTCCTCGTGGCGGGTTTCCTGCGCCTCCAGGGGTTCGTGGAGAGCGTCTCCGACTTCCACATGCTCTCGGTCTGCGACGACTTCGGCATCGCCAACGTCCGGATCAGGGGGGAGCTGCCGGAGCGCCTCAAGCCGGTCCTGACCTCCGGCTGCGGCACCGGCGTCACCTTCACCCTCTCTCCCGCAAGAATTCCCCCTCCCCTGGCGGGAGGGGGCGAGGGGGAGGGGGAAGCCTCGATGGAAGAAATCGGGGGGAGGGAATCATCAGTGGGCGTCGAACGTTGTTCCATCGCCCCCGACGCCATCTTCCGCCTCATGGAGGAGCTCGCCCGGCGCGCCGACAACTACAAGAGCCATGGTGGCATCCACTCGGCGGCGGTGGGGGACGGGGAGGGGAACCTGCTCCTCTTCGCCGAGGATATCGGCCGGCACAACACACTGGACCGGATCGCCGGGGAGGCGCTCTTCCGGGGGATCGACCTCGCCGGGAAGATCCTCGTCACCTCCGGCCGGATCTCCACCGAACTGGCGGCCAAATGCGCGCGGCTCGGCATCGCCGTCGTGGCGTCGCGGACCTCCGCCACCGACATGGCGGTCAAAATGTGCGAGAAGGCCGACATCTGCCTCGTCGGTTACGTTCGCGGCGGCAGGTTCACGGTCTACGCCCACCGTGAGCGGTTGGCGGTCGAAGAAACCGTAGGGGCGAATCTTGTATTCGCCCAAACCGCCCAAACCGCCCAAAACGGCGGGCGATCACAAGGATCGCCCCTACGACAGCCCCCCCACCGCATCCCCGGCGTCACCGGCGTCATCCTGGCCGGGGGCGAGTCGAGCCGGATGGGGAGCAACAAGGCGCTCCTGCCGTACCGGGGGGGGCGGTTCATCGAGGCGATCCACCGCCAGTTCTCCGAGCTCTTCGACGAGGTCATCCTCGTCACCAACAACCCGGAGCAGTACGACTTTCTCCCCTGCCGTAAGGTGGGGGACATCTATCCGGGGATGGGGGCCCTCGCCGGCATCCACGCGGGGCTCCACCATGCGGCGAACCAGGCGGTCTTCGTGGCGGCGTGCGACATGCCCTACCTCAACAGCAACCTGGTCCGGCACCTGGCCGCCAGGGCCGACCCCGGGGGGGTGCTGATCCCCGAGAGCCCCCAGGGGCTCGAACCGCTCCACGCGGTGTACGGCAAGGGGTGTCTCGCCGCCATCGAGGCGACGCTCCTCTCGGGAGAGCGGCGCATCGTCTCCTTCTTCGCCCGGACCAACGTCAACCGGGTCAACGCCGGGGAGGTGGCCCTCTTCGACCCGGGATTCGACACCTTCCGCAACATCAACACCCCGGCCGACTACTACCGGCTGCGGGAGGGGGAGCGGGGAGACGACCAGCACCCCGCCGCCGATCTGGCCGGCGTCGCGGGGTAGACGCCAGCTCCGGATGCACGAAGACCCGCTCTCCCTCATGGGAGGCGGGTCTTTTTTTCGGAGCTTTGCTCCGCTGCCCTCTGCTCAAAAAAGCTAACCTTTTCAATATGTCAAGTTGAAGGAAAAGACCCCGGGAAGATCGGGACTACTGCTCGATATCCAGCTCCCGCTTCTTGGTGTAGAGGAGGCGGACCAGGTCGTACTCGAACGGCGAGCCGGTCTGGTAGTAGCGGAACGGGATGTTGTGCCGGGTGTCGACGGCGTCGGTGCCGGTGTAGGCGGCTCCCCATTCGAGGTTGCGGTCCATGTCGGTCGGCGAGGTGAGATAGAAGTAGTGCGCCGCGCCGTCTCCTGCAAGGCCGGTCGTGTCCCGCAGGCTGGAGGGGCCGAAGATGGGGAGCACGATGTACGGCCCCGGGTTCAACCCGTACCACCCGAGGGTCTGGCCGAAATCTTCCCGGTGCCTCGGGAAACCGAGCCGTGTCGCGGGATCCCATATCCCGCCGAGGCCGAGCGTCGTGTTGATGAGGAAGCGGGTGAAGGTTTTTGCGGTGGTTTTCGGCCTCAGTTGCAGCAGGGCGTTGGCCAGGTTGCGGACCTCGGAGACGTTGGAGAAGATGCCGGAGATCCGCTCCTGGAGGAAGACCGGGGTGACGAATTCGTACGCCCTGGTCACCGGGAGGAAGAGGTATTCGTCGAACGTCGCGTTGAAGCGGTACATCGCCCGGTTCACCGGCTCGATCGGGTCATACACGTCGATGACGTACGACAGCCCCGGCTTGAGCTTTGGGGCCTGCCGGCGGGGGGCGATGATCATTGGGGGAGCGCCTGCGGCCGCGGCCTTTGCGACCCCGGCGGGGATGGCTGCCGGACGCGGGGCGGTGAAGGGGGCGGGGCGGGTTTCCTCGGGCTGGGCCGCGGGGGGGACGAGCTCCCCGGTGAGGGCCGGGGGAGGGGGAGCGGGGTGCGCCGGTGCTGCGGCTGCAGTGGTCGGTTCCCCTTCCGTGCCGGCTTCGCCCGTCCCTTTTTCCTTCGGCAGCTCGTTTTCGAAGATGGCCAGGGTATGCGCCATGTTTTCGCGGTACTCGAGGTTGCCGCAATGCCCCCCGTGGGGGTAGATCGTGGCGCGGGAGTCGAACACGCCGCGCAGGTAGTCGATATCTCCGGGGGAGAGGAGGAGGTCGTCGGCGTTGTGCACGAGAAAGGTGGAGGGGGAGCGGCGCAGGAACGGCTCGATGCTCCTGAGGCTGAGCTGCTCGATCAGTTCCCGCTCGGTCAGCCCCGGCGTCTGCTTCAGGAAATAGGGGGCGAAGAGGTCGTGGAAATAGTCCGCGAAGCTGACCAGGTCCGCCACCTTGAAATACTCGGTGAGGGAGTCGGTGGTGGAGAGCTCCAGGTTCTTCGGCTTGATGTAGCCGGCATTGGTGAAGACATCGCTCGTGAAGACCAGGTTGGCCATGGAGAGCCGGAATGAAAGCCCGATCAGCGCCGCCAGGTTCTTGTCGTCCGCTTTTCTTCCCCTGAAGAGGAAGGAGCCGGTGAAGTCGACCGGTTCGTTCAGTTTGTACAGGGCCGAAAAGGCCTTGAACGCCTCGTTGAAGAATGCCTCGAACTTTTCCTCTCCCCCGGGGATCTTATTGATCATCCCGTCGAGGGCGCGCATCGAACCGTACAGACTGACCGGCGGGTTGATGAGGAGCACCCGGCCGAACCGGAAGAGGCCGCGCCGTTCGTCCAGTTCGGCGAGAAACGCCGCATGGGCGGCGCCGAGACTGTACCCGGCGAGATCGAAGCCGGTGATGGCGACATCATCCCGGATGTCGCGGCAGATCAGCTCCATGACCCGGTAGAGGTCGCGGGCGTCTTCCCGCAGGTTGCCGGGAATGCCGCTCCCCGAGGCGGCCGGGATGAAGTTCGGATGGGTCGTGGAGGAGAGGGCGACGACGTGGAATCCCGCCCGGAAAAATGCCCGCTGCAGGAATTGATTCTTCGGATCGTTGTACCCCGCGCCCATGCCGGGAATGATGAAGATGAGGGGGGCGGGATGGTTCTGGATGGCGATGGAGTAGCGCAGCTTCCTGCTGTACCAGAGGATGCCGGGGATCGGCCGCCCCTCGTACACCGTCACTTCCCGCTCCCGGACGTCGATCCTCGCCGGCACTTCGGCCCGCAGCTTCTCCGGGGTGCCGAGCACGGTCGCCACGTATGGGTCGGTGTAGGGATAGCCGTACGGTTCTTCCGCCGCCCCCGCCGGCGCGATCAGCACATGCCAGCAGAGAACGAGTGCCGGAAGGGCTCGCCGGAGGACGCCGGACAGAGCCGTTTTCCGGGGCGTTGCCGCCCCACGGGCATCGTCCCCATAGTAATCGACAGTTTTTCGCATCCTGTCCCCCGATGAGCAGAAACGCACGCAACGCGTGGCAACGTCCGTCAACGCAAGTCCCCTCCAGCCTCGAACCGCTCTCATCGCCCGGCTATTTTTGTCCCCCCTGGAGGAAATAGTGACGGTTTCTTCTGTCCACGGTACTTGTGGGCCTCCTCCCGGCCCGGACATGATCATGATGTTGATGTACGGGATACCTTCGATTGTATATCAGGTTGAGGGACAGGCAAGCGATGCGGCTGCCGCCCCGCTTCCATGATATTTTCCCCGGAAAGTGATTCCGGATTGGAATTGATCATTGTCCCCCGTGCCCGCAGGGTCCGCTGCACCATCAGGTCGAAGAGCTCTTCGAGCCCTGCCTGGACCGCGGGGGATTCGATGATGCCGAGGGCCCGGGCGATGGCCTCGAAGGTGGCCACCCCCTGGGGATGGCACTCCCGGCGGATCCCCCACCGGGTCGGAGGTCCTTCGGGGAGCCGGACCATCCGGGCGTGTTCG
Source organism: Geobacter sp. (assembly GCF_027327745.1). Taxonomy (GTDB): domain Bacteria; phylum Desulfobacterota; class Desulfuromonadia; order Geobacterales; family Geobacteraceae; genus Geobacter. The sequence goes on from NZ_DAHVYG010000037.1 coordinate 70,131, forward strand.
AGGCCGGGGAGCCTCCTTCCCATGCGGGACGCCTGGCGCCAGGTGCCGTCGGGGACCACCAGGGTCACCGGCCGGCGGTCCTCCTCCAGGAGCTCCCTGGTGAGGACGGGGGCGTCGTCGCCGGGGTAGAGGATGAGCGTTCTCCTTTCGGGGGTGTCGAGATCGCTCAGGTCGAGGGGGTGCTCCCGGTGGCCGTGAATGCGGAGCTCGCTGTTGGGGAGCGCCTCCAGGGCCAGGGGACCGGTGGCGGTGGTCTTGATCCGCTCGCGGTGGTGCATCACGAGGACCAGTCGCGTCCCGAGGTCGTACCGGGGGATGGAGGGGCAGAGGCAGAGGGGGATATGCATGCGGCAGCGCCGGCAGCGTTCGCTTCGTTTCGATCGGGTTCCCATGGTTTGTCACGCTCACTCGTTTTTGTACCCGCGAGCGTATCATCCCGTCCCCACGTTGCTCAAGCGGTAATGAGGAGGAAGCAAAAAGTTTCGTCACCCCGAATTTTAATCTTTCCACGTTCAAGGGTGAAAAATAGGGGGCGAAAGATGGTTATCTTCGGTTTTATAAGAGCTTTGGGCGTTGATGGCCATTGTCGCAGCTCTCGATGGAGGTCGGTTTGGGTCATCATTATTGATGTATTAATCTTAATCGGATGGGTGCGCCCCTTGGTGCGAGGGACAAGATTACCCATCAAACGGGACAAAATGATACAACGGCGGACAAAATGATACATTGTCGGGGTGTCGCGTGTGGGTTGAGGCGGCTGGGTGGTGGTTTGGGCGTGGTAGTGATATCGTAACTTTACGGTGCTGTGTAAGGAGATTGGGCGCAAAACCGCAATTGGCACATATGTTGATGTATACGGGAAGGTAATTTGCTGAAAATTGTAAAATATTAATCAAAGGCGTCGGGGCGGTTGTTCAGTAATAACGCATCGCTCAAATGGCGCAATATATCATGTCAGGGGGTTGTATGGGAAAAGAGGCTTTTCTTCGTGAAGGTGTTTCACGAAGGGATTTCATCAAGACGTGCGTCGCCGCCACGGCCGTCATGGGACTGCCGTACAGCATGCACACCAAGGTCGCCGAAGCGGCCCAGAAGGCAAACAAGCCGCCGGTGATCTGGCTCCACTTCCAGGAGTGCACCGGCTGCTCCGAGTCGCTGCTCCGCGCCGGGCACCCCGATGTGGCGTCGCTGATCCTCGACATGATCTCCCTCGACTACCATGAGACCCTCATGATCGGCTCGGGACACCAGGCGGAGCAGTCGCTCCACGACTCCATGAAGGCCAACCACGGCAAGTACATCCTGGTGGTGGAGGGAGCGATCCCGACCAAGGACAAGGGGATCTACTGCAAGGTGGGAGGGACCACCGCCATCGACTCCCTCACCAGGGCCGCCGAGGGTGCCGCCGCCATCATCACCATCGGCACCTGCGCCGCCTACGGCGGGATCCAGTCCGCCCCGCCGAACCCCACCGGCGCCGTGGGGGTCCGCGACCTCATCAAGAACAAGCCGATCGTCAACATCCCCGGCTGTCCGCCGAACCCGTACAACTTCCTCTCCACGGTCCTCTACTACCTGACCTTCAACAAGCTTCCCGAGCTCGATTCCATGGGGCGTCCGAAGTTCGCCTACGGCCGCAAGATCCACGAGCACTGCGAGCGCCGTCCCCACTTCGACGCGGGGCGCTTCGCCACCGCCTACGGCGACAAGACCCACGCCGAGGGGTACTGCCTCTACAAGCTGGGGTGCAAGGGGCCGGCGACCTTCGCCAACTGCTCCGTGCAGCGCTTCAACGACGCCGGCGTCTGGCCGGTCTCCGTGGGGCACCCCTGCATCGGCTGCACCGAGCCGGAGATCCTCTTCCGGAAGCCGATCGCCGAGAAGCTCCAGATCCACCTGCCGACCCCACCCGACACCTACGCGCCGGCCGAGCTGGGACAGAAGGGGCCCGGCGTGAGCCCGCTCGCCACCGGCGTGGTCGGGATCGCCGGCGGTGCGGCGCTGGGGGCCGGCGCCATGCTGACCAAGAAGCTGCCCAGCGGGGAGGAAGGTCATGAAAAGCACGACTAGACGCGACTTTCTGAAGCTCATGGGTCTTAGCGGCGCCGCCTGCCTGGCAAGCGCCGCTCCGCTGCGGGCCTCCACCGGACCCGCCGCCGACAGCGATACCGCCATCGCCATGCTCTACGACGCCACCAGGTGCGTCGGCTGCAAGGCGTGCATGGCGGCCTGCAAGCGGGTGAACATGGAGCAGAACAACCTCTCGTACGAGCGGCTCGCCACCGATGCCGACCAGCTCTGGGACGCCCCCAGGGACCTGTCGGGGAGCACCCGCACGGTCATCAAGCTCTACAAGGAGTCCGATACCCGCTTCTCCTACGTGAAGCACTCCTGCATGCACTGCACGAAGCCGGGGTGCGTCTCCGCCTGCCCGGTGAAGGCGATGACCAAGGATCCGGTGACCGGCGTGGTCGCCTACGACAAGAACCGCTGCATCGGCTGCCGCTACTGCCAGGTGGCCTGCCCCTACAACATCCCCCGCTTCCAGTGGGACAAGGCGATCCCCCAGATCGTGAAGTGCGACTTCTGCAAGGAGACGAACCTGAAGCAGAAGGGGTGCCCGGCCTGCAGCGAGACCTGCCCCGCCGGCGCCATCGCCTTCGGCAAGCGGAAGGAGCTGCTGGCCGAGGCCCACGACCTGATCAAGGCAAACCCCGACCGCTACGTCCCGAAGGTCTACGGCGAGAAGGAGGTGGGTGGGGCCAACCACCTCTACCTGGCCGCCTTCCCGTTCAAGAAGCTGGGGCTCCCGGAGCTGAAGGAGGAGTCCCCCGCGGCGTTCTCCGAACATATCCAGCACACCATCTACAAGGGGTTCGCCGCGCCGGTGGCCCTCTACGGCGCCCTCTGCGTGGTCGCCATGAAGAACAAGAAGGCCCAGGAAAAACTCGGACACGGGGAGGACGATTAGCATGGGATCTCATCACGACGAATATCAGGTCCAGCCCGGTAAGATCTTCACCAAGCCGTTCTTCGTCCTCCTCGCCCTGGTGGTGGTCGGCTTTGCCCTCATCGCCTACCGCTTCTTCGCCGGCGTCGGCGCCGTGACGGGGCTCTCCGACGGCTACCCCTGGGGGATCTGGATCGCCTACGACGTCGCCACCGGCACGGCGTTCGCCTGCGGCGGCTACGCCCTGGCGCTCCTGATCTACATCATGAACCGGTGGAAGTACCACCCGCTGATCCGCTCGGCGCTTCTGACCAGCGTCTTCGGCTACTGCCTCGCCGGCTTCTCGGTCATGGTGGACCTGGGACGCTACTGGAACGCCTACAGCTTCTTCCTCCCGACCCGCTGGCAGCCCAACTCCATCATGTTCGAGGTGGCGCTCTGCGTCATGACCTACTCGATGGTGCTCATCATCGAGTTCCTCCCGGCGGTCCTCTATACCCTGGAGCAGAGCCAATGGCGGTGGGTGCGGGAGTCGGCCCACTGGCTCTACCCGCGGCTCCTTCCCGACCGCGAGGCGCTCCACTCCGGGCTCACGGTGGTGAGCAAGGTGGCGGGGCACGTGCAGGTGCGGCTCGACAAGGTGCTGATCTTCTTCATCGTCCTCGGCATCACCCTGCCGTCGATGCACCAGTCGTCCCTCGGCTCCATGATGATCGTCGCGGGGGAGAAGCTGAACCCCTTGTGGCAGACCGGCTTCCTGCCGCTGCTCTTCCTCATCAACTGCGTCTTCATCGGCTACGCCACGGTGATGTTCGAGTCGATCGTCTCCTCCTACAGCTTCAAACGTCCCTACGAGGTGCACGAGATCTCCGGCATCGCCCGGATCGTCCCGATGGTTGCCGGCCTCTGGATGGCGGTCCGTTTCGGCGACCTCGTCTGGCGCCACCAGATCCCGGCCATCTTCGCCTTCGACATGAACTCCTGCTTCTTCCTGCTGGAGGTGCTCCTCATCGGCGGCGGCGCCTTCATGCTGCTGTCGAAGAAGAACCGCCTCTCCCCCCGGATGCTCTTCGTGAGCGGCGCGATCCTGATGCTCGGCGGCGGTCTCTTCCGCTTCAACGTCTACCTCATCGGGTTCAACCCGGGGGCGGGGTGGAGCTACTTCCCCTCCTTCGCCGAATTCATGATCACCGTCGGGATCGTCGCCCTGGAGATCCTCGGCTACCTGGTGCTGGTCAAGATCTTCCCGGTCATGCCGAATCCGAAGAAGCACTTCGAGGAGGCCGAGGAAGAGACCGAGTTGGTCGGCGACGCAGTGCCTGCCCGGATGTTTGCGGGGAAATAGGGGCAACGCATCCGTAGGGGCGATCCTTGTGATCGCCCTCCTCCTCGCACATGCCGAAAAGGGCAAACACAAGGTTTGCCCCTACAAATGATCAAATACATTTCTGGAGGAATAAATGTCCAAACGCATCACCATCGACCCCATCACCCGGATCGAGGGTCACCTGAGAATCGACGTGGAAGTGAACGGCGGACAGGTTTCGAAGGCCTGGTCGTCGGCCCAGATGTGGCGCGGCATCGAGACCATCCTGAAGGGGCGCGACCCCCAGGACGCCTGGTCCTACGTCCAGCGCTTCTGCGGCGTCTGCACCACGGTCCACGCCATCTCCTCCATCCGCGCCGTGGAGCACGCCCTGAACGTGGAGGTGCCGCTCAACGCCCAGTACATCCGCAACATCATGATCGCCCAGCACTCGGTGCAGGATCACATTGTCCACTTCTACCACCTCTCGGCCCTGGACTGGGTCGACATCGTCTCGGCGCTGAAGGCCGACCCGAAGAAGGCTGCCTCCATCGCCCAGAGCCTCTCCGACTGGCCCGGGAACAGCGAGAAGGAGTTTAAGGCGGTCCAGGATAAGCTGAAGGCCTTCGTCGAGGGAGGCCAGCTCGGCATCTTCGCCTCCGGCTACTGGGGGCACCCGGCCATGAAACTGCCGCCCGAGGTGAACCTCATCGCCGTCGCCCACTACCTGAAGGCCCTCGACTACCAGCGCAAGGCGGCCCAGGCCGTGGCGGTCCTCGGCGGCAAGAACCCCCACATCCAGAACCTGGTGGTGGGCGGCGTCGCCACCGCCATCAACATGGAGAACCTCGCCACCCTCAACATGGAGCGGATCGCCTACCTGCGCCAGCTCATGACCGAGACCCGCGACTTCGTCCAGAAGGTCTACTACCCGGACCTGATCGCCATCGCCTCCTTCTACAAGGAGTGGTTCAAGTACGGCGCCGGCGTCACCAACTACCTGGCGGTCCCCGAGTTCGCCGAGGATACGAAGAACACCAGGTTCGCCCTGGCGGGGGGGACGATCTTCAACGGCGACCTCGCCACCTTCAAGCCGATCACCGACCACCAGGACCAGACCCTCATCCAGGGGATCACCGAAGGGGTTGCCCACGCCTGGTACGAGGGTGCCCAGTCCCTCCACCCGTGGGAAGGGGAGACCAAGCCCGAGTACACCGACTTCCAGGAGAACGGCAAGTACTCGTGGTGCAAGTCGCCGCGCTTCAACGGCAAGGCGATGCAGGTCGGCCCGCCGGCCCAGGTCATGGCCGCCTACGCCACCGGCAATCCGAAGGTCAAGAAGCTGGTGGACGACGCCGCCGCCAGGCTCGGCATCGGCCTGAAGGATATCCACTCCACCATGGGGCGGCTCTTCGCCCGCGGCGTCCGGGCCCACGTCATGGCCGACCTCTCCCTCGACTACCTCGACAAACTGGTGGCCAACATCGGCAGGGGTGACACCACTTATGCCAACCACACCGAGATCCCGAGCGGCGAGTACAAGGGGGTCGGCTTCCACGAGGCGCCCCGCGGCACCCTCTCCCACTGGATCGTGATCGAAGGGAAGAAGATCAAGAACTACCAGGCGGTGGTCCCCTCCACCTGGAACGCCTCCCCGCGGGACGAGCACGGCCAGCCCGGCCCCTACGAGGCATGCCTCGTGGGGAACCCGGTGGCCCAGCCCGAGAAGCCGCTGGAGGTGCTGCGGACCATCCACTCCTTCGACCCCTGCATCGCCTGCGCGGTCCACGCGGTGGACCCGGAAGGGAAGGAAATCACCAAGGTGAAGGTGCTGTAGGCTGGACCACATAAAACTCCCTCCCCCTGCCCCCTCCCATTGAGGGAGGGGGAGAAAACAGGAGAATACATGAAAACCCTTATCTTCGGCGCCGGCAACCTGATCCTCTCGGACGAGGGGTTCGGTGTCCATATCATCAAATATCTTGAAGATAACTACACCTTCCCCGAGGAGGTGGAGCTTTTCGACGGCGGCACCCTCGGGATCATGGTGACCCACAAGATCGAGGAGGCCGAGCGGGTCTACATCGTCGACACCCTCGACACCGCCGGCGAGCCGGGGGAGCTCTTCCGCTACGAGAAGGAAGAGATCATGCTGAACCGCCTGCCGGTAAAGCTCTCCCCTCACCAGATCGGGATCCAGGAGATGCTCTACATCAGCGAGATGCGGGGGGGCTGCCCCGACGCCATCACCCTCCTGGGGATTGTTCCCCAATCCTTCGACCCGGGGAACGAGCTCTCTCCCTCCCTGAACGAAAAGCTCCCCCGGGTGGCGCGCCTCCTGGTGGACGAGTTGCGGGGGCTGGGGCACGAGATCGGGGAGAGACAACCAAGCGCCCTCAACTGACGGGCGCGAAACCGCCGGGAACGCCCCGGCACGAGGAGTGACACACTATGTTCGGATTCGGCATGCCTGAACTCATCATCGTCCTGGTCATCGCCCTGGTCGTGGTCGGCCCGGCGAAAATCCCCCAGCTCGGCCACTCCCTCGGCAGCGCCATCAGGGGATTCAAGAAGGGGATGCATGAGGAGGACGTCAAGGTGATCAACAAGGCCAACGAGGCTTGATCACCCATGGGCGGGAAGCAAAGGAATCGAAAAAAGGAGCCATTCGGCTCCTTTTTTAGTTCTCTCGTGAATCCGTGAGGTCGGGGAGCCCGACGGAGCGAATGTGCCCTGTTTCGTCGCCGATTCCGGCGAATGGAGCGTCAGGGGCCGATCTTGTCCGAACCCGCCAGGGTGAGTTGATCGGCCGCAGCGAAATGAGCCCTGGATCGGCAGAAACAGGGTGCTCTGAGTGAAGGCGGGCTCCCCGGCCTCACGGATTCAGGTCTCTGCAAATTGCCTACGCCGGGGTCATTTCTCGGGGGGAGTGGTCAGTTCCGCGGCGGTCTGGATGCCGGTCGCCACTTCTGGGATGATCCCCATCCGGACGTAGATGGGGCGGACCAGCTCCCGGAGCGTCGGGAGCTGCCGGAAGAAATGGAGCCCCGCAGCGAGGCAGGCGGCCGCCCCGAGCAGCAGGGCGTTCCGGGCGCCGAGCCAGTCGGCCGCGGAGCCGGCCATGAGGCTCCCGAAGGGGGTCATCCCCATGAACGACATGGTGAAGAGGCTCATGACCCGCCCCCGCTTGTCGTCCTCCACGATGGTCTGGATGATCGTGTTGCCGGAGGCGACCAGCGCCATGGCGCCGAAGCCCGACAGGCAGAGGCAGAGAAGGGAGAGCGGCAGCGAGCGGGAGAGGGCGAAGCCCGCCACACCGGCTCCGAAGAGGGCGACGGCGATGGCGATGACCCGGCCGAGGCCGACCACGCTCCGACGGGAGGCGAGGTAGATGGTGCTCACGAGGGAGCCGACCCCCGCCGCCGCCATCAGGAAGCCGAAGGTGTGGGCGCCGCCGTGGAGGATCTTCTTGGCGAAGACCGGCAGAAGGACCGTGTACGGCATCCCCATGAGGCTCACCACCGCCAGCAGGAGGAGGATGGCGCGGATCGGCCGGAAGCCGAAGGCGTAGGTGAATCCCTCGTGGAGTTCGTGCAGGATGTGCTTGTTCTTCCCGTGCCGCGAAATCGGCCTGATCCGCATGGCCGCGATGGCCGCTATCACCGCCAGATAGCTCGCCGCGTTCAGGATGAAGCAGACCCCCTCTCCCACGCTGGCCACCAGCACCCCGGCGACGGAGGGGCCGATGAGGCGCGCCCCGTTGACCATGGAGGAGTTGAGGGCGATGGCGTTGCCGAGGTCCTCTTTCCGGTCCACCAGCTCCACCACGAACGATTGGCGGATCGGGATGTCGAAGGCGTTGACTAGGCCGAGGACCGCGCTGAGGGCGATTATCTGCCAGACCTGCACCACCCCCGAGAGGACGGCGGCGGCCAGCAGCGCCGCCTGGACCATGGCGAGGGACTGGGTGACGATGAGGAGCCGGCGCCGGTTCCACCGGTCGGCCAGCACCCCCGCCAGGGGGGCGAGAAGGAAGGTGGGGATCTGGCTGGCGAAGCCGACCACTCCCAGGAGGAGGGCCGAGCCGGTCAGCCGGTAGACGAGCCAGCTCATGGCGACCTGCTGCATCCAGGTGCCGACCAGCGAGACGCTCTGGCCGGCGAAGAAGAGCCGGTAGTTTCGCGATTGCAGGGCGCGCAGCATGAGACGCGGACTCATACCCCCCCGCTCCATGCTCCCCTTCGGTGCGTTCATCCGGTTTCGGTCTCCTTGGTAACTTTGAACCCCGCCGTTTTCAGGGTTCATATGCTACCAGCATGGCGGGGAAATGTCACGGGCCGTTGACCCGGAGACGCCGCCTCGTCCGGGACGGCTGCAGGGCAATCTCCAGTCCGGTCGATGAGCCTTCTTGACCATTGGGTCCGCAACTGGCATCTTAGGAGCATGTCGGACTTTACCACCATTCCCAACGAGGGCGATCCCGAACAGAAGCCCCGGGATCAGTACGAGACCGATGCCCTGGCGGCCCAGTACTGCGACGCCCACTACGGCGCGGAGCATTTCGGCGTTCCCAACTTCCCGGCGGCCTGCGCCCGGATCTGCCTCGACCTGATGGCGGGGCGGAAGAAGGGGCGCGCCCTGGACCTGGGGTGCGCCGTGGGACGGGCCGCCTTCGAGCTGGCCCGGGGCGGTTTCGAGCGGGTCACCGGCCTCGATTTCTCCGCCCGGTTCTTCCGCCTGGCGGCCCGGATGCAGGGGGAGGGGCATCTGCGCTACGCCTTCCCCGAGGAGGGGGAGATCCTCTCGTTCCACGAGATAGCTCTGGCCGGCCTGGGGCTCGACGGCATCCGCGGGCGGGTCGAATTCTTCCGGGCCGATGCCTGCAACCTCCCGGAGAAGTTTACCGGCTACGACCTGGTGCTGGCGGCCAACCTCATCGACCGGCTCTACTCGCCGCGCCGCTTCCTCTCCACCATCCACGAGCGGATCAACCCCGGCGGGCTCCTGGTCATCACCTCGCCCTACACCTGGCTGGAGGAATTCACCAGGAGGGAGGAATGGCTGGGAGGGTACAAGGCTGCGGGGGAGAACGTCACCACCCTGGACGGGCTGAAGGAGGCGCTGGCGTCCCATTTCCGCCAGCTCGGCGAGCCGCGGGACATCCCCTTCGTGATCCGCGAGACCCGGCGCAAGTTCCAGCACAGCATCGCCGAGCTCACCGTCTGGGAGCGGCTGTGATGCGGATAACAGCCACATATTCCGACTCTGCGAGCCTATGCCGATGATCAACGCCGAGCAGCGCCCGATGTTCCGTTTCCTGGCGGTCATGACCGCCGCCTCCATGGTGGGGCTCCAGGGGTACACCATCCTCTTCAACAACTTCGCCGTGGAGACGGTCCACCTCGAAGGGCGCCATGTGGGGGTCATCCAGTCGATCCGCGAGGTGCCGGGGTTCCTGGCGCTTCTGGCGGTCTACGTCATGATGGTGGTGAAGGAGCACCGGCTCTCGGCCCTCTCCATCGCGCTGCTGGGGGTGGGGGTCGCCCTCACCGGCCTCTTCCCATCCTTCACCGGGGTCGCCCTCACCACCCTCGTCATGAGCTTCGGCTTCCACTACTACGAGACCACCAACCAGTCCCTGACGCTCCAGTACTTCTCCACCCATCTCTCCCCCCTGGTCATGGGTAAGCTCCGGAGCCTCGCCGCCATCTCCAGCATCGCGGCGGCTGCCTTCATCTGGCTCCTCGGGTGGTTTCTCGACTACCGGGGGATCTTCCTCGCGGTCGGCGGGATCGTCTTTCTCTTCGGGCTCTGGGGGATGTACCAGGACCCGACCCACGAGAGCGTTCCCCCCCAGCGGCTGCGGATGATCGTGCGGCGGCGCTACTGGCTCTACTACCTCCTCACCTTCCTCTCCGGGGCGCGGCGGCAGATCTTCATGGTCTTCTCCATGTTCCTCCTGGTGAAGGTCTTTCACTTCACCATGCAGGAGATGACGATCCTCTTCATGGTCAACAACGCCATCAACTGGTTCCTGAACCCCCTCATCGGCCGGGCCATCAACCGGTTCGGCGAGCGGACGCTCTGCAGCGTCGAATACACCGGGCTGATCCTCGTGTTCCTCACCTACGCCTACACGACGTCGAAGGGGATGGCGGCGGGGATGTACATCGTCGACAGCATCCTCTTCAACTTCGCCGTGGCGATCCGCACCTATTTCCAGAAGATCGCCGATCCCCGGGACATCGCTCCCAGCAGCGCCGTCGGTTTCACCATCAACCACGTCGCCGCCGTCTTCCTCCCGGCCCTCGGCGGCTACCTCTGGATGATCGACTACCGGATCCCGTTCCTGGCCGCTGCGGCCCTCGGGGCGGTCTCGCTCTTCTTTGCCCAGTTCATCCGCCTGCCTGGGCAGGAGCAGCCGTTTCCGGCGGAGGCGGCCCCGGAGGCGGAGTAGGGGCGGTGTTTCAAATTCAGCCGGTTGAAGCATCACCCACCCCCCAGGCCCCCTCCCGTCAAGGGAGGGGGAAGAGGCTTTTGCAAGGACCTCAGGTTTAACCGGAGAAGGGAAAAACCATGGAACGGCAAACGTGTGAAGAGATGGACCGGACAACAAGCGCGGGCGTCGGCGATGCCGGCTGCGGCGGCGGGGCCTCCGGCGACAAGCCCCCCTGCTGAGGCCCGAAAAACCTCGCGGTCGGCGGGGAGATCGACGAGAACGTTCCCGGGTTCGTGCGGTGGCTTGAGACCCCTGCCGGTCGCGTGCCGCAGGTGTCGTCCGATTTGCGGCTCGGGGACCGGCTCGGCGCCTGGAAGGCGCGCTGGGGGATCGGCCGGATGTCGTACCTGGTCCCGGCCGGGCTCTACGCCGTCGGGAACCCCGGTCCGGACGACCCGGTGGCGGTGACCGCCAACTACAAGATGAGCTACGACCTCGTCCGGCGCGCCCTGGCCGGGCGCAGCGTCTGGCTCCTCGTCCTGGAGACCCACGGGATCAACGTCTGGTGCGCGGCGGGGAAGGGGACCTTCGGCACCGAGGAGCTAGTGCGCCGGATCTGGCTCACCGGCTTGCACCAGGTGGTGCGCCACCGCCTGCTCCTCCTCCCGATCCTCGGGGCGCCGGGGGTGGCGGCCCACGTGGTGAAGCAGGGGACCGGCTTCGGGGTCCGCTACGCCACGCTCCGCGCCGCGGACCTCCCGGAGTTTCTCGACAACGGCATGGTTACCACCCCGGCCATGCGGGAGCTGACCTTCACCCTCCGGGAGCGGCTCGCGCTGGTGCCGGTGGAGCTGGTGAGCGCCCTTCCCGCCACCCTGGCGGTCGTCGCGATCCTCGTCGTGGCGGGGATGCTCGGGGGCTATTCCCTGGCGCCGGCCGTCGCCTACCTGGGGGGTGTGGCGGCGGGGGCCGCCGTGACGCCGCTTCTGCTCCCGTGGCTCCCGACCCGGAGCTTCGCCGTGAAGGGGATGGTGGCGGGGCTTGCCTGGAGCCTTCTCTGGTACCTCCTCGCCGGCGGCTGGGACCGGACGACGGTGCTGGCGGCGTTTCTCTGCCTCCCGGCGGTGAGCTCGTTCTACGCCCTGAACTTCACCGGGAGCACCCCCTTCACCTCCCGCTCCGGGGTGAAGAAGGAGATGCGGCTCTCCCTGCCGGTCATGGGGCTTGCCGTCGCTGCCGGCATCATCTGCCTGCTCGCCGGGCGCTTCGTCTGAGAGGAGAACGGTCATGAAAGGTTTTGCGTATCTCAGGAACGTGGCGACTCTGGAGCTGGACCGGGGCGCCTGCATCGGCTGCGGGAGGTGCCCCGAGGTCTGCCCCCACGCCGTCTTCCGGCTGGAAGGGGGAAAGGCGGCGCTGGCGGCCCGGGACCTCTGCATGGAGTGCGGCGCCTGTGCCCGGAACTGCCCCGTGGGGGCGATCAGGGTCGACGCCGGCGTCGGCTGCGCCTCCGGAATGATCACCGAATGGCTCCGGGAGCGGAAGATCGGCTGGTCCGGCGGAGGTGGCTGCTCGTAGCCGTAAGGGGAGAAGCGGGGAGACGGAGAGGGGGAAGTCGCGAGATTTTCCCTTTTTTGCATAAAATCGGGACCAATTTTATGATGTTTCGCAAGATTATTGTTGATCAAGAAAGTATGATTCAAAAGAACAATTTGTTAGCAGTATCAAGTAAATTTGCTGCAGTTTTTTCTTGACTTGAAAAGTCAAATTATTTATCTCTGGAGTGCTGAAAAACAACAAAACAAGAATTCAACTACGTCCGGCCATCAGGCTGCAAAGGAGTGAGCGGGAATGAAGCGGGAATTTCGCCTCGATACGCTGTTGATCCATGGCGGTTTCGAACCGGGTCCGGCGGGGGCCACCACGGTTCCCATCGTCCAGTCCTCCTCCTTTGCCCACGACACCGCCGAGGATCTGGAAGACATCTTCCGGGGCCGGAAGGTGGGGCACGTCTACACCCGGATCAACAACCCGACCACCGAGAGCCTGGAGCGGCGCCTGGCGCTCCTGGAAGGGGGGATTTCGTGCATCGCCACCTCCTCGGGGATGGCGGCCATCACCCTGGCGGTGCTGACCATCGTCCGCAGCGGTGACGAGATCCTCTCCTCCGCCTCGCTCTTTGGCGGCACCTTTTCCCTTTTTCGCGACACCCTTTCCAACTACGGCATCGCCACCCGCTTCGTCGACCCGAGCGACCTGGAGGCCATGCGGGCCGCCGTCAACGAGCGGACCCGCCTCATCTTCGTGGAGACCATGGGGAACCCCCGGCTCGACGTCCCCGACCTGGCGGCCCTGGCGGCCATCGCCCGGGAGGCGGGGGTTCCCCTCGTGGTGGACGCCACCGTCACCACCCCGCTCCTCGCCCGGGTGAAGGAGCTGGGGGCCGACATCGTCGTCCACTCCACCAGCAAGTACATCAATGGCACCGGCAGCGCCATCGGCGGCGCCATCATCGACTGCGGCACCTTCGACTGGCGGCGGAAGGGCTATCCCCACTTCGAGCCCTTCGTGAAGAAGTTCCGCCAGTTTGCCTTCACCGCCCGGGCAAGAAAACTGATCCACAAGGACCTCGGCGCCTGTCCCGCCCCCATGAACTCGTACCTCTTCTCCGAGGGGATCGAGACCATGGCGCTGCGGATGGAGCGCCACTGCGACAACGCCCTGCGCCTGGCGAAGTTTCTGGCCGCCCACCCCCAGGTGGCGTGGGTCAACTATCCCGGCCTTGCGGGCTCGCCGTGGCACGAGACGGCAAAAAAACAGTTCGGCGGGCGCTTCGGGGCGCTCCTCACCTTCGGCCTGGCCGACAAGGAGGCCGCCTTCCGCTGCATCGACGGCCTGCGCCTGGCCAAGAACCTGGCCAACATCGGCGACGCCAAGACCCTGGTGATCCACCCCGCCAGCACTATCTGCGCCGATTTCGGCCCCGAGGAGAAGGCCCTCATGGGGGTGAGCGAGGAGATGATCCGCGTCTCCGTCGGCATCGAGGCCATCGACGACATCATCGAGGACTTTGCGGAGTCCCTCAACATTATCTGAAGGAGATTGAGATGAACCTGACGGTAAACGGAAAACCCTCCACGGTGGATGGCAAGGAGAGCGTGAACGTGACGGAGCTCCTGGTCGAGCTCAAGGTCCCCCAGGCCGAGTACGTGACGGTGGAGCTGAACGGCGAGGTGCTGGAGCGGGAGGCGTTCGACGCCACCGTAGTGAGAGAGGGGGATGCGGTGGAATTCCTCTACTTCATGGGCGGGGGAAACTCCACGTTTCCGAAAGGAGCTAAGTAATTATGTTCACCGAAGAGCAGATCGAGCGCTACTCCCGCCACATCATCCTGAAGGAGGTGGGGGGAAAGGGGCAGAAGAAACTCCTGGACGGGAAGGTGATGGTGATCGGCGCCGGCGGTCTCGGGGCCCCCATCGCCCTCTACCTGGCCGCGGCCGGGGTCGGCACCATCGGCATTGCCGACGCCGACGTGGTGGACCTCTCCAACCTCCAGCGCCAGGTGATCCACTTCACCCCCGATGTGGGTAAGCCGAAGGTGGAGTCGGCCCGGGAGAAGATGGAGGCCATCAACCCCGACGTAAAGGTGCGGACCTACCGGGAGTGGATCTCCGCCGCCAACATCGCCCGGATCATCGCCGACTACGACTTCGCCATCGACGGCACCGACAACTTCGCCGCCAAGTTTCTCATCAACGACGCGTGCGTCATGGCGGGGAAGCCGTACTCCCACGGCGGGATCCTCCAGTTCGTCGGCCAGACCCTCACCGTTCTTCCCGGTCAATCAACCTGCTACCGCTGCATCTTCCCCTCACCGCCTCCCAAGGATGCCATTCCCACCTGCTCCCAGGCCGGGGTCATCGGTGTCCTCCCCGGGGTAATCGGCACCATTCAGGCCACCGAGGCGATCAAGTTCCTGCTGGGGAAAGGGGAACTGCTGGCCAATCGTCTCCTGATGTATGACGCCCTTGAGATGAACTTCCGCAAGGTGAGGATCAACCGGAACCAGAAGTGCCCGGTCTGCGGCGAGAACCCCACCGTGACGGAGCTGGTGGACGAGCTGGACGCCCTGAACGTCTGCGACCTGGAGAAGTGACCATGCTGACGATCCCCCGCGCGATCCACGACGACCTCATCGCTCACGCCCGGGCCGACTTCCCCATCGAGGCGTGCGGCATCCTCGGCGGCACTGACGGCGCCGCGTCGGCCATCTTCCGGATGGCCAACACCGACCGGAGCAACGAGCACTTCATGATGGACCCGAAGGAGCAGTTCGCCGTGGTGAAAGAGCTCCGCAACCGGGGGCTGGCAATGCTCGCCATCTACCACTCCCACCCGGAGAGCCCGGCCCGCCCGTCGGAGGAGGATATCCGGCTGGCGCTCACCCCCGGCGTCTCCTACGTGATCGTCTCCCTGGCCGGGGCGGAGCCGGACGTGAAGTCGTTCCGCATCGCCGGCGGAGTGGTGGAACCGGAGCCGATCGAGATCGTGGAATAAAGGAGAACAAAACCCATGTCGGACGAGAAGAAGAGCACCGCCATCGACCTGAAGAACCTCAAGGCCGGCGGCTTCATCAAGGAGCGGGGGAAGGACCTCTTCACCGTGCGCCTGCGGGTCCCCGGCGGGCGGCTGCCGGTTGCGCGGCTGAAAAAGATCGCCGAGGTGGCGGAGAAGTACGGCCAGGGGATGGTCCACCTCTCGGTGCGCCAGTCGGTGGAGCTGATCAACATCAACTTCAAGGATTTCGACGCCGTGGTGGCCCAGCTGGGGGAGGGGACCCAGAAGGTCGCCTCCTGCGGCGCCCGGGTCCGGGTCCCCACCGCCTGCGGCGGCTGCGAGTACAATCCCAACGGCCTCGTGGATACGCAAAAGTCGGCCCTGGAAGTGGACGAGAAGCTCTTCGGCACCCCCACCGGCCACCACAAGTTCAAGGTCGGCTTTGCCGGCTGTCCCTTTGACTGTCCCAAGTCGGCCACCAATGATGTCGGCTTCCAGGGGGCCGTCTGGCCGGTGCTCTCCGTGGAAGAGTGTATCGGCTGCGGCCTCTGCGACAAGTCGTGCACCGAAGGCGCCATCACCATGGGAGAGGACGGTAAGCCCCGCTTCATCCCCGAAAATTGCATCTACTGCGGCGACTGCCTCAAGGTCTGCCCCACCGAGGCGTGGCGGGCGGAGAAGAAGGGGTACACGGTGCGGATCGGCGGCAAGTGGGGGCGCCGCCCCCTGGTCGGCACCCTCTTCGCCGAGTTTCTGCCGGAGGAGCAGGTGGTCGCCTTCATCGCCGCCGTGCTCGCATGGTACAAGGAGAAGGCGGAAGGGCAGGGGAGGGTGAGGCTTGGCGACGTGATCCGCGCCGAAGGGCCGGAAGCGCTCCTCGCCTGCCTGCGGGAGCAGTTCCCCGCCTTTGTGGTCGATGCCACGATCCCCCCCCAGGCCATCGCCACCCAGGTCGGAAAGGAGAGGTGAGCATCATGACAACGGTCGATCTGCGCGGGGTAACCTGCCCCACCAACTTCGTCAAGGCCAAGCTGGCGCTGGAGATGGTCGACGCCGGCGAGGTGATCGAATTTCTCCTCGACGACGGCGAGCCGGTGAAAAACGTCCCCCGCAGCCTCAAGTCGGAGGGGCACAAACTCCTTGGTCTCAAAGAGGCCGAAGGCTACTACATCCTGACCCTGGAGAAAGGGGAGGAGTAGGAAGCTACTATCTGTTCCGATGGCAGACGCGGGCCGGCACCATGCCGGCCCGATGTGTTTTACCCGCCTTTTACCGCTTTGAATGCTTCTCCCTACTTTCCCTCAAGTCTGACGACCGAAAACCGATACATATAAAGAGCCTCCGCACTACATCCGGATCTCCGGCGGCGAAACCGCACGGCTCCGGCAAGGCCCGCCCATGACCCAGGACCGCAGAATCGCCCTTAAGATCGCTGCTGCCTACGCCGTTGCCGGGGCCGTATGGATCCTCTTCTCGGATGAGATCCTCGGCTCCGTGGCGACCGACGTGAGGTCGGCCACTATCGTCAGCATGGTCAAAGGGTGGCTCTATGTCGCTGCCACGGCGGCGCTCCTCTTCGGCCTCGTCTCCCGGTACGTGAAGAGAATCATGCGTTCCGAGGAGGAGCTGCGCAGCCGCAACGGAGAACTGCTGGAGAGCGAGGAGCTCTTTCGCCAGCTCTTCACCCAGAACGAGGACGCCATCGTCCTCCTGACGCCGGAGGGGTTCGACGTCATCGACGTCAATCCGGCGGCGGAGGCGCTCGTCGGTTTCCGGCGGGAAGAGCTGATCCGGCTCGGTCCCTGGTCGTTCATCGTGCCGGACGACTATGAGTCGTTCATCCAGGCGGTTCCCCGGTCTGGCGACCGGCCGTTTCACCTGGACCGCCTGACTGCCCTTACGAGGGACGGGGCGCGCATCTTCGTGTCGATCTGGGGGAAGATGGTGCAGCTGCGGGAGAAGGAGGTCATCTACTGCTCGATCCGGGACATAACCGAACGGGTCAGGATGGAGGAGGAGATGAAGAGCAGCCAGGCGCGTCTCATTCACGCCAACAAGATGGCCTCCCTCGGGGTCCTCGTCTCGGGGATCGCCCACGAGATCAACAACCCCAACAGTTACGTCTCGGTGAACGCCATGCTGCTGCGCGACGTCTGGCGCGACGCGTCGCCGCTCCTGGCCGAGTACGCGGAGGAGCACGGTGATTTCCCCCTCGGCGGCCTGCTGTTCTCAGAGATGAGCGCGACGGCGCCGAAGCTCTTCACCGGGATAGTGGAGGGTGCCCGGCGGATCAGCGCCATCGTGAGCAATCTCAAGGACTTCGCCCGTGAAGACCACGGCGGGCTCCTGCGGGAGGTGGACCTCAACCGGGTCACCGGTGACGCCGTCACGATCCTGGGCCACCATATCCAGAAGCTCACCAACCGCTTCGTCACCGACTATGCCGAAGGAGTGCCGCCGGTGCGGGGGAATCAGCAGCAGATCGAGCAGGTGATCATCAATCTGGTGATGAATGCCCTCCAGGCGCTTCCCGACAGGAATTGCGGCGTTACGATAACCACCTCCTGCGATGCTGGGCGGCATCAGGTGCTCCTTACGGTGCAGGACGAGGGGGAAGGGATGAGCCGCAGGGTGATGGAGCGGATCACTGACCCGTTCTTTTCCACCCGCCTCGACCAGGGGGGGACCGGGCTGGGGCTCTCCATCTCGGCATCGATCGTGAAGGAGCATGGGGGAACCCTGGAGTTCGAGAGCCTTCCCGACCGGGGGACCACCGTGACGGTGCGGCTGCCGGCCGCGGGGGAGTAAAAGAGCGGAATAATCACCTTCGTTTCAGGAGCAGCAATGGACGCGCAGACTTTCCCCTTCACGATACTCCTCGTGGACGACGAGGAGGAAATCCTCTTCAGCATGCGGACGCTTTTCCGCAGCACCGGGTATCCGGACGTCATCACCGAGAGCGACAGCCGTCGGGTGATGCCGCTTCTGGAGCGCCAGGAGGTGTCGCTCATCCTGCTCGACCTCTCCATGCCGTTCGTCTCGGGCTTCGACCTGCTCAGGCAGATCGCCCCCCGCTTTCCCCATGTGCCGATCATCATCGTCACCGCCGCCAACGAGCTGGAGATGGCGGTGGAGTGCATGAAGGGGGGGGCCTTCGACTATTTCGTCAAGCCGGTGGAGCGAAGCCGTCTCCTCGCCAGCGTCCAGCGGGCCCGGGAGCTGAACTGCCTCCGCAGGGAGGTGTCGACCCTCTCCCGGCACCTGGTCTCGGGGCGGCTCGATCATGAGGAGGCCTTCGCTTCCATGGTCACATGCAGCGAGGCCATGGGGGGGATCTTCCGCTATCTTGAGGCGGTGGCGGCCACCGACCAGCCGGTGCTCGTCGCCGGCGAAACCGGCACCGGCAAGGAGCTGGCGGCCCGGGCCGTCCACGACGCCAGCGGCCGCACGGGGGAGTTCGTGGCGGTGAACGTCGCCGGTCTCGACGACCTCATCTTTTCCGATACCCTCTTTGGCCACCGCCGCGGGGCCTACACCGGTGCCGACCAGAAGCGCGAAGGGCTCATTGCCCGGGCGGCGTGGGGGACCCTCTTTCTCGACGAGATCGGCGATCTGGCCGAGTCGTCGCAGGTGAAGCTGTTGCGTCTCCTCCAGGAGCATGAGTACTACCCCCTCGGTTCCGACACCCCCTGCAAGAGCGCCGCCCGGATCGTGGTCGCCACCAATCGGAACCTGCAGGAGATGATGGCGGCCGGCACCTTCCGCCGCGACCTCTACTACCGCCTCTCCGCCCACCGGGTGACGCTGCCGCCGCTGCGGGAGCGCCGAGAGGACATCCCGCTGCTGGTCGACCATTTTCTGGAGCAGAGCGCCGTGGCGATGGGGAAGAAGAAGCCGACCCCGCCGCCGGAGCTCTACCGGTATCTCTCCGCCTACCCCTTTCCCGGCAACATCCGTGAACTCCAGGCCCTGGTCGCCGACGCCGTGGCCCGCCACCAGCACGGGGTCCTCTCCCTCGAAAGTTTCAGGGAGGCAATGGGCGCCTCCCCCTGCGCCGACCTTGCCGACGTTCCCCGGCAAATCGCCGGGGTCGTCGGTGCCCCCGACCGCCTTCCGACCCTCAAGGAGGCCGAACATGCCCTGATCGCCGAGGCCCTTCGCCTTTCCGGCGGCAACCAGGGGCTTGCCGCATCCTATCTCGGCATCACCCGCCAGGCGCTCAACAAGAGGCTCGTCCGGCGCGGCGAAGGGGGCTAGCCGGCCCGGAATAGCCGCAGCCCGCGAAGTTGATGTTGCAAGGGGACGGCGCGGGGGGTATCCTTTCTATTTTCCGGAGGACATCCCATGCGCTATCCCGAAGCGGTCAATCTCCCCTTCAACGCCACCCTTCTGGCCGGCGGGTTTGCCCCCGCCACACCCGGCATACCCGATGACGGTGCGCCGGGGCTCTGGCTCGTGATCCGGGGAAACGCCCTGGTGGTCGAAGTGCGGGCCGGCCTCCCGTTTCTTCCCGAGGGAGGAACCCCCGACTGGCTCCCTGCCGGCCTCGAACCGATCCGTTTCGGCACGTGGCAGGGAAAACCCCTGCGCGCCGTCCGGATCTCTGCAAAAGAGGCGCTTCCGGCGCCGCTGGCCTTGGAGCCGTTCAACGCCACCTCCGACCGCCTCGACGACATCTCCCTCACCCTCGGCGGTATGGCCAATCAGATCCTCCACTGGAGCGGAAGCAGCCGCTGCTGTTCCCGGTGCGGCGGTTCCCTGGAGCCGCTCCCCGGCAGCTGCGGGAGGCGCTGCCCCTCCTGCCGCACCGAACACTTCCCCCACATCCATCCCTGCGCCATCGTCCTGGTGCGGCGCGGCGACGAATTCCTCCTGGCACGCAAGCCCGAGTGGCCCGAGGGGCGCTACGGCCTCGTGGCCGGCTTCCTCGATTTCGGCGAGTCGCTGGAGGAGTGCGCGCGGCGCGAGGTGCGGGAGGAGACCGGCGTGGAGGTGGCGAACATCCGCTACGTCGGGAGCCAGTGCTGGCCCTTCCCGAGCCAGCTCATGGCAGGGTTCGTGGCCGACTACGCCGGCGGCGAAATTCGCTGTGATCAGAACGAGATCGAGGATGCCCGCTGGTTCTGCGCGGGAGATATGCCGGCCTCGCTTCCGGGCCGGCGCAGCATCGCCCGGTGGATCATCGACCGCTTCGCGCTCGGAGAGGAGGCGTCATGACATCCATTCTCTTCACTTCCCTCTGCCGCCTTGCCATCGCCTTCTGGGTGGGGGGCGCCGCCCTCTTCACGTTCCTCCTGACACCGATCATCTTCCGGGTGGAGAACCGCGATGCCGCCGGCCGGATCGTCGGCTACCTCTTTCCCGGCTACTTCCGCTGGGGGCTTGCCTGCGGCTGCGCCGCCCTGGCGGCGCTGCTCGTCGTGCGCGGCAGGCACTGGGTCCCCGCCACCGCGCTCCTCGTCGTCATGCTGGCGCTCACCGCGTTCCAGGCGTTTTACATCGAACCCCGGGCCGCCCTTCTCAAACAGCAGATCCCCTCCTTCGAGACCACCCCCAGGGACCACCCCCTTCGCCGGGAGTTCTCGAAGCTCCACGGCATCTCCGCCGCCTGCAACCTCTCGGTCATCGCCGGCGGAGTGGTGCTGGTGGTGGTGCTCTGATGGATATCCCCGCATACCCCGCATCCCGCCCCCTGGCCCTTGCCGACAAGCCGTTCCTGGACGCCGTCTTCGCCCGGCTCCAGCCGCGGGTCTCCGAACTCACCTTCGCCAACCTCTACCTCTTCCGCGCCCCCCACGCCTACCGCCTGACGATGGTCGGCGATGCGGTGGTGGTGCTCGGCCGGGGGTACGACGGCGCGCCGTACTTCCTTCCCCCCCTCTCCGGCGCCGTGACCGACGCCGCGCGGACCCTCCTCGATGCCGGCATGACCCTTTATGGCGCCGAAGAGCGGTTCGTGGAACGCCATCTCGCCGATGGTGGCTATCGGATCGAGGAGGACCGGGACAGCTTCGACTACCTCTACCTGCGCCGGGAGCTGGCGGAGCTCCCCGGCAACCGCTTCCACAAGAAGAAGAACCGGATCAGCTACTTTGCCGCCCGGCACCGGTACGCCGTGGAGATTTACAGCGAGGGGCACCGGGAGGGATGCCTGGACCTCCTGCAGGAGTGGCATCGGGTGCGCGCGGATATGGGGAGTTCCTCCATCGACCCCGAGACGGCGGCGACGGAAGAGTCCCTGACGCTGGCCGGCCCGCTGGGGCTCGAAGGGGTGGTGGTGCTCGTGGAGGGGAGGGTGGCCGCCTTTGCCCTCGGCGAGCGGCTCAACCGTGAGACGGCGGTCTGCCACTTCGAGAAGGGGGATCCGTTCATGGAAGGGGTTGCCCAGCTCGTGGACCGGGAGTTCAACCGGCTCCTCTTCACCGACTGCACCTGGACGAACCGGGAGCAGGACCTGGGGGTGCCGGGGCTGCGGGACGCCAAGCTCTCCTACCACCCGGCGGAACTGGTCAGGAAGTTCCGGGTGCGCAGAGGATGAGGGGGCGGCCGCGAGCGGAGAGATGGATTAGGACGTATTTATTTGGGGCCTGTTATGGTATTGTTGGCAAGTCGGAGTCCGGACAGGGGGCGGGGCGGGGTTGCCAATGAATCGGATCATAAAGTTCTTGTTGTTTGCCGTCTGGGCCTTCTGGGTGGGGGAGGTCGGTGCGGTCGTGTGGATCATGACGAGCGGAGCTTCGACCGCGTCAATTGATGATGCGGCCTCCTGCGACCCGACGGCGCCCCTTTGCGGCCTTTATTCATGGCTGGCGAACGGGGGCCAGGAAGTCATGTACCAGCAGTGGTTCTGGTACCGCGAGGGGGAAAACGGGCCGGAGGCGCAGATTCAGACCCTGACGCCGGGAACGCCGTCCAGCACCGCCGACAGCGTCACGCTCCCCTTTGCAGCCGCCGATTTCGACCTTTCCGTCACCTGGAAGCTGGCCGACGGGGCCGCGGGGTCGGGACGTTCAACCATCACCAAGACGGTGACCGTAACCAACAGGAAATCCACCCCCCTCACCCTTCACCTCTACCATTATTCCGACTTCGACCTCGACCAGTCATCGTCGGGCGCCGATCTCGCCCAGGTGGTGGAGGGTGTGGGGGCGGTGCAGACGAAGGCATACGGGGCGGGGACTCTGGTGCAGAGCGCGACGATGCCGCCATCCCGGTTCGACGTCGACAACAGCGGCTTCGGGACCTTCTCCACCCTTAACGACGGGGAACCTACCCCCCTCAGCAATTTCCCCGGGCCGCTTCCGGCCGGCGACATGAACTTCACCCTCCAGTGGGATTTGACGGTTCCCGTCGGCGGATCGACATCCTTCGATATTGTCGATCGGATCGAACCGACCTCCACCCCGGTGCTTTCCCTCGTTCATGGCGGGGGGTGTGCGACTTACCGGCAGCCGGTGACCGCCACGCTTGCCCTGGACAATTCCGCCAACAAGACCGATTCCCTTGCCGACGGCAGGATGGTGGTGCAACTTCCGGCCGGGGTCGGTTTCGTTTCGGCCACCGACGGCGGCGTCTACGACGGGGCGAAGGGAACCGTTACCTGGAGTTTCGGGACCATCGCTCCCGGTGCCGCTCCTCCAGTGGTTCAGCTCACCGTCTCCGCCGATGCCGCCACCGACTTCACCCTCAAGGGGCGTTTCCTCTCTGCCGACAGCTACCCCGCCGAGGCGGCGGATACGGTTGCGCTCTGCAACCACCCGCCGGTCGTCACCTCGGTCACCTCGAATTCGAGCTTCGCCATGGAGGCACAGCCGGCCTCGTGGCAGATCAACGCCAGCGACCAGGACCAGGTTCCCGGGACGCCCCCCAGCGGCCAGAACTCCGAGACCCTTTCCTACGCCCTCGCCAAGGCCCCCCCGGGAATGACCGTCTCTCCCGCCGGCGTCATCTCCTGGACCCCCTTCTCCCCCTACATCGGCAATGTTCCGGTGACGATAGAGGTGGGGGACGGCGCCCTCACCACCACGAAGGGTATCAGCCTCTACGTCTATGCCGGTCCCCACTCGGGGGACCTGAACCAGGACCGGCAGTTTACCGTTGCCGACGTGCTCGAAGCCCTCAAGGTGGCGGTAAGGCAGAAGCCCGCCACGCCGGCCATCCTGGCCGAGGGGGACGTCTATCCGCTGGTGGACGGCAAGCCGGCTCCCGATGGAGAGATCACCATCCAGGATGTGCTGCTCATTCTCAAGAAGGCGCTGCGGATCGTGACGTGGTAGGAACCCGGGACCGATGACCGACGAAATCCGCCGCCACTACGAGCGCCACCCCTATCCCCGCTACCCCCTCCTGGCGTCGGTGCGCCCCTGCGACACCTACGCCCTGAACCTCGATTCCCTCTTCGCGCGCTTCAACGGCATCCTCCCGCCGTCGGCCGCGCGGCGCATCCTCCTGGCCGGCTGCGGGAGCTTCTCCCCCTATCCGACCTCCCTCGCCAACCCCGGCGTGCCGATCACCGCCCTCGACCTCTCCCGCGCCAACCTGCGGCGGGCCCGCCTCCATACGCTCCTCCACGGCCGCTTCGGCATCGGCTGGGAGCGGGGGGACTTTCTCGATCCGGCGGTGGCGGCGGGGGAGTACGGCTTCATCGACTGCTTCGGGGTGCTCCACCACCTGGCGGAGCCGCTGGCGGGGCTGCGGGCACTGGAGCGGCGGCTGGCACCGGGGGGGATTCTCCGGATCATGGTCTACAGCCGGGGGGCGCGGCGGGGGGCCGAGTCGGTCCGCAAGGCCCTGCGGCTCCTGGGGGTGAAGGATCTCCCGACCGTGAAGCGTCTCCTGCGGCGCGCAGATCGGGGCTCCCGGCTCGGGAGTTACGTGGAGAGCGCCCCGGAGCTTTCCTTTGACAGCGGCATCGCTGACGCCTTCCTCCACCCCCGGGCGCGGACCTGCCGGATCGACGAGCTCCTGGCGCTGGTGGGGGAGACGTCACTCCAGCCCCTGCTTTTTGCCCACCACGGCGCCCTCCCCGATGTTCGGGCCGAGGTGGAGCGGCTGCGGCGTGCCGAACGCGAGGGGGACGATGAGCCGAATTTCGTCCTCTACCTGGGGCGCGGGACCGCCGGCGGCTGCGGCCTCGCCGCCGATGCGTCCCTCATGCTCAATCCGGCGCTCCGTTTCTGTGTGAGGAGGCTGCGGATCGCACGGGACGTGATCCCCCCGCGCCTCGGTCGTCCCAACCCGGAACTCGGCTTCGCCCAAAAGCGGTTTCTGCGCCGCTTCCTCCGCCCCGTGCGGGTCTCCGAGCTCTCCCCCGCGGAGCGGGAGCGGGCGCTCGCCTTCCTCGATCTCCTCATCCTCGTTTCGTTCCGGGGTTGAGCCCCTCCTTTCTCTTTTCCCCCATCCGATTCAGGTTCATGCGCCCGTTGTAACCCGACGTCGTGTCTACGTCAAATGACGGCGTTTTGACAGTTATTAAACTGTGTTTTGTTTTTTGACACCTGCGCGATTTTATTGACAGTTTCACGTTTGCCAGTACCCGCGCGGCTTTTCGGGAAATAGTAAAGTCCCTGATGACTAATAGGGGAATCCCCTATGAATTGGCATTCAAGTTGCTGTTAAGTGAGCACCGGTTTGACCTGGAGAATTGCCCGGAGGCCTGGTTGCTCATGAAACACCTCACTTCCATTGCGATTGCCACCGCCGTCGGCTGCTCGGTTGCCACGGCCGCCCTGGGGGCTTCCGCCACCACCAACGTGACCGTGAACAGTGCCGTCGGCGCCCGGGCCTCGCTGGTTTTCGGCACGACCACCATCGGCTTTCCCGATGCGGACCCGGGCACCGTCTCCTCGATACCGGCAACCCAGAATGCGGTCAGTGTCACCGCCAGCGTCCGCTCGGGTAGCTCCAGCGTCTCGACCCTGCAGGTGCAGGCGGCCGGAGACCTGACGAGCGGCTCCGATACGATCCCGATCTCCAACGTCACCTGGACGGCCACCGGCGCCGGTTTTGTGCCCGGAACCATGAACAAGGCCACGGCCCAGACCGCCGGTTCCTGGACCGGACCGGGGCAGCGGAGCGGCTCCTTCAGCTACTTCATGGCCAACAGCTGGAACTACGCCACCGGAAACTACTCGGTGACCGTCACCTATACCTTGTCCGCCCCGTGAGGCGGCAATATTACCTGCCGGCCGGGAACAGAGGCCGGATCGCAAAGGAGGAAACACCCATGAGTACCATCGCACGGAGAAGCGTCATGGCGCTCCTCGGCCTGGCTGCCGCCCTGGCCGCCGGAACCGCCATGGCAGCCAACGACGCCCAGAACCTGACCATCAACGCCACGGTCTCGGCCGCGGCGAAGCTCTCACTGGATGCTGCCGCCATCAGCTTCGCCAGTGCCGACGCCGACTCCACCCCGAGCATCCCGTCGTCACCGGCCGCGGTGAACATCACTGCCAAGGCGAAGACCGGCAGCTCCCAGACCGTGACCCTCACCGTCCAGTCGGGGGGCGACCTGACGAGCGGGACGGATGTGATCCCGATCTCCCAAGTCACCTGGACATCGGGGAGCGGCGGCGGGTGGAGCGCCAACGGTACCATGAGCAAGTCCGCCCCCCAGACGGTGGCGAGCTGGACCGGGTCGGGGAGCCGCACCGGAAGCAACAGCTATGCCCTGGCCAACAGCTGGGACTACGCCACCGGTTCCTACACGGCGGTTACGACCTACACCCTGACCTCTCCGTGACCGTGAGTCACCCGGCAGGCGCGGCCGCGGCGGGGGATGCTGCCGCGGCCTTTCTTCATGGAGTCTTCACATGGTGAGGAGATCCGTTTCACGCATGGTGGCGGCGGGGATATCGGTCTTCCTGGCCTTCGCCCCGGCGGGGAAGGCCGGGGCGGACACCACGTCGGCCAACCTGACCATAAACGTCTCGGTGCTGTCGTCGGCCAACCTGACCCTCGGGGCCAACACCCTGAGTTTCAGGGCTGCGGACCCGATCACCCATCCGGTCATTGCGGCGGTTGAGAACCCGATTCCGGTCATTGCCAAGGTCAGGAGCAACGATCCCCTGACCCTCCTGGTGATTGCCCTGGACGACCTGCGTAACGGCGATGCGGTGATCCCGGCCTCTGCCATCACCTGGACCGCCGCCGGCGCACCGTTCATGGGGGGGGCCCTCAGCAAGGTCTCCGGGCAGCCGGCAGCCCGCTTCCCGACAGGGTCCGGCATCTACTCATCGTACTTCAACTTCTTCCTGGAGAACGGCGCCGGGTATCTCCCCGGGACCTACTCGACCACTATCAACTACACCCTTACCACCCCCTGAACCGTGCAAGGCACGCCTTGTGCTTGGAAGTGATCCGGGGGGAGAAGCCGGGGAGTATGACAGATCGGGCAGCAAGAAAATTCAGGAGCGGAGCGGCGGCCCTGTCTGTGACGGGGACCCTCCTGTGCGCCGTGGTGGCGGGGGAGTGCGCCAACCCCCAGCCCGTAACGACCAACTACAACATCAGCGCCCGGGCCAAGCTCACCGTCTCTCCCTCCACCATCAACTTCCCCGATGCCGATCCCACTCTGGTTCCCCTGGTTCCGGCCAACGAGAATCCGGTGGTGGTAACGGTCAAGATCCGCAAGGACCCGTCGTCGGCGCTGACCGCCACCCTCGTCTGCCAGGGGGGGCCGCTGGTCTCTGGAGGGGATACCATCGCTTCCTCCAACATAACCTGGACCGCCTCCGGTACCGGTTTCACGGGAGGGACCCTGAACAGTGCCACCCCCCAGACCGTGGGGAGCTGGAGCGCTTCGGGGAGCTATGCCGGCAACCTCGTTTTCCGGCTGAACAACCTCTGGAGCTACGCCACCGGCACTTACACCGGGAGCATCACCTACACCCTGACGGCACCGTGACCCCATGAACAGGATCGCCTCGACCATACTCGCAGTCGCCCTGCCGGCCACCTTGACCCTTTTCCCCTCCGCTGCCCGGGCCGGCAAGAAGTTCACACTGACCGTGGCGCCGGCCAACATTACCTTCCCCGACCAGGACCCGGACGCGTTTCCCGTAACCGCCGCCACATCCACGGTGAGCATTACGGTGAAAACCTCGGGGATGAAGGGGGCCCAGTGGTCGCTCACCGCCCTGTCGCGGGGGGAGCTGCTCTCGGCCGGAAGCAGCATCCCGATTGCGAACATCTCCTGGACCGCCACCAACCAGCCGACGTTCACGAACGGCTCCCTGACCGCCACGGTGCCGGGCACGCTTGTTGCTCGAAACAGCGGGAACGGGACCTGGAGCGGGGTTCTCACCTTCACCATCCAGAACCTCTGGACCTACGCCACCGGCATCTACACCCAGACCACCGACTTTACCGTCAGCTCACCCTGAGTTCCACGGAGGGAAATCACGCGATGCGCACCATCCTTACAGCTGTCCTGCTCAACGTTCTGGCACTCCTGGCACTGTCCCTGCCGCCGGCCGCCCGGGCGGAGATATCCTTCAGCGTCTCACCGATCCGGATCGATATGGCCGGTGAGCCCGGGGGGAGCTACACCGACGCGATCGAGGTCAACAACGAGGGGAAGGAGAAGGTCCGCATCAAGGTCGCGATGCAGGACTGGTACCTGAGCGAGGAAGGGACCCCCATCTTCCGGAAAGCGGGGAGCCAGCCCCATTCGTGCATCCCGTGGCTCAGGATCAATCCGGTCGACTTCCTCCTGCAGCCGGGAGAGAAGAAGACGGTACGCTATTCGGTCGCCATCCCGGCCGGCACCCCCGCCGGCGGGTACTGGGCGGCCTTTGTCTTCGAGACGGTCCCCCACGTGGAGCCGGGGCAGAAGAGCCGGGCCGTCGCCATCAAGGGGAACATCGCCGCCATTGTCTACGTGACCGCCGGCAAGCCGGTTCCCGAAGCGGAGTTCCTCGATCTGGCATATGCCCCGGCAGGGGAAATGGGCGCAATCTCCATGCGTCTCCAGAACAAGGGGAACGTCCAGTTCCGCCTCAAGGGAAGCGTTGCCATCAACGCCCGGGGGGGAAAGACCGTGCAGACCCTCGCCATCCCCGACGCGCCGGTGCTGGCCGGCTTCACCCGAACCCTCTCCCTCCCCCTGAAGGAGAAGCTTCCGGCCGGCAGTTACACGGCCGTCGCGACGGTTGACGTGGGGGGTGCCGCCCTCCTGGCCGGGGAAGCGCCGTTCACCGTCAAGTAATATCGTGGCGGGGCGAAACGTGCCGCATGCGCGTCAGGCTACGATGCGATTCCTTCTCCGGCTTATCCTGGTTTCGTCCACCCTCCTGCTTGCCATCCCCGCGGCGGCGGCCCCTCTCCCCGAGGGAGGGGGGAGCATTTCCCTCTTCTACCGCTCCACCACCCAGAAGTACTCGCTCATTGACGGCAGCTCCCTCAGCGAGGGGCTGACCCGCCTCGACCTCTTCCAAGAGCTGCCGGGGTACGGCCGGGCATTCCTCTCGGCCGACGCCACCCGGCTCGATCCTGGCGACGACGGCGCCTCGAACCGCATTTCCCGCTATCAGGTGGGGCTGGAGGGATTCTCCGCCGGGGGGCGGATCTCCACCCTGATCGCTGGCGATACGTCGATCCGTTTCACCAACCTGGTCGAGGGGTTCGGCGGGCCGTTCGTCTCGCTCCTGGCGGTGAAGCCGTTTCTTCTCCCGCGCTTTGCCCCGGAGTCGGGGCGTTTTCTCAACACCGCCTACCCCGAGCTCTACCTGCGGGGCGCGGTGCTGAGCAGCGAGACGGAGCGGGATTCGCTGCTGGTCTTCGGCGGGCGGCTCGCCAGCATCCAGGGGTTCTTCTCGAACGACGTGAAGACGACGGACCAGACCCTCTACGGTCTCAAGTGGGTCCGCCAGTGGAACCCGGGGAGCTATGCCGGTTTCGGGGTCGCTCATACCAGTGGGTTGCAGCGGGAAGGGAAGGGGACGACCCTCGGCAACACGGTCTTCCTCGCGGACGGCTCCCTGCGGGTGGCGGAGTGGGTGAAGCTCGTGGGGGAGGTGGAGGGGAACGTCTTCCGTGAAGACGGCCGAACCGCGGGAGACTTCGCCCTGAAGGCCGGCCCCATCATGCAGTGGAGAGACGGTCACGCCGAGTTGAAC
Organism: Geobacter sp.; assembly: GCF_027327745.1. Classification (GTDB taxonomy): domain Bacteria; phylum Desulfobacterota; class Desulfuromonadia; order Geobacterales; family Geobacteraceae; genus Geobacter. The sequence goes on from NZ_DAHVYG010000037.1 coordinate 99,500, forward strand.
TACCGGCGGGTGGGGCCCGACTTCATCTTCTTCCGGGAGAACCTCCTCCCCGAACGGGATCTGGAGGGGATCTTCGCGTCGCTCGAATACCACCCGGGCGACGCCATCGCCCTTTATTCCTCCTTCGACTGGAACCGCTCGAATCTGGCGGACAACCCGACCCTGGCGGCGGTCAACTCCATCTCGGCCCTGGCCGGCGTCTATTACGCCCGGCCGGAGCTCCCCGCCTTCAACTTCCGCGTCAGCGCCATCGACCGCGCCTCCCGCCCGGGGAGCGCCGCGGCGGTGGCGAGCCGCAGCTATTCGGTCTTCCTGGAATCTCTCTACCGCGTCGCCCTCTTCACCCCCTACCTGCGGCTCCAGGGGGATGTCGTGCAGGACCGGGTCGCCCCCGAGAGCTCGGCCCGCTCCGGCACCGTGGTTGCCGGCGTCAGGACCTACCTCTTCAACCGCCTGGGGGCTTACCTGGAGGGGGAGGGCCAGTGGCGCTCCTTCGACTCGGGGGAGCGGGACGAGGCAGTACGGGGCCGGGGAGGGATCGCCATCGCCCCCGCTTCCTGGATCGACCTCTCCGCCGATGCGGAGTACAGCCGGGACCGGGAAAGGAAGTCCGGCTCCGTCCAGGAGACTCTGACCGCCAGCGGACGGGGCCTCCTGACGCTGTCGAACCAATGGTACGTGAACGGCGACATCCGCTACACGATCGCCGAGACCCGGGGAACCTCCGCGAGCGAGTCGAGCACCTTCCAGTTCACGGTGGGACTCACCAGGAGGTTCGGCTGGGGAGAGCGGACCATCTCTCCCCTGGCGGGAATCCCCGGCATGCCGTCTCTTTCCGAGGTGGGGACCATTGCGGGAAGCGTCTTCATGGACCTGAACCGCAACGGCGTGAAGGATCCCGATGAGCCGGGGCTCCCCAACGTAACCGTCCTGCTGGAGGATGGCACCCGGGCCGTCACCAACGGCACGGGGCGTTTCATCTTCGCGACGGTGGGGGCGGGGATCCACCAGGTGCGGATCAGCGAACGGGAACTTCCCGCCGACCTGAATCTGCTGGTGAAACCTTCCCGGCGGGTGGAGCTCGCCACCCGCCAGACCGTGAGGGTCGACTTCCCGCTGCTGCGGGCCGGCGTCCTGCGCGGCCGGGTCCTCCTCGATGCCAACGGCAACGGCATCGCCGATGCCGCCGACACCCCCCTGGCCGATGCCCTCGTCTATCTGGACGGGACCAGCATCAATACCTTCTCCGACGGCGACGGGGCCTTCTCATTCGAGAATCTCCTGCCGGGCGAATACCTGCTCAGGCTCGACGAGGCGAACCTCCCCCCCGACGTCAGGCCCATCTCACTGACTGCCATCCCGGTTACCGTCAAATCGGGAAAGGAGGCGGGCGGCTTCGTCTTCCTGGTGGGGGTTGAGAAGAAACAGGTGATAAGGAAGGTCTTCGGGGCGAAGAAGTAGCCGGGCTCCGGCGGAATCGCGCGGGGCGCGCGCTCCGGCGCGTGAAACGGTTGACAGGAAAGGGAGCGGCACGGTATGTATAACTCCCCGACAAATCCTGAGATCATCACGCTATCAAGGAGTTACCCATGACGACCCCCTGCCCCTGCGGCACCGGAAAGAGCTACGGCGACTGCTGCGAACCGCTCATTACCGGCAAACGTACCGCCATCACCGCCGAGGAGCTGATGCGCTCCCGCTACTCCGCCTACGCCCGGGTGGAGACCGGCTACATCTTCGAGACCACTCACCCCGACCACCGGGCCGACTTCGACGAGAAGGGGACCCGGCAGTGGGCCGAGAATTCCCGCTGGGAGGGGCTCGAAATCGTCGCCACCGAGGCTGGCGGTCCCGACGACACCGCCGGGAAGGTGGAGTTCATCGCCAGTTACCGCGACAGGGACGTGCGGCGGACCCACCACGAACTGGCCGACTTCGCCAAGCTTGACGGCGCCTGGTACTTCGTCGACGGTGCCGGCGTGAAGCCGCGTCCCGCCACGAGCGCCAAGGTCGGGCGCAACGACCCCTGCCCCTGCGGCAGCGGCCAGAAGTTCAAGAAGTGCTGCGGCAAATAGCTCCCCGCCCTCGAAGCCCGCGGCGGCACCGGCCACCGCGGGCGTTTCTCTCCTTCGCATCTCCCCGTTTAACGATATACTCTCATCAGAACAACAATCCCGTTTCCCGAAGGAAGCGCCTTCCGTGAAGAACCTCGAACTCGCCCGCATATTCTCCGAGATGGCCGACATCCTGGAGATCAGGGGGGACAACCCCTTCAAGATCAGGGCCTACCGCCGGGCGGCCCTCAACCTGGAGGGGCTGTCGAAGGGGGTGGAGACCCTCTCCCGCGATGAACTGCTGGAGATCCCCGGGATCGGCGAGGAGCTGGCGGCCAAGATCGAGGAGTACTGCACGACCGGCGCCGTCCATGCCCACGAGAAGCTGAAGGGGGAGATTCCGCCGGGGCTCCTGGAGCTCCTCGCCGTTCCCGGTCTCGGCCCGAAGACGGCGAAGCTTCTCCACGAGAAGGCCGGCGTGAGGAGCCTGGAGGAGCTGGAGCGGGCCGCCGCCAGCGGCAAGCTCGCCGGGCTCCCGGGAGTGGGGGAGAAGACGGTGGAGAACATCCTCAGGGGGGTCGCCACGGTGCGGCGCGGCCAGGAGCGCCATCCCCTCGGGCTGATCCTCCCGGTGGCCGCCGCGATGGTGGAGGAGCTCCGGAAGCGGGCGCGGCTGGGGCGGATCTCCCTCGCCGGGAGCATCCGGCGGTGGCGGGAAACGGTGAAGGATATCGATATCGTCGCCACCTCCTCCGAGCCCGGGAAGGTGATGGACGCCTTCGTCCGTCTCCCCGAGGTGACCGCCGTGGTGATGCACGGTCCCACCCGGTCGAGCGTCACCATCCGCGACGGGGTGAACGTGGATCTCCGGGTGGTGCCGGAGGAGTCGTACGGGGCGGCCCTCGCCTATCTCACCGGGAGCAAGGGGCACAACATCCGGATCCGGGACCTGGCGGTGCGCCAGGGACTGAAGGTGAACGAGTACGGGATATTCCGGGAGGGGGACGACACCCGGCTCGGGGGGGAACAGGAGGAGGACGTCTACCGGCTCCTCGGCCTCCCGTTCGTCGCGCCGGAACTCCGCGAAGACCTTGGGGAGGTGGAGGCGGCCCTGGCGGGGCGGCTCCCGCAGCTCGTGGAGGCGGGCGACATCCGGGGCGACCTCCACGTCCACTCCCGGTGGAGCGACGGCGCCCACTCCATCGAGGAGGTGGCGGACGCGGCCCGGAAGCGGGGTCTCTCCTACCTCGCCATCACCGACCACTCCCAGGGGCTCGGGGTGGCCCGGGGCCTCACCCCGGAGCGGCTCCGGGAGCAGCGGCGGGAGATCGAGGCGCTCAACCGCAAATTCTCCGACTTCACCATCCTCCACGGCACCGAGATGGATATCCGCGGGGACGGCAGCCTCGACTTCCCCGACGAGGTCCTGGCGGAGCTCGACCTCGTCGTCGCCTCGATCCACTCGGGGTTCAGACAGCCGCAGGAGCGGATCACCGCCCGGATCTGCGCCGCCATGCGCCATCCGTACGTCGACATCATCGCCCATCCGACGGGGCGGCTCCTCGGGGAGCGGGACCCGTACCCGGTCGACCTTGAAGAGGTGCTGCGGGTGGCGAGGGAGACCGGCACGGCGATCGAGATCAACGCCTATCCGATGCGCCTCGACCTCACCGACACCTGGGCGCGGCGGGCGAAGGAGCTGGGGGTCCTGCTCGCCGTCAACACCGATACCCACGCCGTGGGCCAGTTCGACACCCTCGCCTACGGCATCGCCGTCGCCCGGCGGGGGTGGCTGGAGCGGGACGACATCCTGAACGCCCGGGAGCTGCCGGAGCTCCGTGCCTGGCTTGCGGCGAAGCGGGCGCGGAAACCGGGGAAGGGGAAGGGGCGATGAACGGCAGTTGCGCTGCAGCCGCGCCGGAGGAGCTTCTGTGGGGGATCGGGGAGTTCAACGCCGGGGAGTGGTTCGACTGCCACGAGACCATGGAGGAGCTCTGGGCCGGGGAGCAGCGGGAGGTGAAATACCTCTACCAGGGGATCCTCCAGGTGGCGGTGGCCCTCCACCACTGGCGGGAGGGGAACTTCCGGGGGGCGCTCTTTCTCCTCGGATCCGCCGAGCGGCTCCTGGGGCGTGTGGAGCCCGCCTGCCAGGGGGTCGACACGGCGGCGCTGGCGGCGGATGCCGGCCGGCTCCGGGAGGCCCTGGAGCGCCTTGGGCCGGAGCGGATGGAGGCGCTCGACCCCGCCCTCATCCCCCGCATCCGTATGGCCGTCATCCCCTGAATTTGTGATCCATTCTGCAATCCGACCCTTCCCCCTTCACCCCCCGAACGCCTCCTCCAGCTCCTGCCGCAACAGTTCCTCCATCCCCCGGTATTTCGGGGAGAAGTGGAAGGGGATCACCCGGGCGACCCCCGCCTCCCGGGCGAGCTCGCCGGCCCTCCGGGCGGTCAGGTGACACCGCTCCGCCGCCCGGGTCGCCTCGTGGTGGAGGAAGGTGGTCTCGATGAAGAGATAGTCGGCCCCCCGGGCAAGGCCGACGATCCGCTCCGCGTTGGCGGGGGTGGGGGCCGCGTCGGTCACGTAGGCGATCTTCTCCCCCGGGACGACCTGCACGGCCCGCTCCCGCATCTCCCCCAGGGTCACCGCCCGCTCCCGCCAGACCTCCCCCTCCTGCCACCGCACCGTCAGCGACTCCCGGTCATCCTTTCCGGCGAGGATCGCCCGTTTCATTTCCTTCAGCCACGCCCCCGTCGGCAGACCCATCTCGTCAAGGCGGTTCTTCATGACGTTCACGTGGTTCTTCTCTTCCAGGGCGAAGGCGAGGCAAGGCGTGCCATGGTCGAGGAAGGCGCACCGCACCAGGAACCCCTCCTCGTCGAGGATCACCCCGTTATCGTGCCGGCCGCGGCGCGCACCCTCCGGCGCGAACATGTTCCTGCAGCGAAACGAATCGGTCAGGAGCGTGCCGTCGGGATGGAGCTCCGTGGCGACCACGGTGAAGTCGGTGGGGTAGCTCTCCACCAGGTTCCAGGTGTAGCCGGCCAGCCGATGCGCAACCTGGCCGACGAATCCGGGGGGGCCGAAGAGATGGAGCCGCTTCTCCCGCCCGAGACAGAGCCTCACCACCCGGTCGAGGCCGATGAAGTGGTCCACGTGGGTGTGGGAGACGAAGATGTGGGAGAGCCGCAGCACCTTCCGGGCGGGGAGGGGGGCGGTGTCCCCCAGGTCGAAGAGGAGCGCGCGCCGTTCGAAGAGAAAGTCGACGTAGACCCCCGGGTCGTCGAAGGGGCCGTTCACGAGACGCGGGTGGAACTGGGGCGTCATGGGTTGCTCCGCAAGGTTTTTATCCAGTTTACCACGGTTAGATCACCGCCGCCAAACTGGCATGAATCATGTATGTTCTTTAATTTGCCCTGGTATAGATGTGGCCTGCAACCCCGTTTTACGGGGGTCCCGTGGCCGGATGCGCCACGGTTGCCGCGCGTGGGAGATGTTCAAGGTGCCAAAAGACGGAATAGCCCGACGAAAAAAGGCAGAATCGCTGGTATTCGCGGCCCTGATCCTGCTGTCATTGTTTTGGCTGATCGATACGGTTTATGACACGATCATCGTCGGGATGAAGTGTGCCTGCGACATGGGAATATCCCATGTGCTGGAAGCCGGGACGCACTTCGTGCTGCTGGTCGTGCAGGTGCTCCTCATCGTCTACGTCCGGCGCCATGTCCGCGAGAGCAGACGGCTGGAGAGGGAGACGGAGATGGCCGCCGCCCGGGCCTACGATGAAAAGGCGAAATCGGCCAAGGCAGAGAAAGAGATCCGGGAGCTCAACGGGGCGCTGGAGCGCCGGGCGGCCGATCTGGCGGCCAAGAACCGCGAGCTGGAGGCCTTCAGCTACTCCCTTTCCCACGACCTCAATACCCCCCTCACCAAGATTTCAGTTGCCGTGCAGGCCCTTCAGGACAGCTACGCCGACCGCCTCGACGAAACCGGCAGGTTTTTCATCCGGAGCATCGTCGAGGGGAGCGAGCGGATGGAGGAGTTGATCGATGCCATGCTGGTCCTGGCGCGGATCGCCCGTCGGGAGCTGCGCCGCGAAGAAGTGGACCTGAGTGCCTTGGCAGTCGGCGTGGTCAGCGACCTGCGGCAGGCCGAACCGCAGCGGCGGGTGGAGCCCGTCATCACTCCGGGCCTCTCGGCAACGGGAGACCCGGCGCTGCTGCGGGTGGTGCTCCAGAACCTCTTTGCCAATGCCTGGAAATACACCCGGCAGACCCCCGAGCCGCGGGTCGAGTTCGGCGCCGTAGAGCATCTCGGGACCACGACCTATTACGTCCGCGACAACGGCGCCGGCTTCGAGATGAAGGATCTCGACCGGCTCTTCAAGCCGTTCCAGCGGCTCCACGACCAGGAGCATTTTCCCGGTACCGGCATCGGGCTCGCCACGGTGCAGCGGATCATCGAACGCCACGGCGGGAGCATCACCGCCCACGGCGTGCCGGACCACGGCGCCACCTTCACCTTCACCCTGGGGTAGCCTTGCCGGTGCTGAGTTTTCCCTGAAGTGCAGTATACTCTCTTCCATGGAACTCACGGCAAACGCCCTTAAAGTCCTCCGGGCCCGCTATCTGCTGAAGGATGCCGACGGCCGGGTCGTGGAGAGCCCGTCGGAGATGTTCGCCCGCATCGCCCGGACCGTCGCCGCGGCCGAGTCCCTTTGCGGCGGCGACCCCCTGCGGTGGGAAGAGCGGTTCTTCGACCTCGTCTCCGATCTCCGCTTCCTCCCCAACTCCCCCACCATCATGAACGCCGGCAAGCCCTCCGGCCAGTTGGCCGCCTGCTTCGTCCTGCCGGTCGAAGACTCGATGCAGAGCATCTTCGATACCCTGAAAAACGCCGCCCTCATCCTCCAGAGCGGCGGCGGCACCGGTTTCTCCTTTTCGCGGCTGCGTCCCCGGGCCGACATCGTCCGCTCCACCGGCGGGGTCGCCAGCGGCCCGGTCTCCTTCATGAAGATCTACAACACCGCCACCGACGTCATCAAGCAGGGTGGGGCGCGGCGGGGGGCGAACATGGGGATCCTGAGGGTCGACCACCCCGATATCCTCGACTTCATCCGGGTGAAGCGGGCCGCCGCCGAGCTGGCCAACTTCAATATCTCGGTGGCCGCCACCGATGCCTTCATGGCGGCGGTGCACGCCGACGGCGACTACGGGCTCGTCAACCCCCGCACCGGCAAGGGCGCGGGACGGCTCCGGGCCCGGGAGGTCTTCGCCGAGATTGCGGAGAGCGCCTGGGATAGCGGCGATCCGGGGCTCATCTTCATCGACCGGATCAACGCGGCGAACCCCACCCCGCTCCTCGGTCCCTTCGAGAGCACGAACCCCTGCGGCGAGCAGCCGCTTCTCCCCTACGAGGCGTGCGTCCTCGGCTCCATCGACCTCTCCTGCTACGTGAGGGGGGGTGAGATCGACCGCACCCGCCTTGCCGCCGACATCGAGACGGCGGTCCGCTTCCTCGACGATACCATCGACGCCAGCGTCTATCCGCTCCCCGCCATCGAGGCGATGCACAAGGGGAACCGCAAGATCGGCCTCGGGGTCATGGGGTGGGCCGACACCCTGATCCTCCTCGGGATCCCCTACAACCACCGGCGGGCCTTCGCCCTGGCCCGGGAGACGATGCGCTTCGTCCGCGACACGGCCCGGGCCGCTTCGGCTGCCCTGGCGGCGGAGCGGGGGGTCTTCCCGAATTTCGGCGGGAGCATCTATGATGGGCCGGGGATGCCGCGGCTGCGCAACGCCACCGTCACCACCATCGCCCCCACGGGGACCCTCGCCACCATCGCCGACTGCTCCAGCGGCATCGAGCCGCTCTTTGCCGTGGCCTACCGGCGCCTCGTCCTCGACACGGAGCTCTCCGAGGTCAACCGGCACTTCGTCCGGATGGCGCGGGAGCGCGGTTTCTATTCGGAGGAGCTGATGCGGGAGGTGGAGCGGCGGGGAAGCCTGCGGCGGGTGGCCGGGGTGCCGGCGGAGGTGAAGCGGCTCTTCCGGACCGCCCTGGAGATCCCGCCGGAGGACCACATCGAGATGCAGGCCGCCTTTCAGGAGTTCACCGACAACGCGGTCTCCAAGACCATCAATCTCCCCCGCCGCGCCACCAGGGAGGAGGTGGAGCGGGCATTTCTCCTTGCCTACGCCAAGGGGTGCAAGGGGATCACGGTCTTTCGCTACGGTTCGAAGCGGGGGACCCTGGTGAAGTTTGCGGATGTGGACTGAGGCGTCCGGAGGTGCGAAACCCTGTTTTTTGCGTGTAGACGCCGTTCAGGTGTGCTAGGATGCGCCCGTCTTCTCATAAACTCCGGGAAAGGACGGGACATGGCGGAAAAACGCGATATCAGGAGACACAAGAAGCGGCTCTCCCTCCGGTTCGGCACCGACTCGCCGAGCCGTCTCGCCTTCACCGAGGACGTTTCCGATCACGGCCTCTTCATCAAGACCACCAACCTCTGCACGCCGGGGACCCGCATCCAGATCGAGCTGACCCTTCCCGGCGACGACTCGGTCTTTCTGGAGGGGATGGTCCGCTGGACCAAGAAGGTCCCCCCCCAGATGATCCACCTGGTCAAAAAGAGCGGCATGGGGATAAAGATCATGAAGTTCATCGCCGGAGAAGAGGCCTACCGGCATTTCCTCGCCGAGCTCCACGAAAAATCATAGTCCCCCCCGGTTTTCACCTCACCCGTTTCCTTCCAGAAACTCCATTATCGCCGAGAAGGTTTCGTTTGGCCGCTCCTCGTGGGGGTTGTGGCCGCACCCCTCGATCTCCGCGAGCCGCGCCTCCGGCAGCGCCTCCCGCAGACGAATCCCGTACTCCCGGCGCACCACCCGGTCCTCCTTTCCCCAGACGATGAGCGTCGGTATCCGTATCTCCCCGAATCGATCCGTGATGGCGCGGTATCCGTCACGGTCGATGGCCCGGACGGTCCTGATCAGCACCCGCGGCATGCCGCGCCGGCCGAAGCAGTTTTCGTAGCGCCCGATCCGTTCGGGGGTGATGGCGCGCTCGTCGTGGAACACCGCCCGAAGCGAGGCGACGACGAGGTACCTGAGCGGCACGGCCGCCATGCCGAGCCGGCCGATCAGCGGGATCTTCAGCCAGCGCATGAATCGGGGGAGCTGTTGGGGGTAGGCGGCGGCGTCGATCAGGACAAGCCGGGAGACGAGCCGCTCCCGCCCCCCGTCCATCGCCATGAGCAGGGCCAGGAGTGCGATCCCCCCGCCGAGGGAGTGTCCCACGAGGGTGGCCCCGTCGATCTCCATCGCTTCCATGAAGGAGAGGAGCACGGCGGCCTGTTCCTCCAGCCCGTAGGCTCCCCGGCGCGGCTTGGACGAGAAGCCGAACCCCTTGAGGTCGAGGAGGTAGAGGGTGAAACGGTCGGGAGGAAAGAGGGGGACGATGTCGTCCCAGGTGGTGAGGGCGGCGGCGAAACCGTGGACGAAGACCACCTGCTCGGGGCCGGTGCCCCGGATCCGGTAGCGGATCACCGTGCCGGGAGCATGGGTGAAGAACCGATCGGCGGCGGAGCCGTTCTCGGCCGTGGGGACCATACCGCGCTCAGGCACCGTGCGTTACGGCGGGAGACGGGTTGTTGGCTTCCGTTGCGGGCCTGCCGGACGGCGGGGGGTGGAAGATGCCGCAGGTGGCGTAGGGTCTCCCGTTGCGGAAACTGCAGGAAACCGAACCCTCCAGCGGCACGGGGCGGCCGTCCTTGGCCACGAGGGTCATGGAGGTCTGCTCGGGACGGCTCCCCTGGAGGAGGCGGATGAACAGTTCCCGGCAGTGGGGACGGGAGTCGGGGTGGATGATGTCGAATACCGAGAGGAGCGCAGTCTCGTCGTCCGAGTAGCCGAGGGTGTCGCGCCATGCCCGGTTCACGTAGAGGATCGACCCGTCGGGGGCGATGCTCTGGAAGAGATCCGCGGCGCTGTCCAGGATCAGCCGATAGATCCCTTCCTTCTCGCGGAGCGCCTCCAGCATCCGTTTCTGCTCGGTAATCTCGGTGTAGACGAGCACCATCTGCTTTACGTCGCCGAAGCGGTCCCTGATCGGAGAACCACTCACGTTGAACCAGCGTCCCTGGCACTCCAGGTCGTTCAGCTGTTCGGAACGCCTGCTCTGCATGATCCTGTTGAACAGGCACTCCTGGAGGGGGATGTTTCTGTGGCAGATGAGGTCCGCGCACCTCCTGCCGCGGATATCTTCGCAGTCATGGGCGAAGATATCCCGCGCCCGGGAGTTGAACGCCTGGATCCCCATGGTGTCGTCGAGGACGAGGATCGCCGCGCCGGCAGAGTCGAATACCCCCTGGATCTCATCATGGGCCAGCTTCAGTTCGCCGTTCATCTCCTGAAGGTGTTCGAGGATCTGTTCGAACGACTGGCAGACGATGCCGATGGGATCGGTCTCGATGAGGCTCGTGTCGTCGAGTTCCTCGTGCCGCAGCGGGAGGGTGCCGATGGTGGTCAGCAGCTGGTTCGTCTTGTCGCGGATGTAGGCGATGGCCTTCCGGCTCTTCTCGGCGAGCTCCGCGTTTTCCTTCGTGAGCCGCCGGATCTCGGCGGTCCCGAACGGGTCGCCGAGAACTGTTTCCATGAATTTTCTGAATCCCATGACGATCTCCCCGTCTATCCGATCCGGCCGACGGTCACGACGTAGTGCCCCGCCTCCTTCACCACCCGGGCGAGGTACCCCATGCTCCTGACCGTCTCGGGAATCGTGATGGTTGAATCCCGGTTGTCGGTCAGGAAGACCAGTCGGCATTCCCCCCGCCGGAGCTCGCCCTTGCGCCGGTTGATTTCCCTGAGGGCCGTCAGGAGGGTGGAGGGGCAGACCTGCCCCCGGATGTCGTATTCGATCGTTTCCATACGTTGTACCCTCTCGAAACTGGCGCCCCATGACGAGCCGGGTGAGGAGCATGCCCCCCAGCCACGCCCCGGGAAAGAGGCCGACGGTAAAGAGGATGCTCTGCCACGCCAGGATCGGCAACCCCCCTGCCAGGTGCCAGATGTTGCACGATGGTGCCATCCGGGCCGCGAGCCCCATAATGATCCCCCCCGTCAGGGTCGAGAGGTACTGGCGAAGGGGAATTCTGACGTAGAGACGAAACTCGCCGAGAAGAAGTGCCGAAAGCGCGCTGCCGCCAATGATGCCGGCAATGACCGGAACCTGGACAAGGGTCAGTGCATCGATGACCGGCGCCGGCCCTCCCCGCAGCGGCACTCCCCCCAGGGGGGTGACACCGGTGAGGTCAAGGGGAAGCGCCCGGAAATAAGCGGACCCCCCGACCCATGCGGGAGCCCAGAACGACGCCAGCCACCCCCCCGCCTTGGCGTAAGAGGTGGTTATGCCGAGCGGCATGGCGGTGGCGAGGGAGGAAAGGAGACCGGCGGCAGCAAGGAGCAGCGCCGCTTTCCACGGTTGCAAATACCCCTCGGCTGCCGCGGGCCGGGTCCAGAGCCCTTCCCGCCGCCAGCGCAGAAAAAGGAGCGCCGCTGCCGAGGCGATGGGGATGATCAGCCGGTACGGCTCCACGCCGACAAGTCGGGGGATGGTTGTGTCGAGCCCGGGCATCGTCGTGGCGTCGGCGAACCGTTTCCACCAGGGGTGGATCGCCGCCGCATACAGGGTGCTTCCCGTCACCAGCCCGGCCAGGGCGGCAACGGCTGTCATGCTTCCGGCACCGATCCGGTAGAGGGTCCCTGCCACGCAGCCTCCCGCCAGCACCATCCCGATGCCGAAGAGGCATCCCCCCGCCAGGTTGGCCGCCGACGGGGGGGCGAAGAGGGGGAAGGGATAGACGGGGAGTCCCCCCGCAATCCGGGCACCCTCGAACATGACCATGCTCGCCACCACGAGGAGGAGCAGCGGGCGAAGCATGACGGTGCGCCGGAAGAGAAAGAGGTCCCGGAATGCCCCCGCCATGCAGAAGTCCGAGCGGTGCATGGCGAACCCCGCGACTCCTCCGAGGAAAAACCCGGCGGCTATGAGGGAAAAGGGAGAGTGGGGCACTCCTTCGTACTCCTCCGGTTCCGGGGTGAGAGGCGCGTGGTGGGTCGCTGCCGTAATTATAGTATCGGCATGGGTGAGAAAAACTTTACACCCGTCGCACCGGAAAACAGGTGAGGTTCTTGCAGCACGAAGGCGGGGCGGGTGTTCAGGCGTCGGAGGTTATCTTTACAGCAACCCTGCGCTGTCGCGGACCGTCGAATTCGCAGAAGTAAACCGACTGCCAGGTGCCGAGGAGGGGCTTTCCGTCGGTGACGAAGAGGGTGAGGGAGGTGCCGGTCAGGGTCGACTTGATGTGGGCGTCGGAATTTCCCTCGACGTGGGTAAAGAAGTGGTCTACCGGGACGAGCCGGTTCAGGAACGAGGTCATGTCCCGGTGGACCGCCGGGTCGGCCCCCTCGTTGACGGTGATGCCGGCGGTGGTGTGGAGGACGAAGAGATGGCAGGTGCCGTTGCGGACTCCGGAATCCCGCACCTGCTCCTGCACGAGGCGGGTGATGTCGATGAGCTCGGTCCGTCCCCTGCTCGTTATCTCCAGATACCTGACCATGGTGCCCCCCCTTCAGCCGCTACCTGAGCCGCAGCTTCGTCAGCATGATGCCGAGATACTTGTTGAGAAGGTGTTCGCGTCCGAGGAACCCGATGACCGGCGGCTTGCGCAGGCCGAGACGGCGCAGCTCCGCCTCGATCTGGAGGTTTCTCTCGTAGAGGAGCCCCTGCCGAAAGAGCCGGATCGCATCGGTCCTCCGCCCCGCCAGCAGATTGATCCTCCCCAGGTTGAGGTAGTGGGAGGAGGAGCGGGGGTCCTTCCGGATCGCCTCCTCGCAGATCTTTATGGCATAGTCGATCTGCTTCCGCTCCTTGGCGAGGCAGAAGGCGAGATAGGTCCAGGCGCGGGGGGTGCTCCGCAGTTTCACCGCCTGTTCGAGGCATTCGAGGGCGTAAGCCGTATCACCGCTGTTGGCAGCCTTGATTCCCTGGTTGATGAGTCCGTCGACGTCGGTGCCGGTCACGGCTACCTCCCGTTCGATAATCTGCTACTATTATAAGATGCTGACCGGGCCTGTAAACTGTTTTGTCGGCCGCCGGCCGTAAGGAAGCTCCATGAAGCCCAAGGAGCCCACAGTTCCTCCCCCCTCTCCCGATACGGTTCGCCACCGGATCGTGCTGCTCCTCGAAGAGGGGGAGCCCCGTTCCGCGCGGGAACTCTCGCATCTGGCGAGGATTTCCGAGAAGGATGTCTACGCCCACCTGGAAGAGATCGGACGGCACCGGCAGGGGCGTCGCCTGGTCATCGTTCCGGCCGAGTGCCGTGGATGCGGCTTCGTGTTCCACAAGCGGGAACGGGTCAAGAAACCGGGGCGATGCCCGGTCTGCCGCAGCGAACATATTGCCGAACCGCTTTTTTTCCTTTCTCCGCCGGGGAGGGAAAAGTCTTGATTAATGTCTTACCAATCCGTTCTATTTTATGGTATACGTAAAAAACTTTACTACCACTAAAAGGGGGGTGGCATGAATATCCACGAGTACCAAGCGAAGGAAATCCTGAGCTCTTACGGCATACCGGTGCCGCGGGGGCGGGTGGCGCTCACGTCCGACCAGGTCGAGCGCGCCGCCAAGGAGATGGGGGGACGCTGTGTCATCAAGGCCCAGATCTACGCGGGGGGGCGCGGCAAGGCCGGCGGGGTGCGGCTGGTCCATCACCCGGAGCAGGCCCAGGACTACGGCAAGGAGCTCTTCGGCAAGCGGCTCGTCACCCCGCAGACCGGTCCCGAGGGGCTGAAGGTCCGGCGGATTCTGGTGGAGGAGGCGGTGGAGATCGCCCGGGAGTTCTACCTCTCCATCACCCTCGACCGCTCCACCTCCCGCTACTGCCTCATCGCCTCGGCCGAAGGGGGGGTGGACATCGAGGAGGTGGCCCAGAAGTCGCCGGAGAAGATCCACGTCCTCACCATCGATCCCTTCACCGGCCTTCGTCCCTACCAGGCCCGCAAGATCGCCCTGGCCCTCGGGCTCTCCGGCACCCTCTGCGAGGACTGCGTGGAGCTGATGCTCAACCTCTACCGGGTGCTCCTCGAAAAGGACTGCTCCCTCGTGGAGATCAACCCCCTCGTCGTTACCCGTGCGGGGTGGCTCATGGCGATGGACGCCAAGATCAACTTCGACGACAACGCCATCTTCCGCCACCGCGAATACCCCGACATGATGGACTATTCCCAGCTCGACACCCTGGAGATCAACGCCGGCAAGTATGATCTCTCCTACATCAAGCTCTCCGGCAACATCGGCTGCATGGTGAACGGCGCCGGCCTCGCCATGGCGACCCTCGACGTCCTCAAGGAGTGCGGCGGCGAGCCGGCCAACTTCCTCGACGTCGGCGGCGGCGCCACCCGCGAGAAGGTGGCCGAGGCGTTCAAGATCATCCTGGAGGACTCCGACGTGAAGGGGGTCTTCGTCAACATCTTCGGTGGGATCATGCGCTGCGACGTCATCGCCCAGGGGATCATCGAGGCCGCCTCCGAGGTCCACTGCACCCTCCCCATCGTCGTCCGGATGGACGGGAGCAAGGTCGAGGAGGGGAAGCATCTGCTGCTGGAATCGGGGCTCAACGTCCAGACCGCCGACAGCCTGGGCGAAGGGGCGGAGCGGATCGTCAAGATGCTGGGGTAGGGTGACCGTAGGGGCGATCCTTGTGATCGCCCGCATTCAGGGCAAACACAAGGTTTGCCCCTACAATACAACGCACGGAGATCACACATGTCCATACTCATCAACAAGAACTCGAAGATAGTCGTCCAGGGGATCACGGGCCGCAGCGGCCTCTTCCATACCCAGCAGTGCCGCGATTACGGGAGCAAGATCGTGGCCGGCGTCACCCCGGGGAAGGGGGGGATCCACATCGAGGGGATCCCGGTCTTCAATACCGTGGACGAGGCGGTCCGGTACACCGGCGCCAACGTCTCCATGATCTTCGTTCCCCCTCCCGCAGCAGCCGACGCCATCCTGGAGGCGGTCGACGCCGGGCTGGAGCTTGCGGTCTGCATCACCGAGGGGATCCCGGTGCGCGACATGGTGCCGGTGAAGCGGGTCATCCAGGGATCGAAGACCCGGCTCGTGGGACCCAACTGCCCCGGCGTCATCACCCCTGGCGAATGCAAGGTGGGGATCATGCCCGGCTACATCCACAAGCAGGGAAAGATCGGGGTTGTCTCCCGCAGCGGTACCCTCACCTACGAGGCGGTGAAGCAGATCACCGAGGCGGGGCTCGGCCAGTCGACCTGCGTCGGCATTGGGGGTGACCCGATCATCGGGATGCAGTTCATCGACGTCCTGAAACTCTTCAACGACGACAAGGATACCGAGGCGGTCTTCATGATCGGCGAGATAGGGGGGGGCGCCGAGGAAGAGGCGGCGTACTGGATCAAGGAGAACATGAAAAAGCCGGTGGCGTCCTTCATCGCCGGGGTCACCGCCCCCCCGGGCAAACGGA
Source organism: Geobacter sp. (assembly GCF_027327745.1). GTDB lineage: Bacteria > Desulfobacterota > Desulfuromonadia > Geobacterales > Geobacteraceae > Geobacter. Next base: position 115,115 of record NZ_DAHVYG010000037.1, read on the forward strand.
TGGGGCATGCCGGCGCCATCATCACCGGCGGCAAGGGGAAGGCCGAGGACAAGATCCGCACCCTCTCCGAATGCGGCGTGGTGGTCTCCACCAGCCCGACGAAGATGGGAGCGGCGATGCTGGAGGCCCTCGGAAAGAAATAGGACGAAGAGGAAAAGCGCGATGTTGACGGAAGGCCGTAACCTGCAGCGAGGTTACGGCCTTTCCTGTTCGGACGGCCGTTGCGCCGTTACGATGCCAGGGTGATGGCGTCGGAGGCGAGGATGACCCGGTCGCCTTCGACGGTCAGGGGGTGGGCGCTGTGCTCGATCAGCTCGTAGAGGTGCTGGTACCTGGCCACCTCGGACGGCTGGGCGGTCTTCCTGCCGAAGTGCTTGCCGGGATGGGCGAAGACCTCGGTCACGGCCCGGTCGTCGTAGATGGCGAAGTCAAAGGAGCAGTTGGTGTCCCGGCCGATGATGTCGTTCGTGGCGGGGAGTTCGTCGCGAAAGGCGACCCGGACGCCGATATCGCCACGGTGCTGGGCGAGCAGCACCTTCTGGACCTCGGGGTCGGGGAGCTCCTCGCGGTTCAGGACGAAGATCCGGGTGATCCGGACGCCGCGGTCGAGGGCGCGCAGGTTCGCCTGGTAGAGGTTGAGGAGCGCTCCCCGCGACCACCAGCCGGGTGTCAGCGGGTCCACGGCCTTGATCTGGCGGGTGGCCTGGTCCGACAGTTTGGCCCCCTCGTGGTAGAATTCCGTCTCGTCGAGAGGGATGAAGCCCTGCTGGAGTAAGGTGATGGTCCTCTTTGCGCCGGCGATCAGTTCGTGGGCCTTGGCCTGGCACTCGGGGTCGGCGATCTGGGCCAGGGCGAACGGAATCTCGTGGACCTGCCGATACTGTTCGAGGAGGTCCGCCCGGCTTTTCGCGATATCCTCCCGCACCAGGTAGGTCACGAGCGAGAGCAGAATCCCGATGGCGAAGATGACATAGGCGGCCTGTTCGTTGTTAAGCACCGTGTGGAAGAAGATGGCGAGGCCCGAGCCGACGAGAAATTCGATGAAGACGGCCATTTCCTGGATTTTTTTGTTGATGGTCATGATGGATTCCTCCTTCTGCCTGTCCCGGAAAGCAAAGAAGCCGGGTGCTTCAATATCGTGAGATATTTCGGCGACCCGGCTGTCTCGGTGAGACCCTGTAGGCTTTCCGTCCCATCCTCGCGGATGGTTTAGTAGTATCGTGTATCTACGGCAAGGTTCAGGCAGTTGCTGCGATATATGTTCTGAAAGTTCCCGCAGAATATCGCAGGCTGACGGGCCAAGTCAAGGCAAAGAGTTTCAGGTTTGACGTAACTGCTTGGTTCTGCGGCACAAATCCGGTCATAATTTGCACGGATGTAACAATGGGTCGAGCCGGCTACCCCTTGAGCCCCGCCTCCGCCGCCAGCGCCCGCCAGGCGGGAAGGCTCCGCTCGATCATCCCCCTGTCGACGCAGTAGGCGATCCGGAAGAAGCCCGGCGCGCCGAAGCCGGCGCCGGGGACGAGGAGGATCAGGTGTTTCTGGGCGAGCTTCACGAACTCCACGTCGTCCGCCATCGGCGACTTGGGGAAGAGGTAGAAGGCGCCATCGGGCTTCACCAGCTCGAATCCCATGGCCGTGAGGTTGTCGCAGAAGAGGTCGCGCTTCGCCTGGTACTCGCCGATGTCGACGGAGGCGCGCTGGAGCTTCGTCACGAGCCGCTGCATGAGGGCCGGGGCGTTCACGAAGCCGAGGACGCGGTTGGAGAAGATGGCCCCCTCCATGAACTGCTCCACGTTGCGCGATCGGGGGTTGGCGGCGAGATAGCCGATCCGCTCGCCCGGGAGGGCCAGGTCCTTGCTGTGGGAGGTGACGATGACCGAGCTCTTGACGTACCGGAAGATGTTCGGGACGTGCTTGCCGTCGTAGGCAATCCGGGCGTAAGGCTCGTCGGAGATGACGTAGATCTGCCGGTCAAATTCCCGTTCCTTTGCCGCCACGAGCCGGCCGAGGGCTTCGAGGCTTTCGGCCGGATAGATGACGCCGGTCGGGTTGTTGGGTGAGCAGATGATGATCGCCCGGGTCTTTCTCGTGATGGCCGCCCCGATGGCGTCCAGGTCCAGCTGGAAGGTGGTCCGGTCGGTCCAGACCTCCACCGGAACGCCGCCGTGGTTGTCGATGTAGAACTTGTACTCCACGAAGTAGGGGGTGAGGATGATCACCTCCTCCCCCGGGTTGAGGATTGTCTTCAGGACCACGTTCAGCGCCCCCCCCGCCCCGCAGGTCATCACCACGTGCTCCGCCCCGACACCGAAGCCGGCCGCCTCGGTGAGCACCTCCGCCACGGCCGCCCGGGTCTCCTGGTAGCCGGCGTTGCTCATGTAGCGGTGCATGCCGGGAACCGGATGCGCGGCGAGCCGGCGGAATTCCTCCTGGAACTCCGGCGGAGGCTCCACGTCCGGATTGCCGATGGTGAAGTCGAAGACGTTTTCCGCTCCGTGAATCCGGCGCAGCCGCTCCCCCTCCTCGAACATCTTTCTGATCCAGGACGACCTGGAGATATAACCGGCGATCTTTGTGGCGATGGGCATGGTCTGGGCTCCTTGTTGGCGAATGTCTACACCTTGTAGCACAGGGACGGGGAGCGAAACAAGGGTAAGGGGAAGCGTCCTCACATGATCGAAAAATTCGTATGAATCGTCCGCTGGAGGTCCTCGATCCTCAATAGCGCCTGGCGGATCGCTTCCCGCTCGTCGGGGGGGAGGGTGTAGGGGTTCAGATAGTAGGAGCTGTCCTGGATCCCCTTGATCACCTTGATCTGGAGAAGAATCCGGTGCTTCGTGAGGACGTCGTAGGCGTCGACGAGTCCCCGGGCGAAGGCTGCCGAGAAGCTCCCCTCCCTCTGGAGGAGGCCGATGCGGTCGACCGTGTTCGTGGCCGGTATCCCCTGGTTGATAGAGAGGATCCGGACGTTCATGACCAGGGGGGCCCAGGCGAGAAGCTTCAGGTTGAATTCCCCCTTGTGCTCCCCCGATCCTTCGGTCCAGAGCCGTTTCAGGAAGCCGAGGGCGAGCTTCATTTCCGTGGCCGCCTTGGCCATCCCCCACAACACCTGGAAGTAATCCTGCTCCAGGGAGCGGATGGTGGAGGTGAGGGCGTCCGCCAGCTCCCGGTCGCCCGAGACGAAGCGGGCGTCGGAGAGGACGATCAGGTCCATGAGGTTCTTGGCGTAGTCTTCGTACTCGTAGCGGACGATGGCCAGGAGCTTCCTTTTCCACTGGGCGAGGGACCCCCGCCACGTCGGATTCGATGGCATGATGTCGCCGGTGCATTTCTTGAAGCCGATTTCCGCCATCCGCTCCACCAGTAGCTCCGAAAATTCCCGGAACCATTCGTCGGTCGCCTCTCCACCCCCATCGCCGTACACGATCAGGTAGTCCTGGTCGGTGATGAGCGTCTGCTCGGCACGGCCGTCGCTTCCCATGCTGCAGAGGGCATAGGGACGCGGTGGCTCCCCCTTCCCCGCATTTTTCATCTCCCCTTCCACAAGCTGCAACGCCCGGCCGGCCAGCCGATCCCGGTATTCGGTGCAGTTGGCGTGGAGGGTCGACACCGAGTTGATCCGCAGGAACCGTTCCATCTCCAGGGCGTTGAGTTCGTCGTGAATCGAGCGCAGACGGCTGTACTCCGCTGCCGAACCGGCGTCGGAGAGGAGTCTCTCTTTCCGGTCGGAGAGTTCCCGGACGGACTCCATCTCGCGGACGATCTCATCCCGTACGGCGGAGAGGACGCTGACGATCTCGTCCCGATCCAGAAAGCGGACGAAGTCGCGCACCCGGTTCAGGATGTCGTTGGCTGGGTTCTGGGCTGCGGTCTGCATCTGGCGCTGGAACCTCCTGCCATGGAGTGTGAAGAGACAAAAAAACGGGGAAGGCGAACCTTCCCCGATTGTAGCATATCTGCGGCGATTGTTAGTGGTCGACCGCCTTCGCGATGCCGATGCCGGTGTTCTGGCGGACGTAGAGCTCGTCGAACATCTCCTCGGAACGGCGGCTCGGGAAGGCGAGGCAGCCGAGGATGGCGGCGATGAAGCCGAGGGGGATGGAGAGGATGCCCGGGTTCTTCAGGTCGATGAGCGGCTTGTCGAGCCCCATGATCGACTTGCCGTCCTTGTTCTTCTCGTAGTCGACCTTGGCCTTGGCCAGCTCCTTGGTCTCCTTCTCGGTGAGGGCGCCGGTCTCAGCCTGCTTCTTCTCCAGGGTGGT
>NZ_DAHVYG010000040.1 GCF_027327745.1 Geobacter sp.
CCCGCTGATGCTTGGAGCAATTGCCCGAGATCCGGCGCGGAATGATCTTGCCGCGCTCGGTAATGAACGAACGAAGGATCCGGGGATCCTTGTAGTCTATGGTGATGTTCTTGTCGGCACAGAAACGGCATACCTTCCGGCGCTGGAACGGCCGCCTCTTCCGCGGGCCGCTGCTTCTCTGCTGGGGACGCTCGCTTCTCTCGGTTCTTTCAGTTCTCTCTTCGCTCATCTATCGTACTCCTCCGATCATCTTATTCGCTGGCGGTAGCCGCTTCAACCGCCGGAGCCTCTTCGACGGCAACGGTCTTCGGGGCGGGAGCTGCGGGCTCCTTTTCGAGCTTGACGCTTTGATACCGCAGAACCTTGTCGTCGAGGCGCAGCCGACGCTCAAGCTCCGCGATGAGGGCAGCATCCGCGTCGAAACGGACATAGTAGTAACGGCCCCGCTGGCTCTTCTTCACCGGGTAGGCAAGCTTGCGCACCCCCCAGTCTTCCAGCCGGTGGAGATCGCCGTTCATGCTGGCGATGATGTCCGTCACCTTGGCGGAGAGCCCTTTGAGCTCTTCGTCACCGAGGTCGGGCTGGACGATGATGATCGTCTCGTACTTCCTTACCATTGTGTGATCCTCCTCACGGTTTAGTAGCCCCGGTCCGACCCGGAGCAAGGAGCTGCGGCTGAATGCCGCTCGGAAAAGTTGAGATTCTACAGAAAATCTCCAGCAGATTCAACAAAATTAACCACCCAAGCGGCCTGGCATCCTAGACATTGAAACGGAAGTGCATGACGTCCCCGTCCTGCACGACGTACTCCTTACCTTCGAGACGCATGAGCCCCTTCTCTTTGGCTCCGGCCTCCCCTCCCGCGGCGATGAAATCGCGGTAGGCGATGACCTCGGCACGGATGAACCCTTTTTCGAAGTCGGAATGGATCACGCCCGCGGCCTGGGGAGCCTTGGTCCCGGCCGGTATCGTCCACGCGCGAACCTCTTTCTTGCCCGCGGTAAAGTAGGTGATGAGTCCGAGAAGCTCGTACCCCATCCGGATCAGCCGATCGAGCCCCGACTCGGCCAGCCCCATATCGGCCAGAAATGCTTTCTTCTCTTCGCCTTCCAGCTCGGCGATTTCTGCCTCGATCCTGCCGCAGATCGTCACCACCCTCGACCCTTCCGAGGCGGCCAGCTCTTTCACCTTGGCCACAAACGGGTGATTCCCCTCGAGATCGTCTTCCGCAACGTTCGCCACGTAGAGCACCGGTTTGTCGGTCAGCAGATGGAGGTCGCGAAGAAGCGGCCGGTCCTCGTCGCTCACCTCGAGATGTCGCACTGGCTTCCCCTGCTCAAGGGCCGCCTTGACGCGGCCGTAGAACTCGCATTCCTGCCTGATCTTCTTGTCGCCGCTCTTGGCCTGCTTTTCCAACCGCTGATACTTCTTGTCGACGCTGTCGAGATCTGCCAGCGCCAACTCCGTCTGAATGATGTCGATATCGCGCAGGGGATCGACTCTGCCGCTCACGTGGACCACGTTTTCGTCGTCAAAGCAGCGAACCACGTGGACTATCGCATCCACCGAACGGATGTGGCCGAGAAACTGGTTGCCGAGACCTTCCCCCTGACTTGCCCCCTTGACGAGCCCGGCAATATCGACAAACTCGATGGTGGTCGGGAGAATCCGCTCCGGGTGCACGATCTCCGCCAGCCGGTCGAGCCGCTCGTCCGGCACCTGCACGATCCCCACGTTGGGGTCGATGGTACAGAAAGGATAGTTGGCCGACTCGGCACCGGCAGAGGTCAGCGCGTTGAAGATGGTGGATTTCCCGACATTGGGAAGTCCCACGATACCGCAATTGAATCCCATGATCGCTCTTCTTTCGTCGTAATGGCCGCAGCTTCAGGCCTGCTGCGCGGAAAGGAAATCCCGATTGTTGTAAAGGCTCATGGTCTTGGGGAGTCCATCTTCGAGGAGGGACTTCATCAACCCGACCACCCCGTCCAGAAGCAGGGAGAGATCCGCCATCTCCTCGCGAGAGAAATTCTGGAGCACATAATCGGCCACATCCCCGTGGTGTGGCCGCCCGACCCCCACCCGCACCCGCAGGAATCCGGCGCCGCCAAGTTCCTGAACCAGGGAGCGCAGGCCGTTATGGCCGGCGTGTCCGCCACCTTCCTTGAGCTTGACCCGGCCGAAGGGGATGTCGATGTCATCATGAACGACGATGAGGTCACTAAGGGAGAGCTTGTGAAAGCGGAGAGCCTCGGCCACGGAGCGGCCGGAAAGATTCATGAAGGTCTGCGGTTTGAGAAGGAGGAGCCGCTGACCTTCCCAGCTCCCCTCTCCATAGAGCCCCGAAAAGTTTTTCTTCGTGACCGCCACGCCCACTGTGTGCGAAAGCCGGTCCAAAACCATGAAACCCGCGTTATGGCGGGTCCATTGGTATTTCGGGCCGGGGTTTCCCAGCCCGACAACAAGTCTTGCAGCCATCTTTTGAACCCGGCGTCAGGCCTATCCTTCGGAGACCGCTGCCTCTTCCTTCGCTCTGCCGAGAATGCTGACGACGGAGGCCTTGGGATCGTCCAGGACCTTGACGCCCGCCGGAAGAGAAAGCTCACCCACGTGAATGGCGTGCCCAAGGGCAAGAGCAGTTACGTCAACTTCAATGTGCTCGGGAATAGCAGTCGGGAGACACTCCACATCGAGCGTATGCATGACCACGTCGAGCAGACCGCCTTCGCGGACACCGGCCGCCGTCCCGACGATAGCGACCGGAACATGCACCCGGACCTTTTCGGTAAGAGAAACCTTGTGCAGATCGACGTGGTTCAGGCCAAGGCGCAGTGATGGCTTTTGGAGGTCGGCGATCATGGCCGTAACCCCATTCAAGCTCCCGCCACCCTGGAGTGTGAAGAGGGCGTTGACCCCACCCTCGCCGGCGATGGCGGTCATCATCTCTTTCTCGTCAAGGGATACGGCAACAGGCTCCATTCCCTTTCCATAAACAACCCCGGGAACGCGGCCCTGAGCACGGAGTTTCCGCGCAACCCCCTTGCCCGACTTCTCGCGCACCTCTATGCCAATCGTCTTCTGTTCCATTGTTTCATCCTCCAGTAGAAAAATCTTTGCGACTGCGGGCTAGCCCCGTCAAACTAGACAAAAAGCGAACTGACTGACTCGTCCACGTGGATGCGGCGGATTGCCTCGGCCAGCAACTGCGCCACGGTAAGAACCTTGACCTTCGAGGTGCGTTCGGCTTTTTCACCCAGTGGAACCGTATCCGTGATCACGACGGCCTCGATGTCGGAGTCGTTAATCCGGTCGATTGCCGGTCCCGAAAGAACACCGTGGGTGGCACAGGCGTAAATCGTCCTGGCACCATGCTCCTTGAGCGCGCGGGCCGCCTGAGTAAGGGTTCCCGCCGTATCGATCATGTCATCAAGGATGATGGCGGTCTTGTCCTTGACGTCGCCGATCAGGTGCATGACTTCCGCCACGTTGGGTCCGGTGCGGCGTTTGTCGATGACCGCGAGGGTACAGCCCAGCCGCTTCGCGAAGGCGCGGGCACGCTCGGTGCCGCCGGCATCGGGCGACACCATGACGATCCCGTTGTCGGGAAAACGCTGCTTGAGGTTTTCAAGGATCACCGGCGCGGCGTACAGGTTATCGACGGGGATATTGAAAAACCCCTGGATCTGGCCGGCGTGAAGATCGACCGTGACGACCCGGTCGGCGCCGGCAGTAGTGATCAGATCGGCAACCAGCTTCGAGGTGATCGGGGTGCGGGGTGCAACCTTGCGATCCTGGCGGGCGTAGCCGTAATAGGGAATAACCGCGGTGATGGTAGCTGCCGAGGCACGCTTGAGAGCGTCCATCATGATGAGGAGCTCCATCAGGTTATTATTGGTGGGGGCACAGGTGGACTGGACCACGTAGGTATCGCGCCCACGGACGTTCTCGCCGATCTCGACCATGACCTCGCCGTCGGAAAAGGTCTTGACGTTGGCTTTCCCAAGGGGAAGACCAAGATTGGCGCAAATCTTCTCTGCCAGTGACTGATTGGAATTGCCGCTGAAAATTTTAATCTTGTCGTCCATACGCTGCCTTGCCCCAAAATTTATCTTCTCCGGGTCGCCGGAGGGTGATGGCCGGCTGCCGGCCGCTACAAAGTCCTGACAGCCACCGCAAACCAGCCTCGTCCAGCCATCGCTTCGGCAACGCGCCGGGCGCTCGACTCGTCATCAAAAAGCCCAAACACGGTCGGCCCACTTCCGGACATGAGAGCACCCCGAGCGCCGCCGTCAAGAAGGCCCGCCTTGATCTCACTGATCACGGGATAGCGGGGAATGGTAACCGACTCGAGGTCATTGGCCAGCACCGCGCACAACTCCGCGACACTTCCGTAGAAGCGTGGAATTTTAACCTCGCTCCGACCGCTTGTCAATTGCAAATTTTGGTACACCCAGGCCGTCGAGACATGGACGTTCGGATTGACAACGGCAAGCCAGACCGTCGGAACACCGTCGAGAGCGGTCAGCACCTCGCCCACCCCTTCCGCAAGTGCGGTTTTCTTGAAGATGAAAAAGGGGACATCGGCGCCAAGCTTCACACCAATCTCCATCAGACGCTCATCGGAGAACCCGAGCCCCAAAAGCTCGTTCACCCCCATCAGCACCGCCGCCCCGTCGCTGCTTCCGCCACCGAGCCCCGCCGCCACCGGGATGTTCTTGGTTATGGCGATATCGAGCCCAACTGCCTTTCCCGCAAACCCGAGGAGTGCGTCGGCCGCCCGCCAGGCGATGTTGCCCGGCCCATCGGGAACCCCCTCTCGCCCACAGGAAACCCTGATTCCCGGCGAGTCGGAGACGGTGATGGTGATCTCGTCGCACAGATCTATCCGCTGCATGATCATCCGCAGGTCGTGGTAGCCGTCCGGACGACGACGCAGGACGTCGAGCCTATAGTTGACCTTGGCCGGGGCCTTGAGCGTAAGGCTGTTCATGGCATGAAACCTCTCAGGATCTAATGATGCGGGGAAATCCATCTTAATCAAACGACCCGATAAATCAAGGGGGAAATACTGCCCCCACCGGCACCAGCGGCCAAGGATGCCTTGACGATTGGGCACAAAAAAAGCCGCATCCGAAG
>NZ_DAHVYG010000041.1 GCF_027327745.1 Geobacter sp.
TGGGATGATGAACTCGTCGAGAGCTTTGGCGTTTTTCTCTCTGTGGGCGCTCTTGGAAACACCGTAGCGTAATTCGGAGAGGGTTATGGAGGAAATGCCGATGTCGCCGATCTGGTACTCCAGAAAACGATCAAGTACGGCCGCCGGCCGTTGCTTGATGATGTAAATGCAGATATTGGTGTCGAGGAGCAGTTTCATCAGAAACTCTCCCGCTTGTCCAGTTCAGGTTGTATCCGCTCGGTCATGAAGTCGCGGGAAAATTTTTTGAGGCTGCCGAATAGGGAATTCCACGAATCGGTCCGGGGAATCAACTGAACGACGTTGCCGCTTTTCTTGATAAATACCTCGCTGTCGTCGAAGCCTAATTCGTTCGGAAGCCTGACAGCCTGGCTTTGTCCATTTTGAAATATTTTTGCAGTTTTCATGATAGGCCTCCACGATAATATATATTTGAAGTATATATTTCAGTTCTTTGGCTGGCAAGTGAAAATTTCAACAGCGCTGAGAAAATGAGATCCCGACAAGGCCTGCAGGCCATAAAAGTGACGACATTTCAAGCTGAACGAAACGAGGTGCTGATGAAAACGGTAAGATTCGTTGTGTGCTTCATGGTGATGCTCCTCTCCCTCCCGGTCTTCGGCGCCGGCCTGGAGGAGCGGGTGCGGGAGCATACCCTGAAGAACGGGATGAAGCTCCTGATGGTGGAGCGCCACACCTCCCCCACGGTGGCGGCCTGGATCCGCTTCCGGGTCGGCAGCGTGGACGAGCGGAGCGACGAGCGGGGGGTGGCCCATCTCCTGGAGCATATGCTCTTCAAGGGGACCAAGACCCTCGGGACCACCAACTATGCCGCCGAGAAGCCGGTCCTGGACAGGATCGAGAAGACCGCCCTCGCCCTCACCGCTGAAAAGGCAAAGGGGGACAAGGCGGATGCGGCGAAGGTGGCCGAGCTGTCGAAGCGGCTCAAGGAGCTGGAGGCCGAGGGGGAGAAGTTCGTCGTCAAGGAGGAATTCGCCGAGATCTACGCGAAGAACGGCGGCACCGGCTACAACGCCATGACCGGCAAGGACGGGACCACCTACCTGATCAACATGCCGTCCAACAAGCTGGAGCTCTGGGCCGCCATTGAGAGTGACCGGATGCAGAACGCGGTGCTCCGCGAGTTCTATACCGAGCGGGACGTGGTGATGGAGGAGCGGCGCCGCTCCTACGACACCGAGCCGGGGTCGAAGCTCTGGGAGGAGTTCGTGGCGACCTCCTACCACGCCCACCCCTACGGCCAGCCGATCATCGGTTGGCCCTCCGACATCGCGAACCTGACCCGGACCAAGGCCGAGAAGTTCTACCGGGAGTACTACAAGCCGAACAACGCCATCATCGCCCTGGTGGGGGACATCGACCCGGAGAAGACCATCGCCCTGGTGGAGCGGTATTTCAGTTCCATCCCGCCGGGAACCCCCGTTCCTCCCGTGGCGACCATCGAGCCGCCGCAGGTGGGGGAGCGACGCGTCGAGGTGATCGCCGCCGCCGGTCCCGAATTTCTCGTCGGTTTCCACAAGCCGACCATCGGCTCCCCCGACGACTACGTCTTTGACGTGATCGACATGGTCCTCACCAGCGGCCGTACCTCCCGCCTCTACCGCAAGCTCGTGGTGGAGAAGCAGCTTGCCACCGAGGTCTCCAGCTTCTCGGCTCCGGGGAGCCGCTACCCCAACCTCTTCGTCGTCGCCGCCACTACCCGGGCGCCCCACACCGTGGCCGAGGTGGAGCAGGCCATCGACGAGGAGCTGGAGCGGCTGAAAAAAGAGCCGGTCTCCGGGCGGGATCTGCAGCAGATCCTCAACAAGCTGGAGTACGAGGAGAACCGCCAGATGCTCTCCAACGGGGGGCTTGCCCGCAACCTGACCGAGTACGAGGCGGTGGCCGGCACCTGGCGCTACCTGATCGAGCACCGGAAACAGGTGGCGAAGGTGACCCCCGACGACGTGATGCGGGTGGCGAAGAAGTACTTCACCCGCGAGAACCGGATCGCCGGGTTCATCACGAAAAAGGCCGAAAACTGAGCCTGCGCTCCCCGATTATCCAAAAAATCAGTCAGCCACAGAGTTCACAGAGAACACAGAGAATAAACAAAACGTTGCGAAGGTCTGGCCATGCTGATTTTTCTTAACCCTCTGTGATCTCTGTGCCCTCTGTGGCAGAAAATGCCGTTATTTACTCAACGAGGATAACCGATGAATATCGTGAAACGATTCGCACTCATTTTTCTTGCCGCCGTTGTTCTTCCCGCCGCCGCCCTGGGGGCGGAGCCGAAGCGGGCCGACCCCCGCACCATGACCTTTGCGCCGCTGAAGTTCGAGGTGCCGAAAAGTCAACGGGCTGTCCTCTCCAACGGCATGATCGTCCACATGATTCCCGACCGGGAGCTGCCGCTGGTGAGCATGACCGCCTACGTGAACATCGGGAGCATCTACGAGCCGGCCGACAAGGTGGGGCTTGCGGGGCTCACCGGGGCGGTTATGCGCAGCGGCGGTACGAAGGAGCTAACCCCCGACCAGCTTGACCGGGAGCTGGAATTCATGGCCTCTTCAGTGGAGTCGAGCATCGGCGCCGAGATGGGGAACGTCTCCCTCTCCTGCCTCACGCGCAATCTCCCCCGGACCCTGGAGCTCTTTTCCCAGGTGCTGCGCACCCCCGCGTTCAGAGAAGATCGGGTGGAGCTGGCCAGGAAACGGACCATCGAGGCGCTGCGCCGCCAGAACGACGACTCTAAGGAGATCGCCGACCGGGAGTTCCGGAAGGCGCTCTACCCGAACCACCCCTTGGGCCGCGTCCCGACCGTCGCGACGGTGACGGCGATCACCCGCGACGACCTGGTGGCGTTCCACGACCGCTACTTCCACCCCAACAACGTGATCCTCGCGGTGGCGGGGGATTTCGATCCGAAGGAGATGATCGCGCTCCTGGAGAAGGTCTTTGGCGGCTGGAAGCGCGAGGCGGTCGACTCCCCCGCCGTCCCCGAGCCGGCGAAGGAGGTGAAGCCAGCAGTTCTCGAAGCCCAGAAGGATGTGAACCAGTCGGCCATCCGGATGGGGCACCTCGGGATCGACAAGAGCAATCCCGATCTCTACGCCATCCGGGTCATGGACTACATCCTCGGCGGCGGCTTCACCTCGCGGCTCATGACCGAGGTCCGTTCCAACGAGGGGCTCGCCTACAACGTCTATGCCGCCTTCGACGTGGGGCGGCGCTTCATCGGCACCTTCGAGGCCCAGACCGAGACCAAGAGCGAGACCACGGCCAGGGCCATCGGCCTCATGCGCGACATCATCGCCGGCATGACGAAGGCCCCGGTGAGCGACCAGGAACTGACCCTCGCCAAGGACGCCATCATCAACTCGTTCATCTTCGGCTTCGCCCGGGCCGACGTGGTGGTGAACCAGCGGGCGCGGGTGGAGTTCTTCGGCTACCCCGACGGCTATCTGGAGAACTACCGCGCCAACATCGCCAGGGTGACGAAGGATGACGTCCTGCGGGTGGCCCGCACCTATCTCCACCCCGACGGGATGGTGACCGTCGTGGTGGGGGACGAGAAGAAGTTCGACCGGCCGCTGTCGGTATTCGGTCCGGTCAGGGAGATCAAGCTGGAGAACAATGCCGATAAACCTTAGAACAGCAGAAATAGGCCGTCCGAGCGGAGCAGGGCTTCCGGCAACTGCCGAATATGATAAAGGAGGGAAATGATGGCCACTTGGAAATGTTCGACCTGCGGCTTCACCAAGGAGGGGCGGTGCAAGCCGCAGAAATGTCCCCAGTGCCAGGAGAAGGGGAACTTCGAGAAGCAGGAGTAGAAACGGCAAAGGGCGGCCCCATGGGCCGCCCTTCGTCATATCGCCGCAGGAGTCAGTCGGACTTAGGAAATCGTCGCGAGAATTCGGCTGGTCGAGGGCAGATTTTGTCGATTTTGCAGGTCAATAGTTATTCTATTGACCAAGAAAGCGGCGAAATATGGACCGGCCAGACGGATTTGCAGCAGATTTATCCTAAGTCCGACAGGCTCCTTAGAGGAAGGAGAGTTCCTGCCGGACCCCTTCGGGCTCGGCGGAGTTGAGTTCGAGGATGCTCCGGAGATGGGTCATGGAATCGAGGTCTATTCTTACGATCTTCACCCCAACGTGGGTCCCCCGCACGTGGGCGACCTGCGCCTCGAATTCGAGGACGACCATCGAGTTTGCGAGGGCGATGGAAACCGAGCAGGGGTCCCCCGAGGCGAGGGACGAAGATTCGTCCAGGTTAAGCAGCGCCCCCTTGAGGGATAGATCCAGCAGTGTTGCCTTCAGTTGCTGATCGTCTTTGACGATGAAAGACTCGGTGACGAACGAAACCCGGCGAAACCGCCTCTGCTCTCTTATTTCCATGGCACCCCCCGTTGTGAGAGCAACTATAAAATGGATTCAGGGCAGGCTCAACGTCTTTTTGATGAATAATATTTAAAGTTTACGGAGTGGGACCACGTCGGAACTTCGGCAAGAGAGATGACTGGACCGGCGGCGTTGCGCCTGATATGCTTTAATACCTCTGCCTGCTGGGAGGGGTAACGAGACGGTGAGGAAGGATCCACGATGGAAAACGAAACCGACGAGAGAAAACGGTCGCACCTTCGGCTGGTGGTGAATAACCCCGAGCTGCGGAATCCGCGTCCCGCGCCGGGGGAGGAGCCGTTCATCCCCCTTGAGGAGCTGGAGGCGAACATTGAAGTGATCCGCCCCGATTTCTACCGGGGACTGGGGCGCTGGCAGACGAAGCACTACGAATTCCTGGAGCGTTATCTGGACCGCACGGGGGTTCCCTACGGTCTCGATCCGAGGCACGGGCGGCTGGTGGTCGTGGCGGCCGACGCCGTCTGCCCCGAGGTGCTGGAGCATGGCGGTACCCCCCAGGACGAGATCCTCCTCTTTGTCGCCGAAGATCCCGAGGGGGAGGGGGGGCGCATTTCCCTGGAGATGATCCTTCCCTTCTGGAGCGACGACGACAGTGTCATGGAGGATGCCCTCCTCACGGCGCCCATCCTCCCCTACGGCGCCCTCTTTCTGGAGGAAAACCGCAACGACGAGTACCTCGACCTGATTTACCGGGTTGCCTTTCCCCTCTTCCCCGCCGCCCTGACGGGGCGGCTCCTGGACAAGCTCTTCGCCGTGGCCCGCTTCGAGCTGCGCGAGACGCTGGTGAGCCTGGACCGTTATCCGGCGGAGTAAGGTCGTTCTACAGGGTGACCCCCGGCAGGGGGCGCAGCGGCTTCTCGCGCCGCTCCTGGCAGTCGACGCAGCACGGGGCGAAGGGAACCACCGCCAGACGCTCTTCGGGAATCACCCCGCCGCACTCCTCGCAGGTGCCGTAGGTCCCCTCCACCAGCTTGCGTTCCGCCTCTTCCATCTGGGTCAGTTCCTCCCGCCGGATGTCGGTCACCTTCAGCCCGGTATCTTCGATGAGATCGATCAGGCTTTGATCCCCCGGATCCATCCCCCGGTCGAACTGGGCGTTGTACTCCTTTCCCAGCGTCTGGAACAGCTCGTTCCGCAGCTCGTTCCAAAGCGTGCGCTTCCGTTCGAGGAGAATCCCCTTCAGCCGCTCCTGGCGTTCCTTTTCTGACATTGACCCCTCCCTGTCGTGCTGGTGATCTCCGCCACGGGTAATGCGGGAGTATCCTTTACTGTTCGATTGTACACCATCGCAACGGCGTCGCAATCGCAGGAGAGAGAGGTCTCCCCCTCGTTCGCTCCACCAGCCTGAACTGACCCACGAGTTGCTCCAGCTCCCGGGCGAGCCGGGCGCCATCAGGGAGGGGTTTAGCTGTTTTACGGATTGGATGGAAAAGATTTTCAGAGCCCCTGACGGTGGGGTGAGCCGGCTTCTTGTTGTTTCCCCTCTTCTTCGTCGTGCCGGCGGTGCGTTTCAAGCTCCCGGCGCAGGCGCAGGCGGGTCGGCAGGGTTGCCAGCCAGGCGGCGGAAGCCCCGGCCAGAAAGGTTATGAGCAGGACGACCACCAGGGGCCCTTCGAAAAACCAGGCGAGAAACGTCACCTGCACCTTCTGGGCGTTCTGGAGGGAAAAGATCATCGAGACGAGGGCGATGAGGGCGGCGATGAGGATGGCAGGGGTCACGGGGGCCTCCTTATGGTGGGATGGTGCTCTCCGCTAAGTATAACCGGTGCACGTAGCCCGTGCCAGCCGCGCCGGCCCGTTCCGTGCAGAAGAGGTGGACATGCGCGAAACTGTTGAACCGGGTGCCTAATTCTTAGTCATTTTTGGGGGGAGAGGGTATGATCGCAGTCATCCAGAGCGACCCCGAGGTGCCGGCGGGAACTTGCGCCGAACACCTAGAGTCGGAAAAAATCCCGTTTCGGATCTTTCAGGCGTGGGAGGTGGAGAGGGTGCCGCCGCCCCTTGAATTTCGGGCCGCCCTGGTGCTCGGCGGGGTGATGGGGGTCCACGATACGGCGCGGCACCCGTTTCTGCTTGAAGTCAAGCGTTTCATCCGGGACGCGGTCGACGCGGGGGTGCCGTTTCTCGGCATCTGTCTCGGCGGCCAGCTCCTGGCCGATGTCCTCGGTGCGCCGGTCACTCCCGGCGCCAACGGCGAGCGGGGAACCCTGCCGGTGGTCCTTACCCCCGCGGGGGAGAGCGATCCCCTCTTTGCCGGCATTTCCCGCGAGTTTTCGACGTTTCAGTGGCACAACGACACCTTTGCCATCCCCCGCGGGGGGGTGCTCCTCGCCTCGTCGCCGGCCTGTCCGAACCAGGCGTTCCGCGTGGGGAAGGCGGCCTACGGGCTCCAGTTCCATCCCGAGGTGACCGCCGCCATCGTCGGCGCCTGGGCCGGCTGGGACGGGGAGGACGCCCGGGCCGCAGACCGCTTTATCGCCGAGTTCGAGGCCGGCGCCGTTTCCTACCGTGACGCCTCCCGGCGGCTCTTCGCCAACTTCCTCCGTATCGCCGGCGCCGTCTGACGCTTCCCTGCGGGGCTCTTGGCGTCTTTCGTGGCACGGCTTGTGCTATCCCTGAGTCATATTCGAACTCTGTCGGCAATGGCGCCCCGGAACGATCGTCCCGGGGTTTCGTCTTTTCAGGGGAAGGAGCCAGACATGGAAAACGCGGCCAGACAACCGATCATCATCGACGACACCACGCTGCGGGACGGCGAGCAGACCGCCGGCGTGGTTTTCAGCAAGAAAGAAAAGATTGCCATCGCCCGGATGCTCGACGGCATCGGGGTCCAGGAGCTGGAGTGCGGCATCCCGGCCATGGGGGAGGAGGAGCGCGATTGTATCCGGGCCCTCGTGGATCTGGGGCTCAATGCCCGCCTCATCACCTGGAACCGGGCCGTGGTTCCGGACATCCAGGCGAGCATCGACTGCGGGGTGACGGCGGTCGACATCTCCCTGTCGGTTTCCGATCAGATGATTGCCCATAAAATACGCAAGAGCCGGGAGTGGGTGAAGGAGCAGCTGAAGGTCGCCCTCGGTTTCGCCAAGGAAAAAGGGCTCTACGTCTCCGTCGGCGGCGAGGACGCGAGCCGCGCCGACCTCCTGTTCCTCGTGGAACTGATGGAGATCACCCGTTCCCTGGGGGGGGACCGGTTCCGCTTCTGCGACACCCTCGGCATTCTCGACCCCTTCACCATGTACGAGAAGGTCCGGGCGCTGCGGACGGCGGTGCCGGAGGTCGACATCGAGGTCCACACCCACAACGACCTCGGGATGGCGACCGCCAACGCCATCGCCGGGATCAAGGCGGGTGCCCGCTTCGTGAACACCACCGTGAACGGTCTCGGCGAGCGGGCCGGCAACGCGGCCCTGGAGGAGGTGGTGATGGGGCTCAAGCTTGCCTGCGGCATCGATCCGGGAATCGACACCCACCGCTTCCACGAGATCTCGCGCTTTGTCGGGAGGGCCTCGCAGCGGCCGGTCCCACCGTGGAAGGCGGTGGTGGGGGAGCGGGTCTTCTCCCACGAGTCGGGGCTCCACGCCGACGGCGTTATCAAGAACCCGAGGAACTACGAGGGGTTCGATCCGGCCGAGGTGGGGCTCACCCGGCATCTGGTGGTCGGCAAGCACTCGGGGACCAGCGGCCTAGTTGAGCGTTACCGCGAGCTCGGCATCGTCCTCTCCAGGAAGGAGGCGGTCTGCCTCATGGAGCAGGTGCGGGCCATTGCCCAGCGGATGAAGCGTCCCCTCTCCGACGGCGATCTTCGCAGACTCTATGCCTCGGGGAAATGTGCGTTGAAGGCGGCCTGACGGCGGTGAAATTGCCATGAATCTCCGAAACGAGGGAGCACCATGAAGAGACGAATCAATCTTTTGCGGGAGTTTTCCGTACCGCTGCTCGCGGGGGTAGTCCTAGCGCTTGCCTGGGCCAACCTCGACCCGGCCGGCTATGACGGCTTCCTCCATCGCCCGTTCCTGGGGCCGTTCACGTTTCATTTTCTGACCAACGACATCTTCATGGTCTTCTTCTTCGGGATCGCCGCCGTGGAGATCACCCAGAGCTGTCTTCCCGGAGGGGACCTCAATCCCCCCCGCAAGGCGGTCAATCCGCTCCTGGCAACACTGGGGGGGGTGGCCGGTCCCGCCCTGGTCTATCTGGGACTCAATCACCTGATCGGTTCCGCCGAGCTCGCCCGGGGGTGGGGGATTCCCACCGCCACGGACATAGCGTTCGCCTGGCTGGTGGCCCGGCTCGTCTTCGGGAGCGAGCACCCGGCGATCTCTTTTCTCCTGCTCCTCGCCGTGGCCGACGACGGCATCGGGCTCGCCATCATCGCCCTCTTCTACCCCGACCCCCATTCCCCCGTGGAGCCCCGCTGGCTTCTGCTGCTGCTGGGGGGGATGCTCCTTGCCTACGTTCTGCGCCGCTGCCACGTACGGAACTACTGGCCCTACCTCCTCGCTCCCGGGATCATGAGCTGGTTCGGGCTCCACCGGGCCCACCTCCATCCGGCCCTTGCCCTCGTCTTCATCGTCCCTTTCCTGGTGCCTGCCCGGCGGGAGAAGATGCATCTCTTCGAGGACGACCCCGGGGACAGGTCGCCGCTGGCCCGGTTCGAGCACGAGTGGAAGGTGGTGGTCGATTTCGGGATGTTTATGTTCGGCCTTGCCAATGCCGGCGTACGGTTTTCATCCGCCGGCACCATAACCTGGCTCGTCTTCATGGCACTGCTCCTCGGCAAGTGCGGGGGAATTTTCCTCCTCGGAAGCGTGGCGGAACGATTCGGGTTTCCTCTGCCGCACGGCATGCGGAAAAAGGAGCTCTTCGTCGCCGGGATCATCGGCGGTTTCGGTTTCACCGTCGCCCTCTTCGTCTCCGGCGAGGCCTTTGTCGACCCGGTGATCCAGGGTGCAGCGAAAATGGGGGCGATGATGAGCGCCGCGGTGGCAGTGGTGGCTCTCGGAGCCGGGAGGGTGCTCGGTGTTGGTCGGGCCTCCTGACGCATCTGCGCGTCGGAAGGCATGGGTGCATAAAAAATGATCAGAAAGGGGGTGCCGGTGGCACCTCCTTTTGCGTTTGGGGTGGGGACGCGGAAGGGGTGATTCTCTAATTAACGGGAAACACTGGGTAAACAGGGAGAAGGGTAGACTGGCATATTTCCTGCTAAATTGTGGCAGATTCGGCGGCACAAGGGTGTGCCCGGCGATGTTTCGAACACCGGTTTCAGGTCAGGCAACGGCGCCTCCATCAAACCTTGATGGGGGTGTTTTTTATTTCGGTGGAAAGGGGGGTATGATGAAAGGGTAGGCAGGTGTGGCAGCACCAGGCAGTAGCTGAAGATTCTCAAATTTTATTACAAAGGAGTATGGTTATGAAAAAGACAACGAAGATTTTTGCCCTGGCAATGACGCTGATCGCTGCAACAACCGGTACGGCCCTTGCCACTCCCTCGACCCAGATCTGGATTCCCTCCACCGACGTTCAGGCATACAAGACCGTCCACCTCGGGATCGACAACTATATCCGCACCTCGAAAAACGGTCCGGCAAGCAACACCTTCGACGGCGGGATCACCGTCGGCGTCCTCCCCTTCGAGAAGCTGCAGCTGGAAGTCGGCGGCGACTACATGGAGACCGGCACCAGTTCCCCCGCCGACAGCAGCCCCTTCTACTTCAACGCCAAACTCGGGACCCCCGAGGACTCCCTCTTCAAGGGTTCTCCCGCCCTGGCGGCCGGTGGCTACAACTTTGGCACCAAACTCGGCGTCACCACCCAAAACATCTCCTATGTCCTTGCAGCCAAGACCCTCCCCGCCTTCGGAGCCGTCCCCTCCCTCGGCAGGATCTCGGCCGGCTACTACCACGGCAGCGGCAAGGTGCTGGTGGACCGCGACGGCAAGGCGGCCAACGACGGCGTGCTCCTCTCCTGGGACCGGACCATGAGCGAAATCTCCGACAAGCTCTGGATGGCGGTCGACTACCAGAGCGGCAACAGCGCCGTGGGCGCCCTCAACTTCGGCATTTCGTGGGCCTTCTCCAAGAACGTTTCCCTGATCGTCGCCTATGACATCTACAACGACAGCTACACCGGCGGCAAGAACACCGTTACTACCCAGCTTGACATCAATATTCCGTAATACGGAGATCAACCCAACGGTTAATGCGATGAGGACCAGGGGCAACGGAGCCCCCTCACCGAGCCAAGTTGAAAGGAGTACAAAGTGAGAGAGCTCTATCGGAAATGGACCACCATCCTCTGTTCCTGCCTCATGGTGCTGATCCTTGCCCTCCCGGCCCTAGCCGAGGAGAAGCCGGCCGAAAAGGCCCCTGACCAGGCACCTGCCGGTGCACCGGCCGCACAAGCGCCGGCGGCCGTTGCACCGGCTCCCCCCGCCGCGCCGGCGCCCGCACCTGCGGCGACGACCGACCCTTCCGGGGCCAATACCGGCGTAGCTGGCGACATCGTCGGCGGCTCCGCCAACGCCCCGACCCAGGAAGACTTGGACAAGCTCGGCAAGACCGAGCCGCTGGCCGCAAAGGTGGCAGACGTCGTCGGCCACAACCGAATCTCCATCAACATGGTCTGGACCCTGATCTGCGGCTTCCTCGTCATGTTCATGCAGGCAGGCTTCGCCATGGCGGAGACCGGTTTCACCCGGGCGAAGAATGCCGGCCACACCATGGCGATGAACTTCATGGTCTACGGTCTTGGCCTCCTCGGCTACTGGATCTGCGGCTTCGCCCTGCAGATGGGCGGAGTTGGCGGTGTAGCTGCGCTGGGTGGTGCAAAGGCGCTGAACAGCGAGTTTGTCATCCATCTCTTCGGCAAAGATTTCGGCCTCTTCGGCATGAAGGGGTTCTTCCTCTCGGGCGATGTCTATGACGCATCCATCTTCGCCTTGTTCCTGTTCCACATGGTCTTCATGGAGACCACCGCAACCATTCGTACCGGCTCCATGGCCGAACGGTGGAACATGAAGTCGTTCTTCGTATACGGCTTCTTTGTCTCCGGCATCATCTACCCACTCTATGCCAACTGGGTCTGGGGGGGAGGCTGGCTTGCCACACTCGGCGCTAACTTCGGGCTTGGCCACGGCCATGTCGACTTCGCCGGTTCTTCGGTCGTCCATCTGACCGGCGGGGTCTGCGCCCTTGCCGGGGCCATGGTGATCGGACCGCGGATCGGCAAATTCAACAAGGATGGCTCCCCCAACCCGATCCCCGGACACCACATTCCGATGGCGGTCGTGGGCTGCTTCATCCTCGCCTTCGGCTGGTTCGGCTTCAACGCCGGTTCCACTCTGGCCGGCACCGACCTCCGGATTGCCGTAGTCGCCACCAACACCATGCTGGCCGGTGCTGGCGGGGCCTTCTCGTCGTGGGTCTTCATGTGGATCCGCTACGGCAAGCCCGACATCTCCATGAGCGCCAACGGTCTGCTGGCCGGGCTCGTGGCGATTACCGCGCCCTGCGCCTTTGTAACTGCCCCTGCGGCGGTGCTGATCGGCCTGATTGCCGGCATCCTCTGCACCGTCAGCGTCTTCTTCGTCGAGCGGGTCCTGAAGATCGACGATCCGGTCGGCGCCGTTTCAGTGCACGGCACCAACGGCGCCTGGGGGGTCCTGGCCCTCGGGCTCTTCGCCGACGGCAAATACGGCGACGGCTTCAACGGCGTCAAGGGCCCGGTGACCGGGCTGTTGTACGGCGATTCCGGCCAGTTCATCGCCCAGTGCATCGGCACCCTGACCAACATCGTCTATGTCTTCATCATCTCCTGGGTCTTCTTCAAGGTACTCGACAAGGTCATCGGCCTCCGGGTCCCCAAGGATCTGGAACTGGAAGGACTCGATCAGGCCGAAGTGGCGGTCACTGCCTATCCCGACTTCAACCTCCGTCATCTTCCGTTGGGGGGCGGACACTATCCCCACAAGCCTGAATAAGTCGGAAAACCCCCGGTCGCCGCCGGTATCGCCGGCGGCGACTCCACCTGTTGCACGAATTTTGAGCGGTGGGCCTCCGAAATGGGCAGGGGTGAATGGGAAAGTGCGATAACAGTTGGTAAGGTATCGAGAATACAGACAAAAAAATCGGCATTCTTTGTGCTAAATGGTTGGTGAAACGCACGAGATGGGCTGAAAAACCACGATTGGAGGAAAGCAATGAAGCTTGTAGAAGCGATTATCAAACCGTTCAAGCTGGATGAGGTCAAGGATGCCCTGAACGAAATCGGGATCGAAGGTATTACGGTCAGCGAAGTGAAAGGATTTGGCCGCCAGAAAGGGCATACGGAACTCTACCGTGGTGCCGAGTACGTCGTCGACTTTATTCCCAAGGTC
The DNA here is from genome assembly GCF_027327745.1 of Geobacter sp. Classification (GTDB taxonomy): domain Bacteria; phylum Desulfobacterota; class Desulfuromonadia; order Geobacterales; family Geobacteraceae; genus Geobacter. Next base: position 12,820 of record NZ_DAHVYG010000041.1, read on the forward strand.
AAGCTCGAAATCGCCATTGCCGACGAGCTTGTGGCGAAGGTCGTCGAGACCATCGAAAACACGGCAAAGACCGGCCGGATCGGCGACGGCAAGATCTTTATCCTTCCCCTCGATGAAGCGGTCCGCATCAGGACCGGTGAGAAGGGGAACGAGGCGGTCTGATCACCTGTGCGGAACCTTTGCAAGGATTGAATACACTACCAATAAACGACTACCAGAAAACGGAGGTTGAAAAACAATGATACAAAGATGTATCAAGCTGCTCGTAGCAACAATGCTGTTTGTGATGCCCGTCACGGTTCTCGCGGAAGAGAACAAATCCCCGGCCGCATCGGCCACTACCGCAGCCAGCGCCCCGGCCCCGGCTGCAACCACTCCTGCCGCCGCTCCTGCCGCTGCAGTCGCACCGGCTCCCCCGAAGAACGTCGATCCGGTCCTCAATACCGGCGACACCGCCTGGATGCTCGTCTCCTGCGCCCTGGTCCTCTTCATGATCCCGGGCCTCGCCTTCTTCTACGGCGGCATGGTCCGCCAGAAGAACGTCCTCTCGACGATCATGCACTCCTTCGTCGCCATGGGGATCGTCGGCGTGCAGTGGGCGGTCATCGGCTACTCGCTCTCCTTCGGCCCCGACGTGGGCGGCGGCCTTGTCGGCAACCTCTCCAAGGCGCTCATGAACGGCCTCATCAGCTTCAAGGACGGCAACCCGGTCTATGCCCTGTTCCAGAACGTCCCGACCGAGCCGGGCTCCATTCCCGAGTACGTCTTCGCCATGTACCAGTGCATGTTTGCCATGATCACCGTGGCCCTCATCTCCGGCGCCATCGCCGAGCGGGTGAAGTTCTCCGCCTACTGCGTCTTCGTGCTCCTCTGGACCACTCTGGTCTACGATCCCCTGGCCCACTGGGTCTGGATGACCGACGGCTGGCTCTTCAAGAAAGGGGCCCTCGATTTCGCCGGCGGCACCGTCGTTCACCTCTCCTCCGGTATCTCGGCCCTGGCGTTCCTGGTCTTCCTCGGGAAGCGGCACGGATTCCCCCAAGAGCGGATGGCTCCCCACAGCCTGCCGCTGACCATGCTCGGGGTCGGGATGCTCTGGTTCGGCTGGTTCGGCTTCAACGCCGGTTCCGCCATCGTCGGGGTGAACTGCTCCGACGCGGCGGGGGGGCTCGCCGGTCTCGCCTTCGCCACCACCACCATCGCCCCGGCCGCCGCCGGCCTCTCCTGGATGATCGCCGAGTGGATCCATGCCGGCAAGCCTTCCGCCCTCGGCTTCGGCTCCGGGGTCGTTGCCGGCCTGGTCGTCATCACCCCCGCCGCCGGCTTCGTGCAGCCCGGCGCCGCCATCCTCATGGGGCTTGCCGCCGGCGTGGTCTGCTACGGCGGCGTCATGATGAAGGCCAAGCTGAAGTACGACGACTCCCTCGACGCCTTCGGCGTCCATGGCGTGGGTGGTACCTTCGGCGCCCTCGCCACCGGCGTCTTCGCCACGGTGGGTGCCACGGGGCTCCTCTCAGGCAACGTCTCCCAGTTCGTCACACAGGTGATCGCGGTGGCGGCCGCCGGCGCCTACGCCTTCATCGTCACCCTGGTCATCGCCTTCATCCTCGACAAGACCATCGGACTTCGCGTCGAGAAGGAAGACGAGATCATGGGCCTCGACCAGACCCAGCATTCGGAGTCTGCCTACAACTAGAAATGCCGGCCTCCGTTGCCGGACGACACGAAAGCCGCCCTCATCGGGCGGCTTTCTTTTTATGCTTGAATATTGGGCAGTAATCTGCGCAATAAATCGTCATGTGGTTGGGTCGGCAGAAAAAATATGTCGTGAATTCAGCGAGGTGTGCAATGCGTTTTCTGGCATGCCTCGTGCCTATTGAAGAGATGGATACTCTACCTGCCGGGGTTGCTGCGCATCGATGACGAACGCACTTGCAAAATACCTTGCCGACAACGGACCGGCCGATGGCGAGCTGCTCGACCTGCTGGCCTTCAACGAGAAGATGGCCGAGCTCGGGAAGATGGCGTCCGGGGTGGTGCACGAGCTGAATACCCCCTTGTCTGTCATCGTTTCGGCCACCCAGATGATTCTGCGCGAGGAGGGGCTTCCCGACTTCGTCCGCGAGCTGGTGGAGCGGATCAATCTGGAGGCGGCCCGCCTCGCCGAGCTGACGAAGGGGGTCCTCTCCTTCTCCCGCACCGACGGGGAAGGGAGGCGGGAGGCGGACGTGAACCAGGTCCTGCGCGATGTCATGCTCTTCCTCCGCTACGAGGCCCAGAAGCGCTCCATTGCCGTCATCGAAGACCTCGATTTCCGGCTTCCCTCCATCGCCGCCGACGGCAACCGGGTGAAGCAGATTTTCATCAACCTGATCATGAATGCCCTCCAGGCCATGGAGGAGGGGGGAAAGCTCTTTCTCCGCTCCTTTCCCGGTGAAAAGTCCGGGGTGGTGGTTCAGGTGGCGGATACCGGCCCGGGGATTCCCGCCGAGATGCTGGCGCGGCTCTTCACCCCGTTCTTCACCACCAAGGGACCGGGGGAGGGGACGGGGCTCGGTCTCTTTGTGACCCGCAAGATCATGGAGGGGATAGGGGGGACCATCACTGTCGAGAGTGTCGTCGGCGAAGGGACCACCTTCACCCTCACCTTCCCGGTGGCGGAGTAAGGGCGGCCGACGGCCGAACCGGCAAAAACGCCGTTCCGGGGTTCAAAAATTCCGAGATGCCTCCCGCCGTCTCCCTTTCGTGGGGGACGGCTTTTTTTGTCGCCGGGCGCCGGGGGGCTCTGGTATAAGACGGGAAAGACAGTCTCCGGAGGATAACGATCGTGATGGAACGATACCTGGAAACGGCGGTGAAGGCCGCCCGGCGCGCGGGGGAGTTGCAGCGCGAGCAGCTCTGGTGCGAGCACGAGATCGGCTTCAAGGGGGAGATCGATCTCGTCACCGAGGTGGACCGGGCGTGCGAGGAGCTGATCGTCGGCATGGTCCGCGACACCTTTCCCGACCATGACATCCTGGCCGAGGAGAACCGGTACGACACCACCGGCTCCCGCTTCCGCTGGGTCATTGATCCCCTCGACGGCACCACCAACTACGCACACGGCTTTCCCTGGTTCGGGGTCTCCATCGCCCTGGAGATCGATGGCGAGGTGCGGCTCGGCGTGGTCTGTCACCCGATGATGGACGAGCTTTTCACCGCCGTGAAGGGGGAGGGGGCGCGGCTCAACGGGCGTCCGATCAGCGTCTCCCGGCGCCATCCCCTCAAGGGGTGCCTCCTCGCCACCGGTTTTCCCTACGACCGGACCCGCGACAACGAGAACAACTTCGACAATTTCTTCAATTTCCAGTTCGCCGCCCGGGCAGTCCGACGGGCAGGGGCCGCGGCCCTCGACCTCGCCTACGTGGCGGCGGGGCGTCTCGACGGATACTGGGAGGTGAAGCTCAAGCCGTGGGACATGGCCGCCGGCCAGCTCCTCGTCACCGAGGCGGGGGGGAGGGTCACCAACCACGCCGGCGAGCCGCACTCGATCTTTGACCACCGCATCCTTGCCTCCAACGGCCTCATCCACGACGAGATGCTGGCGGTCCTCGCCGGAAAGGGCGAAAAAACGGCTTGACTAAACTTTACCTGCTCAGTAGTATTAATTTCAGTCTGTAACTTTACTTGTTGATTCACGAATAAACAACCCAATATCAAGTACTTATCACGAGCGACCGAGGGACCGGCCCGATGACGTCGCGGCAACCCCCCGCAAGGGGAAGGTGCCAATTCCTGCGGAACCGAGAGGTTCCGGGAGATAAGGAAGAGCGACGCCCCTCAGGCGAGATGAATCCTCTTCCGCACCCCGGAAGGGGATTTTTTCATTCAAGGAGCATTGCCATGAACATCGCGACACAGGCGGCCCAGATCGGATTGGAGTGGGACACCCGGACCGGGGCGGTGACGGTTCCCATTTACCAGACGGCGACCTTCCGCCATCCGGGGCTCGGGCAGAGCACCGGCTACGACTACTCCCGCTCCGGCAACCCGACCCGCCAGGCGCTGGAGGAGGGGATCGCCCGCCTCGACGGCGGCGCCCGGGGATTCGCCTACGCCTCGGGGATGGCCGCCATCACCAATCTCCTCTACCTCTTCGGCAAGGGGGACCACCTGGTGGTGACCGAGGATCTCTACGGCGGCACCTGTCGCCTCTTCGACCAGCTCTTCAGCCGGTTCGGCCTCAGCTTCAGCTACGTCGACACGAGCGACGCGGCGGCGGTGCGGGAGGCGATCCGCCCCGAAACGAAGGCGCTCTTCGTGGAGTCCCTCACCAACCCGCTCCTCAAGGTGGCCGACATCGAGGCCCTCTCTGCCCTCTGCCGGGAGAAGGGGCTGCTGCACATCGTCGACAACACCTTCCTCACCCCCTACCTCCTGCGCCCCCTGGAGCTGGGGGCCGACATCACCGTCTACAGCGCCACCAAGTACCTCGCCGGCCATAACGACACCGTGGCCGGCCTGGCGGTGGTGAAGGATCCCCGGTTGGCGGAACGGGTCTACTTCCACCAGAACTCGGTGGGGGCGATCCTCGGCCCCCAGGATTCGTGGCTTACCATCCGGGGGATGAAGACTCTCTCCGTGCGGCTCGACCGGCAGGAGGCCAACGCCCGCCGCATCGCCGCCTGGCTCGCCACCCACCCCGGGGTGCGCCGGGTCTACTACCCGGGCCTCTCCGAGCATCCGGGGCACGACCTCCTGGCGCGACAGGCGAGGGGGTTCGGCGCCATGGTCGCATTCGAGGTGACGGAGCGTCCCCTGGTGGAGCGGCTGCTGCTGAAGACGAAGGTCCTCTCCTTTGCCGAGAGCCTCGGGGGGGTGGAGAGCCTCATCACCTTCCCCGAGGGGCAGACCCACGCCGACATCCCGGTGGAGGTTCGGCGCCGCCTCGGGATCAATGAGGTGCTTTTGCGGCTCTCGGTGGGGATCGAGGACGCGGACGACCTCATCGCCGACCTGACCCAGGCGTTTGAAGCATAACGAAAAAGGAGCCCAGCACATGAAATTCGGCACCCGCATCATCCATACCGGCCACGAGATCGACCCGACCACCGGCGCGCTCTCGGTCCCGATCTACCAGACCTCCACCTTCGCCCAGGAGTCGGTGGACCACTTCGGCAAGTACGACTACGCCCGCTCCGGCAACCCGACCCGGGAGGCGCTGGAAGAGACCATTGCCCAGCTCGAAGGGGGGAGCCGCGGCTTCGCCTTCGCCTCGGGGATGGCGGCCATCTCCTCGGCGCTCCTTCTTTTCTCCCCCGGTGATCACCTGGTGGTCTGCGAGGATGTCTACGGCGGGACCTTCCGGGTCCTGACCCGCCTCTTCAGCCGCCTCGGGATCGAGTCGACCTTTGTTGACGCCACCGACCCCGGGAAGATCGAGACAGCCTTCCGGCCGAACACCAGGGGGCTCTTCCTGGAGACCCCCTCCAACCCGCTCCTGAAGATCACCGACCTGGCCGGGGCGGCGCGGATCGCCCGGGATCAGGGGGCCATAACGCTCGTGGACAACACCTTCATGCCCCCCTACCTCCAGCGTCCCCTGGAGCTCGGCTGCGACATCGTGCTCCACAGCGGCACCAAGTTCCTCAACGGCCACAGCGACGTCATCTGCGGCTTCGCGGTGACGAAGGACGAGGAGCTCGGGCGGCAGCTCGCCTTCATCCAGAACGGCTTCGGCGCGGTCCTGGGGCCCCAGGATTCGTGGCTCGTGCTCCGGGGGCTCAAAACCCTCAAGGTGCGGATGGAGGAGAGCCAGCGAAGCGCCGTGGCGGTGGCCGGCTGGCTGGTGGCCCAGAAGCGGGTGCCGGAGGTCTTCTACCCGGGGCTCGCCAGCCACCCCGGGGCCGACGTCCACGCCCGCCAGGCCGCTGGCCCCGGCGCGGTCCTCTCCTTCCGGCTCGAATCGGTGGAGCTCACCCGCCGGCTCCTGGAGGGCTCGACCCTCGCCGCCTTCGCCGTCAGCCTCGGCGGGGTGGAGAGCATCATCTCCTATCCGGCCAAGATGTCCCACGCCGCCATGCCGCCGCAGGCCCGGGCCGCCCGCGGCGTCACCGACACCCTCGTCCGCCTCTCCGTGGGGCTCGAAGACGCCGACGACCTCATCGCCGAGCTTGACTCCCTCATCAACGGTTGAATCGGGGAAAAACATTTCATCGGTAAAGTTTTTTCCGAGGCGGCCGATATGAACTGAGTAGATGCAATATCAATACTATGCGGGTGGCACCGGTCGTGCGGTCGGCGCCATTACTTCCCGGAATCCCGTGACTGAATGAAGATCAGAGATACACTGATAGCGGGATGCTGCTTCTTCGCCCTTCTCACGGCGCTGGTCGGCTATTTCGGCGGCCGTTCCGTCACCGAGATCAGCGGCGTGTTCGATGTCGTCACCGATGACGTCGTGCCGCAGATGATGGCCCTGAACGACCTGCGGACCGCGGGGCTGCGCATCGTCTCCTCCACGATCGAGCTCGCCTACTCCGCCCACGCCGGGAAGTCGCGGCAGGCGCGTGAGACGGACAGGACCGACGATCTCATCATGATCGAGTCGGCTGCCAAGATGTTCGACGACACCCTGCGGAAACTCGATTCCCGTGCCAGGCTATCACCGGCGGAGCGGGAGATAACCTCTGCAATCGAGACGTCGGGCCGGCGGATGGTCGAAACGAGCGGCAAGATCGTCCGGGCCGTTCAGAGGGGGGCGTCGTCGGCCCAGATCTTCCCACTGAAAGAGCGGTTCGAGGGGGAAGAGCGGGTTTTCCTCTCAACCCTGGAACAAGCCTCGGCCTACGAGGCCGAGGAGCTTGCCTCGACCCGGAATGAAGTGGACAGTACCATCTCCGCCTCCTACCTGAAGATCGCCGCCTTCTCCTCCGTTGCCTTCGCCCTCGCCATCGTGGGGGGCGTTTTTGCCGCCCGGGCCATATCCCGTCCCATCGCCACGCTCCACGACGGCGTTGTGCGGGTCGGACAGGGAGAGCTGGAGACGCGGATCGACGTGGCGGCATACACCGAGATTGGGACCCTCGCCGCCGCCTTCAACCAGATGACCGACGACCTCCGCTCGGCCAAGGAGGAGATCGTCGCTACCAGCGCCTATCTCGACAACGTCATCCGCTCCATGGCCGATGCCCTCCTCGTCCTCACCCCCGACGGTACCATTGCCGGAACCAACCCCGCCCTCTGCTCGCTTCTCGGGTACCGCGACGGGGAACTCTCCGGCCAACCCTTCGTTTCCGTCATGGACGACCGGGTCGCAGCCCAGGAACTCCTGGCGGAGATGGCCGGCGGGGAGCGGGTGCCGGACCGGGAGCTCCTGTACCGGGCCAAGGACGGGGAGGTGATCCCGGTGGTCATCTCCGGGGCGGCGATGCACGGCCCCGCCGGGGATATCCAGGGGCTCGTCTGCATCGCCCATGACATCAGCGAGCGCCGCAAGGCCGAAGAGGATATCCGCCAGCTCGCCTATTTCGACCCCCTCACCGCGCTCCCCAACCGGAGCCTCTTCCAGATCCGCCTCGTCCAGACCATCGCCACGGGGAGGAGGATGGGGGGCGTCTCGGGGCTTCTGATCCTCGATCTCGACCGCTTCAAGGATGTGAACGACACCCTGGGGCACGTCCTGGGGGACGAGCTGCTGAAGGCGGTCACGGAACGGCTCAGGGAGAGCATCCGTCCCTCGGACTTCCTGGCACGGGTCGGGGGGGACGAGTTCGCCGTCATCATCGCTCCACCGTGCGACCGGCGCAGCATTGCCGACCGTGCCCGGACGTTCCTCGATCTCCTCGCCTCTCCGTTCGCCATCGACGGAAAGGAGATCTTCATCTCCACGAGTATCGGGATCACCATCTTCCCCGAAGACGGCGAAGATGGCGAGTCGCTCCTCAGGCATGTGGACATGGCCCTCTACGATGCCAAGGCGAAGGGGCGAAACGCTTTCAGCTTCTTCTCGGAGGAGATGAACCGCAGCGCCAGGGCCCGCCGCACCCTGGAGGAGAGCCTGCGGCGCGCACTGCTCGACGAGGAGTTTTTCCTGGAATACCAGCCCCAGATCGACCTGCAGAGCGGAGCGATCTATGGCGTCGAGGCGCTGTTGCGCTGGCGTCACCCGGAGCAGGGGCTGATCCCCCCCTCCCGCTTCATTCCCGTGGCGGAGGAGATCGGGCTCATCCGCCGGCTGGGCGACTGGGTGCTGCGGAGCGCCTGCCTCCAGTGCCGGGAGTGGATCGAGGCCGGCTGCCGGTCGGTGAGCGTTGCGGTCAACGTCTCGGGGTATCAGTTCAGCCATCCGGATTTCGTCGATACGGTGGAACGGATCCTGGCGGAAACGGGGCTCGAGCCGCAGCTTCTGGAGCTGGAGCTGACCGAGAGCACCCTCATGGAGGGAAAAAGCGACACGATCATGACCCTCGTCGACCTCAAGGCCCGGGGGGTCAGTCTCGCCATTGACGACTTCGGCACCGGCTACTCCTCCCTCAGCTACCTCAAGCATTTCCCCATCGACCGGCTGAAGATCGACCGCGCCTTCGTGCGCGACATCGCCACCGATGCCGACGGACGGGCCATCGTCGAGGCGGTCGTCGCCATGGGGCACAGCCTGGGGCTCCGGGTGCTGGCGGAGGGGGTGGAGGAGGAGGCGGAGCGGGCGTTTCTGAAGGAGCGGGGGTGCGACGAGGTGCAGGGATACCTCTTCGGCCGGCCGATGCCGCCGACGGAGCTGCAGCGCCGCCTGGCGCCGACGGTGGAGACGGAGTGCCTCTTCGGGGGGCTCTGACCACCGCCGCGTTACCGGTCGATCTGGGCCTTCTGGAGCCGTCCGCTGAAATCGCGGTAGATCACCTTCATCCGGCTGAAGAACTCCAGCGCCCCGCCGTGCCCCCCCGCCTCCGGGTGCCCCGATCCCGAATGCTTCCAGCCGCCGAAGGGGAGCTGGATCTCCGCGCCGATGGTGGAGGCGTTGATGTAGACGATCCCCGACTGCAGTTCCCGCTCGGCCCGGGCGGTGGTATTCACGTCGCGGCTGTAGATGGCCGAGGAGAGCCCATAGGGGACGTCGTTGACGATGGCCGCCGCCTCCTCGAAACTGGCGCAGCGCAGAACGCTCACCACCGGACCGAAGATCTCCTCCCGCGCGATCCGCATGGCCGGCTTCACGTCGGCGAAGACTGTCGGCTCGATGAAACAGCCGTGGGCGAGCTCCCCTTCCGCGGCGCGCCGCCCGCCGACGGCGAGCCGCGCCCCTTCCTCGACGCCGATCCGGATGTAGTCGAGGACCCGTTCACACTGCTGCCCGTTCACCACCGGCCCCACGTCGGTCCCCGCCGTAAGGCCGTCCCCGAGCCGCAGCCGCCGCGCTCCGTCCACGAGCATCCCGAGGAACCGGTCGTAGACCTTTTCGTGCACCACCACCCGGCTCGCCGCCGTGCAGCGCTGGCCGCTGGTGCCGAACCCCCCCCAGAGGACCCCTTCCAGGGCCAGGTCCAGATCGGCGTTGTCCATGACGATGATGGCGTTTTTTCCCCCCATCTCGGTGGCGAGGGGGCGGTGGCGGGTGCCGAGGATCCCTTCCAGCCGTTCTCCGGCGGCCACCGATCCGGTGAACGAAACCGCGTCGACGCCGGGGTGGGTGGCGAGGTACTCGCCGATTTCCCCGCCGGGGCCGTTCACGAGGTTCACCACCCCGGCCGGGGCCCCCGCCGCCTCCAGTGCCTCCACCAGGGCGGCGGCACAGGCGGGGGTGTCGGAGGAGGGTTTGAGGATCACGGTGTTGCCGCAGATGAGGGACGCGAAGAGCTTCCAGCCGGGAATGGCGGTGGGGAAGTTCCACGGCGTGATGAGCGCCGTCACCCCCACCGGCTCCCGGACGCTCCTGCACTCTTTGTCGGGGAGCTCCGACGGCACCGTTTCGCCGGCCAGGCGCCGCCCCTCCCCCCCCATGTAGAAGGCCATGTCGATCGCCTCCTGCACGTCGCCGAGCCCTTCGGCGAGCACCTTCCCCATCTCCCGGGTGACGAGTTCGCCGAGCTCCTCTTTGCGCCGGATCAGGATCTCCCCCGTGCGGAAGAGGAGCTCGCCACGCCGCGGCGCCGGGACGAGCCGCCAGGTGCGCCAGGCGGAGCGCGCCGCTTCCACGGCACGGTCTACATCCTCCCTCCCGGAGCGGGTCACCCGCGCCACGGTCTGCCGGCTGTCCGCCGGGTTGACGCTCTCGAACCATTCCCCCCTCCCCGCAGGGAGCCACTTCCCGTCGATGTAGTTCAGTACGTCGCCCATGGTGCAACCTCCCCGTTTCGCCATTTCCTCAGATTAACGATACCAGAGCGCGGGCTCCCCACAAGTTTCGACTGTTGTTGCCGCCGGCGGGAGCCCGGTTATACTGGGAAAATACGATGCAACGGAAGGAGAGGGAGGCAGACCATGGACTTTACCCTGACCGAGGAGCAGCAGAGGATCCGCGACCGGGCCCGGGCGTTCACCGAGGCGGAGATCATTCCCCATGCCCGGGAGAACGACGCCCGGGAGCGCTTTCCCGCCGAGACGATCCGGAAGATGGGAGAGGCGGGGCTCCTCGGCGGGGTGATCCCGCGGGAGTACGGCGGGGGGGCGATGGAGTGGGTGAGCGATGCGCTACTCTTCGAGGAAGTGGGGCGGGGAGACTCGTCGGTGCGGACCACCATCTCGGTGCAGGTGTCGCTCGTCCAGCAGGTCATCTTCCGCTGGGGGAGCGAGGAGCAGAAGCGCCGCTACCTCCCACCCCTCTGCCGTGGCGAGCTTCTCGGCTGTTTCGCCCTCACCGAGCCGGGGGCTGGAAGCGACGCGGCCGGCATCGCCACCCGGGCCGAGCGGCGGGACGGCGGGTGGGTGCTGAACGGCACCAAGACCTGGATCACCAACGGCGGGGTGGCGGATGTGGCGATCGTCTTTGCCCGGACCTCCCCAGCGGCGGGGCACGACGGGACCGCCGCCTTTCTCGTGGAGACGAAGTCGCCCGGTTTCTCCACCTCGGAGATCCGGGGAAAGCTCGGCCTGCGCGCTTCCAATACGGCGGGGATCGTCATGAAGGAGTGCCGCGTGCCTGTCGGTGCCCTTCTGGGGACGGTGGGCGAGGGGCTGCGGATCGCCCTCGGCGCCCTCGACAACGGCCGCTTCGGCGTGGCCGCCGGCTGCGTCGGGATCCTCCGGGGGTGCGTGGAGGCGTGCACGGCATACACCCGCAGCCGCACCCAGTTCGGCCGCCCCCTCGCCTCGTTCCAGCTGGTGCAGGACATGATCGCCCGCATGGCGGTGGACCTGGAGGCGGCGCGGCTTCTCGTCCTGCGGGCGGCGGAGCTCAAGAACCGCGGCGAGCGCAACACCCTCGAAACCTCCATGGCAAAGTACTTTGCCAGCGAGGCGGCGGTGCGGGCCGCCACCGACGCCATCCAGGTCCACGGCGCCTACGGTTACTCCAATGCCCACCCGGTGGAGCGCTATCTGCGCGACGCCAAGGTGGCCACCATCTACGAGGGGACCTCCCAGATCCAGAAGCTGATCATCGGCGAGCAGATTCTCGGGGTCAGGGCGTTTGTTTGAAACAGGGGAATCGCAAGGGGTTAATGTGACAAAGCAGAACTATGCCCCGATGATCTTCACGAGCATCCTCTTTCTGCGCTTCTGTCGCCCATTCCCTAACCTGTTGATTTGCCCGGTTAATCCTGTATAATCCTAATTTCACCAGCCTTCCTGTTAACACGCATCAATGCATGGAGTTGCCCATGATAGATCAAGCTCTTCTGGACAGGGCTGCCGAGTTGCTCAAGGAGACTGCCCGTCCGCAAAAAATCATCCTGTTTGGCTCTCATGCCCGAAAAGAAGCACGTGAAGACAGCGATATCGATATTCTCGTCATCGAAGCCGAGGTGAAGGACCGCATTGCCGAGATGGTGCGCCTTAACCGGACATTGAGCCCCCTTCGTATCCCCGTCGATCTGCTGGTGGTCAGCCAGGAGATGTTCGATTATTGGGCTGAAACCCCGGGCAACGTATATTATCGGGCAAAAACGGAAGGGAAGGTAATTTATGAGGCAGCATGAACAGGCTATGCTCCTGCTCAAAAAGGCTGCCGACGATGAGGCGCTCCTGTCCGAAATACTTTCATCCAACCGTGTAAGTGATGAAATCTTCGGGTTTCATTGCCAACAGGCCGTGGAAAAATTTCTCTAGGCTTTGCTTTTCCACGCTGGCATCGGCTATCCCAGAACCCATAACCTCCGCCTGCTGATGGACCTTCTGGCAGATTCCGGACAACCGCTTCCAGCCGGCCTGGCCGATCTCGATATCCTCTCCCCTTACGGAACCCTGTTTCGCTACGAGGATCTGCCTGCCGAGGTCGAACTCGACCGAGAAGCGCTTTTCAAGCTGGTCAGGTCCCTCCATCAGTTCGTTGAGACTGGTCATTCCTGAATTACACCGATCAGGGGGTAACCTCTGGCACCTTCAGGTCATTTCCCTCCTGATTTCATCGAAGATACCTATCCCCGTTGCCGCACCCCGTTTTGCAGAAATGCAAAATACTGCTGGCTTTTTTTATGCCGTTTACATAATATCCTTCGTGACTCCGCAGGGATAGAAGAGGGCCATGCACCGTTACCTGTTCGCCTTCATGAACAACCTGAAGCTCCGCTGGAAGATGCTGGTGCTGGTGCTGCCGCTCGTCACGGTCCCGATCATCGTCGTCGGCGGGGTCATCAGCTACATCTCCACCAAACAGGCCTACCGTGGGATCACGCAGACGGCGCGAGACGACCTGGAGCATATGGCCAGCTTCACCATCGACCTCCTCAACTCCCACCATCAGCAGTTCCAGGTCTACAAGCAGGACAAGGAGCGGACCGTCCGCCTGGAGCTCGCTACCCTCACGAACCTTTCCTACAACGTGGTGGAGGCGGAAAACCGCCAATACGAAAGCGGCAAGATCGATCTCCGCAGCGCCCAGGAGGCGGCCCGAAAGGCCCTCAAGCGGGTGAACGTCGGCGAGACCGGCTACCTTTACGCCATGACCACCAGGGGAGACCTGAAGGTCCACATCGCCCGGGAAGGGGAAAACGTCTACAACGAGAAAGACGAGAACGGTCGCCCCTTCATCCGGATCATGTGCCGGAACGCCCTGAAGTCGAAGCCGGGGGAGATCCTCTACATCGTCTATCCCTGGCGCAACGCGGTGCTGGGCGACAAGTACCCCCGGAAGAAGGTGGTGGCGTACCGCTATTTCCCCCAGTGGGACTGGATCATCGCCGCAGGGGGGTACCTGGAGGAAACCTACGATAACCTCGCCTTCGAGCGCCGCTCCTTCGAGGAGCTGAAGGAGAAGATCAAGAGCAAGAAGGTGGGGCGGACCGGCTATATCTTCTGCATGGATGAGAAGGGGAACTTCACCGTCCACCCCGACGGGGAGGGGAAGAATTTCCTGAACGCCGTCGATTCCAGCGGCAGGAAGTTCATCAGGGAGATGGTGGAGAAGAAGCGGGGGTGGATCCGCTACCCGTGGAAGAACGTCGGCGAGAGTCACCCCCGGATGAAGATCGTCCGTTATGACTATTTCCGCCCCTGGGGGTGGATCGTGGCGGTCGGCTCCTACGAGGACGAGTTCTACCAGGAGGCGAACCTGATCCGGGGACGGATCGTCGGGAGCATGACGGTCATCATCATCGTGGTGGGGATCCTGGGGACGCTGCTGGTCTTCCTCGCCGCCAAGGTCCTCACCGATCCGATCAACCACATGATGGAGGTGATCCGCCAGGTCAAGAAGGGGCGGCTCGACGAGCAGATGGAGGTAGAGACCAGCGACGAGCTGGGGGAGCTGGCCGGCGCCTTCAACCGGATGACCGCCATCATCCGCCAGAACAAGGAGATGGAGGCGAATCTCGCCCAGCAGGGGAAGATGGCCTCCCTCGGGGTCCTCTCCTCCGGCGTGGCCCACGAGATCAACAATCCGCTCGGGGTCATCCTCGGCTACGCTTCCTACCTGGAGTCGAAGACCGCCGAAGAGGAGCCCTCCTTCAAGTATATCCACGAGATCAAGCGGGAGAGCAAACGGTGCAAGAAGATCGTCCAGGATCTCCTCTCCTACGCCCGGACGCCGAAGCCGTCGCTGGAGCCGACCGATCTCAACCATCTCCTCGGCCAGATCGTCGACTTTGCCGCCAACCACACCGACATGCATCACGTGAGCATCGTCAGGGAATTTTCCCCGGAGCTCCCGCCGGTCATGGTCGACGGCGATCAGATCCGCCAGGTGGCGATCAATCTGATCCTCAACGCCGGCGCCGCCATGACCAAAGGGGGGACGCTGACGGTGAAGACCGCCCCCGACGGCGAGGGGTACGTGCGGGTCGTCTTCAGCGACACCGGTGCCGGCATCGCCCGGGAGGACCAGGAGAAGATCTTCGAGCCGTTTTTCACCACCAAGGCCCGGGGGACCGGCCTGGGGCTCGCAATCACGAAGCAGATCGTGGAGATGCACCACGGCCGGATCATCATCGAGAGCGAGGTGGGGAAGGGGACCGATGTGACCGTGCGGTTGCCGGTGACGCCGGAAGAGCTGTAAGTTGACGAAATGACTCGGAAGAGGTGAGATGACGTGTCTGAAGCGAAGCGGATCATGCTGATCGACAACGAAGAAGGGCTCTGCCGGATGATGGAAGCGGTCCTCGCCGACAGCGGCTATGCGGTAAGGGGGTACACCCGTTCCTTCGAGGCGGTGGAGGAGTTCAGGGCGGGGGAGTGGGACCTGGTGGTGACCGACATCAAGATGCCCGGGATGGACGGGCTGGAGGTGCTCCAGAAGGTAAAGGGGAAGGACCCGACGGTCCCGGTCATCATGATCACCGCCTACGCCACGGTGGAGATGTCGATCCAGGCCCTGCGCCGGGGGGCCTACGACATGCTGACCAAGCCCTTCGAGCCGGAGGAGCTCCTCTACCGGGTCAAGAACGCCCTCAAGCATACCCAGCTCCTGGAGGAAAACCGGGAGTTGCGGGAGAAGCTGGTTGGCAAGTTCCGGTTCGACAACATCATCGGCGCCTCCACGGGGCTCAAGAGCGTGCTGGAGCGGGTGGAGAAGATCGCGGTGCGCGACACCTCGGTGCTGATCACCGGGGAGTCGGGGACCGGCAAGGAGCTGATCGCCGAGGCGATCCACTACAACTCGCCCCGCAAGGACAGGAAATACGTCGCCATCAACTGCGGGGCGCTCCCCGAGTCGCTCCTGGAGAGCGAGCTCTTCGGCTACAAAAAGGGAGCGTTCACCGGCGCCAGGGAGAACCGTCAGGGGCTGCTGGAGGCGGCTGACGGCGGGACCCTGTTTCTCGACGAGGTGGGGAACCTCCCCATGAACGTGCAGAAGACGCTTCTCCGTTTCCTCCAGGAGCAGGAGTTTCTCCGCATCGGCGACACGACCCCGACCAAAGTGGACGTCCGGATCATCTCCGCCACCAACGCCGACCTGAAGGAGGCGGTGAAGAGCGGCGCCTTCCGCGAGGACCTCTACTACCGGCTCAACGTGGTCAACATCCACCTCCCGCCGTTGCGGGAGCGCCGGGACGACATCCCGCTGCTGGCAGCCCATTTCATCACCCTGCAGAACCGCAAGTTCGACACCGCCCTGAAGGGGCTCGATCACGATGCGCTGGAGGCGGCCACCGCCTTCGCCTGGCCCGGCAATATCCGGCAGCTCAAGAACGTGATCGAGGCGTGCACCGCCATGGAGAGCGAGGAGTACATCACCCTCCCGGTCCTCTCCCAGTTCATCGAGATTCCCGTTCCTGCCGGCAGCGGCGAGGCCGGTTCCGGCTTCGAGGGGGAAGGGGAAGAGGGGGACTATGCCGTCGCCCTCTCCCGGTTCGAGCTCGAGTACCTCAAGGGGCTCCTGCGGAAGAACCGCGGCAACGTCGAAGCGGCTGCCCGGGAGGCGGGGATGAACATGGCGACCATCTACCGCAAGATCAAGAAGTACCAGCTTCGGCGGGAGGATTTCGCGTAAAGTCCCTCCCTTCCCCTCTCTTTGCATTTCTGCAAAACTCCCCCCGCCTCCCCTTGCATGACTGCAAGCAGGGAGGCGGCCTGTTTCTAACCCTTCAAGATAGTTCTACAAACTCCACTTCGTGTTCTTTTTCGTCGTATACGGCGCGAACGCTTCCGCCATGATCTCTCACCTCTTTCTCGCGCCTTTGCAAAAAACGGTGTTTTGCCGTTTGGTTCGCCCGGCGCGCCCGGGGCCAGTGATTCCGTGTGTAATGCATTGAAAATGCAGTAATTTTTCGATTGCCGAAAATGATTTTACTGTTTTGGTATACAGGTTGCTCTTACCGTTTACAGTTACTCCTTCAAGCATGGGCGAAGTGGGGGATGGTGACGACCAGGTGATCCTGCTTCACTCCCATGCGCATCAGTTAGCCGATACGGTTTCGCATAGAGGTTTCCATGAAGGACGGAATTGTCTGCCCCTTCTACGGCAAGAGTGATGACATCTGCGACGTGGGTTGCGGCTATATCTCTCCCCACGACGTCAACATGATCATAAAGTTCTGCAGCTGCCGGTACCGCGAGTGCATGAAGTACCAGGAACTGGCCGAACGCTTCCCCCATGAAGTGCTGACCCCGGCGAAGTGCTGAACTAAACAAAGGAGGCTGCCATGCTTTACAATCTTTCCCTTCATCTGCACGGTCCGTACATCCTGTACGCGCTAACACTTGTTGCGTCATTGATCGTCATTTCAGTCGTAAAGGAGAAAAGAGATGAGCGAAAGAGAGCTTGAACTGCTGGCAAGGATCGAGCAACTTGAGCGGCACACCTGGCGGAACAGTTCCATCCTCCGCGCGGTGGCGATGGTAGCCGGGACGGCGATGATCGGCATCATCATTGCCTCGGGAGTCGTCGGGGGGGGCCACGGCAGTCACTGGTCCGGCCCGGCCTGGAACACGATGTGGCTCTACGGTCTGTTCGCCGCCAATGCCGTGTCGATGTTCTGGACCAGCCACAAGGAATAGAACTTCCACACTTCCACCAACCAGTTGCCAGGGGAACTCCGGGGGAAAGCCCGGTTTTCCTCCACGGAGGATACGAAGATGCCGATGAGTATCAAGAACGCAATCCTGCTTTTAGTGGTGGTCTCGCTGTGCGCCGCCTTCAGTATGAAACTGTTCCAGGGACTCGACGACATGATGGGTAACCAGTACTGGGTCGTCGATACCACCCAGGGGGATCATGGCTGGTACGCCATGGGGCTCCTTCCCCATGTGAAGCTGATGCCCAAGGACGTGGTGAAAGCGGCCAACACCGACCCCAACGTCAAGGAGAAGTACGTCATCTACGCCCAGGCGGGGGACTTCGCCGGTGATGCGGTGTACGGCATCACCTACGGCATCCCGCTCATCATGTATCTGATCTGGTTCGCCTTCATTCTCGGCTTCCCGGACCGCGTCGACCCCTATCTGCTCCCCCGCCGGCTCTTTACCCTGGCGGTCATCACCACCTGTTCCATTCTGGCAAACCTTTTCCTGATGCGAATTGCCGCCGACTTCGCCCGCGATCCGATGTCCCGCATCGCCAACGTCGCCGGAAACCACTCGTCGCTCCTTTTTCACAACGCTGGGATCTGGTTCGCCATTCTCTTCTCGGCCCTCGGTACCCACAATCACTCGATAAAGGAGTCGCCGGCCCCCGACAGCCGCAACTGGCAGACCCAGGCCAACGAGAAGTTCTCCTGGATGTTCATTCTCCTGGGTGTCGTCACCGTCCTGGAGGTGGTACTGGTGAAGGCGAAACTGGCTCTTCCGGACGCCGCCGTCGACTACTCGGTCTGGATCATCTGGGTGGTGATCTTCATGCGGATGTACGGCTTCTCCCCCAAATACTGGGTCAAGCGGGGGCGTGGCATCACCATCATGGTGGTCGGCACCGCCCTCACCCTCCCGGTCTTCTACTTCCTCGAGCATGCCACCGGGAGCCTCGGCGCCGGCTTCGCCTCTCCGATCCTGGCCAAGGCCCTCGGCGCCGAAAACCAGAACATCGGACTCTCCCTGATGATCTCCATCTACCTGATCTTCTGGATGGAATTCTCCGCCGCGATCCGGATGAACGGCCCGTCCAGGAAGGCAGTAGAGCAGAAGCATTAAGTCGGGGCTCGGGACTGGGCAAAACCTGAAACATGGCAAAACAGAAGAGGCGACGGGAGTTCCCGTCGCCTCTTCTCATTTCAATCCTTGTTACCCCGGAAGATTATTCCTATTCCACCCGGACTTCGGACGTCTCCAGTTCCCCCTCCAGGTGGGCGATGAGCTCTCCCACGAGCTCGCGGTAGCCGCCGGGGAGCTCCGCCACGCCATCCAGGGCGGTGCCTAGCCGCCGGGCCGCTGCCAGGGCCGCCCGCAGCGGCACCGCCGGGTCCCGCACCGGCTCCTCGCGGGTTTTCGCCACCTCCCGAAATTGCTTCAAGACCGTCGGGTGGCTCCGCTCCTGCTCCACGATGCTTTTGCGCAGGTCGGCGTACTCCTCGTCGGAAAACCCCTTCTCCTCCCGGGCCTGGCGCAGCAGGTCGATGGATCGGTAGTCGGGAAGTGGCCGCGGCTCCTCCCTGCGGGCCAGGATCTCCGGCTCGTGCTTCTCTATGAAGCGGTAGGCGAGGGTCAGCTTCTGGGCGGTCTCCTTCTTGATCCGGATCTCCCTCGTGCAGTACTCCTCGAAGCTTCCGTAACCCCATTCGCGGTAGAGATTGCGGGAGCCGACGGCGAGGAGCCTGTCTCCCAGCTCCACCCACGACGACTTGAACCGTTTGGCGCTCTGCAGCACCTGGAAGCGCTCGGAGGAGGGATCGAGCCCGTCCATGACCCGCTCGATGTGGCGTTCGCCTGACGATTTGGGTGTATCGGTCATTGTGATCTCCTTGTTCGGTTCTCTCCAGAGTGATACCACAGAAGCGGCTCCGCACCAACGCCAGAATCGCGCCGCATCACGTTTTTGGCTTGGCTGGCGGAAAAGGTTCGGGGTACAATCCACCGCCTGAGCCTGTCAGCCCGAAAACCGCCTGTTTCGGGATCCTCATTGTCGCGGGAGTAATAAATGAAAAAGCTGAAGATCCTCATGGCCGCCTCGGAGTGTGTCCCGTTCGCCAAGGAAGGGGGGCTCGCCGACGTGGTGGGGGTGCTCCCGAAGCACCTGGAGCGCCTGGGGCACGATGTGCGGGTGGTGATGCCCCGCTACTACAAGGTCGATCGGGAAAAGTACGGCCTGAAGCAGTTGCCGGGGATACTCGTGGTGCCGATGGGTATCATCGGCGAGCAGTACTGCGGCGTCTGGGAAGGGCGACTTCCGGGGAGTGACGTGCCGGTCTACTTCCTGGAGCACCAGGGGTACTACGGCCGCGACGGCCTCTACGAGGTCGACAACGTAGGGTTCCTCGACAACGACAACCGTTTCATCTTCCTCTCCCGGGCCGCCATGGAGCTGCCGAAGATGATCGGCTTCACCCCCGACATCATCCACGCCCATGACTGGCACACCGCCGCCGTGCCGCTCTTTCTCAACACCCTCTACCGGGACGACCCCCGCTTCGCCCGGAGCGCCTCGGTCCTCACCGTCCACAACATGCAGCACCAGGGGAACTTCTACGAGGGGGCCATGGATGTCCTCGGCGTCGGCTGGGAGCATTTCACCTTCCTCGGTCTGGAGAAGGACGGCGAGGTGAATCTCCTGAAAGGGGGGATCTACCACGCGACGGCCCTCAATACCGTGAGCGAGGGGTATGCCCGGGAGATGCAGACCCCGGAGTATGGTTGGGGACTCGACGGCGTGGTGAGGGAGCGGGCCGCCGACCTGGTGGGGATCCTGAACGGGGTCGATTACGACGACTGGAACCCGGAGTCCGACCCCTTCATTGCGGCGAACTACTCGGCCGCCGACCTTGCGGGGAAAAGGCTCTGCAAGCGCGACCTGCAGCGCGCCTTCGGGCTGCAGGAGCGGGACGACGTGCCGCTCTTCGGGCTTGTTTCGCGGCTCGTGAAGCAGAAGGGGATCGATGTTTTTGCCGAGGCGATTCCCCGCATCCTCGCCCTCGATCTCCAGGTGGTGATGCTCGGCGCCGGCGAGCCGTGGGCCCACTTCTACTTCGGCGACATCATGGCCGCCCACCCCGAAAGATTCGCCATCCGCGTCGGCTACGACAATCCGCTGGCCCACCGGATCGAGGCGGGTGCCGACTTCTTCCTCATGCCGAGCGCCTTCGAGCCGTGCGGCCTGAACCAGATGTACTCGCTCCGCTACGGGACCCTGCCGGTCGTCCGGGCCACGGGGGGGCTCGACGACAGCGTGGAGAACTTCGACGAAGCGCGCCTCGCCGGCACCGGCTTCAAGTTCTGGAGCCTCGATGCCGGCGCCCTCTTCGACACGGTCGGCTGGGCGGTCCACACCTGGTACCATCGCAAGGACGCCATGGCACGGCTCATCGCCAACGCCATGGCGAAGCGCTTCACCTGGGAGGAGGCGGCGGCGAAGTACGAGGAGCTCTATCGTCGGGCGCTTCGCCGGAGGTTCGGGACGAAGGGGTAACCGGCGGGACCGGAAGCGAAAGAGGGGAGGGCCCCATGGCTCTCCCCTCTTATTGCGTCCGGGGTGCGGATCTCTCGCCGATCGCCAGGAGCGGGGGACGGCCGGTGACCGTCTCAGGAGTCCCCTTTCCTGTCGCGGGAGCTCCTGCTCAGGTAGTCGATGAAATCGAGGTGGCGGTTGATGAAGGCGAGGTTGTGGCGGCTCTCGTAGAGGAGGATCGCGCAGGAGGCGAAGAGGAAGAGCCCTCCCAGGAGGGCGATGGCGGTCGGAATCCAGCTCGTGGCCGCGGAGCCGAAGGCGACGTTGAAGGCGATGCCGAGGCTCGACGCCACGAAGAGGCCGGTGGCGGTATAGAGGGCGGCGAGGGAGCGCTGGATGAGGCGGGCGCGGACCCGCTGCCGCTGGAGCTGCTGCTCCAGGTAGGCGAAGCGCTCTTCGGGGTAGGGGAGCTTGGCGGCGATGAGCCCCTCCAGCTCTGTCTTGTAGCTGTTGACCCGGTCGAAGATCCGCCCGAGACGGGCCGCGGTGGAGAAGATGAGGGAGCCGCAGGCGGAGATGAGCACCGCTGGGGTGATCATGGAGGTGAGGACCCTCGTGCTGGAGAGGGCCTCCAGGATTTCCTTCTCGTTGAGCGCCATGATTGGGTCCTTCAATCCCGGTAGCGTTTCAGCAGATCGCCGTAAGCCTCGATCCGTCGGTCGCGCAGAAACGGCCAGATCCGGCGGACCGACTCGCTCCGCTCCAGGTCCACCTCGGTGATGAGAAGCTCCTCCTTATCGTTGGACGCCTGGGCGATGATCTCCCCCTGGGGGCCGGCCACGAAGCTGGAACCCCAGAACTGGGCCCCCGGCAGGTGGCCTGAGGGATCGGGCTCGTGACCGACGCGGTTGACGCTTACTACCGGCAGGCCGTTGGCGACGGCGTGGGCACGCTGAATGGTGATCCACGCCTCCTTCTGGCGGATCTTCTCCTCATCCTCGTCCCGGGGGTCCCACCCGATGGCGGTGGGGTAGACGAGTAGCTCCGCGCCGGCCAGGGCCATGAGGCGCGCCGCTTCGGGGTACCACTGGTCCCAGCAGACGAGGACGCCGATCTTTCCCACCGAGGTCCGCACCGGCTCGAAGCCGAGGTCGCCGGGGGTGAAGTAGAACTTCTCGTAGTAGCCGGGGTCGTCGGGGATGTGCATCTTGCGGTATTTCCCGGCGATTGCACCGTCCTTCTCGAAGACCACCGCCGTGTTGTGGTAGAGGCCCGGCGCGCGCTTCTCGAAGAGGGAGGAGACGAGCACCACGCCGAACTCCTTCGCCACGGAGCCGAGCAGTTCGGTGGTAGGTCCGGGGATCTCCTCGGCCAGGTCGAAGTGGCCGGTATCCTCGTTCTGGCAGAAGTAGGGACCACAGTGGAGCTCCTGGAGCACCACGAGATTCGCGCCGAGGACGCTGGCCTTGCGGATGTTCTCGATGCTCTTGGCGAGGTTGAGGTCCTTGTCGGTCGTGCAGCTCTGCTGGACGAGGCCGACGGTTACGGTTTTCATGGCAATACTCCTTTGGGGATCTGCATGGTGACGCAATGGAGCGAGCCGTGCTGGATGATGAGGGGGTGGCAGTCGATGCCGATGATCTCGCGTCCCGGAAACGCTTGGCCGATGGCCGCCAGCGCCGCTTCGTCGGCCGGGTCATCGTAGGTCGGGACCAGCACGGCGCCGTTGATGACGAGGAAGTTGGCGTAGGTGGCCGGAAGCCGCTCCCCCTCCTCGTCGTAGCAGGGCCGGGGCCAGGGAAGGGGGATGAGGCGGTACGGCTTTCCCTCCCCGGTCCGAAAGCTTTTCAGCTCCTTCTCCATCAGGAAGAGGGGGGTGTAGTGCTCATCAGCGGCGTCGTCGCACCGGACGTGGACGATGGTGTCGTCCGGGGCGAGGCGGGCCAGGGTGTCGACGTGGGAGTCGGTGTCGTCACCGGCCAGATAGCCGTTTTCGAGCCAGAGCACGCGGTCGGCGCCGAGCTGGGCCCCCAGGGTCGCCTCGATCTCCTCCCGGGTCAGATGGGGGTTGCGGTTCGGGTTCAGGAGACACTCGGCGGTGGTGAGGATCGCCCCCCCCCCGTCGCTCTCGATGCTCCCCCCCTCCAGGATGAGCCCGACGGTCTCCAGGGGGGTGGCGCCAAAGGCCCCGCCGTGGCGGAGCCGCCGGGTGACGAGGTTGTCCCGGTCGCAGGCGAATTTCAGACCCCAGCCGTTGAACCCGTAATCGAGGAGGAGGGGGGCGCCGTCCCGCTCGATGGTGATGGGGCCGAAGTCCCGCGACCAGGTGTCGTTGGTGGGGATCTCGAAGAGGCGGACCCGCTCCATCCGCGCGCCGACGGCGGTGAGGATCGCCCCGGTCCGCTCGCCGTCGGCCGCCACGACCAGGGCGGTTTCGAACCGGCTGATATGTTTCACGATCTCGGCGTAGACCAGCTCCACCATCGGGAGCCAGGGGAGCCAGTCGCTCTCTTCATGGGGCCAGGCGAGGAGAACGCCGTCCTGCTCCTCCCATTCGGCCGGTAGCCGTACCGTCATTGCAGATCCTTTGGGTCGGGTGAATAACAAAACGCCAAATGATACAAAATCAGGGGGTAAAGTGCAATTTTCATTTCCTGGGCGTTGCCTCCGGTAATAGCTCTTGGATCGAAACTGCAACGCGGTTTGGGCGCATGTTGCAACATTATCCCATTCTAAGCTAAAGTTTCTCTCCCCTTGTCCGATAAGAGTCCATGTACGGTGAGCGCCTCAACGACGCGGCACACCCTCCACTGCACGGATCATGGATGAAAGGAGTCAATTGATGGAGGTATGGAGCAATCTTCGGGTTCGCAGCAAACTGCTCGTCATGGCGGTGGGGTTCTGCCTGGCACTGCTCGTGGTCGGCGCCATGGGGCTTCACGGCATGCGGAGCACCAGCGCCGGGATTTCCACATCCAACGGGAGCATGAAGCATGTGGCGCTTCTGTCCGAGCTCAAGAATAACTTCCTCCAGATGCGGCTGTCGCTGGTCTACATGCTCGCCCTCGCCGACCAGGCGAAGGTTGCCGCCAAGGGCCAGGAGTTCCAGACCCATGCCGACGCGGTGAAGAGCGGTCTCGACGCGTATCTGAAGGACGATCTGGACGCCACCGAGAAGGAGCAGATCGCCGTCTTCAAGGCGGGATTCGAGGATTATCTGGTCCAGGGGAAAAAGCTTGCGGAGATGGCTACCTCGGCCGCCGCCTCCGGCAATGCGGCCCGTGCCGAGGCGGTGGCCTTTGCGACGGAGAAGGTCGCCCCGCTTTACGACAAGCCGGCCCGGGCCGCCTCGACGCTGGTCGCTTACAACATCAAGGAAGGTGAGGCGGCGTACGCCGCCGACATGAGGACGTACCGCCGTGACTTTGCCGTCATGGTGTCCATCGTCCTGGCGGCGACCGTTCTGTCCCTTCTTGCGGGCTCCGCCATCGCCGCTTCCATCGGCCGTCCCCTCAACAAGGTGCTCGATGTCCTCAACCGGGTCGCCTCCGGCGACCTGACCGCCCGGGCCGACATCACCACCTGCGACGAAATGGGGCTCCTCGCCCGGGATGTGAACGTAACGGCGGACCGGATCAACGAGATCATTTCGCTCGTGGCCCATAACGCCTCCCAGGTCACCGCGGCGGCGACCCAGCTCCACGCCACCGCCACCCAGATGTCGACCGGGGCGGAGGAGGTGGCCCAGCAGGCGGCCACCGTCGCCACCGCCAGCGAGGAGATGGCCGCCACGTCGGCGGAGATCGCCCACAACTGCAGTATGGCGGCCGACAGCTCCCGCCACGCCAACGACCGGGCCGAAACCGGATCGACCGTGGTCCAGGAGACCCTCACGGTCATGAACCGGATCGCCGAGCGGGTCCGTTCCTCGGCCCGGACGGTGGAGAGCCTCGGCTCCCGCAGCGACCAGATTGGTGAGATCATCGGCACCATAGAGGATATAGCCGACCAGACGAACCTCCTGGCACTGAACGCCGCCATCGAGGCGGCGCGGGCCGGCGAGCAGGGGCGCGGCTTTGCGGTCGTTGCCGACGAGGTCCGGGCCCTGGCCGAGCGGACCACCAGGGCGACCAAGGAGATCGCCCTGATGATCAAGGCGATCCAGGGGGAGACCAAGGGGGCGGTGGCCTCCATGGAGGAAGGGGTCAGAGAGGTGGAGACCGGGACGGGCGACGCTGCCCGGTCGGGCGACGCCCTGAGCGCGATCCTCGACCAGATCGGCGGCGTCACCCTGCAGGTGAGCCAGATCGCCACCGCCGCGGAGGAGCAGACCGCCACCACCGCCGAGATCAACAACAACATCCAGCAGATCACCGACGTGGTCCAGCACACGGCCCGGGGGGCCGAGGAGTCCGCCCAGGCCGCCGAGCAGCTCGCCCGGCTGGCCGAGGAGCTCCAGGCCCTCGTCACCCGGTTCAGGCTCGCCTCGTAGCCACTTCCTTCCACATCGGGCAACCGACAACGGCCCGGCATTTTTGCCGGGCCGTTGGTTGAAGGTACTGCTGCAACCCTCCTTCTACCTCTCCCCCATGATCCTTCCGTCGCGTACGTCGAAGATCCGGTCGAACCCCTCCACCATCCGGTGGTCGTGGGTGACGACCAGGATGGCCGAACGGTGCTCCACCGCCAGCTTCTTCAGAAGCGCCATGACGTTCTTGCCGTTCTCGGTGTCAAGCGCCGCGGTCGGCTCGTCGGCCAGGATCACCTTCGGCCGGTTGGCCAGCGCCCGGGCGATGGCGACGCGCTGCGCCTCGCCGCCGGAGAGAAAGGCGGGATAGGTCTCCAGCCGGTGGCCGAGGTTGAGCGCTTCGAGGAGCTCGGTGGCCCGGGCTCTCGCCTCCCTCCTGGCCATGCCGTTTATCTCCAGCGCCACCATGACGTTCTCCAGGGCGGTGAGAAACGGGATCAGGTTGTGGGCCTGGAAGATGAAGCCGATCTTCTCCCGGCGGACCCTCTTCAGGTCGAGCCCCTTGCGCCACCCGTCGTCGGCGATGGTCGTCCCGTCGAGGATGACCCTGCCGCGGGTCGGCTCGTTGATGAGGCCGATGGAGGTGAGGAGGGTGGTTTTTCCCGATCCCGACGGCCCCAGGATGGCGACCAGCTCTCCCGGCTTTACCTGTAGTGATGCGTCGGCGATGGCCGTAACCGCCGTCTCGCCGTGGCCGTAGATCTTTGTCAGCCTTTCGACTTCCACTGCGTACATGATCTTACCCTCCAAGGGCCTCGGCCGGCTCCACCTTGAGCGCCTTTCGAATGCCCACGAAACTCGAAACCGTGCAGATGCCGATGACGATGACAAAGAGTGATTGCAGGTCGCTGGCGACCAGCTCCACCCGGCGCGGGAATCTGTCGTAGGTGAGAGAGATGACGCCGTAGCCGATGGCGTAGGCGATTACCCCCATGAGGAGCGACTGCTGGAGGATCAGGCCGACGATGACCCGGTTCCGGGCGCCGATCAGCTTCAGGGTGGCAATGGTCCGGATCTTGTCGATGGTCGAGGTGTAGATGATGAGGGAGATGATGACCGCCGAGATCACGAGGAGGATGATCCGGAAGAGCCCCAGCTGCATCCGGGCCTTCTCGATCATCCCCTTGGTGAGGATCTCGGTCTGCTCCCCGTCGGAGATGGCCCGGAAGTGGTTCCAGCGGCCGATCCGCTCCTGGACCTCCTGCAGGTTCGCGCCGGGGGCAAGCCGCGCCACCACCGTGTTCACCGTGTGGGTCGACTCCGTCAGGGCGGTGATGTTCTGCCGGAGGAGCTTCGTCTGGGGCGGGGAAAGGGTCGGGAGCCCGGCAAGGCGGGCCGCGATCCGCTCCCGCTGGTTCCTGATGGCGTCGTTGTTGCTTTTGAACTGGATCTCCTGGGCATCGGCCAGGCCCACGTAGGCCGCCGGGTCGCCGCTAGAGGAGACCATCTTCCCGGTGATCCCGACCACGGTGTAGTCGTGGAGCCCCAGGCGGATCTTCTCGCCGAGCCCCATCTTCATCCCCTGGGCGACGACCATCTCGTAGTGCTTCTGCCGGATGCCCCGGCCGGCGATGATGGTGGGCGGCCCGCCGAAGCCGTTCAAATCGTACCCCACGAGGAAGAAGCGAAACGGCTTTCCCCGGCGCTCGATCTGGACGGTCTGGAAGGAGAGGGGGGAGGCCTCCGCCACCCCGGGAACCGCGGCGATCCGGTAGCGGATATCCTCCGGGATGCGGGAGATGGCGGCAAAGGGGCCGCTCGTCTCCTGTTGCACCACCCAGAGGTCGGCGCGGGTGGCGTGGCTGATGGAGAGGGCGTCGGCGAAGAGCCCCCGGTAGATCCCCCCCATGCTCATCACCACCCCGAGGAGGAGCCCCAGCCCGACGGAGGTGAGGATGAAACGCCCCCGGTGGTAGCGGATGTCCCGGACGGCGAGGTTCATGGCGCAACCCTCACCCGCATGCCGTCTTCGAATTTGGCCATCTCCGGCTGCGGCGCCAGGGCGATCCGCTCGCTCCCCTCAAGCCCGCCCCGCACCTCCACAAGGCCGCGCCGATCCTCGATCCCGACCGAGATCTCCCGGAATCTGAGCCTCCCGTCGTTCACAACGAACACGCCGCGCTTCTTCCCCCGGGAGACGAGGGCGGCGGCGGGAATGGAGGGGACCTTCATCCTTTCCTCGGTGACGATATACACCTCCGATTGCTCTCCCAGTCGGAAGTTTGCAAGCGGCGGGGTGAAGGCCACGTCCACCTCCAACTCTTCGGTCACCCGGTCGCTCTCCCGCCCGAGGCGGGCCACCTGGCCGGGAAGCTCTTCGCCGGGGGCCGAGCGGAGGGTGATGGCGGCGCGCTTCCCGACGGCGACCCCTTTCAGTTGCGATTCGTCCACGTTGGTCTTGACCCAGACGGTTTGCGGATCGGCCAGGGTGAAGATGGCGAGCCCCGGCGTCACGGTGGCCCCCTTTTCCAGCTCCCTGGCGATGATGACCCCATCCTGCGGCGCATAGATGAGGGTGTCGGCCACCCTGCTTCGGGCAAAGCCGAGGTTGGCGCGGTTGGCCTTTTGCTCCATCTGTGCCGCCGCCAGCGCCGCGGTGCAGCGGGACTCCTCCTCCCGGGCGACCTTGCAGGCGTTTTCGTACTGCTCGGCCTCCAGCTGGGCGACCAGGTTCCTGTCGGCGAGGGTCCTGAAGCGCCGGGCGTTTTTCTCCGCAAGGGCGAGGTTGGCGCGGGCCTTCCGGAGGTTGGCCCGCTCCACGTCGATGGCGGCGGCGGCCCTGGTTACCCCCGCCTCCGACTGGTGCTCCTGCTGAATGAAGTCGTAGTTTTCGAGCCTGGTGAGGAGCTGTCCCCGTCGCACGCGGTCTCCCTGATCGGCGTACAGCTCCACGATCCTCCCGGTGATCTTGCTCGATACCCCCACGACGACCTTTGCCTCGACGGTGCCGTTGCCGTAGACCCGGGCCGTCAGATCCCGCCTTTCGACCTTCGCCACCGCGACCTTCGGCGGGGCGAGGATGGTCGCCTTGAGCGCAACGATCACGGCCACAAGGGCGACGGGCCAGATCAGGTACTTCTTCCTTCGTGCCAGGGTGTTTAGCTTCATGGTTTGCTCCTCGCCGATCGTGCTGTTCATTCTCTTCCCACGGCCCGGTCGAGACGGGCCAAGGCGGTATGGTAGTCGTAGACCGCCTGGATATGGGCCGTTTCCGCATCGAGGGCCTGGGACTGGGCATCGGTCACCTCGATGATGCTCCCGACCCCCTCCTTGTAGCGCCCCATGGCCAGGGCCTGATGCTCCCTGGCCGCCTCCTCCTCCTTTGTCGTCGATTCGATGCGGGCCGCTGCCTCCTTGACGCCGAGCCAGGCAGATTCCACTTCCTTGACGACCTGCAGCTTCAGGTTATCCTTCCGGGCCTCGACACCCCGCAGTGAGGCGGCGGCCTCCCGCTCCTGCTCCACCGTGGAAAACCCGGAGAAAAGCGGCACGGTGAGGTTCAGTCCCACACCCCACACGTTGCCGCCGGGGGGGAAGTTCCGGTCGGCGTAGCCGACGCTCGCCGTCCCCGACAGGATGGGGAGATAGCCGCTCCTGGCGCTCTTCAGGGTTGCCGTCGCCGCACTCTCCAGGGCGGCGATCCGTTTGAGCTCGGCCCGGGCGGTAAAGGCCTCCCGGCGGCTCTTGTCGAGCTCCGGCAGCGGCGCCGGGGGGACGGCAGGCTCCACGAGGGGGCGCCCCTCAAGAGAGGGGAGCCCCATGGCGTTGGCCAGCTCGACCCGGGCGAGCTCCCGGTTGTTCTCCGCCCGGATGAGGGCGGTCCGCGCCCCGTAGAGGTTCGCCTCGGCCCGGGCCACGTCCACCTTCGCCCTGATCCCCTGCCTGAAGAACTCCTCGGCCTGGCGAAACACCGCCTCCCTTGCCGCGACGGTCTCCCGGGTTGCGGCAACCTGCTTCTCCGCGGCGAGCACGAGGTAGTAGGCGCCCCGCACCCGGAACGCCACATCCTGCCGCGTCACGGCGAGGGCCTCGGTGGCGGCAATGCGGTTTCCACGCGCCGCCGCCACCGCCCCTGCGGTCCGGCCGAAATCGTAGATGGTCTGTCGGAGGTACAGGGCCTCGGTGTGGACCTCCGTCTCCCTGATGCTCTCCAGGGGGGTGAGGAAGGAGCGCCCCTTGCTCCAGTCGGCGGCAATGGTCACCTGCGGGTAATAGTTGGCAAGGGCCATCCCCGTCCGTGCCTCGGCGACGGATACGTTTGCACGGGCCTCAATGGTTTGGGGGTGGTTTTTCAGGGCTGTGGCAAGGGCCTCGTCCGGGGTCAGCGTCTCGGCCGCGTAAAGCCTGCCGCACAGCAGGAAGAACAGCCCCATGGTGATTGCCGGACTCTTCATGGCGTCCCCTCTTGTATGCATGTTTTAGAATGTAAAGTGAACATTTGGTCACATACGGTGCAAAAAAATTTACCGGATAAGGTGAAGGAAGTTCTCCCAGAGCCTGGCCGCTTCATCCCGGATGTCAAAGGAGGTGCCGCCGACGGTCCAGCGGAGGGCGGTGAACTGGATCATGCCGAGGAGCGTCAGGGCCGTCTCCCGGGGAGATAGGGAGTCCCTGATCTCTCCTTCGGCGATACCCGCCGCGATGATGCCGGTAAGGGTCTCCACGTAGCTCCCCATCCGCATGGCGATGAAGCTGGAAAGCTCCCGGTCGCCGAGATGGACCTCCTCGGAGAAGATGAAGCGGGGGATTCCCGGCAGCTCCGCGATCAGCGCGATGTGGGAGGTGAAGATGGTGTGCAGCTTTTCAAGGGGAGAGCGGCTCCCGGCCGCGATGGCGGCCGCCTTCCCCATGACCTCGGAACCGATGAAATCCGCCAGGGCCGTGAGGATCTCCTGCTTCCCGCCGAAATGCCGGTAGATGTTGGCCTCGCTCATTCCTGCCACTTCGGCGATGGCGGCGATGGTCAGGGCGCTTGCCCCCCGGGCGCCGACGACCTTGAGGGCCGCCTGAACGATCTCTTCCTTGCGTATCCGGGTGCTTTTCCTGGGGAGCATGACAAATCCTTATGCGAATATGTATTCACATGATAAGGTGCCTGCAGGAAAAAGTCAACCCCGGATAACGCTCTTCTGCCGGCGGGTCTCGGTACTGGATTTGTATTTTCCGGAAATCGTTGCATCACTTTGCTTCCTTTACCCTGCATGGCTTTCTCTTCTCTGAAGACAAGAGCGTAAAGATCCCCGGCAGGACGACCAGGACGAGCGGCACCTGGATCAACAGCCCGGAGATGATGGCGATCGCCAGTGGTTGCTGCATGGCCGAACCCTGGCCGATGGCAAGGGCCAGCGGGAGGAGGGTGAGGATTGCCACGACGGTGGTCATGACGATCGGCCGCATCCGGTTCTTTCCTGCCTCCACCAGTGCCGAGAGCGGTTCCGTGGTCTCCAGGAGTTCCCGGTACTCCGAGAAGTAGAAGATGGCGACCTCGGTGACGATCCCGACGATCATCGTCATCCCCATCATGGCCGAGATGTTGAGTTCGGTGCCGGTGAGCCAGAGCCCGACAAAGACCGCCGACAGCGACAGCAGGGGAATGACGGCAATGGCCAGCACGATCCGGAACCGCTCGTAGAGGAAGAGCAGCAGCAGGAAGACCAGTGCCAGGGCGGCGACAAAGACGCCGATGAGCCCCCGGAACGCGATTTGCTGCTGTCGGTACATCCCCCCCAGCTCGAAATAGACTCCCCGGGGGATCAGGCCGGCTTGCCCGAGGACCCGGCGAACCTCCCGCACGACCGACCCCATGTCCCGGCCGCTGATCCGGCCGGTTACGGCGACCATCGGCTTCAGGTTCTCGCTGGTGATTTCCGGCTGGCCGGTGACGGGGGTTATCGTGGCGACCCGCCGCAGCGGGAAGAGATGGCCGTCCGGAGCACGAAGCAGGAACGAACCGATGTCCGGCTCGGTGGTGCGCTTCTCCGGCGGGATCCAGACCCGCACCCCGACCATCTTGATCCCTTCCTGCACCTCGGTGGTGACCACCCCGGAAAGATACTCCCGCACCATCCCGGTAACCGCGTCGGGATCCACCCCCTCCAGGGCCGCCCTGGTCCGATCCACGTGGATGTCGAGGGCGTCCCCCGCCAGGACGATGCCGTCACGGACATCCACCACCCCGGGGATTCTGCCGATGGCGTCCGCCACCCGGCGAGCGACGGAGAAGAGCTGCCGCTGGTCGTCGGCATAGAGCTTCACCTCGATCGGCTGGGGGACGGCGGTCAGGTCGCCGATCAGGTCTTCCATCAGCTGGGCCAGTTCGATCCTTAGCCCCGGCACCTGCCGTTCGACCTTGCCTCGAATCTCGTCCATCACCACGTCGATGGGGCGGCGCGGCAGCGGTTTCAAGCGGATGAAGAAATCGCCGGTATTGGCCTCCGTGAGGCCGCCGCCGAGCTGGGCGCCGGTGCGGCGGGAATAGGTCTCCACATCGGGGGTCGCCCTGATGATTGCCTCCACCTGGCGGAGCAGCCGGTCGGTTTCCGAAAGGGCGGTGCCCGGCGGGGTCCGGTAGTCGAGGATGAACCCCCCTTCGTCCATGACCGGCATGAAGCCCGATCCCACCTGGCGGTACCCGACATAGCCGAGGATCAGGAGCGGGACTATGCCGGCGAGGACCAGCGCCGGCCGCCGGATAAGCGGTGCCATGAGCCGTTCATAGACGCAGTGGACCCGGATCGTGATCGCCCCCCCCTCCTCCCGATGGGCCTCCTTCTCACCCAGCAGATGGTCGGCCAGGATGGGGATGGCGAGCCAGGTGATCAGGAAAGAGATGATCAGTGCCGCCGCCATGGTCACCGAAAGTGCCTTGAAGAAAGCGCCGGTGACCCCGCTCAGAAAGGCCAGGGGGAGGAAGATGACGATGGTCGCGGAAGAGGACCCGGCCAGCGGCTGGGCGAATTCGCGGGCCGCCGCCATGACCCGTCCTTCGTGGTCCCCCCGGCCCCCCCGCAGACGGCGGATGATATGCTCCACCATGACGATGACGTCGTCGATGATGAGCCCCACCGCCGCCGCCATGCCGCCGAGGGTCATGATGTTGAAGCTCATGCCGAGGAGATGGAGCAGGACGATGGTGGCCGCCAGCACCGTCGGAACTACTACAATGGCGACGAGGGTGATCTTGAGACTGCGCAGAAAGAGCAGCAGCACCGCCGCCCCGAGGATCACCCCGATGATGATGGCGTCGCGGACGCTGGCCGCCGAATTGACGATCAGCTCGCTCTGGTCGTACCAGGTGCGGATCGTCACCCCCGACGGGAGCTGGGACCGGAAGGAGGCTAGCTTGGCCTTGATCTCCCGAGCGATCCGGACGGTGTTTCCCCCCGGCTGCTGGTAGACGTTGATCAGTACCGCGTCCCGGCCGTCGGCGGTTACCCGCTGCCACTGGGGGACGGTATCCCGTTGCACGTCGGCAATCTCTTCCAGGCGGACGACCCCGTTGGGGCCGCTTTTCACGATGGTCTGGCGGATCTCGTCCAGGGTGGTGAGCCGGGTGTCGACCATGGCCAGGTAGAGCTTGTAGTGGTCCTCCAGGCGGCCGACGGCGGTAATCACGTTGGCTGCCGAAAGGGTCCGGGCCACGTCGCCGAGGGTGAGCCCGTAGGCCTGGAGACGGGCCGGATCCGCCGTCACCCGGTACTCTTCCCGGCGCCCCCCGGTCACCTGGACCCGCGAAGCCCCGTTGACGCTGGAAAGGAGGGGGACCAGCTGGTAGCGGGCGATATCGTAAAGTTCGATCTGGGATCTGGTGGCGGAGGTGAGGCTGTAGGCGAGTACCGGAAACACCGTCGGGTCCATCCGCTTCACCTCGAAAGACGTCCCGCCCGGAAGGACCGGAAGGACCCGGCTGACCGCCGATTCCACCTGGAGCATGGCGGAGATCATGTCGGTCCCCCACCCGAAGTTCACCGAAATCTCGGCGCTCCCCCGGCTGCTGGTGGAGCGGACCGACGCTACCCCCGGCACCGCCCGCACCGCCTGTTCCACGGGACGGGTCACCTGGAGCTCCATCAGTTCGGCGGCCCGGTCTCCCGCGTCGAGGGAGATGACGACCCGGGGGAAATCGACGCTGGGGAAAAGGGCGACCGGCAACCGGAAGGAGATGGCCCCTCCGGCCACCGCCATCATCAGGACCAGGAAGAGAATGGAGCGCCGATGGGCCTGCACCCAGCTGGTAAAGAGGCTCATTTCCCTCCCTCCCTTACCGCCATTCCCTCGCGCAGTTCATAATTCCCCACGGTTACCACCCTGTCTCCCGGAGCAAGCATGCCACTCACCGCCACCATGCCGTTGCTTTCGATTCCGGGGGTCACGGCAACGCGATGGGCCCGGCCATTGCGCACCACAAAGAGATAGGCGCCGCCGGCATCTTTCAGGACCGCGCTCCGGGGGACCGCATACCCCTTCCGCCGGCTGACGGTGATGACCCCTTTCACCCGCGTTCCCGCCACCAGAGCGGCCGCGCGCCCCGGTCCGAGTGTGACGGTAACGTCAATCAGCCGCGTCTGCGGGTTGATCATGCCGAAAACCTTTTCCACCCGCCCCACCATCTTAAGTCTCTCGTCGAACACCGACGAGACCAGCACCGGCATCCCCGGCCTGACCAGCCCCATATCCTCAGGCTCGACGCCGATCACTACCCGCAGGCGGTCCCGGCGGGCGAGCTGCATGACGGTGGTTCCCGCCGGCATCCGGTCACCCGGGGCCGCACTTACCATACTGACGATGCCGGCAAAGGGGGCCGTGACCATCGTGCTCCCCCTGTTCGTCCCCAGCTGTTGCTGGACGGCCAGAGCCCTTTCCGCATCCGCCACATTTTTCCGGGCCTGATCGAGCTGGGAGCGGGTGGCCAGTTGCTGCTCCGCCATGCTCTGCACCCGGACCAGTTCGGCGCGTGCGAATTCCAGGTTGGACCTGGCCAAGGTAAAACCCAGGGCTTCGGAGGGACTGACTGAAACTTCCACCAGCGGGGCACCTCTTTTCACCACCTCCCCCGGCGCTGCCAGCAGCCGCGTAACCTGCGCCGCATAGGGAAGACTGATGTTGGTCGTGTTCCGGGGATCGGCGCCAACCGTGCCATAACCGGTAATGGTCGCCGCCAGTTCGTGCATCCCGAGCGACACGGTCCGGACTGCGGCAACCGGACCGCCGGCGGGAAACGCCTGACGGGAAAACGCCCCAAAGGCCAGCAGGATAATCCACGCTATGACAGCTCGCTTCATCGTTTTTCCTCTCCAGGTGCCGGGTAAATCTGCGGGGGGGATGTGAGCCCCCGGAAATCGGCGCCGAGGAGCGTTTGCAGGATAGCCTGCTGCTCGAAGAGCGACTGCTCCAGGGCGAGCGCCTCCAGCCGTTTCTCGAACAGGGAGGCCCGGAGGCTGCTGAAGGTGGCAAATTCCATGTTGCCGGCAGCCAGTGCCGCCTCGGCTGTTCCGACCACCTTTTCCAGCGGGGGGAGTGCAGCCGCCACTTCCCGGTACTGGCGCCGTACCAGGGCGATCTGCTCCAGGAGGCTCCCGGCCTTGCTGTAAGCGTCATCGAGACGGGCCTGGTATTCGTCGTACAGTTGCCGTCGCGTCGCCCTGGCGACGGCGATGGCCCCCTGGTTGCGGTCGAAGATCGGCAGGGTGAGGCTCACCCCGAACCCGTAAGTGTTGATATCGCTCGTGTCCCGCGCCCTGGTCAGGCCGATGTTCAGCGCGGGAAACTGGGCCAGGACCGCCCGGCGGAGCTGCTCTTCCTGGCTTTCGTAGCCGGCCTGCAGGGCCAGCAGATCCGGCCGGCGGTGGGGAAGCTGGGCGAGGAGCTCCTTTGCCACCCCGTCGGTGAGCGCCGGCAGCTCCTCGCCGCCCGTCAAGGAAAGCGGCACGTCCGGCGCCAGCCCCAGCAGGGCGTTGAGGTCATGGCCGGTCCGGCTCTGCCGGCGTTCAAGCTCCGCCAGCCGGCCCCGCACCTTCTGGAGCTCCGCCAGGTTGGCGCTGACCGCATTGATGGTAAGGTTCCCCTGCTCCATGGCCCGGTTGGCCCGGCGATACCGGTCGGCAAGAAGGTCGCGGTATCCTTGCAGCTCAAGCCGCACCTTCTCATCCTCGACCCTGCGGATAAAGAGCAGCCGCGCCTTCTGCACCACCTGCCATTCCTGCCAGAGCAGGCTCCAGTCGACCTTGCGGCTGGCGGAACGGGCTGCGGCAACGGCGGCGCTGCGGGTGACGAGGGCGCCGACGTTGTAGTTCAGGCCGAGATTGAAGGCGTTCACGTACCCCGGGCCGGCGCCAAACGGATGGTCAAGGCCGGCGGTCAGTTGGGGGTTGGGGAGGATCCCCGCGGCCATGAGCTGGGAAGCCGCTACGCCACGCTGATCGCGGGCTGAGCGCAGGTCCGGATTGTTGGCAACCGCCAGGATCGCTACTTCGGTCATGTCGAGGCCGTCGGCGGGGTTGAACGGATGGGGGGCGCGCCCGGGCACCACCTGCGGAATGCGCTGCAGAAGCGCTGGCGCCGTGGGAAGTGGGTGAGGATGGTAGGTCGCACAGCCGGCCAGTGCGAGAAGGAGCGGCAGCATTGCCGCGGCAATTTTTTTCACCTTATAACTCCCCCCTGCTCGGGAAACGGTTCTTCTGCAGATCATTTTCTCTCGTCTTGAACAAATTGCCTTTCGCCATGACTAATGTCAGGTGGGCAACCGGGATTGCGCCCGCTCCTATTCTTCGGCGCCCCCCGTAAAGGAACCGAACCTGAGAGCGAGAGCAGGCAGCACCAGGAGGTTGAGGAGGGTGGAGGTGACCAGCCCCCCCAGGATCACCAGCGCCATCGGCCCCTCGATCTCCCGTCCCGGCGCGCTTGCGCCTATGGCCAGGGGGAGGAGCCCCAGCGCGGTGACCAGGGCGGTCATGAGGATCGGCGCAAACCGCTCGGAAGCGCCACGAATGGCGGTTTCGGCCCCCCAGGTCATCCCCTCGACCCGGACCAGGTGCTCGTAGTGAGAGATCATCATGATGGAGTTGCGGAGCGTTAGGCCGAACAGCGTCACGAAGCCGACCAGGGAGCCGATGGAGAGGACGCCGCCGGAGATGAAGGCCGCCAGTACCCCGCCCACCACGGCAAAGGGGAGGTTCGCCATGACCAGGAGGAGATTGCGGGCGTTTCCCATAACCATGGAGAGGAGGATGATAATAACGGTTCCGGCCATGAGGGAGTGGACCATGAGGTCGCGCCGGGAACGGGCCTGGGCCGCGGACGCGCCGGTGAACTCGGCGTAGCTCCCGGCAGGGAACGAGACGTTCGCGGCTATGCTTTTCTTTGCCTCGGCGACGAAACTGCCGATGTCACGCCCGGCAACGTTGCAGGTTACGGTCTGCACCCGCCTGGCCGCATTGTGAAGGATCTCGTAGCGCCCCGACTCCTCATATACGT
Source organism: Geobacter sp. (assembly GCF_027327745.1). Classification (GTDB taxonomy): domain Bacteria; phylum Desulfobacterota; class Desulfuromonadia; order Geobacterales; family Geobacteraceae; genus Geobacter. Next base: position 49,419 of record NZ_DAHVYG010000041.1, read on the forward strand.
CGGCAACCTGCTTGAGGCTGACATAGGTCCCCGAGGGATTCCGCAGCTGCAGCTCCCCGACCTCCGCTGCGTTCCCGCGCGCCGCCGCGTCAAGCGTGACGGTTACGTCGAAGACCCGGTTCCCCTCGTAGATCTGGCCGACGACGGCGCCCTGGTAGGCGGTACGCACCGCGTCGAGGACATCCACGGACTCGAAGCCCCAGCGGGCCAGGTCCTCTTTGCGCAGTCTGATCACCAGTTGCGGCGTGCCGGGGGGAGATTGCACCTGGAGATCGGCGGCGCCCGGGATACGCCCCAGAACCCCGGCCACCTCGCGGGCTTTCGCGTCGAGGGTGTCGAGGTCCTTGCCGTAGATGTTAACCACCACCGGTGCGGTGTAGCCCGAGAGAGTCTCCTCGATACGTTCGGTCAGGAAGGTGTTGATGGCGAAGTTGGCGCCGGGGAACCGGGCCAGCGTCCTCCGGATCTCACCCTGCGCCAGCTCCGCCTCTTCCCCCCTGAGGGGCTTCAGCTCCACGTCGAATTCGCTGGAATGGGTGCCGAATATGTCATCGGCCTTCTCCGCCCGCCCGGCCCGCTGCGCCACGGAACGGACATACGGGAGCTTGAGGAGTTCGATGGTCACCTGGCGTCCCAGGCGGAGGGATTCCCGGAGCGAGGTGCCGGGAACGGCGGACATGTGGACGATGAAATGCCCCTCCTTCAACTCGGGCAGGAACCCGCCGCCGAAGAATGGGAGTGGAGCGAGCCCGGCCAGGGTGAAAAGGGCCACGCCGATGATGACCGCGCGGGGATGCCGCTCGACGCCGGCGAGAAGGGAACTGTAGCGCTCCTTCAGCCGGCGCACCACCGGCGGCTCCTTTTCCGGCAGCTCCTGCCGGCCGAGGAGGACGAGGCAGAGCGCCGGGGTAACGGTCAGGGCTACCAGAAGAGAGGCGAGGGTCGCCAGGATGTAGGCGATGCCGAGGGGGGCGAAGAGGCGTCCCGCCACGCCGGACATGGTCAGGACCGGGATGAAGACCAGGGTCATGGCGAAGGTGGCATAGACCACGGCGCTCCGCACCTCCAGGGAGGCGTCGAAAACAACCTTCAGCACCGGCCGCGGCACCGCCGGGGTACGGTTCTCCCGGAGCCTTCGCAGAATGTTCTCGACATCGATGATGGCGTCGTCCACCACCATGCCGACCGCGATGGCGAGTCCCCCGAGAGTCATGGTATTGAGGCTGAACCCCAGGTGTTCCAGGACCGATACCGCGGCGAGGAGGGAGAGGGGTATTGCCGAGCAGGAGATGGCCGCGGTGCGCAGGTTGAAGAGGAAGAGAAAGAGAACGATGATGACCAGCGCCGCGCCGATGAGAAGCGATGACCTGACGTTCCGGGTGGCTGTCCGGATGAAATTGGCGGGCCGGAAGATGCCCCCGTGGAGCTCCGCCCCCTGCGCCTCAAGCACAGGGCGCAGCTCGGCCAGGGCACCCTCCACCCGGGCGGTCACCTCCTGGGTATTGGCCCCGTACTGCTCCGAGACCACCAGTTG
>NZ_DAHVYG010000068.1 GCF_027327745.1 Geobacter sp.
GAGTACCACCATTGTCAGGATTGATTGAGCAACAATATTTGCTATTTTTTTTCTGCTCTAGCACGCATTCTCGGCCGTTGCCAACAATGGAAACGTTGGAAGACAACGAAATTGAATTAACAACGTATGTTCCGTCTTCAAATAAAACCTCCCCTCTCCCTATTGATAAGGAGTTAATCGTCGCCTGAACTGCTCTGGTGTCATCAGATATTCCGTCCCGTTTAGCTCCCCACCATTCAGGACGTATTTGTCGTAAAATACCGCCAGAAAAACTTACGACACCCGAACCAAAAAATATCTGGTTTCGTTCAGCATATAGTGGCCCCGTTATTAAGAGCTTCGCAGTTGAGCCAATATTTATGATTCCTTTCCCCTGAACCTGCAAAATAATATTAGATGGAATGATAATGTGTCCTTTAATGATCTGTTCATCTTGAATAACCAGGATAACTTCTTTATTCCCTATGACACCCAAGGCCTTGGCTAATGATCCAAATTGTTTTACATCATAACTAGCAAGCTCATCCTTTTTAGGCAAATTCGTAATGTTATTCTGACTTGAGTCGATGCAATAAGCGTTGATCGTGTAAAGAGATGCTATACCCATCAATAAAAAAAATATAAAGTTTATTTTTTTCATGATATATCTCGAGACATGGCAGTACTGCCATAGCTAATTTATGGACAATTCAGATAAAAAACTGTCCACTAAAAACAAAGAGATAGGAATATAATATAAGACTCGTTATTACAAACAAAATAGAAATCTGTTTAACAAGCAGCTCTTGCTGCAAGCCTTCAGCGACAAAAAATATCCAAAATACGGACAAAAGCTCTCTGATTCGGTGTGAGATTACAGCAAAATCCATGGATGCATAAAAAATGGCCATTCCGACCAGTTCAAGCAGTATCACATGTTTCATAGACAAGGATAGGCGATCCCAAATAAATAACCCCGCAACAATCATACCCCAGTCTAATAGCATGGCAGAGGAAAGTGGATTAGGGATTTGATCACCAAACCCTGCTTCCTGGTACATTTTAACAACACCAATACTATCCTGAAAATAACTTGTAACCTGACCGACTCCAAATAATGTCGCTATAAATACTATAACACTGACCAGGATAACCGTTCTTCGACTACTTGATTTTATGAAAAGGAAGGGAGAAACCACTATTGCGGACAAATGAAATGCCAATGCCACTGCACACGCTGCAAGGCCGACAAGACGATTGTTGCGCCCTAATAATACGAAAGCCAGTAACAGAAACGTAGCCGAACAAGCTACTCGTAATTGGGTTAATTCGTGTAGCGGAACGAAATGGATAAAATAGAAAAGTGTTACAATGAAGAAAATGATCCTATTGGCTGAGAACTGGTTGATAACCCAGCACTTACAAAACATAACAGAGGCAGCAATCATGCCATACACCGCCAAATTTGCCGAAAGCAGCTTTGTCAAAATGAGACCTACGATTACAAAGCCGGGTTCAAATCTGCTTATGCCAAGCGAGTCCGTCCCTTCAACACGTAATAATTCAAAAAAATCATCATAACTCTGCCAATCGCGGCTCTCACCCAGAATTTGATAAAAAGCAAAAACGAATACAATCAATGACAATAACAGCCAATCGACGTAGTTAGTCCAAAGAGGTAATTCCCTGGGCGCAGCAACATTTTTTTCTGTCGTATCGTTCACGTGGCCATTATTTCCAAAGTAGAGGGACAGTGAGACCAAAGAGCTTTTCATACGAGACCAATGACGCGATGAATCTATTTATGTGCTTCCGTATGATCAATTTCAGGCTTCGTCTTGTCGGATGATCGACGAGCCGAAAATAATGATGCACGAAACGAGGGTCGCTTTTTCCCAAAGCTCCCAGAGGAATACCCAACCGCCACGCAACATAGGGTAGCGATAACTGGTCACGTTTTGCACCCGACCGGTATTCACACCACCATGTATCCATGAGGCGACATATATTGACAGTATTTTTTCTGATTATCACATTGGCCTCAAACAACCCATTGTCAACAGGATAACCTTCCATACTGTATCTGCGCATCTGTGATGCGATGGTCCATAGCCAGTCGTGTGAATAGTGTGCACATGCCGCTGCTTCGGCAAAAACACAGCTTCTTAACATATGCTTATAAGTAAAAATACCTTCTGGAGAATCAAGAGCCGTGTGAATTAAGACGTATAAGTCGCCAACGATTTGGATGTTGCCATCAACATATACAGTAACATCATAATCCGGCAAAAATTCATGGGGATGCATCTTGATGTAACGGTTCTGGTCCTTTGGCGAAAGCCCCTTCAAGTCAATGGGACGGTACTCCCATGGCGACATCACGCTATCTGGAGTATCCGTAAAACAAAAATATGCAAGACGCTTGTCTACTGAAAGCGGGATTTTCAGCGAATCGTAGCCTTGCGTAATACACGTATAGACTGCAATTTTATACGACGATATGTCCACAGTGCTGATCCTGATCGTTCAGTTGCCATAACAAGCCGGCTCTGTCCGAAAGCAATCCTCGCATTAACGCACTATGCGTCTGAAAATATTGATTCCACATTTTAGCCAAAGGTATGGATGGACAAGTATTCTCAACACAACGGATGTCTGCAGTATCGGGAATCCATAGTGCAGATATCTAAAAGCATCTAAAACAGCTCCACCTTTAAATATCAGGGAAAGATCACGGAAAGTTATGGGGAGAAGAGTGGCATTTCGCGCACGCCCAAGCGTTTTCCGTGGTACTTCCATTACACTGGCAGTTTGGTAAATTGACTCCCAAATCTTCAGATTGTCGACCAAATCCCGCCAGCAGTTATTAAGGCTGGCATTGTCTCCATGTAAATTCCAACACCCGACGACACGACCGAGATATGCGACTTTGCCTTTAAGCGCCAGACGCAACAGGGATTCCCAGTCGGAACTGATGACATCCATTCTATAAAAGTCACAGGCTAAGGCACTGGGCCGATGGTACAAGGTAGCCAGATGTGAAAAATGATAGCGTTGATCATTGTATCGCAATAAGGCCTCTTTGCCGGATAGTACGGTCGTATCCAGGAGTAGAGGTTCGCGCGTACCCGTTGCCGTTACCACATTTCTTCGAGCCGATACGATTACGATTCCGGGTTCGCTGTACGCAAGTTCAATCGCCTTGCTGATGAAATCGGGATCAATATAAAAATCGTCTCCGTCAAGATTGACGACCCACTCTCCCGTAGCCAACTCATATAAAGCACGGCGGTAATTCTTCACGCGACCGAGATTCTGTGCATTACGCACATAGCGCAACCGGTGGTCGCGGAATGCGGCAACTTTCTCGGCAGTCTGATCCGGAGAAGCGTCATCAACTACGATCACTTCCAGGTTTGGATAGCTTTGAGCCAACGCGCTTGAAACCGCACTGGATATGAAATCCTGCTGCCCATAAGTCGGGATCAATATCGACACCTTGGGAAGTGGATTCATCAGCATGCTCGTTTTCTCGCCCAGATTGTCATCCGGCCGGTCTGACCGAACGCACTGAGCACCCGGGCCAGCGGATAAAGCGCATAGTGCCATTTGCCGGCCTGCTTCGGAAAATCAACGAGTTTCTGACCCAGGCCGGTAAAGCCCCTCTCCCGTAATAGGTAGCCAGTGCTTGCGATCAGGTTATTCAACACCCGCTGGTGATGGACCTTCTCCAGCGTCCAACCGCCAGTCTGCAGAACTCGCCCAATGGTTTCGGGGGTAAAATGGTAAAGATGATTAGGCAAGTGCAGTGCGTATAATTTCTCTTTGAAAAGACGAAACTCCAGTGAACCGGCATTGGGCACGGACAGCACCAGCCAGGCGCCGGGTCTGGCCCATTCGCAAAGCTTCTGAAGACCGGCTATCGGGTCGTGCAGGTGTTCCAGCACCATCCAGCCGACGATGAGATCAAAAGGCTGGCTGGGTTCCGGAGCCGTTTCCAGGGGTCCTGCATGAACACGATAGCCAAGCCGGGTTGCGGCAAGTGCAGCCGTCCCGGAAAACTCGATCCCCTCCACCTGCCACCCTTGCCCGGCCATCCGATGCAGGAAGGCCCCGGAGGCACAACCCACTTCCAGCAACCGTCCCGGAGAAAGCGGCGGCAATGTGTCGGTGTTGAAGTTGAACAGCCGTTTGAGCACGGGCTTAAGCAGTTTTTTGATGCCGTAAGTTTGTCTGGTCTCAGTCTGCTGCACACGGGTGCCCAGGTAGGGGCCGTAATCGTCCGGGTAATAGAAGCCGATGGTTTCCGGTGTCGGACGGGGATTGGTGCGCATCAGGCCGCAGGTGCGGCATTTGATGATGGTGAAAGTACCGGGCAGGTCGTGGAGCAGGTCGCGCCCGCTGAGAATTGCTTCTTCGCTCTTCGGACAACCGAGGGGGCAGGAGACATTTTCGAGCATGACTTTATTGGGTATATTCATAAGTATATTCACAAGCCGTCTTTTTCTTGAGCAAATAAACCAGTAAGGTCTGATTTGCTACGTAGTAAATACTAGTTGCTATAGCTAAGCCGGCCACGCCCCAGAGATAAAAGAATAACGCCTTACTTGGAATATATACCGTATAAGTGAACATTGACATGCGCGTTGGTGTTGAAGTGTCTCCAATTGAATAGAATGTCGAGGATGCAATCTGCCCCGTAACACCACCGACAAACATACCTCCCAACCAGATCATGATCCACCATAATTGCCTGACATTGCCGGCGGTGATGTTCCCATGACCAATCAATAAATTAAGCAAGGGATGACCAAACAGACCAAAAACTACAAGACCTGCAAGACTGATCGCGCCCACTTGCAGCAATTTTCGATGATAGCAGGATTGGTGACCCGCCTTGTTCCCCGCCTTGTGGAGCCGACTCAGCGCCGGTACCAATGGGGCGGCGAAAGCCTTGTTGAGCACCTGGCTGACCGCCCCATAAATCTGCTGAGCAAGGTAATATAATGACAGGCTGCCGCTGCTTGCGGTGGAGAGCAGAAAACGGTCCACCAGCGGGTCGGTCTTGTAATAGGCTGTACCCAGCAGCAAGGGTTTGATGCGCTGCCAGGCTTGCCGGACAGAAGAGGATCCAAGGTCGGGGCGAACCGGGCGCCCCATGCCGGGAGCAAGCAACAAGGTTTGCAGGCCCATGCGCATGGTGCTGATCCAGGCAGCCGCGATAACTCCATAACGGGGAAGCGCCCACACCAACATGAACAAGGCAAAAGCGCTGGCCAGGATCGGAGTGAATTCCGCCCACAAAAACTGTTGCCTGGCGTGGTAGGTGGCCCACTGCACTCCATTGATTGCCGTAAATACCATGCCAACAAGTTGAATGCGGGTAAGGGTTATCGTGAGAGCCTGGCTTGATTCTTTGAAACCTGGCACCGTAAGCGGAACCCACCACTGCGCAGTCGCATAAAAGAGACCTGCCAACAGTGTAAAAAAGCCCCCAACTAAAACAAAAAATCCCCAGGCATCATGCCGGAGACAATCTTCGTTCTCGCCAGACAGAAGCGGCACGAGGACGTGCATGAGGGAGCCGCTTATGACGGCCAGTACAAGTTGAGGGATTGTCATCCCCGCAAAAAGTGCGTCTGTTTCACCTCCTGGACCTAATTGAGTCAGAACGTACCATTGAAAAGCAAAAGCGAGACCGATATTGACAGCAGAAAGAACTCCAAGCTGAATTGAAAGCTTCATAAGCCACCGTCACTATTCCTGCCGTAGCTATTCCCGAACACTATCTCTAACCAGCACAAACGCACAGGAACTTACCAACGCCAGAGTGAACGCAATTGCTACGAATTTACTTCTTACTGGCTTACTCCTCCTCTCAGGCACCTTTGCCTTCTGCAACACTTGGAAAGGAGCGACATCCCTGGACTCGGAAAGCTTGGCCACCTCATATTGACTGGTAAGGAGTCCGACCAACGTTTCCTGGGTCTTGAATTCCCGCACCAATCGCAGGTACTCCTGGCCAATCTCGGGAACATTTCCAATGGAAGGAATCGAGCTGCTGGCACCGCCGCCTGCCTCCATCTTGCTAATCTGGGCTTTTAGATTCGAAACTGCTGCTTTGGCCGTCTTTACCTCTTGGCTTGTATCGGTAAACTGCGCTCGGAGCGTATTCAACGACACCTCTTGGGCAGCAAGCTGTGCCCGAAGACCGGCAATCCCCTCGATGGAAGCCTTTGCTTGATCGGTGATAGATACGGCCTTGTTTCTTGATTGGAACGCTTTAAGTGCGTCCTCTGCCCTACCCAAATCGCTACGGGCTGCAGAAAGTCGCTCCTCCAGATATTCACGGTTACTTCCTGCTGAATTCATGCTCAGCCTGGCGGCAAGCTTTCCCAGTTCCTCCACATAAGCGTTGGCGATATCCGCCGACCGCTTGGGATTCTTGTCATCCACGGCAATGGTGATAACACCGTCCTTTTTGCCCGCTTTGATAGTGACATTCTTATCAAGTAATTTATAAACGTCAGTCCGAAACTTTGTCTCGTACAAGTTCATTAACTTGAAGCGGTCAATTATCGGATCCATGAGCGTTTCACTCTTAAGCATTGTCACGTACAAATCGCTTTTTGTCGGTCTCAGACCCGCACCGGTAATGCCGGCGATGCCGTTTATACCACCCAGTTGCGCCATCATTGCCCCCATGACTCCCTTGTCATCCTCGGATGGGATAATCATAGCCTTAGCCGTATAAATACTGGGAAGCAGCAGAACAACAATTATGCTGATCACAGTACTGGCCAGGGTTACGCCGGCAATCAGCCGTCTGTGCTTGACTATCACAGCAACGTAGTCGTAGAGAGAAGGCGGAGGGGATGCTGGAGAAACGTTTGTCATGTCAAAAGTGCCCTGTTTATGATTTCAGTTCGTCGGTCCGATGATCAGTGTCAAAGCCCCGCCGCCACAATCACCCCTGCGGCAAGGGCCAGCTGCCCGAGAATGGTGGCGATATCCTTGATGTCCCGCACCCATGCGACCTTCTCGAACCGCTGCGGCACGACGACCGTGTCGCCGGGGTCGAGCTTGGTGGACATGAAGCCGTTGAAAAAGAGGCTCCTGAACATCGATACCTGCTGCCGGCTGAGGACCGTGCCGTCGGCCCTGACCACGTAGATGTCGCCTTTCTCGGCGTCCCGGGTGGGGCCGCCGGCCTTGTCGAGATAGTAGGCCACATCTTCCCGTTCGACCGGAATGAGGCTCGTGGGGTTGTAGACCTGGCCCAGGACGTTGACGGCGTTGGGGATCTGGGGGACTTCGAGCACGTCGCCCCCCTGCACCTCGACGTCGTAGGGGCCGTTCCGGAAATCTGCCAGGTCGGCAAGATGGATGACGAGCCTCCCCTCCGCCTTGGCGCTCTTCAGCAGCTCGACACTGTGTTTCAGGCTCTCCAGCGCCGCCCTGGTCGCTTCAAGCTCTTCCTTGGAGGCCGCAACGGAGGCGATCTCCGCCTCTTTTTTCAGGATCTCCTGCTCCGTCTTGGCGATCACCTCGTTCATCCGCTTTTGCTGAAGCTCCTGGATCGCCACCCGGGTGAACTTGGCTGCCTTGAGATATGCCCTGTCGGTGAAGCCCCCTGCCCGTTCGATGACGGTGCTGAGCTTCTCCCCCTTGTAGATCGGGTATTCGCCGGGGAACCGGAATTCCCCCTTCAGGGTGATGTGGCGCTCCGTCTCTTCGGCCCAGTTCGGTATCCTCCTGACGTAGAGCTCGTCGAACGGCTGCAGCAGTAAGTTGTCTTTCGGGGCGTTGTGGAGCGCCTCCCCGAGGTTGACCGTGATGGCGGAGGAGCTGACCGATTCGCCGCTCCGGGTGATGCGGTTGATGTCGGCCCGTTTCAGGTAGGCGGTGAGCTTGGGATTCCCCGCCATGATGACCAGGTCGCGGACGGTCATGTTTTTGAAGAGGCGGTATTCGCCGGGGCGCTGCACCTCGCCGTAGATCTTCACGCGGGGCATCTCTTCCATATCCCAGCGGGAGAAGATGTGGACGACGTCGAACTCCTTGAGCTCGATGTCGTTTTGGGGGTCACCGGCCAGGGCCCTGGCGGGGTTGAAGACGAGTTTCTCCGGCTGGTAATCGGGGGGGAGGAGCCGGGTGATCCCCGCCGCTCCGTCGTAATATTCTGGGAGGAGACTGGCTTCGCCGAGGAGCTGGCTGACGCGCATTCCCGGTTTCAGGGCGTAATCGCCGGGGCGCAGGACGTGTCCTTCGAGGCGGACGTAGCCGCGCAGCGTCGTGTCGATGGTGAAGATCCTCACGACGTCCATGTTCTGGATCGGGACCCCGGCGGTCATCTCGTCGATGGACGACCCGCCCTTGCCGGGATCGATGCTGAAGTCGGTCACGATCTTCTTCTCGTGGGCGTCGACCCGGGAGATCTGCACCCGCTGGAGATAGCCGGTGGGGAGAAGCCCGTCGGCGAGGGCGAGGAGGTCCTTGAGGGTCTTTTCCCCTTTCAGCTCGTAGATGGCAGGCCTCTTCACATTCCCCGCCACCCCGGCCACCGGCCCGATGACGGGGACGAACACCGCGTCTCCCGGCAGGAGCCGGATATCGCGGCTCTTGTCGCCGTAGAGGAAGAAGTCGTAGAGGTCGACGGTTTCGACGACCTTCCCCCCCCGCTTGACCTGGATGGTGCGCAGGCTCCCGGTTTTCGTCGGGCCGCCGGCGGCGGAGAGGGCGTTGATGACCGTGGAGAGGGAACTTACGTTGTAGTCGCCCGGGGAATGGACCTCACCGACGACGTAGATCTTCATCAGCTTGAGCTTACCCATGTTGACGTTGATCTGGAAATCTTTGTAGACCCTAGCGAGGTGCCCCCTGATGTTTTCCTGGAGCTTGCCGAAGGGGAGCCCCCAGACCTTGACCGGACCCACCCGGGGGAGGACCACTTCGCCGCTCCGGTTGACTTCCAGGGGAAAGGTCCCTTCGAGGCTCCCCCAGGCGTTGACGACGATGGTGTCGCCGGGGCCGACCACGTAGTCGGGACCCACCGGGATGTCGGTGAGGGGAGCGAAGTCTGAAGCGTCGGGCCTGAAGAAGCTGTAGCCGAACTGCTCGATGGTATCGAGGGAAGGGGTGGGGACGGTAGTTCCTTTGGTAACTTCCTGCGCATTGAGGGCCTTTTCGACCAGGGAACGCTCGGTCTCGACGACCCCCTTGCCCCGGGGAGACGGGAGCGGCGGTTTCTCCTCGGTTACCCCCTCCTTGCGGGACTTGCGGGTCGCTTCGGGCGATTCATCGGGAAGGTTCTTGCCGGCAGGAAGCTGCTGGGTGGTCGGCGGCGGGGGAAGCGGCTGGCCCGGCGCCGTCTGGATAGCTACCCCCGTTACGGCGGCGGATGCCCCCGCCGGCAGGCCGGTACTCCCGAAAGGGGGCTGACCGTACGGCCTTGCCTGGGGCCCGGTCGCCGGAGCGGCGCCGGCTCCGCCGTAGTACGGGGCGCCAAAACCGGCACTCCCCGTCGGGGTAACGGCCTGCGGCGACGAAGGAGAGGTGATCTCTTCGGCGTGCACGGCAGTAAGCAGGAGGGGAAAAAGACATGCTGCGACGACCAACCTGATTGCAATAGCCTTCAAGCAACTCTCCTCATGTTATGACAAGTTGTATCAATGGGTTGGCACACGGCGCCTTTGGCGGGGAAACACGTGTAACAAATTTCTAACACCTTTCGAGTGAAAGTCAAACGCAAGATTGCAAAACTTTCCGGAGCAAATCCGTTGTCCCCCGGCGCGATAATCGCTATACTTTCACCGCTAATGAACCCGTAACTCCCCCCTGCACCCCAACACAGGAGCTCCATGACCGAGAAGACCCGCTGGCTGCTGCTTCTCTGCACGGCCCAACTCTTCATCATGCTCGTTTTCATCAACTACTCGGCCGTGCTGCCGCTGCTCAAGGCCGAATGGGGGATGAACAACACCATGGCCGGTTCGGTCTTCTCGATCTACCAGCTCGGCTACATCGCCTCGGGGGTCATCCTCTCAGCCCTCACCGACCGCCTCAACACCCGCAACATCTTCATCGCCTCGGCCCTCTGGTCGGGGACCGCCAATCTCCTCTTCGCCCTCTTCGCCCACGACTACGTCTCGGCCCTGGTGCTGCGGGCCCTGACCGGCGTCGGGATGGGGGGGACGTACATGCCGGGGCTCAAGCTGGTGGCGGAGCGGTTCGAGCCTTCCAGGCGGGGGCGCGCCGTCGGCATCTACGTCGGCTCCCTCGTCCTCGGCGCCTCCCTCTCACTGGCGGTAACCGGCGCCATCGCCTCCGTCGCCCCCTGGCGGACGGCGTTCGTCGCCTGCAGCGTGGGGGTGTACGTCGGAACGCTCCTCTCCCTCGCCGTCTTCCGCGGCTACCGCCCCCCGGTCCACCGGCTTCCGGAGCAGAGCTTCCAAAAGGAGATCGTGCGGAACAGGCCGGCGCTGCTGATGATCCTCGGCTACGGCGCCCACATGTGGGAGATGTACGGGATGCGGAGCTGGCTCGCCCCGTTCTTCGTTGCGCTCCTCCTGGGGCACGGGACCACCCGGGGAGCGGCAACGGGCTGGGCCTCCACCGCCGCCGCCGTCATCATCGGCGTCGGCGCCGTCGCCTCCCCCCTCACCGGGACCCTCTCCGACCGCCTCGGCCGGACCAGGACCATCAGCCTGGTCATGACCGCCAGCGGCCTGATCTCCTTCGCCTTCGGCTGGCTCGTGAACGCCACCCCTGCCGTGGCCGTGGCGGTGGGGCTCGTCTACGGCTACCTGATCGTGGCCGAGTCGCCGGTCTTCTCCACCGGGCTCACCGAGCTGGTGACTCCCGCCTACCTCGGTGCCGCCATGGGGCTCCAGTCCCTGGTCGGCTACTCCCTGGCAATGATCTCCCCCACGGTCTTCGGCTGGGCCCTGGACCTCTGCCGGGGGTGGGAGCCGTTTCCCGGCTTCAGCGGCGAATGGGGGGTCGGCTTCGCCACCGCAGGTCTCGGCGCCGTTGCCGGTCCCGTCTTCATGGCTTGTCTGCGGCGCTGTCCCGAGGCGGCGAAAATGGCGGGAGGACGGAAATGAGGCGCCTCTCCCTCTTCCGGAAGACCCTCGTGGCGATGCTCCTGCTGTCGCTGGTGCCGCTGCTCACCTCGTCCCTCATCCTGGCCACCAACCTGGGGCGGGTGCGGGAGGAGCTTGCCGGCCGGATCGCCGACTCCGCCGACCGGCAGGCGTCGGAAAGCCTGCGGCTTCGGGCCGAGCAGGTGGCGGAGAGCACCGCCGACTTTCTCCGGGAATGCGAGGCGGACCTCCGGCTGGCGGCCACCCTCCCCCGCACGGCCACCATCCTCGGCGCCTTTTACGAAAGCCGCCGGGGGGAGATCTGGCGGCGGGACGGCACCACCGCCGCGCCCCGGGAGGTCCACGAGCTGATCCCCCGCTACCGCTCCCTGGCGGTGGTCGACCGCCGGGGAAGGGAGACCTTCGTCATCCAGGACGGAAAGGTGGTGCCGAAGGATGCGCTGCGGGACGTCTCGGACCCCGTCGGCACCGAATTCCGGAGCGAGGAGTACTTCCGCCGGACCCGCGCCCTGAAGAGGGGGGAGATCTACGTTTCCCACCTGACCGGCTTCCACGTCTCGAAGGACGAGCAACTGGCCGGCGCCCCCGACCCGGAATCGGCCTACGGTGGAAAGGAATACCGCGGCGTGATCCGCTTCGCCACCCCCCTGTTCGACCGCCGGGGAAAATTCGACGGGATCATGGTACTCTCCCTCGACCACCGCCACCTGATGGAATTCACCCAGCACATCAACCCCGGGAGCAACTCCTCGGTGGTCTTCCCCTCTTACAAGAGCGGCAACTACGCCTTCATCTTCGACGACGAAGGGTGGATCATCACCCATCCGAAGTACTGGGACATCCGGGGCGTGGATCGTCGGGGGCGTCCGGTCCCGCCGTACACGGCCCGGACTCCCGCGGCGGACGTGGAGCGGGGGCGCACCCCCTACAACCTCGACCATGCCGGCTTCATCCACCCCAACTACCCCCGGGTGGCCCGGATGATCCGGGAACAGCGGTCGGGGCACGTGGACATCACCAACGTCGGCGGGGCGAAGAAGATCATGGCCTTTGCCCCGATCCTGTACGACACGGGGGATTACCGGGCCCACGGCATCTTCGGCGGGGTGACCATCGGCTTCCAGGTGGACCAGTTCCACGAGACCGCCCGGGCCGGGGCTGCCCTCATCAACCGGCAGCTCCGGGAGCATCTGCGGCTCTCCGCCATCATCGTCGCCGCCACGAGCATCATGGTCGCCCTCTGCGCTTGGCTCCTCTCCCGCGGCGTGACCCGTCCCCTGGCACTGCTCACCGAAAGGGCCCGCCGCCTTGCCGCCGGGGACACGGCGGAACGGGTGGAGATCGCCGCCCGGGACGAGGTGGGGGAGCTGGCAGAGACCTTCAACCGGATGGCCGAAGAACTGGAGGAGCGCAAGAGCAGTCTCCTCAGAACCCTCGACGAGCTCAAGGCGTCGCGCCGGACGATCCTGGAGGAGCGAAACTTCAAGGAGAACGTTCTGGAGAGCATATCGAGCGCCATCATGACCCTCTCCCCCGACGGGCTCCTCACCTCGATCAACGGCACCGGCCGGGAGTTTCTCGGCGGGAGCGCCCGGCTCGGCGCCCCCTGCGGCAAGATCCTGCGCGGCTGGGGCGACATGCCGGAGCGGGTGGCGGCCGTCCTGACCGGCGCCAAGGGGTACGGCCGCGAGCCGCTCATCGTCGAGCGGGATGGCCGGGAGCGCCACTTCGAGGTCGGTTTCTTCCCGATCCACCCGGGGCGCGACGGCGGCATCACCATCACCATGCGGGACGAGACGGAGAAGGAACGGCTCCGCGAGGAGATGACCCGCCTCGACCGCCTCGCCTCCCTCGGCAAGCTTGCCGCCGGCATCGCCCATGAGGTGCGCAACCCCCTGACCGGGGTCTCGCTGCTGCTCGACGACCTCCACGACCGGGCGGGGCTCGATCCGGAGAACCAGGCGATGATGGAAAAGGCGCTCCAGGAGATCGAGCGGGTGGAGCGGCTCATCGCGGGGCTCCTCAATTTCTCCTCACCGCCCCGCACGACCTTCCGCGAGGGGGACCTGAACCGGGTGCTGCAGGACACGCTCCTGCTGCTGCGGCGCGAGTGCGAGCGGCAGGGGATCACCCTCGCCTTCGCGCCGGGGGAGGTGGCCCCGTTCGCCTTCGACATCGAGAAGATCAAGCAGGCGCTTCTGAACCTGGTCAAGAACGCCCTTGAGGTAATGCCCGACGGCGGGACGATCTCCGTGACGACCGGCGCCGGCGACAGGTCCGCCACCATTGCCGTCAGCGACAGCGGTCCCGGCATCGCCCCGGCCGACCTGCCGCTGATCTTCGAGCCGTTCTTCACCCGCAAGGGGGCGGGAACGGGGCTCGGCCTCTCCATCGTCCAGCGGATCGTGGAAGAGCACCGCGGCAGAATCGTCGTGGACAGCGCCGCCGGCCGCGGGACCACCTTCATCATCAGCCTGCCGGTGCAGGGATGAGACGAGGAAACCATGTACCGTGAATACTTCGGCTTCGGCGAACACCCCTTCGCCCTGACCCCGAACCCGGCCTTTCTGTTTCTGAGCCGCCAGCATCAGGAGGCCCTGGCCCACCTTCTCTACGGCATCGAAAGCCGTGCCGGCTTCATCGAGCTCTCGGGAGAGGTGGGGACCGGCAAGACGACCGTCATCCGGACCTTCCTGAACCAGCTCGACCCCCGGACCCACCGGACCGCCCTCATCTTCAACCCGACCCTCTCCCCCCTGGGGCTGCTGCAGGGGATCAACCGGGAGTTCGGCCTCCCCTGCGCCGCCACCGAAAAGGGGGAGCTGATCGACGGGCTCGACCGGTTCCTCCTCGACGAAAACCGCGCCGGCCGCACGGTGGTGCTGGTCATCGACGAGGCCCAGAACCTGGCGGCGGAGGTCCTGGAACAGATCCGCCTCATCTCCAACCTGGAGACCGAACGGGCCAAGCTGATCCAGATCGTCCTCGTGGGGCAGCCCGAACTGAAGCGGCTCCTGGGACGGGAGGAGCTTCGCCAGCTGGACCAGCGGATCACGGTCCGCTACCATCTGGAGCCGATGAACCCGGACGACACCCGGGAGTATATCCGCCACCGGATCCGGGTCGCCGCCGGCGGGCGGGAGCCGGTCGTCTTCGCCGCCGCTGCCGAGAAGAGGATCTTCCGCTTCTCCGGGGGGCTCCCCCGTCTCATCAACGCCGCCTGCGACCGGGCGCTTCTTCTCGCCTACACGCGGGAGGCGCGGGAGGTATCCGCAGCGATGGCCGCCGCCGCCATCGCCGACGTCGCCGGCGAGACGCGCCGGCCGCGCTCCGCGGCACGGTTCGCGGCCGCGGCCGCCCTCCTTCTGGCTATTGGAGCAGGGGCCGCCGCGACGGCGCTGCTGGCGGAAAGGGAAGCGGGGAACCGGCCGACGCCGGCGGCCACGGGGGAGACGGCCCGCACCCCGGCGCAAGACGTCCCGCCCCTTCCCCGCGACGGGGCCATGGCCGGGATTCCGCTGCGGATGAAACCGGGAAGGGGCGCCCGGGAGATCATGTCGCTTCAGGAACTGCTGAAAGGGGCGGGATGCTACGACGGGGAAGCCACCGGCACCTACGACGCGAAGACCCGCGAGGCGGTCCGCAAGTTTCAGCGGGCGGAGGGGCTAGATGTGGACGGGCGGGCGGGGGAGAAGACCCTGTTCCTCCTCTACCGGCAGGCGGTGGGGGTCTTTCCGACGGGGCTTCCCGCGGATACGAATGAGACCGGCATAAATACGGCGGGAAAGGAGCGCAAATGAGTCTGATTCTCGATGCCCTGCGAAAGATGGAGCAGGAGCGGCGGGCCCGCAGCGGCGGTACCATCGACATCCGCCCCGACCTCCTCGCCCATCGCCCCCCCGCACCCCGCCGGAAAACCGCCGCGCCGCTCCTCGTCATGGCCGGAATCGCAATCCTGGCGGCAGGGATAGGCGCCGGCTCCCTCCTCCACGGGCGAATCCCGGCCGCCACGCCCGACTCCCCGGCTCCCGCCCCCCCTGCCGAGGCGCCGGTCATCGTGGCCCCGGCTCCCGCCGCGCCGGCTCCCCTCCCCCTCCAGCCGCCGGCACCGCTCCGGGCGGCGGCAGCGCCGAGGCTCGCACCGACCGCCGTCGCGCCGCCACCGGCATCACCCGCCCCGGCACGGACCGTCCAGCCCTCAGCCAGCACAGAGCCGGCGCCGGCCGAACCGTCGGGCACCCCCCTCACGGTCTCCGGCATCGCCTGGCAGGAGGAGCGGGGCTTGCGGCGCGCGGTGGTGAACGGCACCCTCGCGGGAGAAGGGGCCACCGTCGCCGGAGCGCGCATCGTCGAGATCGCCGAGCGCCGCGTCCGGTTCTCCCGTGGTGGAGAGACCTTCGACGTCCCGCTCTCTTCGGCGTTTCCGGCCCGTTGAAGTCTCACTGGCGCCCAGGATCGGCAGCCGGCACAGCGATGGGGAGCCCGCTACTTCTCCCCCGCCCCGCCGGCTTTCTTTCCGGTCTCCGCGACCCGCCGGTAAAGATCATCCGCTTCCCGGCGCACGTCGGATGAGGCCATGGAAAGCCGGTACATTTCCCTGATCTCTTCGGCCATCTCCTTCAACGTCCGGGAAACCGCGGCAGCAGTCGCCGCGGACCGGTCCTTCTCAAGACGCCCGGCAAGGGTGTCGAGCGTTGGAGCCATCAGTTCGAGCATCTTCGGGATGTGGGGGCGCCTGTCCTGCGCAGCGACCGGCGGTTCCGTTCCCCTCCCGCGCCCCTCGCCATTGCCGGCGGCATGTCCCGTCCCGTGAACCCCGGCCAGCAGGGTGCACGCCGCTGCGGCGACGATCAGTTTCTTCATTGTTCCTCCCGTTTCATCCCTGTTGCCGTTAATTCCCTTTCGGCAATATTTTCCATTTCTCCGAAAGCGGCCCGGTGACTCCCGGCGCGTTCTTCAAACCTTTCTCCGCCATCTTCTGATCCTTCTTGCGACCCCGCTGGGGGGCGGTGAAGCTCTTTACCGTGACCCCCCGCGTGACTATCCCTCCATTAACGATGACCGGATAGGGATCTTCCTCGCCATGGCCCCCGAGAATGGCGCCCGGTAGTGGCGCCCCTCCACCGCAGGTATCACGCGCCTTCAGGTAGTAGGTCCCCCCAGCGGCAACCCGTAACAGGTACCGGCCGTCCGGGCCGCTCTTCTCCGAAACGAAAAGAGGCCTGCCGAGCATCGCCGAAGTCGTGAAGGCGAAGACGTACACGCCGGGCACCGGCTTGCCGTCGGGATCGAGGATCACCCCCTCGATCCCCGAGGTGCCGGGCCGGGGTTCGGCCATAGCCCTGTCGAACGGTTTGGCGCCGGCAAGGATGCCGATGTCGGTGGTTTCTCCGGCGCGGACGGTGTAGCTGCTCGGCGCCCCGAACGAATCCCTCCCGACGATGAAGAGGTCTCCCCCGCGCGGTGGGCCCAGGTCCTGTCCCGTGGCCCGCCTGATCGCCCCGATATAATAGCTCCCCGGCATCAGCTCGATGCTGAAGCGGCCTTCCCCGTCGAGGGAAACGAGCTCGTCCGGAATGCGCCAGTAATGCTCCGGAGCCGGTGGAGGACCGACGGTCGAACTGAAGAGAAAGACCGTCCCTCCCCCCAGCGGCGCCAGTTTGCCGTCGAGTATCCGCCCTGCCAGTTTCCCTTTCCGCAGCTCGGCGAAGGATGCGGTGCAAGCGCCGGCCAGGACCAGCACGACCACGACTACATGCAACCATCTCATGTCACTCACCTTTCCTCACCCCGGCCTCTTTCGGAGGGGCGGACAGGCGGGTAAGGTTTACCACTTCTCCCAGGGCGGGATCGCTTCGCCGGTCGAAGATCAGTTCCCGGATCGCGGCCTCGTCTGTTCGCCCCCACCAGTTGTCCCGCAGAACGACGTCGTAGGCCTGGCGTTCGCCGAGCTTGTAACTGTAACTCCTGTTGCCGCTCAGGTCGTTCCCGGTCACGATCGGGAGCATCTGCAGGGTGGGCTCGACCGAGTAACGTGCGGAGGAGAAGTCCACGCTGTTCTGCCCCGAAGGTACGAGAAAGATCCCCACGTCGTTGTCACGGATCACGTTGGCGGTTATCACCACCGGCCCTTCGAGCCGGTGATGCCGGATGCCGATGGTGTTGCCGGTTATCTCGTTGTGCTCGATGCGCATCTCCGCCCTACCGAAGCGGATCCCCTCCACGTTGCCGGTGAAGATCGAATCCCGGACCACGGCGCGCCCGAAATGGACCTGGAGGCCAGTGAAGGCGTGCTCGAAGCGGCAGTGCTCGACCACGCTCTCTTCTCCCGAGGCGAAGATGAGGAGATAGGACCAGTCGGCCGACCGCGGGTTCTGCTCCGCGGAGGTAAAGCGGATGATCCTCCCCGGTGTTCCCCGCGCCACAAGCCGCCCCAGCACCCGGAGCTCGCCGTCGCCGATGCCGTCGCCGTTACGGTCGATGCGGGCGAACCGGACCGTGGTCCCCGGCCGGATGGTGAGGGTCGCTCCCTGTTTCACGACGACCCGCCCCTCCACGAGGATATCCCCTTCCCAGACCGTGTCCCGTTCCAGAACCGTTTCGGCGAAGCGATGCCGCACGGCTCCGGCCGTCCCGGCATCGGCGGGGCCGCGGTCCTCGGCCATGACCCGCCCTACCGCCATGTCGGCCCCGGCCACTTGCCCGTCGAGGAGGACCATGTGGTCGACGTTCCCCGCATAGAGGCCGTAGCGCTCTCCCTTGCGGGGCGCCCCGCCGGCAAGTTCCCGGGCGACGAGGTAGTAGCTCCCCTTCTCCCGCAGCTTCAGGACGTACTCTCCCCGGGGGTCGGTCACCGCCATGGCCTCGGCCATGAGCCGCACGAAGTGCATCTGGAAGGGCTGGCCCGGGTCGGCCCGGTAAGCGGAAACGGTGAGGCCCGCCACCGGTTTCCCGTCAAGATCGGTCACCCGGCCGGCAATGGAGAGGGAGAGGGCCGCGGGTTCGTTCCTTTTCTCCCGAAACCGGACCAGTTGGGCGTTGGTGCGCCTTACCACCGCCCCCGGCTCCAGGAATCCCTGCAGGTCGTCGCGCGGATAGCAGGGGAGCTCGAAAGAAACCTCGGCGTTCTCACTCACCACGACGGGATTTCCGGGGGCGTAGCAGAAGAGGTCGCCCGTCTTGAGCGGCATTCCCGCCCTGCCGTCCATCCGTTTGCGGGCCACCACCAGGTACTCGCCGCTCTCCGGGGTAAAGAGGAAGCGGCCGTCGGCGCCGGTGGTCCGGGTGGCGAGTCCCATCCCCCGAAACGTTCCGTCCCGCAGCGGATAGAGAGAGACCCGGGCGCCGGAGACCGGCGCCCCCTTGAAGGTCACCCTCCCGGCAACGGCCGGAGCCTCCGCCTCCCGTGCGGAAAGCGCCGTCTTCGGGGTGGCGGTGAAGGGGAGCCAGATCCCTTCCTCGCCGATCCGCACCGGGTTGGCGCCGTGAAATGCAAAGAAGCTCCCCTGATCGTTCTTTCCCTCCGCCACCAGGTAATACTCGCCGGGGGGGAGTTCCAGCCGGTAGAAGCCCGGCTTTCCCCCCGCCGCGGAAACGGCGCGGGTGTTCGCTCCGCCCACGTCGTCGAGCCGGTCGTAAGCCCGGACCGTGGCACCCCGGAGGGGACCGTTCTCCGTGAGCACGACCCCCTCCACCACCGCAGCCGTTGCGGCTGCCGGGATGGCGGAAAGCAGGAGTGCGGCGATCAGGAGCCTCACGGACATGTGCCGTCACCCTGGACATAGGCGGGAGTGGTCACCGTCCCTTCGCTGTAGGGAGAGCTGTCCGTGCCGTTGAACGCCCTGATCCGGTAGCGGTAGATCTTCTGCGGCTCAAGGCCGACCGTGTCGGTGTAGGTAAGCGGAGTGGCCGGAACCGTCGCCACCGGGGCCCAGATCCCATTCCTGACCAGCACCTCGATTTCGTACCCCTGGGGTGTGTCGCAGGGGTTTGGCGCGCATTCGAGGGCCGACCAGTCAAGGCGGACCTTGAAGGCATTGAGGGGGGTCAGGGTCAGGTTCTGGTTGGCCAGCGCCGAGGTGGTGACGCAGACCTGGGGGCTCGGGGCCGATTCCCCGCCGCTGTTCACGGCCTTGACCTGGAAGCAGTACTGCGTATTTTCGGTCAGCCCGCTGCTGGTGGTGCCGGCGATGTTCGGCGTCGGTGACGTGCAGTCGATCCGCGGTACGGCATAGCCGCAGTATGAGGTGCCGTAGGTCGCCGCAACGTCGGCGATCTCGCTCCACGACCCGCCGCTCCCCGGCTTCTGCTCGACCTTGTAGTGGGTGGCGCCGGTAACCACGGGCCAGCTGACCGCGATCTCGGCGGAGGAGATGACCGCGGCCGTGGCCGTGGTGGCGGGAGGGGCGGTCGTCGCCGAACGCTCGTTGCTCGGCGCCGAAGTCCCCGAGGCGTTGACGACCCTGACCCGGTAGCCGTAGAGGGTACCCGCGGTGAGGCCGGTGTCGGAATAGGTCGTAACGTCCTGACCGACCGTGGTGAGCTGCGCCCAGGCGCCTCCCTCCACCTGGCGCTCGATGATGTAGGAGGTATTGCCGGAGATGTTGCTCCACGACAGATCGATCTTCGAGGCGGTGATCCCGGCAAGGGGGTCGAGCACCGGCAGCGACGTGACCTGGGACGTTTCGGCGCTGTAGTCGGAGTCGCCGCCGGAGCTGGTCGCCCGGATCCGGTAGTAGTAGACCGTATCGGGGGTGAGACCGCCGTGGGCATAGCTGGTGGCGTTCTCTCCGACCGTGATGGTGCTCCAGCTACCGCCGGCACCCGCCTTCCAGTCGAGCTTGTAGCTCGTCTCGCCATAGACGTTGTTCCAGGAGATGTTCAGCTGGGTGGTGGAGGCGGCGCTCACGCCGGAGATCGACGGTGCGGCGGGGAGGGTGGTGAGGGTCTGGGCGTTGCTCCAGGCCGAATTTCCTCCCGAATAGAGGTCGCGGACCACGAACTGATACGTGTAGCCCGTGGCGAGCCCCGTCCCGGAGTAGGTGGTCGTATCGGCCGGAAGGGTCGCTACGGTGGTCCATCCCCCCCATGCCCAGTCGTAGACCGCGTATTCCGGGTTGTCGGGATAACTTTGCAGGGTGCGCATCTGGACTTCGTACCCGGTATTCCCCGTTACGTTATTCCAGGAGAGATCGATCTGGCTCGTCGACGGGGACGTCGGGGCATTCAGGACCGGAGCGGGGAGCGGCGTGTACATGCACTGTTCGCCACTGTACGCCGGCGGTGGATTCCCCGGCAGCGTGCTGTAAGCCTTGACGCGGTAGCAGTACTGGCTCTGGAGCGCCAGCCCCGTGTCGGTGAAGGCGGTCGAATTGGCGGCCATGCCGATGGCCCCCGTCACCTCCCCCCAGGTGCCGCCGGTCCCAAGCTTCCGATCCAGGGTGTAGTTGGTCTCGCCCAGGATGTCGTTCCAGGAAACGGCAAGGGATGTCTCCGACGCCGGCGCGATGCTGACGGTCGGCGCAGTCAGCCAGCTCCAGGCGATGATCTCGTTGCTCGGCGCGGAGCTGTTCCCCGTGACGTTGGCGATGACGCGATAGCGATAGGCATAGCCGGCGGGAAGCCCGGTCCGCTGGTAGGTGGTGACGCCGGCCCCGACGGTGGTAAGCGTGTACCAGCCCCCCCACGCCCATGCCGTGTTGGCGGCGGTGCAGTAGGAGGTGTCGGAGCTGCCGCCGTCGTAGTTGCAGCCCGATTCCTGGATGGTGTATCCCGTCGCCCCCGCCACGGCGCTCCAGGAAAGGTCGATCTCGGTCGTGGCGGCGCCGGCGGCGCTCGACAGCGTCGGCGAGGTAAAAAGGGTCAAGGCCCCCTGCTCGTTGCCGTATGCCGAATCGCCCGCCGCGTTGGATGCCCGCAGCCGGTAGTAGTACTGGGTGTTCAGCATCAGACCGGAATCGTTGTAGGTCAGCACATCCTGCCCGGCGGTGCCGATCTGGGACCAAACCCCGCCGGCACCCTCCTTCCGGTCGATCTTGTAGCCGGTCTCGCCACTGACGTTGCTCCAGGTGAGCGTCACCTGGGAGTCGGTTATGCCGGTGGGGGCGTTCAGGGTGGGGGTTGCCGGGATGGTGGTGGCGGACGCTTCATTGCTGGCGCTGGAATAGCCCGAGGCGTTCTGCGAGCTGATCCGGTAGGTATAGAGGGTGCCGGCGGTCAGGCCGGTGTCGGAATAGGCGGCTACCCCCCCAGCGGTGGTGGCGAGGGTGCTCCATGAACCGGCCTCCACCTTCCGCTCGATCCGGTAGCCGGTGTTGTCGGCGACGTTGTTCCACGATAGGTCGATCCGGCTTGTCGATACCACATGGGGTGCCGCCAGGGTGGGTGCCGGAATGGTGGTAGTCACGCACGTTTCGATCCGCCGGGAGTTGATGCTCCCCACGTAGGCCTCGATCCGGTAGCAGTAGTTGGTGTCGGCGCCGAGGCCGCTGTCCTGGAACGTGGTGGTGCCGGATGCTCCGGTGTAGATGGGGGAGCCCCAGTCGGTGGTGGGTGTGGACGGCCCCGGCGCGCGCCAGATGCGAAACGAGGTACCGGCCGTATTTTCCCGCCACTCCAGGTTCACCCTGGTGTAGTCAGGCTGGGGAGTGGCGGTGAACGGCGCCGGGACCAGGATATAGGGATTGGTCTGCTTCAGCACCAGATAGTCGGCGTTGCCAGAGGCGTTCTTGGAGAAGCCGGCGATGAACGCCTCGCCCCGGTAGTTCACGGTGATCGCCTCCGCCTCGTCCTGGAGGCCGGTGGCGTCGTAGAGGACCGCCCCGAGGAAGGTCCCCTCGTGGTTGTAGATGAGGGAGAGGATGTCGGAGCTCGCGTCGTAGCTAACGTCGTAGTCGGGGCCGTTGCGGCTGTTGCCGGCGACGTAGATGTACCCGGAGGAGTCGACCGCCATGGCGGAGACGTAGTCTTCCTTGCCGGGGCGGTCGAAGTTGCGCTCCCAGATGACGGAGCCGTCGGCCTGGTTGTAGCGGATCAGGTGGAAATCGTGGTCGCCCGGCCCAGTCTCACTGGTGCCGGCCACGACGACCGCCCCGTCGATGGAGTCGATCTTCAGCGCCATCCCCTTGTCGTTGCCGTTGTTGGGACCATTGTACGACTTCTCCCAGATCCGCCTTTGGGTGGAGGAATCGGCGCCGTCATACTTGATGGTGTAGAAGTCGGTCGTTCCGCCGGCGTTTACGATGTAACCGGTGACGTAGACGTTACCGGCGGCGTCGACGGCAAGGGAGCGGGCATAGTCGTTGCCGTGGCCGGCGCCGTCGACGGTGTCGGACCAGACCAGGGCGCCGGTGGCGCCGCCGTACTTGGCGGTGAACCAGTCAGTGTCGCCGGCGGCGCTCACCGTATAGCCGGTGACGAAGATGTTCCCCGCCCCGTCCAGGGCGACGGCGGTGGGGTATTCGTTGCGGCCGCTGTCATAGACCGCCGGGACCCAGGGGCGGCTCCCGTCGGCGTTGTACTTGATGATGTAGATGTCGTCGTTGGCGGAGCTGTTCATCCCGTACCCGGCAACTACGATGCTCTTGGAGGCGTCCGTCGCCACTGCAATGGTGGAGGCCCGGTCGGACCCCTCCCGGCCGAACTGGTCGTTCCACTGTTCGGGAATGGGAGCAGTTGCCGGATACTTGAGCGTATATATCTCGTCGCTGTCCACCCCCCCGGCGCCGGAGAGGTAGGCGTTGCCGGAAACGACGACGTCGTTGTCGGGGAGCACCGCCACCGCCGTGGCCCGGTCCATGCCGCCGGAACCACTGTCGTAGCGGGCGGTCCACTTCACGGACTTGTCCGCCCGGTCCAGTTTGACCGTAAAGTAGTCGTTGGAATAGCTCCCCGGAACCCCCTCCTCCTCCAGGTTGCTGTAGCCGGTGACGACGGGGTGGTCATCGGGACCGACGGCGATGGCGGTTGCGTAATCCTCGTTGTTGTTGGGGCCGTTGTAGCTGTACGACCAGGCCGGGGTATCGTAGCTGACCACCTTGGTCAGGGCGTGGGCCTCGTCGCTGTAAGCCGAATTGCCGTTGCCGGCGTTGTAGGCCCGGACCCGGTAGTAATAGTAGTTGTTCGCCACGAGCCCCGTATCGTTGTACGTTGTGACGCCGGCCCCCACCGTGTTTATCTGGGACCAGACGCCGTCATCGCCCAGCTTGCGCTCGATCTTGAATCCGTCCTCGTTGCCGGAGTTGTCGGTCCAGGTGAGCTGGATGGCGGTGTTGGAGGTGGCCGAAGCCGCCAGATCGGTCGGCGCGTCCAGCGGGCCGAAATCATACACGAGGGCCACATAGTCGTAGTCAGCAGCACCGCCGGTCCAGGCATCGGACCACCCTGCAACGCAGACGTTGCCCGAGGGAGCGAGACCGATTCCCGCCGGCCGGTCGTTGCGGTGGGCGTCGCCGTCGTAACGCTTTTCCCAGAGGAGATTGCCGTTGTCCTTCTTGAGCTTCAGGGTAAGGATATCGTCGCTCACGGTGGTGACGCTGTAACCGGTCACGAAGACGCCGCCGGTCGCCCCCGCGCCTGCCGTGATGCCGACGGCGATATCGGCATTCTCGCCGGCGGAGTTGATTTTTTTCTCCCAGACGATTTCGCCGGTACTCCCAACGCGCCGGGCGACGTAGAAATCCTCGTGGCCGGCCAGGGTCCAGGTGTAGCCGGTCAGATAGACGTCTCCGTCCGCATCCGCGAAGAGAGCGGCCGGCTCGTCGTCGAACCCGCCGTTAAAGGTTTTCGCCCAGAGGGTCGCGCCGGTTGAGGCATCGTACCTGGCGGTGTAGATATCCTTGTCCATGTCGGTGGTGACGACGGCGACGACGATGATATTCCCCGAGGGGTCAAAGGCGACCGCCCTCCCCGCATCGGGGTGGGAGCCGGAGGATGAGTACCGCCACTCGTGCACCTTCGCGGCCGAAAGGTTGTACTGGACCGTCAGAGAGTCGAAGTCGCTTCCGTTCCACGACTCGCCGGTCGCGACAAAGCCCGAGGCATTGGCGGCGATGGCCTTGATCCGGTCCGGACCGTTGGCGGTTCCGTTGTAGATGACGGTGGCAGTCGGCGGGTTGGCCGGCCCGGAGGTGCTGTTGGCGTACTTCAGGACCAGGAAGTCGTCGTTGCCGCTGCCGTTCTGGGAGTAGCCGGCCACATAGACGAGGCCGTTGGCGTTATCGACGGCTATGGCGGTGGCGATGTCGTTTCCCCCCGCCGCGCCGGCGAAGGTGTCTTCCCAGACGACCGCCCCCGAGGAGCCATTGTACTTGATGGTGTGGATGTCGTAGTTTGTCCCGTTCCAGGCGTAGCCCGCGACGATGACGTCGCCGCCGGCGTCGGTCGCCACCGCAGCGATCCGGTCGCTCCCCCCCGCCATGTTGTAGGCGGCGCGCCAGGCGACGCTGCCGTCGGCGTTGATCTTCACCGTCCAGAAGTCGTCGTCGGTGGTGCCGGTAAGGTTCTGGTATCCCGCAACAATGACGTTGCCGGCGGCATCCACCGCCGAGGCCGTGGCTTCCTGCCGGCCGACCCTGGCGTCCCGGGTCGGAAAGGGGGATACCGGGTCCCCGCCGGCGGCCAGGACGACGGAGGCCGATGCAGCAAGGAGCATGATCAGGAGTAACCCCGAAACCAGGCAGAAAAACAGATAACGAGACCGGCGGCGAAGAAACGGATTCTCCACCACACCCCGGTTACTGACATTTGCGGTCATGGAGACTCCTCCGGATGTTTCTCGGTCAGTGCACATTACATCACCAGGGCGACACATCGTTCCACCTCTGATCGGTCGAATTGCCGTTGTGGCATGAGAGGCCGGTCCAGGTACCCCGTGGGAACCCTGTCCAGTTCCCGCAGCGCCAGCCGCTTCGGTTCGCGATCCCCCCCGACATCTGGCCGCCCCTGTGGTTCACGTCCATGCAGTTGGTCTGGAGCAGGCGCGGCAGGCCGGAGACGTGGGGCTGATGGCACTTCGAACATGGGTAGGAGTGCTCGTTGTTGGCTCCCCACCCCTGAACCGATTCATGAACGCGGTCAAGGGTCTTGAACGCGGTATTCTTGTTGACGCCGTCGGTCAGTTTCTCCTTCCGGTGGCAGTTGAGGCAGAGGCCGGCAAACTGGCTGTCGTTCTCCCTGATCCGGTTGCTGTTATTGTTGACGTCCGTGGACAGGGTATTCCGGTCGGACTTCCATGTGGGGGTCGCATAAATGCTCGTTCCGAGCCGCGGCTGCGCACCATCGTCCTGGTAGGGAGAACTGAGCCAGGTACCTTTCAGGAGCGGCACGCCGTAAGGCTGGTTGGAGCCGAGGGTCGGGGAAACGCCGTGGGGGTCGTGGCACGGGGTGCAGAGGCCGCCGATGGTCCCCGTGGCCGAGTAGTTGAGAAACTTCTGGGCCTTCAGGTGCCCGCCGACGATGGTTTTCCTGCCGTCGCGCTCCGCATGGCGGGCCGTCCCCCCCTTGGTCGTCTGGCCGAAACGGGACGTGTCCATATAGCCCATGACCGGCGCCGTCGCCCCGAAGGTGGAGCTGTAGCCCCATGGCGTGGTCACGCCGCCGGTGGCGGTCTCGTGACAGTCGAAACACTGGGCCGCGCCGGTATTGTACGGATTGGTCCCGGTGGAGTTGGCGACGGCCTTGTAGGTTACGTTGTAGCCCCCCTTCCCCTTCTGGGTCTCCTTGAGGTTGGCGCCGTTTCTGGTGCCGTTGAAGGTGACGTAGCCCGACGTGGTGCCGACCGCCTTGGAGCCGTGGGAGTTGTGGCAGTCGAAACACTGGACGTTCTGCGTTCCCGCATTGCCGCGCGTGATCGGGATGGCGGCGTCGTAACCGGTGGCGGCGCTCCATCCCCCCTTGTTGGCGACCGCGTTGCCGTGGGCGGAGAAGGCCTTGGTCACGGTGTCCTTCTTGTTGGCGTTGGGGTAGGTCGCGGAGTTGTACTTGCCCCAGCTCGTGGTGCCGGTCTGGGAATAGCGGGCCGCGATGCTCTGGCGGTCCCAGGCGTACTGGCGCGGCGTCTTGCAGTCGTCGAACGGCCTGGTGTCGTTGTTCTGGTCGCTGTGGCAGCCGAGACAGTGGTTGGTCACCTTGTTCACCTCGGCCCGCTCGTCCCCCGTGCCGACGTTGGCGGCGAGGAACTGGACGGCGGTCGTCGTGTTGTAGAACATAGGTCTCAGGCCGGGCTTCCAGACCACCAGGTCGACCTTGGCGTTCTTGACCGAGGTGTAGTTCTTGTAGTCGTATCCTTCGTGGTACTGGCGGTTGATCAGCCCTTCAGGCGTCGCCTCCCAGTGGCAGGCATAGCAGTGCCGGTTGTTGACATCCACCCCCTGGACGTGGTGGGAGTTGGCCTTCATCTGCCCCATGACGTCCATCCGCTTGCCGATCGACCCGGAATGACATTTGGTGCAGTCGCGCGGCAGGCCGAAGGCGGTATGCTTGGGGACCGGTTTTTTGTTGGTGTGGCAGCTGTCGCACGCCTGCTTGTTGGCGTGGCTGTCGGCGAAGCGGTGCTCGTGGCAACCGGTGCAGACCCGTCCGAGGTTGTGGGAGTCGCCGCCATCCTTTGTGTAGTGCCTGCTGTTGGTCGAATGGCAGACGTTGCAGATGCCGTTGATGGGGAGATCCGGGTTCTGCGGGTCTTTGATCCGGACGTAATCGCTGCCGCTCACCTTCTGGGTGAAGACTACGGGAGCAAGGGACTGTGGGACCCCCTGACGGCCATCGGTGGTGGTGGCGACCTTGTCGTGGATCATGTAGATGTTGCTGTCGCCGTGGGGGTCGTGGCAGTTCCAGCAGAATTTGCCCCCTTTCCAGACGCCGCTCTGCTCATAGGCCCGGAAATGCTTGTAGCCGAAATGGCTGGCCGAGGCCCGCGCTTGCTTGGGCTTGATCAGGCGGGTCCCCTCCATTTTCGGATCGAAGCCGAGCGAATACTTGTCGGGATTGTCTGCCGGGGGGGTGTGGCAGCTCGTGCACTGGCCGCCGCTGTCGTCGTCGTGGCACTGAAGACAGACCCCCATCATGACGTACTGGTTCTTGACGTCATCCTTCTCCGCCGGGGTCCAGAAGCGGGTGCTGCCGGTCTTGTGGATGGTGGCGTCGTCTGTGTGGCAGGAAGCCACGCAACTCGTGGAATCGCCGGCATAGGGTCCGTGATTCCGGGTGAAGCGCTGGGCACTGGTGATATTGGCCAGCTGCGGCGCCAGGGATTCGGCGGCATTGTGACACCCCCGGCACTCGTAATCCTTACCTTCCATATGGCAATAGACGCATTCCTTATCGAAGCGCCGTTCGAACTGGGGATGCCTGCGCAGGCGGAAGCGGTTGCTCGTGTAGTTGTGCAGGACGTTGTTGTCGTGGCAGTACCAGCACGGATTGCCGGGAAAATTGGCGGCCGGGTTCCCCGACGCGGGGTAGCGGCCGGACGACGAGTAGCGGCCGTGCCCCGCCGTGTACCACTGGGTCATGTTGATCTTGGCCCGCACCCCGTTGTTGAAGCCGCCGTAATCGTCCACGTCTGCCCCGGACGTGCCGTGGCACCCCAGGCAGGTGACGGCGCTGCTGACCGAGCCCCCCCAGACCGGGTCGGTCCCCCCGGTGTGGCACTTGGTGTTGGAGCAGGTCTTGGAGACCGGGTTGTAGGTGCCGCCATCCCTGAAGACCACATCCTTGGTCTTGTTGACGTGGTAGGCGCCGTTCAGGTGGGACGACTCCCCCATGCTCCCGCTTGGGATACTGCTGTTGTGACAGGAGGCGCAATCCCCGATGACGGTGGCGGCATGGCAATTGTCGCAGGTGAAATTGGTTTCCGAATGGCGGGGATGGGAGTTGGCGCGGGGAGTGCCGGCCCCCTGGTTGGCAAACATCGGCATCGCCTCCATCCATTCCTGGCCCGGAGGGAAGGCGTAGGAGCCGAGGGTGCCGAAACGGGCGGGAAGGGTCCACTCCTTCCCGTTTTCCATCCGCCCGTCATGACAACCGGTGTTCGAGCAGGCACCCCGCGGGTGGCCGTGACAGTCGTTGCAGCCGGCCTTGGAGGCGGTCCAGGGGAAGGCGCGGACGGTTTCGGGATCGGTGGTGCCGTCGCTGTGGCAGTAGACGTTGGAACAGACCTTGGTCGCCGGATCGTAGGACGCCTCGTCCCGGCCGACGATGTTCCACTGGGGCGCCATCTTCACGTCCTTCGTGCCGTTCACGTGCTTCGTGGTGTCGATGATGTTCCCCGCCGCATCGGTGGTGGCGCTGTGGCAGTAATAGCAGGGGTACTTCCGGATCCAGTGGGACCCCACCAGCTTGTTGTGGCCGTTGCTGCTCATGTTGAGATAGGGGGTGCATTTCGATTTGCCGCTGTCCCACACACCTCCCACGCTGGTGCAGTTCGCCTCGGTGCTGTCGGAGGTCTGGCCGCGATGACACGAATAGCACTTCATGGTTCCCGAATCGGACCACAGCGCCGTGATGAACGGTGCGCCGCCCCGGCCGTCGCTGTGGCAGTAAAGGTCGCTGCAGGTTCCGTTGCGGGTCGTGCTCTGGCTCGGCAGGTAAGAGGGATAGGTAACTGTTCCGCTGTAAGTGCCGCCGCTGTTCGGCGCTTTCGTGAACCGGACGGTGAGGGAGCGCCTGCCGGCCGTGGTGGCATGGCCGAAGGGTGCCGGCTCAGTCGTGTGATCGGTATGGCAGAATCCGCAGCTCCCGGTGCCGGTTCCGAGGTAATCACCGTGCTTCTTGCCGGGCCCCGAGGCAGCCGGATGGTTTCCGTCATTGGGCGCAGCCCCGTGACACGTGGCGCAACCGCCGGGGGCGGCAAGAGGAGCCGTGCCCCACGCCGGCGTCTCCGCCTCGAAATGGCAGTTTACGTTGCTGCAGGTGCCGGGAGAAGAGTTCGGGGTCTGGAGAAAAGCGGAGGACTGATTGCGGTAGGTGGCGGCAAGGGGAGACGTGTTGATATTCGCGGAGAGCTTGATTTTCCCGTCCCGGTGGGACGGGGTGTAAGAGGAACTGCCGGGATGGCACCTGGCGCAGGCGGAAGGGGTGGCGGCGGCCTCCATGTGGGTGCGGTGGCTCCCCACCATACCGCCGCTGGAAACGTTTCTGAACGGAGCATCAACCGGCCGGTAGTCGACGGGACTTCGAGACCCGTGACAGTCATAACACTGGATGGCTGCTTCACTGGCGCCCTGCGGCACCAGCATGAAAATCATAACCAGCCACGGAGCCATGCGCCGCCACCGGCGCCCAACGCTTTCCATACGCCCTCCGTTCACAACATTCCATGCCAGCATTTCATCATCCCGGGTCATCGAAGCAATATTGGCTACGCGAAATGGCCGGCTCGTTCTGCCGTTCTTATCATTCACCGACCATAAAGTCAGGAATTTACCGCGCGCGGAATTACGAAAAGTGCAAACAAAGAGAGGGAATGCATCTATTAGGCCAAACTTAACAATTCCGGCACATGTTTATACGACACAGGGAGCGACTAAGCAGTGCAATCACCAGTAATACAAGGCAAACTCGCCCGGAGGGATGCCGCCTTCGGAACCACACTGCAGGAAATCGAGGTCGACACCCTTGTCGCCTACGTAACCAGCCTGAAAAAGTAACACTTTCGGCCTGATTGTTTCGTGGCGCGAAAAAATGAATTGACATTTAATTACACTCCTGATACAAAAACGCATCTCTACATAGGAACCTTGCGTTCCTGATAGCGATACTACTAAACCATCCGCGAGGATGGGGCGGAAAGCCCAAAGGGTCTCACGCAGACAGCCGGGTTGCCGAACTATCACCACCAGATAGCGCGGCGGCCCGGCTTTTTCCATTTCAACGCCACCAGGAGCGCATTTCCCGCCCCGCGGCCGACGAGGCTTCAGGGCGGGGGGATAGCGATACTACTAAACCATCCGCGAGGATGGGGCGGAAAGCCCACGGGTCTCACGCAGACAGCCGGGTTGCCGAACTATCAACCACCAGATAGCGCGGCAGCCCGGTTTTTTCGTTTCTGGAGGAGGTGAAAGCGAATAACACGGGGAAAGGGGGTGACTCCGGAGACCGTCCCTTGCGGGACGGAAAAGACACGGAAGGACTATTTCCAAAAACAAGCGACTGAATTCAAGAATTCAAGGAGGAAACCATGAAATTCAGAACCATAGCAGCAAACGGGATACTCACCCTGACCCTGGCGGCCGGCACGATAGGCGGCCACGGCAGCGCCAGCGGCAGCACGGCCCTCCAGGACGCGGGGCGCCTGCAGGCCCCAAATCTGAGGGAAGGACTCTCAACCGCCGGAGCAACGGCAAACGATGCGATCTCTACGACCCCCTCGCTTCCCCAGCCGGCTCGAAGCAATCGGGGCGCCAGATCGGTCGCCATGAGGTCGGGACACGTGGACGGTGCATCCCTCTATTACACCAGCAACTGCGCCAGCTGCCACGGCAAGATGGCCAACATGAGGGGGGCGACCGCCGAGATGATCCAGTCCGCCATCGACAACAACGTGGGGGGAATGGGGTTCCATGTCACCCTCTCCCCGGAAGAAATCAACTCCATCGCGGACGCTCTCAAGTAATCCCTTCATCCCAAAGGGAAAGGGGGGCCGCGCGCCCCCTTTCCTTTCTCTCCTTCGTTTGCGGAGGCGGTCCGCCGCCTCCTATTTTTCCCGATACGTGATCGTGTAACGAAAGCTCTCCGGATCGTAGGAATCGAGCGCCTTCCCTCCCACTTCGGCGTAGGGATAGCCGAAGGTGTTGAGCGGCTGGCCCGCCTGGGGCGGGTTGAGGATCACGTCGCGCCCCACGGCGATCCTGATCCGGTACGGGTCGATCCCCCCCCAGAAGTAATCGCGCAGCTCCTTCGTCCGGGGGTCCTCCGGCTTCAGCTTCTCCACCAGCATCGCCTTGCGCACGTCGGCGGGGTCCACCGGCACCCAGCCGTAGCCGGGGAGAAAGAACTCCGCCCAGCAGTGCTGCCAGCCGGTGATATCCTCGCTCTCCTTCTTGCCGAGACGAATGCCGAAGATCTCCCGCGCCGGCACGCCGGCCGCGCGGCAGAGGGCCACGTAGACCGAGGAGATGTCGGTGCACTTCCCCCCCGGCTTCCGGAGGAGGAAACAGACATCCCCCCTGCCGCACCCGATGGTCTCCGGATCGCGGTACATGTTCTCGCAGGTCCAGTCGTAGATGGCCTTCGCCTTCTCCAGCACCGTCGTCTTCCCCCCGGTGATGCGGTCGGCCAGCTTCTTCACCTCACCGTCGACGGGGCCAAGGCTCGTGGCGGTAAGGTACCGGCGGTAATCCGTGGGGTCCCACGCCCCTTCCTTCTGCGGAAAGTCGCGGCGGATCACCTCCTGCCGTTCGGCGGCAAAGGAGAGGGTCAGCTTGCGACTCCTGGCGGTCTCCGGCCAGCGGGCGTAGAGGATGGGGGTGCCATTGGCCCGGTCGGTGTAGACGGCGGATTCGGCGTAATCGCCCGATACCTTCACGGCGGTGATGGACTGGTCGGTGTCGGAGACCGGATAGGGAAGCCAGAGCCTCGCCTCCTTCCCCCCCTCCCGGGCGGACAGATCCACCTCCACTGTTACGACGCCTCCCCGGCTCTTGGCCCAGGCGGCAGTGGACAGAACGATGCCGATCAGCATCGCCGTGAGAAACAACAACTTCTTCATGAAACCTCCTCGTCATCTGAAACAAACAGGTGAATTATTAATGATTTGACAGAGACCGGTCAAATTGATATTTTTCATCAAACAGATTGCTCCTATCGAAACTAGCGATACCACCATGAATCTCAAACAACTGGAAGTCTTTCTGGCGGTGGCCGACAGCGGCAGTTTCTCCCGCGGCGCCGAGGCGACCTTTATCACCCAGTCCACCGTGAGCCAGCACATTGCCGCCCTGGAGAACGAGCTCGGGGTAAAACTGCTGGACCGGACAAGCCGGGGAGCGCTCCTCACCGAAGGGGGAAAGCTGTTTCTCGAACACGCCCGGCGGGTGGTGTCTGACACCCGGGAGATCGAGCGCACCATGCGCCGCTTCCGGGGGGTCGAAGAAGCGGCGCTCAGGGTTGGCGGCAGCACCATCCCGGGCGACTACCTGATCCCGGAGTCGCTCCCCCACTTCTTCGACCGCTACCCCGGCATCTCCCTCACCCTGCTGCAGGGTGACAGCCGGGAGACCGTCAACCGGCTCATTCGGGAAGAGATCGAGATCGGGGTGGTGGGGAGCCGCTTCGAGGAGGAGGGAATAACCTTCACCCCCTTCGGCCGCGACGAGATACGGCTGGTGGCCCGTCCGGACCACCCGCTGGCGGGGGGGGGCGCTGTTGCCCCGGCCGAGCTCGGAGGGCTGGAGTTCATCGTGCGCGAGGCCGGGTCTGGTACGGGACGTGCGGTTGCCGAGGCCCTGAGAGCGGCCGGCATCCTCCCCGAGAGTCTGCGGGTCAGGGCCTGCCTCGGCAGCACCGAGGCGGTCAAGCGGGCCGTTGCCGGCGGGCTGGGAGTGGCGTTTCTTTCCGAGATCTCGATCCGCAGGGAACTGGCACGGGGGGAACTGGCGGTGATTGCGGTGAGAAAGCTGAATATCTCCCGCCCCTTCTGCCTGGCTGAACGGGCGGGGCGGGAGCTTTCGCCCGCGGCACGGGCCTTCGCCGAATTGATGCAGGAAAGGTACAGGTAGGGGCAACCCATGGAAAAGATTCTCATAATAGACGACGAGGCGTTCATCCGCGAGAACGTGGAGCGGATCCTCACGGAGGAGGGGTACCAGGTCCTGGCGGCGGCAACCGGGGCACAGGCCCGCCAGCTCGTCTCCGAGGAAGACGTGGACCTGGTGCTGCTCGACCTGAACCTCGGGACGGAAGACGGGCTGGAGGTGCTCAAGGAGCTGAAACGGATCGATCCGGAGTTGCTGGTGATCATCGTCACCGGCTTCGGCTCGGTGGAGAGCGCCGTCGACGCCCTCAAGCTCGGGGCCTACCACTACATGAAGAAGCCGTTCAAGGCCGATGCCCTGCGGGTCATCGTGAAGCTGGCCCTCCAGACCCAGACGCTGCGGCGCGAGGTGCGCAACCTCCGCAAGGGGGACCTGACCGAGTTCGAGAACGTACCGCTGGTAGGGGCCGGAGCGGGACTGAAGGAGATCATCCGCCAGGTGAGGGAGGTGGCCCGCTCCCCCGTCTCCACCGTCCTCATCACCGGCGAGTCGGGGACCGGAAAGGAACTGGTCGCACGCACCATCCACCACCTCTCCGCCCGGCGCGAGGCGCCGTTCATCGAGATCAACTGCGCCTCCATGCCGGTGAATCTTCTGGAGAGCGAGCTCTTCGGCCACGAAAAGGGGGCCTTCACCGATGCCGGCCACCGGAAGCCGGGACTCTTCGAGGAGGCCAACAAGGGGACCATCTTTCTCGACGAAATCGGGGAGATGGACATCTCCATCCAGGCGAAGCTCTTGCGGGTCCTGGAGGACCGCAGGATCCGCCGCGTGGGGGGAACGCGCAACATCGAGATCGACGTCCGGGTCGTTGCCGCCACCAACCGCAACCTCCGGGACGGGATCAGGGAAGGGAGCTTCCGTGAGGACCTCTTCTACCGCCTCAACGTCTTTCCGGTCCATATCCCGCCGCTGCGCGAGCGACGGGAGGATATCCCGGTCCTGGTGAAGTACTACCTGGACCGCTACAGCCGGAGCTTCTCCCGCTCGTTCCAGGAGATCTCGCCGGAGGCCCTGGCGATCCTCGAACACTATCCGTGGCCCGGCAACATCCGGGAGCTCAAGAACACCATCGAGCGGACCTGCATCATGTACGACGGCCCGACGCTCCTCCCCGCACACCTCCCCCGCGAGATAAGCCCGGCCGGCGCACCGGAGCGTGCGGTCCCCGCCACGGTCGAGGCCGACCTGTCGCTGGGTCTCGAAGCCGCCACCGACCGCTACGAGCGACAACTGATCGAAGCGGCCCTGGCCACGACCGGCTACAACGTCCTCCAGGCGGCCCAACTCCTCAGGATCCCCCGCGGCACCCTCCGCTACAAGATGGCGCGGCACGGGCTGTGATCAGGGCTTCACGGCCAGGAGGCCGCTGGTGAAGATCGCCGCGTACTGCCGGATCAGCTCCTTCCGCTGCGGCCTTTTGTCGTTTCTGCAGCCGGGAAATCCTCCAATCTTCCCCGCCCCTTTGCCACCCTCCGTCTCCGCGCTATACTTTCCTCAGACAACGGCCTGACATAACTCCCCCACCCCCCCTTGACTCAAGAGGGGTGAAGAGCTCTGCACTGCCGGTTAGTGCTGCATTCGGAGGAAAGGGGAAAAACGATGGGAACGCGCATCATGCTGGTGTGGCTGCTGGCGGGATTGTTCGTGGCGCCGCTGCCGGCAATCGGAAAGGAGGCACGCAGAATGAGCGAACTGCAGATTTCGAGTCCGGCATTTGCCCACCACGGAACGATCCCGGCCCGCTTCACGTGCGACGGAGTCGATGTGAACCCGCCGCTGGTGCTAGGCACCGTACCGGCCGGCACCCGCTCCCTCGCCCTTGTCGTCGACGATCCGGACGCCCCGGTGGGGATGTGGGTCCATTGGGTGATGTGGAACATTCCGCCCGAGACGCGGGAAATCGGGGATAACAGCGTCCCGGCCGGCGCCGTCCAGGGGGTGAACGACTGGAAGCGCAACCGTTACGGCGGCCCCTGCCCCCCGTCGGGGACCCACCGCTACTTCTTCAAGCTCTACGCCCTCGACACCACGCTGACGCTTCCCCCCTCCACCACCAAGGTCGCCCTGGAACGGGCCATGGAGGGACACATCCTGGCGCGGGGCGAGCTGCAGGGGAGCTATCGCAGGCACTGACGGGAGATCACCTGAATCCGGAAAGCCCGCCGGAGCGAATGTGCCCTGTTTCGCAGCCGAACCGGGCTCAGGGATTCACTCTTCACTTCACATCCACGTTCCGGATCCCCTCCGGCCGCCAGGCGGGGGAGATGACGTGGGCCCCCTTCTCCCGGCGTTGCTCGCCGTCCATGAGGCTGCCGTAGGTGACGGTGAAGTCGCCGAACCGGTCGTTGACCCTGTCCATGGCCCCGGCGAGGAGCACCCGCTTCCGCTCCTCCTCGAAGAGCGGCAGCTGGTTCGATTCATAGCGCAGGCCGCTTAGCCGCACCCCCAGAAGCCGCACCGGCTGCTCCAGGACGATGGTGTCGAGGATGGCGACCGCGGCCCGGTAGATGTCGGCGCTCTGGTTGATGTACGAGGAGAGGGTCTCCTGCCGTCCCACCCAGGTGTCGAAATCGGCGTAGCGGATGGAGAGGGTGACAGTCTTCCCCCAGACGTTGTATCGCCTCGCCCGGCGCCCCACCATCTCGGAGAGCTGGAGGAGCCACCGCAGGATCTCCTGACGGTCCTCGATGTCGTGATCGAGCGTCGTGGAGTGCCCCACCGACTTCACCTCCTCCGCCTCTTCCTGGGGGACCACCGGCGAGTCGTCGATCCCCCGCCCCATGAGATGGAGCTTCTCGCCGACCACCCCGAATTTCCGCTTGAGCCGCTCCACCGGGTAGCGGCCGAGCTCGCCGCAGGTCCGGATGCCGAGGAGGTTCAACTGCCGTTCCATCTTGGCGCCGATGCCGCAGAGCGCCTTGATGGGAAGGGGTTCGAGAACGCTTTCCACCTCTTCGGGTCCGATGACGGTGAGGCCGTCGGGCTTCTTCATCTCCGAGGCGAGCTTGGCGAGGAGCTTGTTGGGGGCGATGCCGATGGAGCAGGTGAGGCCTAAGTGGTGCCGAATCCCGGCCTTGAGGAGGGAGGCGATCCGTTCGGCGCCGGAGTAGAGGGTCAGGGAGCCGGTGACGTCGAGGAACGCCTCGTCGATGGAAAACACCTCCACCTGGGGGGTGAACTGCCGCATCATCTCGACGATGCGGGCGGAGATGGAGGTGTATCTGCGGTTATTGCCGGTGACGAGGATGATCCGGGGGCATTTCTGCCGTGCCTGCCAGACGGTCATCCCGGTTCTCACACCGAAGGCCCGCGCTTCGTAGGAGGCGGTGGTAACGACGGTGCGGGCCGCGGAGCCGATGACGGCGATCGGCTTCCCCCGCAGGGAGGGATCGTGCTGCTGCTCCACCGAGGCGAAGAAGGCGTCCTGATCGACGTGCATGATGACCCGACCGCTCACATCACCTCCGGGGTCCGGAGCCGTTCCGGGGCGTTGTTCGCATTCAAAGCAACCACTCCTGCACCTGCCTCTGAACCGGCTCGGGGACCTTATCTTCCGACAGGTCGACTCCCTGCACCTGGACCAATAAGCTGTGGTCGATGTCGAAGGTGGCGATCCAGAATTTATTGTTGAATTTTATCAAATAGATGCCGTAACGCAGACCCGTTGCGTCATCTTTGGTTGTCGTAATCAGAGTCCCTTTCATTATCTGCTCCAGTGTGCGGTTAATTGCTTGAATCATCGTAACACAAGTAAATATCGTCAATAAGCCAATTCCCGTTACGGGTCAACCGGGAAAAAACCTGATACGCTTGACCAACAGTCCGAATTTCAGGCGTTTGACATTGCACGCATCTTTGTTACGGTTTACCAACTGCCGCGGGTTCCCCCGGAGAAAAAACGAACATCAGGAGAACGTACATCATGGAAAAAGGCACGGTGAAATGGTTCAATGACAGCAAGGGGTTCGGTTTCATTACTCGGGAAGACGGCGAGGATATCTTCGTGCATTTTTCCGCCATCGCGGGCGAAGGCTTCAAGAGCCTCGCCGAAGGCGACAAGGTAACGTTTGAGGTGACAAAGGGGCCGAAGGGGCTGCAGGCGACCAACGTAAGAAAAGTATAAGTTTCAGCGTCCTCTCAGTTGAAAAAAGCCCCTGAGGATTCAGGGGCATTTTTTATCGGGCTGCCCCTGCTCGACCTTTTTCCAGCTTGGGTCGGGATTGTAGATTTTCATTGCCGTGGCGAGCCGGGCGGTCTCTTTGCCGAGGTCCTTCTGATAGATGACCCCGTTCTGGTTGACAATGAAGGTCATGACCCCGGAGGCCCGATACTTCGCCGGATAGGCAACCATGGCGAAACCGAGAATCATCCTGCCGTTGACCACGTAGTCGAACGCTCTCCCCTCCGCGTCTTTGCCCTGCGCCTTGAGCACCTTGAAATAATAGCCGTGAAACGGTTCGAGCGTCGCCGACTTGAACCCGGGGCCATACCCCTGGCAATCCGCCCGGGCCGCCAGGGGGCCGAAGGGGCTCTCCTCCTCCCCCTCCCGCGCTTCCCAGTAAAGGCCGTCGTGCTTCCCCGGCGTACTGTTCAGCCGTTGGGCGAATTCGAGCACGCCGTTGCCGTCGTGATCCTTGGCCGCAAACTCGCGCTGGGCATCGACGTAAGCGTGCAGGACGTCCATCACCTCCAGCTCGTTGCGGCCGATCCGCCGGTTCAGGATCTCCCGCCGGCCGGCCCCGGTGTCGAAGAACCAGGCTCGCCCCCTTTTCACCAGGGGAATCGGGAACGGGTAATCGGCCGTGCCGATAACGAGAATTGCCCGGGCGTCACCCTGCCGTTCGATGAGATTCTTCTCCCCGTAACGCTTGACGAACCGCTCCCGCCCCTGCCGGTCCTCCACCGGATCGCCGGACGATATCAGCTCTCCCGAGCCGGGGCCGAGGATCGCCGCCAGCTTCCTGTTATTGTTGGCCTTCACCGCCTCCACCAGCCCCTTCACCGCCTCTTCCGGCGTAGCGAAGCCCTTCTGCCGGGCCTTGGCGGAGGCAGCCACGGCCGTCCCCCCCAGCGACAGGATCAGCAACAGGGCGAACAGGAAGCGGCAGATGCTCTGCATCCGGGATGTTGTGACCGTCATGATCGTTCCTCCGAAAACATTGTCTCAACGACGCCGGCTATCCAGCCGGACCCCGCCGGTTATCTGCGCCGTTCAAAACCGCGGCCGCCGCCACCCCGGGGCTGGGAGAAGCCGCGGGGAAAACCGCCTCTGCCGAAGCTGGCCCGGCCCCGTTCGCTCGACCGCCGGACCTGCTCGCCCTGGCCGAACCTGCCGGTGAAAACGCTTTCCCGCCGCGGGCCCGGCGTCGCTGGACGGCTGACCTCGCCGCGCTCGACCCGGATGCCCCGGCGTTCGGTGCGCGGGACGGAGACCCCCTCCCTGGCGCCGCCGCCCCGGGGTTGCGGGGGAGGAGAGACGGCACGCGGGAGCGGCGCAAAGCGGCCGGCGCTGCCGAAGCCGCGGACCTCGCGGCGATTCTCGATGGCCCGGGCCGGCATTTGGCCGAAGCGCTGCGCGGTCGCCCGATTGACATAGGCGACCCCTCGCCGGTGGACCGGGTTGTGCGCCCAGACCCCTCGACCGGTCGGCCCGACGATCCGTCGCTCTTCGAAGCGCCTGATGTAGCGGGCGCGGTCGATGAACCGGTTAAACGCGAGGTTCCGGTTGATGTTGATGATGATGTCGCGATGACGCCAGTCGCACCCCCCCCAGGCATACCCCCACGGCCAGCCGAGGGTGATGCCGAAGCCGAAGGTGAACACCACCGAAGGGGCGGGGTAGAAATAGAACGGCGGATACGCCGGGTACCACCAGGGGCCGTAGACGACGAAGGGGTCGTAGATGGGGACGTAGACGACATCGGGGGTCACCGGCTCGATGACGATCGTTTCTTTCTCGACGACGACCTTCTGCTCGCTGGTGGTCTTGAGGTTTCCCGCCGCGGCGGCCCGGCGCCGCAACTCCTGGATCGTGTCCATCACGTCCTGTTTCTGCTGCAGGAACGCGTCGCCGAGCTTGGTGGTGAGATCGAGCTTTTCGCTGAGCATCGCCAGCACGGAGGGGAAGTTCACCAGCGACTTGACGCTCGGGTCCCAGGTCTGCTCCTCCAGCGCCCGGGCCAGTTCCTCCCCCTGGAGCTCCTTGTGCTGCCGGGCCCACCGGTCCGCCATGACGATCTCCAGGGGATAGGTCGAGGCCATCAGGATCTGGGCGATCAATTCGTCCGGATAGAGGGCGATCGGCGCCAGCAGCTGGGCGAGCTGCTCTTTGGAAAAATTCTCCCGTTCATTCCCGTCGTTCTGCGCCATGGTCGCCATCGGCATCGTCAACAGAACGATGACCAGGAGACTCACCGCGCGCATCCAGATCGCTGTCCGTCCCATAGGTGCTCCTTTGCGGCAGGCCCTTGCCGGGCTGTCGCCATCGAAATCCCTTTCGAAAAGTATAATGCGGATCCGGGAAAAATCATCCGTTTCCGGCCGTGGCCAGCGCCCGGAAACGGAGCGCGATTTCGGGCCCCACCACCGGCCCGCCCCCCTCTTCCTCGTGCTTGAAGAAGACGAACACCCTCTCCCACCGCTGCACCCGGATCCGTTCCAGCCATTGGGAGAGCTCGGCATCCGTGTAGGCGGAACGGCGCAGCCGCAGGTACCCCCACGGCGCGGTGGCGACGATAGCGGATGCCGGGCTCTCGTCGGTATCCTCGATGCACAGGCTGCACCCCTTTTCGCGCAGGAGATCCGCAATCCCGGCATCGAGCCAGGTCGGACTGCGGAAGTCGAAGGCACAGAGGATGTCGGCGGGGATCAGGGCGAGAAACTCCTCCAGCGCCGGGCGGTTCTTTTTGGTGTGGAAGCTCTTCGGAAACTGGAACAGTGCCGGCCCGAGCTTCTTCCCCAGCACCTTCAGGGTCCTGAAGAAGTAGTCGGCCTCCTCCCCCACATTGCGCAGCTGCTTCAGGTGGGTGATGAGCTGGGGCGCCTTGAGGGCGAAGGCGAAATCGTCGGGGACCTGCTCCCCCCAGGGGGCGAGGACCCGTTCGGTGGGCATGTGGTGAAAGGTGTAGTTGATCTCCACCGCGTTGAGGCGTTCCCCGTAGAAGCGGAGCATCTGCTTGGGGGAGATCTTCTCGGGGTAGAAGATCCCCTTCCACTCCTGGTAGGCGTAGCCGCTCGTCCCGACATGGATTTTCATCTTTCACTCTCCTTCGCCGGCGCGGTCGCGCACCACCTCGCCGGCGTCCTTATCCTCGCGCAGCCGGAGGAAAACCGGCTGCCGCATGATGCCGTCCCCGGTCCAGCCGGCCAGGGCCACCTCGCAGACCAGCTCCGGCCTTACCCAGGTGGTCGGGGCATTGGTCTTCGGCTCTACCTTGAAAGGGCACTCCTTCCGGATGAGGGGCTCCAGCCGCTGGCGGATTTCCTGCAGCTCTTTCGCCGTGAATCCGCCTCCCGCATGTCCTATGTAGACCAGCTCGTCCCCTTCGAAGGCCCCCAGGACCAGGGTGCCGAAATGCCTTCTCCCACCCCGCGGCGCGGTGAATCCGGCGATCACCCCCTCCTGGGTCGGCCGGGTCTTCACCTTCAGCCACTCCCGGCTCCGGCTCCCCATCCGGTAGGTGCTGCGGGCATGCTTGGCGACGATCCCCTCCAGCCCCTTTTCCCTGGCGACCCGAAAGAACAGCACCCCCTCGCTCCGGACATGATCGCTGAACCGGATGTGCGGGAGCGGCGGGAGGACCTTTTTCAGCAGTTCCTTTCTGTCGAGCAGGGAAAGGCCGGTCAGGTCGCGCCCCTGGAAGTGGAGGAGGTCGAAGACGTAGTAGAGCAGATGGCCGCGTCCGGATTTTCCGTAGTTCTGCAGCAGCTGGAAATCGGGCTTTCCCCCCTCGTCCACGACGACGATCTCGCCGTCCAGCACGACCTCGAAACCGAGTTTCCGCAGCGCCTCCACCAGCAGCGGATACTTCCGGTTCAGCGGGATCAGCTTCCGGGAATAGAGCGACACCTCCCCGTCCCGGATCTCGGCGATGGCGCGGTAGCCGTCCCATTTCACCTCGAAGAGCCACTCAGGATCGTCGAACGGTTCCCGCACCGGGGTGGCGAGCATCGGTTTCACGGCGTGTGGCATCGGTCCGGGCGGCGCGGCCTGCAGCACCTCACTCTCCAGCGCCTCCCGGAAACGGATCTGCTCGACCTTCTTTCGGCCGGAACGTTCCTCCGGTGCGGCGGCGAACACCTCCTCCAGGGTCCTGCCGGAGACCACCGAACGGTTCTCGCCGAGCACGTCCCGGCCGCTCGCATGGCGGTCCTTTTTCTTCAGGAGGAGCCACGACTTCCCGTCCCTTCCCGTCTTCACCAGGGCGAATTCCCCCTGCAGCTTCTCCCCCTCCAGGACGAACTTCAGCTCTCCCCTGACCAGTCCCTCCCGAAGCAGCCGCTCGCTCTCCGTCCGGTCCCGCGCGGCGGGGTGCCGGTAAGGGCCCCGGTCCCAGATGATGACGCTGCCGGCGCCGTAGTTTCCCTCCGGGATCACCCCCTCGAAATCCCGGTAGGCGAACGGATGGTCCTCAACCATCACCGCCAGCCGCTTCACCGCTGGATCCAGCGACGGCCCCCTGGGGATGGCCCAGCTCTTCAGTACCCCCTCCAGCTCCAGCCGGAGATCGTAATGGAGGGCGCGGGCGGCGTGCTTGTGCACCACGAAGACGAGAGCGTCCTCCTCCTGGCGCGCTCCCGGCGCCGGCTCCGGCGTCTCCCCGAATTTCCTTTTGGCGGCGTATTCCTTCAAGCCCATGGTGGAAAGTCCTGCTTCATGCCAAGTCCCCCTTTGACAAAGGGGGATTTAGGGGGATTTGCCTTTGCCCGTCAAGGGGGGTTCAGCATCTCTTCACAAGTGCGGCAGTTTCTGCTCCTTCACCAGCATCTCCCCAAACAGGTCCCCCATCGTATCGGCCCGGCGCACCACCTCCGCCGGGCTGAGCTGGAACCTTTCCGGGTTGTGAAGCCGTTCCAGCTCTGCCAGTTCCTCCCAGGTCAGGGGAGCGGAAACGAACGGTTCTTCCCGGGCCCGCAGGGAGTAGACGCAGATCATCGTCTTCGAGGCATCGTTCTGGGACCAGTTGATGAACACCCTCCCCTGCCGCTGCTCCCTGGCCATTTTGGCGGTCACCAACTCCGGATAATGTTTCTGCAGGATCACCGCTACCGTTTTGGAAAATATCCGGGTATCCTCGAAGGTCGTCTCCCGGCGGTTCAGGGGGACGAAAACGTGGAGCCCCTTCCGGCCCGAGCTCTTGACAAAGCTTTCGAGCCCCAGCCGGGAGAGCAGCTCCCGGAGGATCAGCGCCACCCGGGCGCAGGCCAGGATATCCGCCCCCTCGCCGGGGTCCAGGTCGAAGACCATGGAATCGGGGGTCGCGGGGGACCCGACCCGGGCCAGCGGCACG
Organism: Geobacter sp.; assembly: GCF_027327745.1. Lineage (GTDB taxonomy): Bacteria > Desulfobacterota > Desulfuromonadia > Geobacterales > Geobacteraceae > Geobacter. The sequence continues at coordinate 42,346 of NZ_DAHVYG010000068.1, forward strand.
TGGAGCTCGAGGCAGGCCAGGTTCGCCACCCAGATCAGTGTCTGCCGGTCGTTGACCAGACAGGCCGTCAGCAGCTCGCCGTCATCGCCGCGAACCTCGGCCGTCTCGACCCAGGCCGGATGGTGAGGCGGACAGCGCTTCTCGAAGAAGAACCCCTTTTCCACCCCGTCCGGATAGCGCTTCAGGGTCAAGGCCCGCTCTTTCAAGTGGGGGAGGATGAACGGCGCCATCCGGCGGTAGTATTCCAGGACGTGGGCCTTGGTGAATCCGGCGGCGGGATAGAGCTCCTTCTCCAGGTTGGAGAGCGAGAGCCGGCGTCCGGCGATGTCGACAAACTGCCGGCTCACCGGTTCTTCTTCACGTCGCGCATCGCCTCCTCCAGCGCGGCGACCAGGTCGGGCGGCCCCGCTCCCTCTTCCTCCTCCGCTACTGGAGCTGCCACCGGAGCAGTTTCCTCCGCCTTCCGCTTCAGGAGCGCCAGGATCTTCTCCCGCCGCGCGTCCGCATATTTTCCGGGGGCGAAGTCGGCGGTAAGCCGGGCGATGCTTTGTTTCAGCCGGCTTTTCACTGCGGCCGCGCTCTTCGCCTCCTTCGGCGCAAGCTCTTCGGCGGCGAGGACCTCCTCGCGGTAATGGAGGGTGGTCACGGTCAGCGCCCCTTCCGTGCCGGTGACCGCCACCAGATACTCGCGCTCGGCCAGCACGAATTTGGCGAGCCCGGCCCGGTTGGTCCGGCGCAGCACCTCGGCCAGCAGCCGGTAGGATTTCTCCCCCCCTTTCAAAGGGACGAGGTAATAGGGGTGCTCGAAATAGACCGGGTCCACTTCGTTCCGGTCGATGAACTCGACGATCTCGATGGTCCGGCTCCGCTCGGGCGACACCGACTCCAGCTCCTCGTCGGTTATCGGGATGTAGCGGTCGGGAGCGATCTCGTACCCCCGCACGATCTCCTCCGGCGGCACCAGCGCTTCCTGCGCCGGGCAGAACATCCGCCGCGCCAAGGGCGAGTAATCCGTCTCGTGGAGCAGGCGAAACGAGATCCGGCCGGGAGAGACGGCCCGGACCAGCTGGACCGGAATCGCCACCAGACTGAAACTGATCGTCCCACTCCAGATGCCTTGCAGGGCCATGTGACGTCCCCCTTCAGGCGACCTTCTTCAGGCTCGCCTCCAGCGCCTCCAGCAGCTGCTCCGACGCGGTCGGCTCCAGGAGCCGGGGGCGCAGAAGCGCAATCTTTTCACCGCGGGCCTTTTTCTCGATCAGCGCTTGCAGCTTCTGCTGATGCTCATTGACGAATTTCTCCGGCTGAAACGGGGCGGTCAGCCGGTTGATCAGCTCGCTGCCGATCTCCAGCTCCCGGTCGGTGACCGGAATCTCCTGCAGCCCGAGCGCGGTCACCGAAACCAGTTCGTCGGCATAACGCAGGGTGGTGAGGCGCAGGACCCTGTCCCTCGCCTGCAGGGCCCCGAGGTAGGAGCGTTTTCTCATGGTCCAGCTGCAGATCCCCGCCACATCCAGCTCGGTCAGCACCTCCGCCAGCTCGTTGTAGCCGCCCAGGATCGTGTCCGGCTCCAGGTAGTAGACGCGGTCGAGGAAGACGGGGAGAAGCTGGCCGGTCGGGACGAATTCGTGGACCTCGATCTGCCGGCTCCCTTCGGGGGCGGTCTGTTCCAGCTCCTCCGGGTCGACGAGGAGATATTTCCCCTCCTCCACCTCGAACCCCCTGGTCTGCGCCTCCACCGGCACCGGCTTCTTTTCGTAGGCACAGATCATCAGCTGGTGCAGCCGCACCAGATCCCCCCGGTGCAGGAGATGGAACTGGATCCGCTCCTCCTTCACCGCCGCATGCAGCTTCACCGGCACGCTCGTCTCGCCGAAACGGATAGTTCCTTTCCAGATCGTCGTTCCCGCCATGAGAAATCCCTCCCAATCTGCCGCAGCAGCGTCGCCCCGGCCCGTAAGAGAAGTCTCGCACAAAATTTCCCGCTGTCCATCGAAGGGAACGGATCTCGTCACGCGCAAACGCGCTGGCCGGTTTTCGGCAGGCAGATCATGAGGCACCTTTCTCCCCTCACCGAGCGAGAGAGAGGCCGAAGGTCGGGCGAAGGAAAAACGGATGAGGGGGCTGACAGGCGAATGATCGAGAATGGGCCACCTCGATGGTGGCGCTCACAGAATGGGGGGAGGTCGGGATGAGAGCCAGGGCTCTCAACAGTTCGTCTGAGGTTGTCCGCTACTTTAATCGCGGCTGGGTACCCGTCCATCGATGACAAGATCGGGAGACGGCACGCCGACGTGGAATCCCTGGGCGTAGGAGAGGCCGACCTCGCCGACGGCGTTAAGAATTTCCTCGCTCTCCACGTACTCCCCCACCGTCTTAATGCCGAGTCCATTGGCAAGGGTCGCGATGCTCCTGACAATGGAGATGTCCATAACGCCTCCGCCGGCCATCCCCCTGACGAAGTCACCCTCGACCTTGATGAAATCCACTGGAAAGCGCTTCAGATACTGGTATGACGAAAAGCCGGAGCCGAAGTCGTCTATGGCAAACTTGTAGTTCTCGAATTTGAGGTCAAGGACAAAGCGCTCCAGAAGCGTCAGATTCTTCACCGTTTCCCGTTCGGTGATTTCAAAGACGATCCTGGAGGGATCGATCCCGTATTCTTTCGTCAGTCTGCGCAATGTCGGGATGTATTCGTTCAGTATCAGGGCCTTGGGCGAGATGTTGATGAAAATATAGCCGCTGTATGCGGTTTCACTGACCTTTTCGAATACCTTCTCCATGAGGATGTAGTCCATCTTGCTGATGACCCCCATTGCCTCGGCAATGTGGACGAACTCATCGGCGCGCATGACCTTTTCGGGGAGATTTATCCGCATGAGGACCTCGTGGGCCTCAACCACGCCGGTTTGTACATTAACGATCGGCTGGAAGTGGGGGACGATGCGCCGCCCCTCGATGGCTTTCATGATCAGGATGTTTTTTTCGCCGATCATCCGGTAGACCTCGGCAAGATCCTCGTCCGTGGGAATAGAGACCTGGTTCTTCCCCGATGCCTTGGCCCTGTACCGCATGTTGTCGGCCATCATGAAGAGTTCCTTCGAAGTTTTCCCATGGGTGGGGAACAGGGAGATGCCGATGGAGACAGTGGCTTTCAGGCTCTCGCCGTCGGGGGCCTGGATTGAGAGCTCATTCAAATTGTCTATTATCCGTTTCGCCACAAGGTACGCCTGCTGCCCGTCGGTTTCGGGAAGGATCACGGCAAATTCATCCCCGCCGTAGCGGGCCGGGATATCCCCTCGTCTGAGCGCAGACCTCATGATTTCGCTGATCTCCTGCAGCATCCGGTCGCCGAAGGTGTGGCCATAGGAGTCGTTGACGATCTTGAAGTTGTCGATATCGATGAGAAGCAGCGCAAAGCTGTAGTCGTATCTGGATGCCCTGTCGAGCTCGTGGCCGAGCAGTTCCCAGAAGACGCGCTGGTTGCAGAGGTTGGTAAGAGGGTCCCTCGTCGCGTAGAATTCAAGCTCTTTGGTGTACCGGTAAATGGCTTTCACCGAACCGACCACATTGAGCAGGGTGGCGAGTATGCTCTCGATCACCAGCGCCCGTGCCGGATACTGCGCCAGTTCCGAAACGACGCCGATCCCGACGATCCCGCCTATGCGCGGAGCTTCGAGGAACAGGGCCTTGGTCTGCAATTCCAGCTCTTCCTCCCGGAGTTCGGGGAGAGTTGCCAGGGGAAGTGCCACGTTGTGGATAATGTGCAGCTGTTGCGGTTCGATATGCTGGAAGCGGGGGCTCTTGGCAAGCCTGTCCCGGAGGAGCGCCTCCAGGGTCTCCTTTATATGTTCGCTGGGGGTGTTGCGCCAGAATACCTCCAGATCGTAGGACTCTTCGTCTACCATGAAGAGCGAGAAAAAGAAGTAGGTCTCCATGATCGCGTTGATCTCGATGAGGATATGGTTCACATGGGCTTTCCAATCCCTGACGACCTCGGACGTGATGATGAAGCGTTCGAGGAGTTTGACCTCGAACTCCAGAACATCCTTGTCTATGGCCACGTCCCGGAGTTTGCCGATGATCATCTTCATCTCGGCGAACAGGTCGGAGAATTCGGTAAAGCCCAGCTTGAGATCCTGAAACTCAAGCGTTCTCAGGTCGCTTATCCTGTTAACCCCCGTGATCCGGCTGTGAAGATCGGCCACCGAGCTGCGAACCCTTCGGCTGAAGGCATTTGCCAGAAGAAAGACCGCTGACAGGGGCAAGAGCGCAATTATCGCCAGTAACACGAAGATCTTGCGACGGGCGTCGTTCAGTTCTTCGGCAATGTCGATGCGTGAGTCTATTACGCCGAGGACCTCGCCGCTGCGGGCCTTTGTATGGCAGCCAAGGCATTCGGCGGAGGCTATGAGGGGATAGACATGCCTGATGACGGAGCCGGTCCGAAAGCTTCTCTGCATGCCGTTTCTGAACACGTCCCGGACATTTTGGTCGGGCATCACGTCGAAGCTGCGCCCCTGACGTGCAGCGGCAGCCTCGTTCTGATAGACGACGACACTCACGTTGGTACCGCTGAAAAGTCGCCTGTTGCTGTCGAGGAATTCAGAGACCTCCTTCTGCGACCACCCCTTCCTCATGACATGATACAGAGCATTAAAGGTCATGTCCGCCACGGTCTTGGCATTTTTTTCCACCCGCCGCTCCACGATCTGCTCGTAACCCAGCGAAACCAGCAGGTACATGAGCAGGACCATGAGTACCGTGATGCCGCACGTGCAAACCACAATGAAGTTGGAAAGCTTTTTCATTTCTGAGATACCTCTGGGGGATTTTAGCGGGCCGCATTCATGTGGTTGTTCACCATACTTCTTCTCATCGTGCAGATTCATGAATTCTTTAGCGGTGCCTTCAACTGCCCGAAAGTTCAAGGAGATGAAGACTTGAGGAAAGTCGGCAGTGGTCTCCCAGAGCGGCGCGATCCTCGTCACCCTGCTCGAGGCGCTGGCGGAGAAGGGAACGGGGGTTTCCCGCGCGGCAAACTACGGCAACGCCGTCGACATCGACGCCCCGGACATCTACGACTATCTCGCCGATGACGCGGATACCGAGGTGGACATCAATCATCAGCGGCGGTCGCTGGTGCAGGAAAGGGACGAAGTTCGAGGATGGGTAGGAGATTCCTTTCGATGGAAAGTAAGGGCGCGGACAGCTCTCTGCAGGGAGGTAAATGCTCGACATAGAAGCGTTAACTGTCAGTGCCGGTGGGAAGCAGATCCTGGATGGCCAGGGATTAAGGCCGCCTGTCTACCTCCGTCTCCCGAAGAGTCGCAGGAGCTCACCTGCCCCGCATACCTGAGATCGGGCCCGACGCCCCATGACCCGACGCCGCATTGGCCTCGGCCACGTTGCGCAGGGCCAGAAGAAAAACCTCCCGGTCCCCCCTTCGATGGCCGCGTTCAGGTAGGTATTTCATCAAAAGCCCTCGCCCCGTTCGGCGCGATACGACTCAATCACCGGCACATCGGCCTCGGCCCAGTCGAGGGTGTGGAGTTCATTCGGGGGTAGCCACGCGATGGCAGCGTGTTCGTGAAGGACGATCTCGCCCGTTTCGATGGTGCAGACAAACGGATGGAGCGTGACCGTGAACGTCGGATACTGATGTGTGCTGGCGGGAAGGCTTTGCCCCACGCGCACGTGAATACCCATCTCTTCCACCAGCTCCCGTCGGAGACATTCTTCGGGCGATTCGCCGGGATCGATCTTGCCGCCGGGAAACTCCCACTTGAGCGGCAGGCTCATGGCGGCGCTTCGCTGGGCGGCAAGGACGAGGCCGTCACGCTCGATGATGGCGCAGGTGACATGGAGATGTTTCAACGATGGCGACACCTATCCTTGCCTCCAAATCAAACAGCGGAAGTGTAGCCATGTTCATAAGCCAATTCTCGGTTCGCTGATCGACCTTTTGAAGGGGAAACTCGACCACGGGGTCATGGAAGTGGTCACGCACCGCAAAGAGGGGCTTTTCCCGCTTCCCGGCGAGATGAAATTCGACTGTGACTGCCCGGACTGGGCTGGCATGTGCAAGCATGTTGCGGCGGTACTTTACGGGGTGGGCGCGCGGCTGGACAAATCGCCCGAGATGCTCTTCCTGCTGCGCGGGGTAAACCACGAGGAACTGGTCGATATGACCGCCGCAATCCCCGATGCAGCGAAGGGAGGAACCTCCCGCCGCAGGATCGCCGCGTCCGGAATCGCCGATGTCTTCGGGATCGAAATTGCCGAAACGGCGGCTGATTCACCTGTCGAAATGCCTCATCACCTGACGAAACAACCCGAGGAGGAAAAACCTGACAAACACCTTACAAGAACACAGAAAAGGCTTGCAGCCGCCCGCAAGATCAGAGCAGAGGCGACAGCCGAGAAGACGAAACCCGCTGCAAAGAGTACCCGTTCCGTCAAGGCTGATTTGAAAGGGAATTCCGCGAACGAATCGCCCCCCTTCCCCGAACCACTCACCGGGAATGCCATCCGCTCATGGCGGCTGGCACTCGGCGAAACCCAGACTGTATTTGCCTCACGAATCGGTGTCACCGCTGCCAGCATTTCGCAATGGGAAAAGAAAGGAAAATCTTTCGTAGGAATGCATGCGAGCACGTTGGCGGCGTTACGCAGGGCGTGGAGCATGACGAACCGCTCCCAGGCTCAGGGCCAGAACAGGCCGTGAGAACATTACAGAAACCTCCACAAGTTGTTAACCCTCAGCCTGAATTCGCCTCGCAACATCTCGGAGGAAGTCGTGCGACCAGAGAGCGAGCACCTGTTGATCCTTGACGAGACTAGAAGCGCTTGGACTCGTGGGCAACTTAGCCGGAGCTACGATCAACGTATTTCTTGACCGTCCGGCGATCGAGATTGGTCCGCCGGGCCACTTCCCCATAGGTTCCGACCTCCTTGTACAGGAGCGCGCAATAGGTCGACAGCATCTCCTCGGCCTCCAGATTCCCACTCCGTATCTTCTCGACAAATGCTGTCATCCCGTCGTTGCCCTCGGCAGTTGGGGCCTCGCCGTAATAATGGCCGGTGAGGATCACCCGCTTTACCGCCTGCTCGAGCTCGCGCACGTTGCCAGGCCAAGGATAATCAGTCCCGAGGTCGCGTTCAAGAACCTTTCGTACCACCTGCCGCTCTTTCGGAGAGAAATCGCCGGCAATCCGGGAAAGGATGCTGGCCAACAGCCCGTCCAGTTCCTTCGCGTTCTCGGATAGACGCTGCCGCAAAGTGGGCATCACGAGCACGTCCGAACAAAGGCGGTAGTAGAAATCGTCCCGGAACTTCCCCTCACGGCGCAGGAGATTGAGCGGGCGGTTGGTGGCGGCGATAACCCGGCCGCTGAAACGTCTGGCCTCGTGACTGCCGACGGGGTAAAAGACCCTCTCCTGCAGCACCTGGAGAAGCTTGATCTGCACAGGGACGCTCACATCCCCCACTTCATCGAGGAAAATAACCCCGTGGGGGGCGCAGCGGCTGAAGACCCCCTCGTGGTTCTCCACCGCCCCGGTAAAGGCTCCTTTCTTGTGGCCGAAGAGTTCCGACTCGAGGACCCCCTCCGAGTACTGGGAAAGGTTGATGGAGAGAAAGTTGCGGGTGAAGCTCTCGGAGAAGCAGTTCCGTCTGCCGTCGTACGGGATGAAGCCCGAGCGGCCGATGGCCGCGGCGGCCGCTCCCTTGCCGGTACCGGTTTCACCCAGGAGGAGGACCGAGAAGTCTTCCATCCGGTTCCAGAGGCGGCTTTCGAACCAGCGGATGTCGTGGGTGAACACGCAGTTCCAGAGGTGCTTGCGCAGCGTCTTCATCAAAGCAGAGCCGCCGACCAGGCCGTTCCGAATGAAGTAATAGGCCCGCCGCATCTGGTAGAAGACGGCGAAGAACCGCTCCGCCTCCTTTCCGCTCAACCCGAACCCTTCCATGACATGGAGGCACTCCCTGGCGAACTGGACCGGGCATGGTGAATCCCCCTGCTTTTCCTGCTCCCGGATCAGCCGGTCGAAGTCGTCAACGAAGCGGTGAAAGACGTGGAAGAGTAAGACCGCCTGCAGGGTCTCTCGCTCTTCGCCGCTCCACTTTCGCAAGTCGCTTCCCCCCGTTTGGCGCAGGGCCTCCACCTTCTCCCCTACCTTGAGAATCACCGCTTCGAGCAGCTTCTCGGAAGGGGTCTGCTTCGGGACACCGGCGATCAGGAAATCGAGCTCGTCGCGGCGCTCGCCGAAGGGGTTGGTGAAAGCGGCCCGGGCGACCGCGCCGAAAAACTCCCAGTCGGATTTTGCAATGTCGTTAATATTCATACATAAAATGTATGCCGCATGTACACGACATGTCAAACAGTTTTCACTTCACCTGCGCTCGCACCCGTATCATGCTAATTTTTTTGACTTTAATAAATTTGACCAATGTGGCATGCTCCGTGCTTCTATCCTTACGAACACCACTTCTACGGTCGAGAGAGGCGCATTATGAACAAAGATAACGGCACCAGCCTGCCGGGCGGATTCCACTGGCTGAACATCACCCAGTTCCTCGGGGCGATGAACGACAACATCCTCAAGCTCCTCATTGTCTTCTGCCTGATCGGCGCCCAGGGGCCGGCACAGGCGGGCATCATCACGGCACTGGTCGGGGGAGCCTTCGTTCTTCCCTTCCTGCTCTTCTCCGCCCCGGCCGGGTGCCTGGCCGACCGGTTCAGCAAGTCCCGCTCCATCGTCGCCATCAAGGGGATCGAAGTGGCGGTTACCGCCCTGGCAGTCGTCTCGTTCGCCCTGGAGCTCCATGCCGGGCTCTATGTGGTGGTCTTTCTCATGGCCACCCACAGCGCCTTCTTCGCACCCGCCAAGTACGGGAGCATTCCCGAGCTGGCCGGCAAGGAACAACTTTCCAGGGCCAACGGCCTCATGGAGTCGTTCACCTTCCTGGCGATCATCGTCGGCACGGCCCTGGCCTCGGTGCTGGCCCAGGCGGTCGGCGGGAAGTTCTGGCTGGCGGCCCTTTGCTGTCTTGCTGTTGCCGTTGCCGGTCTGCTTGCGTCTCTCAGGATCGGAAAGACCGTCCCCGCCGACGGATCCCGCAGGATCGCCTTCCTGCCGGTCGAGATCTTCAAGACCATCGGCCAGATCAGGAGCGACAGTGACCTGATGCTGGCGATCATCGGCCTTGCCTATTTCATGCTCGTCGGGGCCTTCGCCCAGTTGAACCTCATCGGCTATGGCATGGAGCGTCTGCACCTCTCGCAGGAGCAAAGCGGCTACCTCTTCCTGGCCGCCGCGTTCGGGATCGGCGGAGGCTCCCTGCTGGCTGCCAGGCTCTCCGGGCGAAACGTTGAGTTCGGCATCGTCCCGATCGGCGCCATCGGCCTCGCCCTCGCTCCGGTCCTTCTTCACCTGACCCCGGCAAACCTCCAGTCGAGTGTCGGCATCATCCTCCTGTTCGGGGTAAGCGCGGGGCTCTTCTCGCTTCCCCTCCAGACCTCCATCCAATTCAAGGCCGACCCCGCCACGAGGGGAGAGGTGCTGGCCGCGTCGAGCTTCATCAACTGGGTTGGCATCCTCATCGCCTCGGGACTCACCTTCCTCTTCAGCAGGCTCGGGCTGACCGCCGCCCAAGGGTTCAGTGCCATCGGGGGGCTGACCCTCGCCCTGTCCCTCGTCACGCTCTGGAAGCTCCCCGACTTCCTGCTCCGGTTCATCGCCCTGGTGACCATCCGCCTCTTCTACCGCATCCGCATCATCGGCGGCGAACATGTCCCGGTAGAGGGACCGGCCCTTCTCATCCCGAACCATGTCTCCTGGGTTGACGCTCTCCTCCTTACCGCCACCAACCAGCGGCGGATCCGCTTCGTTATGGAGCGCAGCATCTACAACACGCCGGGCCTGAACTGGCTCTTCCGGCTGATGAAGGTCATCCCGGTTTCCTCCGCGGACGGGAGAAAGGAAATTCTGGAGTTCATCAAGACGGCCCGGGCGGCGATGGACGAGGGGTTCATGGTCTGCATTTTCGCCGAGGGAGAGATCACCCGCTCCGGGATGCTCCGCGAGTTCCGCGGCGGTTTCGAGCGAATCGTCCGAAACAGCGGCTATCCGGTCATCCCGGTCTACATCGGCGGGGCCTGGGGGTCGATCCTCTCCTATGCCCACGGGAGGCTCCTCTCCCGACCGCCCGCCCTTGCACCGTATCCGGTCACGATTCTTTTCGGCAAACCGATGGCAGCCACCAGCACTGCCAGCGAGGTCCGCCAGGCGGTCATGGAGCTCTCCTGCGATTACTACGAATCGAGAAAACCGCAGCGCAGGCCCCTCGCAGAACGGTTCATCGAGACCGCCCGCCGGAACCGGTCCAGAAAGGCGATCGCCGACACCTCCGGCAAGGAGCTCTCGTACGGTGACGCGCTGACCGGCGCCATCGCCCTCGCCAACGCCCTGAAGCCGCTGGTAGGAAAGGAAGAACACGTGGGGCTCCTGCTCCCCCCATCGGTTGGCGGAGTGCTGACCAATCTCGCCCTCTCGTTTCTCGGGAAGATTCCCGTGAACCTGAACTACACGGCGGCAGAAGCGTCATTTCGCTCGGCGGTCGGCCAGTGCGGTATCCGGACCATCATCACCTCCCGGGCCTTCCTGGATAAAGTCGCCGTCCCCACGACGGACGCAGCGATGCTCCTGATGGAGGAGATGGTCCCGACGATCGGCAAGCCGGCCAAGCTGTGCGCCTGGCTGAAGGGGAGGCTTCTCCCCGCCCGAATGATCTGCAGCCGTAACGGGTTCGCCCCCGACAGGCCCGCCACGGTCATCTTCTCCTCCGGCAGCACCGGCGAACCGAAAGGGGTGATGCTGACCCACCACAATATCGCCTCGAACATCGAGGCGCTGCGGATGGTCTTTCGTGTCAACCTGAACGACAACATCTGCTCGGCCCTCCCCTTCTTCCACTCCCTCGGCTTCACCGCCACCCTCTGGTTCCCGCTGGTCAGCGGTTTCTCCGCCGCCTACCACGCGAATCCAATGGACGGCGAGAAGATCGCCCAGGTGGTGCGGGAACACCGATCCACCCTTCTCCTTGCCACCCCGACCTTCCTGCTGGCCTATCTCAGGCGGGCCAAACGGGAGGACTTCGCCTCGCTGCGCCTGGTGGTCACCGGAGCGGAAAAGTTAAAGACGAAGGTCGCCGACGCCTTCGAGGAAAAGTTCGGCGTCCGGCCGATGGAAGGGTACGGCGCCACCGAACTGTCGCCCGTCATAACATTAAGCCTCCCGGACGTGGAGATCGACGGCGTGCGCCAGTATGGCGCCAAGGAGGGGAGCGTCGGCCACCCGATCCCCGGCGTGGCAATCAAGGTGGTGGATCCCGACACCCACGAGAGGAGAAAGCCGGGCGAGGCGGGACTGATCATGGTCAAGGGGCCGAACGTGATGCTCGGGTATCTCGGCCAGCCCGACAAGACGGCGGAGGTGATCCGTGACGACTGGTACGTGACCGGCGACATCGGCGTGATGGACGATGACGGCTTCATCCGGATCACCGACCGTTTGAGCAGGTTCAGCAAGATCGGCGGAGAGATGGTGCCCCACGGCGTAGTCGAGGATGAACTGCATGCCCGTCTCGGCCAGACCGCGGTCCTGGCGGTCACTGCACTCCCGGACGAGAAGAAAGGGGAAAGACTGGTTGTTGTCTACACCAAAGGCACAACCGATGCCGCAGCGCTCCACGGGCTCCTGGCAGCGAGCGAGCTCCCGAACCTCTGGAAACCTGCCAAGGAGTCCTACATTGGTGTGGAAAGCCTGCCGATGCTCGGGACCGGGAAGCTCGACCTGAAAGGATTGAAGGAGATCGCGCAGCTTGCCTGCGGATAGGAAGCCCGATCCCTTGGATTTCGCCCAAGGGACGCCCTGCCGGATTACTGGCAGGGCATTTTTCGTGAAGTATATCATGCCAGCAAGGCATACATAAAATGTACATTAAATATTAAGAACGCGGGCTTCCCCTTCGCTGCGAAGGCCAATTCTCGAAACATTCCAGTCACTTACAAAAGCGGCACAACGTGGCACGCTCCCTGATATGCACATATCAAAGAGATCGTACCGACAAGGAGGCACATCATGGAAGCGTTCATCATCACACTGGCGGAAGCTACCTTCCTTCTCACCGCATTGACCGGCGCCATTGCAGCCAACCGTCGCTGCCGCGACCGGCTGCTTGCAACATCCCGGGGACGGCGAATCCGCAGGGGTATGCTTTACGCCTGTTCCACCGGGATCATGCTGCGTTGAACCATCCTTGCTCCGGATCGGAGGAAACCATGAAGATACTTTTCGTGCTTCCTGCAAATGCAACCCTGAGAGTAACCCCTGACCAGCCGGCCGTCCCGCGGAGGAAGATAGCCCTCCTCTCATTCCGGCTCAACATGACCTACCGCTACGACAACATCCAGGAAGGGATCGTCGGCCGAAACCATGCAGCCCTCGCCGCCGCGATCGGTACACCCTCCTCCTTTCCCCTCCCCGTGGCAGGATGTTCTCAAGGAGACGTGCCATGAAAACGCCTCTCCATGGATCGCAGATGACCCCCGCCATCACCGGGACCAAGGAGACGGCCCAGCGGCGGGCGGACCAGATAAAGGCCTTCGGGCACGAACTCGAGGAACTGGAACGCGATAAGATCCTGCTCCTGACCCCCGAACAGCGGGAGCGGATCGGCGGGTACCACGCTGAAACCTTGAAGCGACTGGCCCGGCAGTTCGATATCGACGTAACCCCGGCGGCAAAACAGATGTCGCTCGGGATGCGAGTGGTCTCCTTCCTCGGGGCCCTTGCCTTGTCCAGCGCCGTTTTCTTCTTTTTCTACCACTTCTGGGGATACTTCGACACGCCGGTCCAGGTCGCCATCCTGATTACCGCCCCCCTAATGCTTCTCGGCGGGGTGGAGTTTGCCGCCCGCCGGGAAAAGACCCTCTACTTCGCCTCGCTCATGGGCCAGGTGGCCTTTTTCCGCCTTCGTTCTCGACCTCACCATGATCGGCCAGATCTTTTCCATAACGCCGAGCCAGAACGCCTTCCTCGTCTGGGGGCCTTTGCCCTGATCCTCTCGCGTACGGCTATCGCCTGCACCTCCTCCTCGTGGCAGGGCAGACCTGCCTGCTCGGCTATCTCGCCGCCACAATCGGAACCTGGTGCGGCGTCTACTGGCTCTCCTTCGGGGAGCGGCCGGAGAACTTCATCCTCGCCGGGACGGTCATGGCTGCCGCGTCGCTGCTCCCCTGGCACCGGCAGAACGGCTTTGCCGGCACGTACCGGCTCTACGGGGCGCTCACCGTCCTCACACCGCCGTGCTGATCCTTTCCCACTGGGGAGGGGGGAGCTACGCGCCCCTGGAGGGCACAAGCATCGAACACTTCTACCAGGTCGCCGGCTTTGGCCAGCCCGGAGAGGTCGTTGAAACTCTCTACTGTGATCCAAATGCCTTCACGCTGCTATTTGAAGCCGACATTAAAGATGGAATGGATTTCGAGAAATTCCCTTATCCAATTCCTGATTGCCTACGAACCGTAGATGGAAAATTTCGTGGTGAGATTATTGTCACCCTCTGCTATTCGCCTCCCCTTGACGGACAACATGGCGTTGAATACTGTCGCGCAAATATTGACCTATCATTTGGCACCTACGACCTTAAGGCTGACGGAAAACGCCATCAACATGGAGTCGTACCGCTGGAACCGGGAGAGAAAAAGTTGTTATATGAAGCAAAACTGATCGAGCACGGCTTTAAGTGGTCGCCAGTCAAAGTTTACCGCGCTCGTTTTCCCAAAGGAGTTGCCGGGAGTGACTGGAGGCTTAAGCTTAATGTTCTTAGGCGAGCGGGGGAAGCACCTCCCGACATTCCGCAACGCGCTGTTGTGCTCGTCACCTTGAGAGGGCTAGATGGAGCCGATCCAGTCTACGAAGATGGCGTTCGCGCTTTGACCCGCGTCGGCTGGGCCGCACAGGTTGTTTCACAACCTGTTCAGATCATGGCATAAGTGCTTTGGATTATAGACAAGATGTCCCAGAAATGTTCCCACGCAAAACAAAAGGGGTTAGCCTGTTTTGGCTAACCCCTTATTTTTGTTGGAGGAGCGAGCGGATTTGAACCGCTGAATAAAGAGTTTTGCAGATCTTTTTTGTCATAACCCATCCTATAAAGCGCAGTCCGACAAGAGGTTACACGAGAGGTTACACGAAAAAGAAAAAAGGGTTAGGCAAACGGCCTAACCCTTTAATTTCTTTGGAGCGGGAAACGGGATTCGAACCCGCGACTTCAACCTTGGCAAGGTTGCACTCTACCACTGAGTTATTCCCGCGAAACAGGTTCCCGTTATATAGCAAAGGGACGCGGGGGGAGTCAACACTTTTTTCGTCCGGCTCCCTTCAGGCGGCACTTCGCGCGGGGGTCGCTCCACGGCGCTCTTCTACGATCACCCCGTCCCGCAGGGAGATGGTCCGGTCGGCGTAGGCGCAGTTTTCCGGGTTGTGGGTGACCATGACCACCGTCTGGCCTTCTTCGTTGAGGCGGCGGAAAAGGTTCATCACTTCTTCACTCGTTGCGGAATCGAGGTTGCCGGTGGGCTCGTCGGCCAGAAGTATCGGCGGATTGTTGACGATGGCACGGGCGATGGCGACCCGCTCCTGCTCGCCGCCGGAGAGCTGGTTCGGCAACCGGGCCGCCTTGCCGGCAAGACCTACCCGTTCCAGCGCCTGGTCGGCAGCCTTCACCTTTTCCGCTTTTTTCATCTTCGTGATCGCCAGGGGGAGCATGACGTTCTCCCGGGCGGTGAGATACGGAATCAGGTGGAACGACTGGAAGACGAAGCCGAGCTTTTCCGCCCGGAAGTCCGCCAGCCGTTCGCCGGGAAGCCGATAGAGCTTCACTCCAGCCATCTCCACCTCACCTTCCGTCGGATGGTTCATCCCGCCGAGGACCGAAAGAAGCGTGCTCTTCCCCGATCCCGACTGTCCCATGATGGTGACGAACTCTCCCTGCTCGATGGTCAGGGAGACTCCCCGCAGGGCCGCCACGATGTCGTCGCCGCTGCGGTAATGCTTCTTCAGATTCTCGATCGTAATGAGTGCCATGGTCTCTCCTTACAGTGCTCTCAACGCTTCGGTCGGGTCCATTCTGCTCGCATGGAGCGCGGGGTAGAGGCTCGCGAGCATCCCCACCACCAGAGAGAGGAGAATGGAGCCGGCCATGACCGTGCCATCCCAGACCAGCGCCGCGTCCTTCGTCTCCGCCATGAACGGCAGGGCGATCCCGGCTCCTCCCATTCCGGCGGCATAGCCGAGAAGGCCGGCGAGGAGACTGACGAGCGCCGCCTCCAGTAGGATGATCCGGATGATGTGGCTCTTGCGGAAACCGATGGCCCGGAAGACGCCGATCTCGGTGGTCCGCTCGTTGACGCTTCCCATCATGGTGACGAAGACGATGAGGGAGCCGATGAAGACCACTACGCCGGCCACGGCAAAGGCAAAGCGCCGGAAATGGTCGAGGGCCTTGAGCCGCGACTCCACCACCTGCTGAATGGCGGTGACCCTGGCGTCGGGGAGTTTCTCGGCGATCTGCACCACCATGTCGCCGATGGGGCAGCCGGAGCAGAGGGCCGCCACCTCCACCAGGGTGATCCGCCCCTCCTTGCCGAGGAGCCTCTGGGCACCGCGCAGCGGCATGAAGACGAGGGAATCGTCCTGGGATCCGGTCTCGGCGAGGACCCCGGAGACGGTGAACGTCCTGCCGGCAACGGCAACCGTGTCGCCCGGGGTGAGGTGGACCGAGTCGGCCGCGGCGCTGCCGAGCAGGATTTCGTCTTCTTTTTTGGGGACTTCGCCAAAGATGCTCCACCACTGCTTCATCTTCAGTTCCTTCTCGAAGTCGACTCCGACCAGCAGTGCGTCCCGCGTACCAAGCCTGATCCCTCCCAGGACCTTGGGCGAGACGGCGAGGATGTTCCGGTGGTTCCTGATGGTGGTGATCTTCGCCAGGTCCTCCTCGCGGATTTCCCGCTGGTCGAAGGTGACCCGGCCGAGGCTGATGCCGCCGTAGCTCATGGAGAGGTCGTTGCTCTGGGGCATGATGAGGATGTTCGCCCCGAACTCGTCCATCTTCTTGCCGATGTCGCGGGACATGGACGAGGTGATGGTGACGAGGGTCACGATGGTGGCGATCCCCACCATGAGGCCGATGGTGAGAAACGCCATCTTTGCCTTGCGGCGGCGGAGATTGTTGATGGAGATATTATGGAGCTTCATGGCATATCCTGGCGCGTTTAGAAGAACCGGGCCCCGGCCATCAGGTCGGAGACCGCGATGATGATGGAGCCTCCGGCCTGGCGGCTCGGGAGGAAGGAGGGGTTGCAGCCGCCACCGGCCCCGTGGCCGATCCGGTTGATATCGAACTTCCTGTTACACTGCTTGCAGATCATGTATCCCCCGCCCTGCTCGTACCCCTTTTTCTCGCGGAAGCAGACGTCGCAGGCGTCAAAGGCAGTCTTGACCGCGCCGGCGGGAGACTTGACCACGAAGAATGCAACATCCTTTCCCCCCTGGGAGTACTTGTAGAAGTGGGCCGTACCGTCGGAGACCGCGGCAAGCGGGATGGCGACCGCGCCATTTACCGCCTTCACCTTCTCGTACCTCCCCAGCCCGGGGAACGAAAAGGCGGCCCCCACCCCGACCGCCGCGAGAATGATCACGAGGGCTGCCACCCAGGACTTCATGAAACTTTTTCCCGATCTGCTCATTGTCTGTTCCTTTCTTTCGACAGAATTATCGGACGGTCCGGCCGGCGTCACAGCATCCGCCGCCGCAGCCGCCGCCCGGCCTGGACACCACGAGGCTCTGGCCGGTCATTGTCTTGTACTGTTCCGGGGTCACGACCTGAAGGATGCTGGTGCCGTAACCGGTGCCGGTCACCCGCTCGGCGATTGTTTCGGGGCGGATCCGCTTCGAGTCGAAGCCGACCACGACCCGTCCGGCGTCCACGTTCACCTGAACCGAGGCGATGCCCTCCTGCGCCTTCAATGCGTTTTCGATGCGCGCGGCGCAGCTTCCGCAGGTCATTCCCTGGGTCCGGAGCACCGCCACGGCGTCGGGCGATGCCTCCAGCCGGACCGAGAAGGCGAAGATTCCCACCACCAGGCAGGCGGCGATCACCAGGGTGGCGTTGATCCACTTTCTGTTTGCCATCGGAAACCTCCCAGCAAACTCACTAACAAGGTTCATGCCAACCGGTCGTTCGCAAATATTCCTGCAATTACGGCATGTTACAAATACACCACGCAAGCCGGGATAACGTCTGCAGAATAGTACCCATTTTCAATGTCGACTATTCCACAGCAGGAGGGGGAAAAGAATTTTCGTTCGAAGAAAGCAAGTTGACAGGGGCCAGAAGCGCCGGTATATGTGGGCACCGACATATCAACCTTTCAAGGAGTTTTCACAGATGGACTGGCTCACCGATCCCCAGGCCTGGATTGCCCTGGCGACCCTCACCGCCCTCGAAATTGTCCTCGGCATCGACAATATCATCTTCATTTCCATCCTCTCGGGAAAGCTTCCCGCCAGCCAGCAGAACCGGGCGCGCCTCACCGGCCTTGCCCTGGCCATGTTCACCCGGGTCGGGCTCCTCTTCTCCCTCACCTGGCTCATGGGGCTCACGGCGCCGCTCTTTTCGGTGCTCGACCGCGAGATTACGGGACGGGGACTTATCCTTCTGCTGGGGGGGCTCTTCCTGCTGGCCAAGAGCACCATGGAGATCCACGACAAGCTCGAAGGGGAGGAAGGGCACGCGTCGGCCAGGGGGGCGGCCTCCTTCGCCGGCACCATCATCCAGATCCTGCTGCTCGACATCGTCTTCTCCCTCGACTCCATCATCACCGCCATCGGCATGGCCAGCCAGCTCGCCGTCATGGTTACGGCGGTCGTCGTCGCCGTCGGGTTCATGATGCTCTTCTCCGGGAAGATCAGCACCTTCGTGGACCGTCACCCCACCATCAAGATGCTCGCCCTCTCCTTCCTGATCCTGATCGGGGTTGCATTGATCGGCGATGCCCTCGGCATGCATATCCCGAAGGGGTACATCTACTTCGCCATGGCGTTTTCGGTGGGGGTGGAGATGCTCAACATGCGGGTCCGCGCCCGCGGCACCCCGGTCAAGCTCCACCAGCCGTACGATGGGGAGTCTTAGGAGCCTGGCCCCGCCACACCTCCCCGCATTCTGGTAAAATGGTTGTAACAGCTGCGGTACAAGCGGGGCACCATGAACAAAGTCGCAATCTGGATCGTCTGTCCCCTGTGGGGCGCCCTGGTTTTCTGGGGCGAGGATCTCCTCGTGACCCACTTCGAAGAGGGGTGGTCGACGACTGCCTGGATCACCGCCAAGACGGTCGCCCTGCCCGTCACCTGCGGCACCGCCTTCTGGCACCTCGTCAAAGCAACCTCTTCGCAGCAGCGGCTCATGAGCGCCGCCATGGCGATGGTCGCCGGCATCTGGATCGGGGGGCCGATCTACTATATCCTGCTCCGCGTCACCTCGGAGGGCCCGATGTCCGCCGGGGAGATGCTCTTCCACACCATCCTCTTTCCCCTCTCGACCCCTCTCATGGCACTCTACAACGGCTCCTTCGGCGGGCTGATGATCACCTCGGCGGCGCTCGGGGTGCTCGGGACCGGCTGGCTCGGAGTGCCGGCGAAGCGGGAACGGAAGGGTTAGATCACACAGCAGTCCGGCACGTTGTACTTTTGCGCCTCGGCCTTCAGCTGCGCCCTCGCCTCTTTCAGCTTCTTTTCGAGCTCGTCGATGCGCTGGCTGTTGACATTATTGTAAGAGTACTCGGTCCGGATGGCGAGGTCGAGGGACTTCGCCCGGGCGCGGAGCTCCTTCGTGGTCTGCTGGTACTGCTGCACCGACTGATCGTGATTGCATACCGCTTCGGCACCGCACATGTCGCATCCGGCCCCATAGGCCATCCCGCCGGTAAGGATCCCCAGTGCCGCCACAACTGCAACAATCGATTTCCTGTTCATAAAGTTCTCCTTCCTCCGGTGATTCGCTCTCGCCGGGTACGCAACGGAACTTCTCTGGCATCTCCCCCGGCTTCTGAACCGTACATTTCACAGGACATGCCAAAATCAACCACCCGCAACACAATGTAATCATTGCATTTTATTTCGGCGCCCGGTTGCCGGTTTCTCCGGGTAGAGAATATTCCACTACAGCTCAAGAATAATCTGCACGTTCCCGACAACGGAGCCGGGACAAAACGGGTGTACCTTTGGCAAGCTTTCCCGGCAATTGGAATCTCGTGGCGAAAGTGGAGGATCCGCACGAATGGTGTAAACTTATACCGACGCGAAGAAAGGGGGTGAAACGAAACATGCTCGCCTGAGGCTGTAGGAAGTGAAATCATTTAAAAAAGGAGGATTGTCATGCGTTTCATCACTGCGGTTATCGGAATCCTGATCGTCTCGTTCCTCGTCACGGCCCCGCTCAAGGCGGTGGCTGCCGACAAGGTGTCGAGCGAAGTGGTCATGAAGGTCGGAAACAAGGTGCATCTCTTCCACAGCGGCACGGCCGACGTGAAGAAAGAGATCTGCCTGAACGATGTACTCAAGGTTTATCGGGAAATCGGCGGCGCCAAGAACCCGAAGATGGTCGAAGTCGGCAAGGTGAAGGTGGAGTCGTATGTCGGCAGCCACTATTTTGAAGCTCAGGTGGTCAAAGGCGAGATCCGTCCCGGCGACATCGCCACCAAAAAGACCGCATCCTGCCTCGTTCAGCCAGTCAAGTAAGTCGGATAACCGGGCCAACGACGTCCCGGTATTCCACCCCCCTCCTCATTCACAACCCTTGGATCGCCACATACGAAAAAAGGCCCTCGCCGGAAGACAAGGACCCTTTTCATGCTTTAAAAAATCGCGGGTGTGTCGCTCAGGCCCACCATGTGAGGGCTATCTGCTTCCCTTCTTCCATTGAAACGCCAGTTTCCCGCCGTAGTGCCCGAGCAAAACCACCACCGGCAGCGCGCCGAGGAGGCTTCCCGCGTAAAGCCACTTCAAAATCCCGCCGTGGTTGAGCACCTCCGGGAAGGCGAGGCGGATACCCGCGGCGCTTCCCTCGAGGAGAAAGAGGAGCCCCGAGAGCCACATCTTCCGGTAAAAGATGGGGGCGCGGCCGCCGTGGAACTTTGTGCGCCAGTCGCGAAAGCCGGAGAAGAAGGAGACAGGCGTCACGCAGAGGGCAAGGATGATCAGGTGGAGGACGGTCCGCTCGAAGTAGGGATTGCCGCTGAACAGGGCCAGGAGCAGGAAAAGCACGGTGGCGGGGAGGAGGCCGTTGCTGAAATGGGCGGCGACGGCGTGGAGCACGAAGGTGTCGCAAATATCCTTGAAAAAACGGGTCATTTTATCGTTTCGAGACATTCGCCGGCTTTCCTGACAACATCGCCTTCCCTCACATCTCCCTGCGCTCCCCCGATCCCGCGCAACGGCTACGCGTCCTTCTCCTTAAGGTATGCCTCCTTGCAGTGTTCCGAACAGAAATAGAGGGTACGGCCGTGCCGCTCGATCCTGCTTGTCGCGGCGGTCGCCGAGATCGGCATGCCGCAGACCAGGTCCACGACGATATTGTCCTTCTGGTAGAGGGGGTGGGTTTCCAGGCGGAGATAGACATCGACGAATTCGAGGATCTTTTCATCCACCCACCGGCCGACCGCTTCGTCGGCCCCTTCGAGCGGAAAACCCATCTCATCATTCCGTTTGTATTCCATCAGCACAGGAAGTATCTGAAGATCGTAGCGGACCGTCATTCCTCCATCCGCCCCCCCGGGGAGCAGGCCGATATCGAGGGTGACGGTGGCGGGAAACCGCGGGGTGTGGGCAAACTGGCAGGCGCAGTGGAAATCGGCGCCGGAATGGCGATCGTAAACCATCGCATTGTCGAACTGCTGCGACAATTCCACCACCTTCGGATGGACTACCGATTCCAGCAGGCGGTAGGCGGCAGCGGCAAACCACTCACGCTGATCCAGCATCTCCTTCATGGAGCTGTCGAGAAGTTGCTGTTTCTGCGCGAGCTCGCGGCCATGCTCGTCGAGGCGCCTGCGGATCTTTGCCGATAATTGTTCGGTCTCTGCCATGATGATTCCTCCCGCCCCGATGACCGCCGGGCCTGGTCAGTCCCGAAAGCCGGCGTGACACTCGTTGCACCGTCCTTCGGCCTTCCTGAAAGCGGCCCCGGCTCCCGTGACATCTCCCCGCCTTGCCATGGTTGCCGTTGCCCTGACGTCGGCAGCGAAGGCGTCGGCAATCTTCCTGAATGTGCCAAGATGCTTCGGATTCTTGTGGGGCCTGGATTTCTTCAGGTCCTCAATGGTCGCCAGTATCTTCTCCGACTCTGAAGCGACCGTCGCGACATCCCCTTTCTCCAGCGCCCCTTTGATCTTTGCCTGGGCTTGGGCATACATAGGCATCATCCTGTGGAACTTGTCCATCTGGGCATCACTGTGTTTCTTCCCATGCACTTCCCCTTCGTGGGCAAAGGCGCCACCCCGGGTAAACACGATTGCGACCGCAACAAGCAAACATACCTTCTTCATGACCGTCATCCTTTCCCAAACCGCCTCAGTGTTCCCTGACTTCCAGCGCAAACTCCCCATCCCCCGACGCTTCCCGCCCTATCTTATCGACAACCTTCCAGCGGACCTTCACCGGCATTCCCGCCTTGAAGAGCGAGTGGTCCTTCGGCTTCAGCACCGCGGCCATGTCGAAGACGGAGTGGTAGACCTCCCCGTCGAAGGGTTTGCCGTCACGTCCCGTCATCTGCAACTCCCTGATCTCCACCGGGCGATCGAAATAGGCGCTGACCTCCTCCACCTCCCGCGCCCCCTTCTCCTTCACCGCCGTCACGCTGAGCAGACGGGGGGGCGCCGGTTCGAGCACCGCCGCATCCACGGGGAGGAGGGTGGCTTTCGCGTAATCGAGCATCTTCCCGTCAGAGAGGAGCCTCACGCCTTTCACACCATCGAACTGGGTGAGGGTCATGACGAGGGCGTTCAGCGTCCCTTCCCTGTTCGCGCCGCCCTTCAGGAAGTCCTTTCCCAGATCGACCGTCACAAGGCCTTTTTCCCGGGAGATCGCCTGGAGATGGGCACCGGGCGCGAACGGCTGGAGGAATTCGTCTTTGTAGCTTCCCACATTCATGCCGCCGATGAGCCGCTCTACCGCCACCTTCCTGATGCTCCCCTCGTCGAAGGTGAAGAAGGGAAAGGGAACCACCTTCCCCGGCTCCCCGGCCGAGGGGAAATAGATCACAAAGGCGTAGCAGCTCCCCTTGTCGGTGGTGGGCGGGGGGCCGAAATACTTCTCGTACGCCGCCGTGGCGGAGACCCGTACCGGTTTCGCCGCCGGCGGAGCACTCCCCTTCTCCCGGCATGAGGCAAGGAAAACCGCGACCAGGACGGCCACCGCCAATAAGAGAAGCTCCTTCTTCATGCTAAACCTCCCGAAAAGGAAAGGGCGACCCCGGCGGCCGCCCTCCTGCCCGCCGCATCGGGCCGGACTACTTTACCGTGTACCAGAACTTGGCGCTGCGCACCTTGCCGTCCTTCAGCTTGAACCTGGCCATCACGCCGTACTTCCCCTTCTTGGAGAGATCGAAATCGGCGCCGAAGTGCCCTTCCATCCCCATCAGGTCCTTCTCCTGCGTGCTCTTGTCCGGGCCTTGAATCTTCACGCGAACCTCACCCTCGGTGAGCGGCTTGCCGCTCTTGGCGTCCTTGAACTCGACCATGAGGTGATGGGTCTCCTTCATCCCCATCGGCATCTCCATCCCCTTCATATGCTCCTTCATGCTCATGATCTTGAAGGTCGCCTTGACGCCGTCGACCACCTCCTCATGGGCCGCCTTCCCCATTTCCATCATGTGCCCGCCATGCTCCATCTTCATGGAGCCGTGCTCGTGCTCGGAGGCGAGGACCGCCATAGGGGCCGTCAGGGCAAAGGATGCTGCTGCGACGATGACTGCGAGTTTTTTCATGTTTTTTCTCCTTGTTGTTGTGTGTAGGGGCATTGCCCTGATTATGGGCGATCACAAGGATCGCCCCTACAAATTGTGCCGCCTCAATGCTTCATGCCGGAGTACTTAAGTTTACCCTTTTTAAGATCATGTTTCTTCATCAGGACGAAAATAACCGGCGTCATGATCAGGACGTGGATGGCCGAGGAGATCATCCCGCCGATCATGGGTGCCGCGATCGGCTTCATGACGTCGGCACCGGTGCCTGTGGACCACATGATCGGGACGAGACCGATGAGGGCCACCGCCACGGTCATCAGTTTCGGCCGCAACCGCAGCACCGCCCCCTCGAAGGTGGCGTCGTAGATATCCTGCTCCGTCACCGGCCCGTTGATGAGCCGCTTGTCCAGGGCCTCGTGGAGGTAGATCACCATCACCACCCCGGTCTCCACCGCCACGCCGTAGAGGGCGATGAAGCCGACCCAGACCGCCACCGACATGTTGTACCCCAGGGCCTTCACCAGGTAGACCCCCCCCACCAGGGCGAAGGGAACCGAGAGCATGACCATGCTCGCCTCCAGGGCAGAATGGAAGGTGAAGTAGAGGAGGATGAAGATGATCAGTATCCCTGCCGGGACCAGGATCTGGAGGCGCTTCTTGGCCCGGATCTGGTTCTCCCACTGCCCCGACCAGGCGACGTAGTAGCCGGGGGGAAGCTTCAGCCGCTTCTCCAGCACCTGCTTCGCCTCGGTGACGAAGCCCCCCATGTCGCGCCCCCGCACGTTGAGGAAGACGATGGAGCGCAGGAGCCCCCCCTCGCTGTTGATCTCAGGGGCGCCGGTGGAGACCTTCAGCTTTGTCACCAGCGACAGGGGAACCTGGGCGCCGTTCATCCCCGAGACGAGCATGCGCTGGATGACCGGGATGTTGTCCCGATAGTCACGCAGGTAGCGGATCCTGATCGGAAAGCGGTCGCGCCCCATGACGGCGGTCGTGAGGGATTCCCCGCCGAGGGCGGTTTCGATCATGTCCTGGATATCTCCCACCTGGGCGCCGTAACGGGCCGCCGCTTCCCGGTCGACGTCGATGTCGATGTAGTTGCCGCCGGTCACCCGTTCCGCCACCACGTCGGCGGCGCCGGGGACGGTCTTCAGGATCCCTTCCGCCTGGACCGCCAGGTCCTTCAGGACGTTCAGGTCGTGGCCGAAGATCTTCACCCCCAGGTCGGTCCGCACGCCGGTGGAGAGCATGTTGATCCGGTTGATGATCGGCTGGGTCCAGCCGTTGCGCACGCCGGGGATCTGGAGCTTGCCGTCCAGCTCGGAGACGATGTCCGCCTTGGTGATGCCGGGACGCCACTTATCCTTCGGCTTCAGGATGATGATCGACTCGAACATGGAGACCGGCGCCGGGTCGGTGGAGGTTTCGGCCCGTCCCACCTTGCCGAGGACATGCTCCACCTCGGGAACGCTCTTGATGATGGCATCCTGCAGCTGGATGAGGCGTTTGGCCTCGGTGACGGAGACGTTGGGGAGGGTCACCGGCATATAGAGGAGAGAGCCCTCGTCCAGCGGCGGCATGAACTCGGATCCGATCGACATGAACATCGGGATGGCGATCGCCAGGGCCACGACGTTGAGAAGGATGGTGGTCTTCTTCCACTTCAAGACCCACCGGATCACCGGCGAGTAGAGCCGGATGAAGAACGAGGAGACCGGGTTGGCGCTCTCCGGCGGCATCTTCCCCCGCATGAAGAAGTACAAGAGGACCGGGACGAGCGTTATGGCGATCATCGCCGATCCCATCATGGAGAAGGTCTTGGTGAAGGCGAGCGGATGGAAGAGCTTTCCCTCCTGCCCCTCCAGGAGGAAGACCGGAACGAAGGAGAGGATGATGATGGCGAGGGAGAAGAAGATCGCCCGTCCCACCTGCTTCGCCGAGGTGATGATCACCTCCAGCCGCCGCTCCTTCCGCTCTTCAGGCGGCAGCTCCGACAGATGCCGATAGCAGTTCTCCACCATGATGACCCCGGCGTCCACCAGTACGCCGATGGCGATGGCAATCCCCCCCAGCGACATGATGTTGGAGGTGACCCCGAGGAGATGCATGGTGATGAAGGCGAAGAGGACCGCGATGGGAAGGGTGAGGACGATCACCAGGGCGCTCTGGAAGTGGAGGAGGAAGACGAGGACCACCAGCGACACGACGATCGACTCCTCGGTCAGCGCCCGTTTCAGGGTGTGGATGGCCCGCTCGATCAGGTCGGAACGGTCGTAGGAGGCCATTATGGTTACGCCCGGCGGCAACCCCTTGGAAAGGGAGTCGATCTTCTCCTTGACCAGGTCGATGACATCCTTGGCGTTGGCGCCGTAGCGCATGACGATGATCCCGCCGACCCTCTCCCCCTCGCCGTTCATGTCGAGAAGGCCCCGCCGGATGGCGCCCCCCAGTTGAACGGTTCCGAGGTTCTTCAGGTAGATGGGGGTGCCGCGCATGTCGGCGCCGACGACGATGTCTTCCAGGTCCCTGGCCGACTTCACGTACCCTTCGCCCCGGATCAGATACTCCGCGTCGGCATTTTCAAGGAGCCTCCCCCCCACGTCCTTGTTGGAGCGCTGCACCGCGTCCATGATGTCGCGGATCTTGATGTTGTAGGCGAAAAGCCGGTTCGGGTCGAGGTCGATCTGGTACTCCCGGACAAAGCCGCCGATGGAGGCGACCTCAGCCACCCCCGGGACGGTGTTCAGCTGGTAGCGGACAAACCAGTCCTGCAGGGTCCGGAGCTGCTCCAGGTCGTACCCCTTCCCCTCGATGGTGTACCAGTACACATGCCCGACACCGGTGCCGTCGGGCCCCAAGGTCGGCGTCACGCCGGGGGGGAGGAGTGACGCGGCATAGTTGAGCCGCTCCAGGACCCGGGTCCTCGCCCAGTAGATGTCCGCCTTGTCGTCGAAGATCACATAGATCATCGAGAAGCCGAAGGCACTCGACGCCCGCACCGCCTTCACCTGGGGGAGTCCCTGGAGGTTCACCGCCAGCGGGTAGGTCACCTGGTCCTCCACCACCTGGGGGGAGCGGCCGGCATACTCGGTAAAGACGATCACCTGGTTGTCGGAGAGGTCGGGAATTGCATCCACCGGCGTCTTGTAGACCGCCCAGACCCCCCAGGCGATGATGAGGGCGAAGACCATCAGGATGATGACGCGGTTTCTGGCGGAGTATTCGATGATTTTCTCGATCATTAAAAAACCTCTTCAATGCAGTGAGATGATAGAAGTAAGACGTTAGACGTAACTGCATGTAACTGCACGTAACCGCTTTTCACGTCTCACGTCTCACATCTTCATGTCACCCATATCCATGCCGCCACCCTTTTTCGGGGCCGGAGCACCGGGCGTGTGCCCTTCATGGCCCGGCTGAGCCGGCGCGGCAGGTGGCTGCCCGCCCTTCTCCTCCATCTTCATGCCGGGCATCCCCTGGTGGCCACCGCCGCCACCCTTCAGCTGCGCCTCGGAGTCGATGAGGTAACCGCCGCTCGATGCAACCTTCTCGCCGGCATTCAGTCCCGAAAGGATCTGGATGTTGTCACCCGATCTGACACCGGCCTTGACATCCCGCGGCTCGAACATCCCCGGTTTCGTCTCCACCCAGACCACCTGGCGCTGGCCGGTGTCCATCACCGCCGATACCGGGACGACGATGGAAGTCCCCAGGGGTACCTTGACCGTGGCATTCACGAACATGTCCGGCTTTAGTCTCAACCCCGGGTTGGGGATCTCCACCCGCACCTTGACCGTCCGCGTCTTCTGGTCGAGGAACGGATAGATGAACGCCACCCTGCCGCGGAACGTCCTGCCCGGATACGACTGGGAGACAATATCCACCATCTGGCCGATCTTGATGTTCGGGAACTCGTTTTCGTAGACCTCCACCTCCACCCAGACCGTGGAGAGGTCGGCTATGTTGAAGAGCGGATCGCCCACGTTCACGTACTGCCCCTCCAGGGCGATCTTCTCGATCACCACGCCGGAGAGGGGAGTGTAGATGGAGAGACGGATGTTGGGCTGCCCCGCTTTTTCCAGCCCGGCAATCTGGGCATCCTTGACCCCCATGAGCTTCAGCCGTTGACGGGCAGAGGCCACCAGCCCCTCGCCCCCCTGGGAGATGGACTGGATCGGGGAGTTCTTGAACTGCTCCCGGCTTTTGAGGGCCAGAAGGTACTCCTGCTGGGCCGAAACAAGGTCGGGGGAGTAGACCTCTGCAACCGGTCTCCCTTTGGAAACGTAAGAACCGACGGTATTCACGTAGAGCCGGTCGATGCGCCCCGCCACCCAGGCGGTCACCTTCGCCTGCCGCGCCTGGTCATACTGGACGATGCCGACCGCATTGATCTCCTTGTTCAGGGGCATTGCCATGGCTTCCGTGGTAGCGACATTGGCCATTACCATCTGGGTCGGCGAAAGGGAGACATGACCCAGCATGGCCAGCTCCTTGCCGCTGGCCTGGGCGCCTTCAACCTTCTTGACCATGGTCATCCCGCAGATGGGACAGGAGCCCGGCTTGTCCTTGATGATGAAGGGATGCATGGGGCAGGTGTAGAGCACCTTCCCCTGCTGGCCCTGCTTTGCCTCCTGCGCCCCCTTCCCCCCCTCTTTCTGCTGCCAGAGGTAATAGCCGCCTCCGCCTGCCGCAAGAAGGAGAATCACCGCCAGAGGAATTACCACTTTCTTACTCGGTTTCATTGTCGTCCCTCGTATATTCAAGTTTTTTCCCCACCAGCGCCTCAAGCTGCGCCAGCTTCATCCCGTAGTCGGCCAGCGAATCGTAATACTCGCGCTCATAGTTGAAGAGTGTCACCCGGCTGTCCAGCAGCGTCAGGAAATCCACCTTGTTCACCCGGTAGCCGATGGTGGCCGACTCCAGCGACTGCTCGGCCTGGGGAATGATGCCGGTCTTGTAGAGTTCTGCCAGCCTTTTCCTTCTCTCCAGTTGGGCCAGCAGGTCGGCAATGCCGGAATTGATGCCGTTTCTGAGGCTGTTCAACTCTTCGGTGGCCATGTTTATCTCCGAGGACGACTCCGCCACCATGGCCTGCCGTCGCGCCCGCTGCACCGGCAAGTTGAAGGTGACCCCCAGGGAGTACATATCATCGCCGTTGCTCCCCTCGAATTGATCCCGCTGCATGTACTCTAAGGAGACATTGAAATCGGGATAGTACTCCTTCTCCGCCAGCCGGTGTCCCGCCCTCCCCTTCTCGATGAGGGCGTTCAGGCTCTTGAGCAGCGGGCGGTTGTCGGATGCGATGCCGCGCAGCTCTTCAGCGGAAAGCGTCAGCTGCTTTATCTCGAAATCGGGGATTGCGCCCACCGGCGTTTCCGCCGGACGGTACAGGAGGGCGTTGAGGTTTGCCTGGAGGCTCTTTCTCTGCTGCTCCAGGGAGATGCGCATATCGAGCATCTTCGAGCGTTCCACCTGGGCCTTGAAAACGTCCTGCTGCACCCCTTGGCCCACGGAATACTTGGTTTCGGCAAGGGTGATGAAATCGTCCAGGATCTTGATGTTCCGGTCCACGATCTCCAGGGACCTGTCGGTAAAGTATATCTGGTAGTAGGCCTCGGCCACCATCCGGCGCAGTTCGAGCTTGCGCTCCTCCACCTGCCACTTGTACGATTCGGCCTCCTTCGCCGCCACCTCCCCCTTGAGATCCCGTTTCCCCCAGAAGGGGATCTGCTGGGAGATCCCGATCACCTTCTGGGTCATGGGGTCTTTCCTGAAGTTGAAAGGGTCGCTGACGATGCCGTTCTGGATCTTCAGCATCAGCATCGGGTCCTCGAAGGACTTGGCTTGGGCAATCCGGTTCTTGAACATCTGCCAGCGGGCATCCGAAGCCTTGATCTCCGGGTTGACGGAGAGGGCCGTATCCACGAGCTTCGTGAGGTCCTCCCCCTGCCGCGCCTCCTCGGCGAAGGAGGTGGTGATGCCGGTGATCACGAGAAATATCATTGTGATGATGAGCGAGCGTGGTTTCATGCTTTCTCCCGTTTGTGGACTAGCTGCTCTCATTAAAAGCACAAGCCGTGCCAGTGGGCTAACAGCTTGATTTATCGTGATTTGTTCTGGCGGATCTTATTCCGTGGTGTGGACTATCCCTCACCACATGAAGAATAGTCAACGGCATTCTACTTAGACGGCAAGAGGCCATACATTACGGCTATCGGTCAGCCCGTAACAAACTTTAATTCTTTTTTCCCCATCTTCTGGGATTTCTCCGGGGGAGCGATCCCGTACTTCTCCATCCGGTAAATGAGGGTGTGGCGCGGGATGCTGAGGAAGCGGGCCGCCGCGGTCTGGTTCCAGCTCCGTGCTTACTTGGAGCCGATTTGCAAGGCTTTCATCTGCATGTCCATCCCCGCCTTCATGGAGGTCACGTTCGCCTCGTAGGCGCGGGTGGCCGTCATCATGTCGGCCATCTCCTCGACCACGTTCACGTTCGGATAGGCCACGTACCCCGCGGGATTGGCGTCCGGGTGGGTCGGATCGTAGCGCAGCGGCGGCGGAGACTGGTCCTCCACGATCGCCACCACCTCCACGCCAGGGGGGTCGCCTCTACGCGCCCCGTCCAACATCGCCGCGAAGGTCCCCTGCCCCGGCGGCACGGCGGCAAAGACGGCGTCCTTGCGCCGGTAGGGTCCCCCCTCCGCAGTCCGCGTGGAGTTGGCGTTGGCCAGGTTCGAGGAAATGAGGTTCATCCGCTTCCGTTCGGCCAGGAGAGCCGAGCCGCTGATCTCCATTGCGTTTTCCAGTGGGTCCATTGTTTTTCCTTGTCATTATATCGCCAATATCACCAACTGCATGGAAATCACATGTGTTTTTAAATGTGCGTCAGACGACCGCCCCGTCCCGCAGGATGATGCCTCGGTCGGCATAGTGGCAGTTCTCGGGGTTGTGGGTGACCATGACGATGGTCTGGCCGCCGCCGTTCAGCTCCCGGAAAAGCGCCATGACCTCGTCGCTGTTCTTGGAGTCGAGGTTACCGGTCGGCTCGTCGGCGAAGAGGATGTGGGGGCGGTTGACTATGGCCCTGGCGATGGCGACCCGCTCCTGCTCGCCACCCGAGAGCTGATTCGGCAGCCGGTCGCACTTGGCGCCGAGCCCGACCCGCGAGAGTGCATTTCGCGCCGCCTCCCGCTTCTCGTCGCTCTTCATCGGCGCGATGGTGAGGGGAAGCATGACGTTTTCCTGGGCGGTGAGGTACGGGATCAGGTGGAACGACTGGAAGACGAACCCGAAGTTCTGCGCTCGGAAGTCGGCCCGCCCCTCGTCGCCGAGGGTGTAGATGTCGGTGCCGTCCACCGCCACCTTTCCGCTGGTCGGGTGGTTCATGCCGCCGAGGATCGAGAGGAGCGTACTCTTCCCCGAGCCCGACTGCCCCATGATGCTGATGAACTCTCCCGCGTCGATGGCGAGGCTTACACCCTGCAGGGCCTGGACCGTCTCGTCGCCGCAGGCGTAGTGCTTGTGAAGATCGCTGATTTCGATGAGTGCCATAGTTTCCCCGTTGTTCTTGTTTTTTCCCGGTCCCCGATCCCCGGTCCCCGGTCCCCGCCTTTAGAGTGCTCGGAGCGCTTCCGTCGGGTCCATCCGGCTCGCGTGGAGTGCCGGATAGAGACTGGCAAGAAGCCCCACGGCCACGGCGAGGCCGATGGAGCCCGACGCCACCAGGGTATCCCAGACAAGCGCCGCGTTCTTGCTCTCGGTCATGAACGGCAGAGCAAGCTTGGCCGCCCCCATCCCCGTGGCGTAGCCGAGGAGGCCGGCCAGAAGGCTCACCAGGGCCGCCTCCAGGAGGATGATCCGCATGATGTGGCTCTTCCGGAAGCCGATGGCGCGGAAGACGCCGATCTCGGTGGTCCGCTCGTTCACGCTCCCCATCATGGTGACGAAGACGATGAGGGAGCCGATGAAGAACACCACCCCGGCGACCCCGTAAGAGAAGCGCTTGAACTGGTCGAGGGTCTTGAGCCGTGACTCCACCACCTGCTGGATGGCGGAGACCTTGGCGTCGGGGAGCTTCTCGGCGATCTGCACCACCATGTCGCCGATGGGGCAGCCGGCGCAGAGGGCCGCCACCTCGACGAGGGTGATCCGCCCTTCCTTGCCGAGGAGCTGCTGCGCCCGCTTCAGGGGGGCGAAGACGAGGGAATCGTCCTGGGAGCCGGTCTGTTCCAGGACCCCCGCCACCTTTAGCCGGCGCCCCGCAACGTCGACCGTGTCGCCGGGGGAGAGGTGGAGGGTGTCGGCGGTGGTGCTCCCGAGGAGGATCTCGTCGTCACCCGCGGGAGTGTCGCCGAAGATCCGCCACCACTGCTTCATCTTGAGCTCCTCCGCGAAGTTGACCCCGACGAGGAGGACATCCTTCTCTTGAAGCTTCACCCCGCCGAGGACCTTGGGAGAGACGGAGAGGATGTTGCGGCTGTTCTTGATCTCGCGGACCTTCGCCAGGTCGGCCTCGTGGATCTCCTTCTGGTCGAAGCTCACCCGGCCGAGGCTGATCCCGCCGTAGGTCATGGAGAGGTCCTCGCTCTTGGGGGTGATGAGGATGTTGGCGCCGAACTCGTCCATCTTGTGGGCGATGTCGTTGGACATGGACTCGGTCAGGGTCACGAGGGTGACGATGGTGGCAATGCCGACGAGAAGGCCGATGGTGAGGAAGGCCATCTTCGCCTTCCTCCGCCGCAGGTTGTTGAGCGATATTGTGTGGAGTTTCATGGTGCTGGAACCTCGATATCCCGATGGGTTAGAAAAGCCGCGCCCCTTGCTTCAGCTCGGCGGTCGAGACGATCACGCTGCGCCCGTCGTTCGCGTGGGGGAGGTACGACGGGTTGCAGCCGCCGACGGTGTGGGGGCCGATCCGGTTGGTCTGGAACCGCTTCCCGCAGTTCTTGCAGACCATAGCGTCGCCCGCCTGTTCATAACCCTTCTTCTCCCGGAAGCAGACGTCGCAGGAGTCGAAGGCGGTGTGGATCTGCCCGTCGCTCCCCTTGACCACGAAGAACCTGATCTCGCTGCCGCCGTCGGCATAGCGGTAGAAGTGGGCGGCCCCGTCGGAGACCTTGCTGAGGGAGATCGCCACCGTGCCGTTCACCACCTTGGCCTTCTCGAACTTCGACATGCCGGGGAGGGTGAGCGCCCCCACGACTCCCGCGCCGAGGAGTAGCGCCGCGGCTACGAGGAAAGGCCACTTCGGCAGCGTTTTTTTCGTTATCGGTTTCGCGGCCGCGGGGGCCGTCTCGATGTTCGTGCTCTTTCTGCTTTTCTTGCTCATGGTTTGGTTCTCCTTCTCTTTGGTTATGCCGATTAGGACCAATCTTCCGCAAGACCAAGTCCCCCTTTGACAAGGGGGGGTTTAGGGGGATTTGCCTTTGATTGCTGCTGGAAAATCCCCCCTGGCCCCCCTTTTTCAAAGGGGGGTAACTTTTAGCGGAAGATCAGTGCTACTCAGGTTGTTGTTTATTTTGTGGGGCAGCACCCGCCGCCGCACCCTCCCGCCTTGGGGACGGCAAGGGAGGCGAGTTTTCTGCCGGTCATGGCCTGGTACTGGTCCGCCGTCATGGTCTGGAGGATGCTGCTGCCGTAGCCGGCGGCGGTAACCGTCTCGGCGATGGTCTCGGGGGTGATGCCCTTCGAGTCGTAGGCGACCGTGACCCGCCCGGCATCCACGTCGACCGCCACCGACGCCACGCCCGGCTTCGCCCGGAGCGCCTTGTCGATGCGGCTGGCGCAGCTCCCGCAGCTGAGGCCCAATGACTTAAGCACCACAACCGAATCGGCCCGCAGCTCCGGCCCCTCCTGCCCGATGGCGAAGACCACCCCCGCGCCGACCGCCAGCGCCAGAATCGCGCCGATCACGAATTGCAGCACCTTGTTCCCCTTCAAACCCATAAATCCACTCCTTTCATCGCGCTATCCGACAGTTCCCTTCGCATCCCCCGGTCCGTCGGGGGTATCTCCCGGTCAGCTCCTTGAATTCCCCGATGCTCAGGACCCGCCAGACCTCGCTCCCGTGTCCCGCTCCGCCCACCATCGCCACCAGCGCGTCGGGGGATACCTGTCGCGAATCGTAGCCGACGGCGACCAAACCCTCCTCGGCGGCAACCTCAACCGTGGCGACACCCGTTGCGTTGCTAAGCGTCTGGACGATTTTCCTTGCGGAGTCGTCAACCTTCAGGCCGGCGGCCTTCAGGATGACCACCTGATCGGCAACCGGCCTGATGCGTACCTGAAAGGCCGCAAGCACAAGGAGCCCGACGGCGGTCACTGCCAGAAGAATATTCACGAGTTTTATCTTATCCATCACTGCCCCTCGTGCTTCGCATCGATGCGCGACAGTCGGTTCCGGCAGCCTGCGGGTTTCGGTAAGGTGGGGTCGTGCGTCATGTTCGCGAGAAGCTATTACAATAGCCGTGCCAGTTGTGTATTGTGCTGATTTTATTGGATCGTTGCGCAAGACGGGCTGATGTGAATGGTGAAATGTGGGGAATATTATTCAGTAGGTGTGGAATTTTCTTGATTCGGGGAGGAGAGGAGGTCGCCATTTTGGGGTGAATTGCCGATTTTTCAGGTGGTTACAATGATGGCGCACGGTTTGCTTAGAGACTCGGAAAATACGATCAAACGGAGGTCCCATGAAGCAAACACTTCTCAGCATCCTCTTCTCCCTCGCCGTGCTCCTTCCGGCGAGCGGGTTCGCCCTGGAGCAGAGCTTCTCCCAGAACGGCGTGCGCGCCAGCGTCAAGCTGTCACCCGATCAACTCGTCGCGGGAGAGAACGTCACCCTGAAGCTGCGGCTCGAGAAGGATGGGCATCCGGTCACCGACGACAGGGTTACCCTGGAGGTCTACGAGAAGGACGCCGCCGCTCCCATCATGACGAAAGAAGTCGAACTGCTCGAGGACGAATATCTCGAGACCTGGAAGTTCGAGAAGCCGGGCGATTACCGGGTGGTGCTCGCCATAGCCGATCCGCAGAAGTCCGGCCAGGCGCTGCGCTACGAGGTGATGGCGTCGGTGGCGCAAGCCGGCGCCGCCGGGGAAGCGGGGCACGAAGAGCACGGCTTTTTCGCCCACCACTTCGGCAAGGGCAAGTGGGGGTGGTGGGGAGCCGGGCTCATGCTCCTCATCATGGTGCCGATTATGGCCCTGGGGTTGTAGGGAATACGACAGACCCCAGCCCGCACCGGGAAGCTACAGCGGCGGTCACGGTGGCGGGCACTCACACTAATTGATGAGGAGGAAAAAGAAATGCACACCAAGGTCGAGGAAATATCATCCCGTTTTCTGAACAGAATGTTCTTTCTCAAATTTCTCGCACTTTCGGCACTCGTCGGTGGCGCGCTTCTGACATCGGGATGCATGGCGTTCATGCACGGAGAACACATGGGGCACCATGCCCCGCACGGCGAGAAGACCGAAAAGCACGCCGACGACGATCATGCGCACTGAAAAAAGCTGAGAAAGCACACAACCAATCGGAGGAAAACGACCCATGGCGAGAATTTTCGACAATCTTACCGACCTCATCGGGAAGACGCCCCTTTTACGGCTCCGCAAGGTAACCGCGGGGCTTGAGGCCGACGTAGTGGCGAAGCTTGATGATGGCATTATTATTTTACTAAATTTTTCTTTTATCTGACGGAATGTTCAGGATTGCATGACGAACCAGAGCAGTGGCAGCAGTTCGTCCGGCTCATATGGCATATGTACAATTCCCGCCACTCCTGCAATCGCTGCCTGTTTCCCGAGTTCTTCAGGCGGGTCGGCATCACCGAGAAAGACGAACAGGCCGGACCTTATCGCAAGGGCCGCGCGGGCCAGCTCGACGCCATCCATATCGGGAAGCCGGGTATCGGCAACCATGACCGTCCAGGGTTCGGCGGCAAGCGTTGCCAATGCCTGTCCGCCACTCTCCACATGGGCAACTTTCAGGTTACCCCTTGTAAGGACCTTTTCGATTTCAGCGCATCGCTCCAGCTCGGTCACGAAAAGGAAATCCCCGCACTCCGTTTGGGTCTCGTCCGTATACATTTTCCCTCCGACGTTTAGAAATACTGTGCTCCCCCTCGTCCACGGGGGGTATCACCCTTTGCTCGATTCGCTTTTATACAAAAGGCGCACCAACTATTCAAGTTGCAGTAATAACGGCAAAACAGTCTATTGCCGATTCCGGCGGTAGACAAATATGAAGAATAATCAGCAGCATGTGTTTAATATTCTTCACAACTTGATGCGCCAGTTTTCATCCCGATTGCAGTCGACATATCCCCCTCTACAGAAGTAACGGCTATGTAAGAAACATGCGGACAATCACTGTAGCGCGCCCGGTACCCTGGACACAAGATAAGAGTCACGCAGCCATTTTGAGTTGATACTCCTCGAATGCCTGTCGTGGGCTTCTGAAACCGAGTTTTTCG
>NZ_DAHVYG010000081.1 GCF_027327745.1 Geobacter sp.
CCGCCGGCACATCGATGGCAAATCTCCCCATGTAGTACGTTTTCATTCCCTGCTGCGCTCCTTTCCGGGTTGCCTTTCCCTTGTTTTCCGCCTTCTCCGCGGCGCTGCTACAGCCGCCAAGGATCAAACTCATAAACACAATCAACAGAAACAGTTTTCCCAGTTTTCTCACCGTCTCTCCTTCCGTCACCCTATGCCCCCTTTCCCATGCTGTGAATTCCGGGGACACTTTATTTAATTCTGCTTCCCCTTTGACCTGGCTTACCGCGTTTCAGGTGGCGATCAAGCAGTAAAGGGGGCTACTTTTCCGGGTAGGCTCGCAATAAAGCAACCTTTTCTTCTCTTGCCCTCTTTTCTTCTCTTCACCCGACCTTTACCCGCGCGATCTCGTGAACCCGCCCGTGGATGGTGCACCTCCCCCGCCACACGAGAACCAGCCGCTCTTCGTCCGGCTCGACGATCACCGTGTCGAGCGCCGTGGCAAGTTCCTCCTCCGCTGCTCCAATACGCACCACCACTTGCGGCTTGACCCCCGGCAGGGCAAAGTGGAGCCGGCCGTTTTTCGATGCATTCTCGACGAGCACTTGCTCTGTACCGGTAAGATGCTTAGCCGTTACAAGGCCGGGGGCAGCAGCAGAGTGAAATCGGGGGTCCATGTCCGGTGGGGGGAGGGGACTCACGTACTTTCGCCAGTTGTCGTCGTAGGTGCCCGCATAACCGGCGCGGGGGTGCCAGTGAGGCGGGATCATGCCGAATCCGGCCGGCTTCGGACGGCTAGGCTTCTTTATGAGGTCGCGCGGGTCCTCCAGGTTGGGAAGCCGCATGCTGTCCAACTCAAGCTTCGTCTTCCGCGCCACAAATCCTCGCCCCACCGGGTTTTCCAGGCAGAACTCATGCCCGGTCTGATCGGGCCAGCTCGTATCGGCGCCGCCGAAGGCCCGCTCCCAGACGAGGGGGATCTTCTCGAACGGCGCCGGTCGCGACATGGAGACGATCCCCAGGCACTTCATCCAGATTCGCTCGCCGAAGACCCGCACCGTCTTTCGCACCGGCCCGACGGCGAAGGTTACGTCCACCGAGGGAACTCCCACCTTCGGCGCCCAGGCGTGGCCGAGAAGGACGCAGTCGGTTCCCGGCTTTTCCAGCACCACGTCGGTGTCGCAGATCAGGCTCGATGCGCCGGGATCGCCGTGGTAGCGCGGCTCGAACTGGATCGGAACCTGCTCCTCGGCGATCGAGAGAGTTCCGTCTCTGTGAATCCGCCACGTCCCCTTGACGACGACGAGGAGGATCTCGGCGCCGTGGCGGTCGGTGAGGAGGAGGGGGGCGGCGGTGAAAGGGGTGGTGTTGGCAACGTCCATATTGCTTACTTCTGCTGAAGCATTTGCCTGATTTGTTTGCGACAGATATTTTCGATGGCTGTACAGGTAATGAACTGAGCGCTGCGGGTCTTATAGATCGGCTCGTGTCCCCGGTCGAAAAAGTCTTCGTCAAAATCGGGCTGCGCCTGTGGTTTCGTTCTCGGGGCATTCCTTTCCGCGAAATTCGCCTCGAAGCCTCCCTTGTCGCCGATGCAGAAGGTCCGTTTGGTGTCCTCGCCCAGTCTGAGCGCCTTGGC
>NZ_DAHVYG010000044.1 GCF_027327745.1 Geobacter sp.
TTGAGGCGCATCTCGTATGTGGATCAGGAGACCGGCAAAAAGTATGTGTTCTTGACAAATAACCTTGCTCTTCCGGCAAAGACTATCGCAGATATTTACAAACAGCGGTGGCAGATAGAACTTAAAATTTACAATCTCCGATGATCTCGGTTTCCAATTGGTAAGATTTATCTTACTGATAACCCTAGTAGTAGAAACGATTTTACAGATACATTGAATGGTTTACAAAATGTATTTGGCACTTCTAAGCAAGCTGTCAGTATCAGAATAATGGAGCTTAATATATTTATTGATAATAGATATAAACGCCATGATAATGATAAAGAACAATTAAGAGCTATCTCGCTGGAGCATGATAGGGAAAGGTATAAAATTTAAGGTTGTTGATTAATTGCCCCTCCGGTCCTATTTTGTGTCTACAAGGGAGGGCGGTTTCACCAGCGTCCGCAATTGTTCTGCCCATCGCTCCAACCGGGTGCCCAGACGAAATTATCGACGAAATTCAGAATCACAAAAAACGCGGTGTGATAAGGACTTACAGAAACCTCGACTCCCACCTTTCCGACCACATCCTGATGCTGGGCCAGGTCTACGAGCGGGCTGTGGAGGTCCTGGGGGCGCCGGGAAACGCCCTTATCTGGCTCAAGACCCCCAACTATGCCTTCCGCTTCAAGGCTCCCCTGGATTACCTCACCTCTTTCACCGGCGCCCAGGAGGTTCTCGACGAGCTCGGCCGGCTTCAGCACGGGGTCTTTGTCTGATGCTCCTGTACAGGATCGCCGAAGAGCAGTTTGCCGGCGATCTGTCCGGTGAAGGTGCGCGGCGTTACGGCGGACGCTGGAACCCCAAAGGTGTCCCGATGATCTATATCGCCGAGTCGGCGGCCCTGGCTGCCCTTGAAGTCCTGATCCGTCTTTCCACACCCAAGCATTATTGTCGCATCGTGTACGAACTGCCGGACAGCTCAACGAGCGAGACGGTCCCTGTTGCCGAACTGCCGCCGGATTGGCTGCTGCCACATCCCAATGCCCGTCTGATCGAAATGGGCAAGCGGTGGGCGCAGTCGAAACGATCCCTCCTGTTTGCGGGTGCCTTCCGCCGTGGGGCGGGGCGAGGGGGGGAATTATCTCTTCAATCCGCTGCATCCGAAGTTCTCCGCGGTGACCATCGCCGATATTGCACCGGTCGAGTATGACACGCGGCTTCTGAGAAAAGAGTTCACCCCGGGTATATCCGGGTGAACCTGTCGATGATCGCCAGGAACTCCTCCGGCAGCAACAGTCGCGCCGTGTCCGCGATGACAGGGGGGATCTCCCTGTAGAACGCCTCTGCGATGCCGCCCGCGATGCATGCCAGCGTATCGCTGTCCCCCCCGAGCGATACGGCCTTTCTGACAGTGTCTTCGTAATCCCGTGAATCGAGAAAGGCGATGAGCGCTTCGGGCACGGAACCCTGGCACGACACGTCGAAACCGTAGCGCGGCCTCACATCAGTGATGGTGCGGTTCAGGTCGTAGCCGAAACGCCGGGTGATCTCGTGCCGGATGGCCTCCTTTCCCGCACCCGTCCGCGCCAGGAAAACGGCAAGGGCGGTCGCTTGGGCCCCCCTTATCCCTTCCGGATGATTGTGGGAAATCTCCGCACTCAGCTTCGCTTCCCGCAGCACCCGCTCGACGCTGTCGAACGCCAGGCCGATGGGGCTCACCCGCATGGCTGCTCCGTTCCCCCAGCTATTGTACGGCAGCACGGCATCTTCGAATATCCATCTGATGAAGGAGCCGCCATAGCCCGCATCGGGATGCCTCCGACCAAAAGCCTTCATCGCCGCCGCATAATCGATACCTTCCAGGATGGCATGGGCGACGGCCACCGTCATTACCGTATCGTCGGTAAAGTGGCTGTCCGGTCCGAACAGGGGGAACTCCTCGCTCTTGATCGGCTGGTACTCGTACACCGAGCCGATGATATCGCCGGCTATCGCTCCGAGCATGGTGGTTGTCTCCTGAAGAATATCCTGTTTCGCGGATCGAACGTCTTGTCCTCTTCCGTTGCCGAATCGTACCCGTTACCCTTCAGTTCCTGTGCGTACCATTGTACCAGGGAAAGGTTCATGGATGCCGCAGCACATTCCTCTTTCTTGCCGTCGAGTCATGTGCTATACAACGGGGCGCCGTTAACTCCAGCATGAAGGTGGTTCCTTGGCTAAACCTGGAAAGAACGTCCGGTCGAACCGGAAAAAGGGGAAGGGGAGGAGGTCCCTTTTCCCGCTAGTTGTGGTCGCGTTTCTCTTCCTGTCCGTTGTCGGTTCCCTCATTTATTTGAATCATCCACGCAGGCAGAACCCTTCCCCGGGGCCGGCGCGGGAGTCGGCCGAGAGGCTGCCGGCGCGGGAGCAGCACCGGCTTCCCGTTCGCGAACGGGAAAAGGAGCCGGTGCATGAGGATTACACGGCGGTCGTGGTTTCTCCTCCGATTCCCCGCGCCGAGAGGCACACCATACCGAGGAGCACCGGTCCCGGGACCCTTGCGATCATCATCGACGACATGGGGAAAGGGGTCCAGGAGGCGCGCTCCCTTCTCGACATCGGGGTCCCGCTGACGTTTTCCATCATCCCCGGCCTTCCCCGGGTGAGGCAGGTTGCGGAAGAGGCCCGCAGGCGGGGCGTCGAGGTGATGGTGCATATGCCCATGGAGCCGAAGGGGTATCCGGGGCGGAAACTCGAAGAGAACGGGCTATTGCTCGGACAGAGCGATGAAGAGATCGTGAGGCGGCTGAACGGCTACCTGCAGGAACTTCCCCTGGCGGTGGGGGCCAATAACCACATGGGGTCGGGGTTTACGGAGAACCGCGAGAAGATGACGGTGGTGCTCGGGGTGCTCAAGGAGCGGGGGCTCTTCTTCGTGGACAGCAAGACCTCGCCGGCTTCGGTGGGGTATGACGTGGCCCGTTCCCTGGGGGTAAGGACGGCGGCTCGGAACGTCTTTCTCGACAATATCCAGGAGCGGGGCTACATCGCGAAGCAACTGGCCCAGGCGGCGGCCATCGCCCGCAAGCGGGGGAGCGCCATCGCCATCTGCCACCCCCATCCGGCCACGATCCAGACGCTTGTCGCTGAACTGCCGCGGCTGCGGGACGAAGGGATTACCTTCGTTCCGGTGTCGCAGCTCGTGAGATAGGATGTCGCCCGGCTTGTCAGGCCATGACCTGCTGCGCGATCTGTTTCCTTAGCCGGGCTATTCCACGGTAGTTGTCCTCGCTCAGGATCGCCTCCGGTTTTTCCCGGTTTACCGGATGAACCAGGAGAAAGCTGTCCGCCGTCGTTTCGAGCCGTCCGGCAAAGGTCTCCGCCATCATGGTATAGAGCCTGCTCCGCTCCCGCTGCAACATCCCTCCATCGTATTCCTTCAGGGCGTAACTCTTCCGCATCAGGTGGGCCCCTTCTAGATCGAAGCGGTGGAAATCGACCGTGGTGCCGCTGCCGTTGGTGACCGGTCGGAAGACGAACGCCGATTCCCGGGCCGTGTCGCGCAGGATGTGAAGGGTCGGGTCATCGTCGCCGAGGGTGGCGTCCAGGTTGTAGATGTTGGCGGTGAGGAGGCCGAAGAAGCACTCCTCCTCCAGGAAGCCGGCGGCGCTGCCGTCGGAGACCTCGAAATAGAAGGAAACCCGCTCGTTCCCTTCGCCGGAAACGGGGCGGTTGCAGAGGATGCACTCCGATTTCAGCCCCGAAAGCCGGGCGAAGAAGGCCTCCTTCTTCCGCTCCTCCTCGGTCCGGAGCCACTGGTGGAAGAGAAGGGCGCGGGGCTCGGAGGTGGCGCGGTATTCCTCCATGATGGTCTGGGCGAGCTGGGCGAACTGGCCGTGGACCTCGGTCCATTTGGCGTGGGTTAGGATCGGATAGATCTTGCCGTCCGGGTTGGTGTTGAGGCTTTCGACCTTCGGGCTCTTGGAAATGTACGTCTCGAAGCAGCGGTAGCCGCGGTGGATGGCGTAGGCCTTCAGGAGCGACTTCTGGTCGGCGAAGGGGCCGTCGAACTTGATCCGCTCGTCCACCAGGCACGGGATGAGGGAGAGGCTCTTGCGGTCCAGGCCCCGCTGGTCGAAGAGGGCGAAGATGTTCTTGCAGTTTTCCAGACTCGGCATGTCCTTTACCGGGATGATCGCCCGGTCGGCGGCGAAGAGGGCGTTCTGGGTCAGGATATCCAGGTCGGGGCGCGTGTCGACGATGATGATGCCGGGGATGCGGGAGAGCGCCAGGAGCCGCGCCAGCACCATCGGCCCTTTGACGGCCCCCTTCAGGTCGGCGAGGGTTCCCGACGACGGGATGTAACCGACGCCGTACTGGCCGGTGTGAATGAGATCCCTGCCTGGGGTTTCCATCAGGAGGTCGGCCACGGTGCCGGTGGTGCGCTGTCCCCTGATCTCGAACATCCGGTCGACGGTGAAGTGGTTGTCGAAGGAAAAGATGGAGACCGGCAGGTTTTCGTCAAGCGCCTTGAGGTAGATGGCCAGGTTGGTGGCGAGGGTGGTCTTTCCGACCCCCCCTTTTTCCGAAGAAACGGTGATCACGTATGGGTAACTATGCATGGCGACCATACTACACTGTCGCCGCTCCGCCGGTCAACCCGGTTTGACACGCACCGCCCCCTGTGTTAGAAACGGGGGAAAATCCGGATCAGGGCAGGGGGATACGTGGAGCTTTTCGCAGAAAAACGCATACTTACGGTAAGCCAGCTCACCGGGCTCATCCGCGGTGTCCTGGAGGAGAACTTTGAGCACGTCTGGGTCGAGGGGGAGGTGTCGAACCTGGCGATGCCGTCGTCGGGGCATCTCTACTTCACCCTCAAGGATGCCGGGGCGCAGCTCCGCTGTGTCATGTTCCGCGCCTCGGCCCGGGCCCTGAGGTTTCGGCCGAAGGACGGGATGGGGCTCATCGTGCGGGGGCGGGTCACCGTCTACGACCAGCGGGGCGATTACCAGCTCCTCGTGGAGTACCTGGAGCCCCGTGGGATCGGGGCGCTGCAGCTGGCGTTCCTCCAGC
This sequence comes from Geobacter sp., assembly GCF_027327745.1. Lineage (GTDB taxonomy): Bacteria > Desulfobacterota > Desulfuromonadia > Geobacterales > Geobacteraceae > Geobacter. The sequence goes on from NZ_DAHVYG010000044.1 coordinate 5,041, forward strand.
TCAAGGAGAAGCTCGGCCGGGAGGGGCTCTTCGCCGAGGAGCGCAAGCGGCCGATCCCGGCCCTGCCGCAGCGGATCGGCGTCGTGACCTCACCGACGGGAGCGGCGATTCACGACATGCTCCACGTCCTGAACCGCCGCTTCGCCAATCTGGAGGTGCTGATCCGCCCGGTGAAGGTGCAGGGGGAGGGGGCCGCCGAGGAGATTGCCGAGGCCATCCATGACCTCAACCGCCATGGTGCGATCGACGTCATCATCGTCGGCAGGGGGGGCGGTTCCCTCGAAGACCTCTGGGCCTTCAACGAGGAGGTGGTCGCCCGGGCGATCCATCGGTCCCGGATCCCGGTCATCTCCGCCGTGGGACACGAGGTCGACTTCACCATCGCCGATTTCGTGGCGGACCTGCGGGCACCGACCCCCTCCGCGGCGGCGGAGATGGTGGTCAAGAGCAAGGAGGAACTGACGGCCCGGGTCGATTTCCTGCGGCACCGGCTCGTCCAGAGGGTACGGGGGCGGCTCGCCGAGAGCCGCGGCGAGCTCGAAAGCCTCAGCCGATCGCTGCGGGATCCGACCATGCTTCTCGGTCACCTCGCCCAGCGGGTCGACGACCTGGCGCTGCGCGGCGAACGGGCGATCGCCGTCGCGCTGCGCCATCGGCGCGCAACGCTTGAAGGGCTGGGGAATCACCTGCGGCTGACGAACCCGGCCCTGGAAATGGAGCGGGTGCGGGAGCGGGTACTGGTATTGGCGGGACGGAGCGAGGCCGCCTTGCGCCGCCGGCTGGACCGGGTCCGGGAGGCGACGGCCGTGGCGGCGGCACGCCTCGACTCGCTCTCCCCCCTCGGGACCCTGGCCCGCGGGTACAGCATCGCCCTCCGGCTTCCGGCACGGCAGGTGGTAAGGGAGTTTCGGCAGATCGCCCCGGGAGACCGGCTGGAGCTTCGGTTCCACCGCGGCAAGGCCCTCTGTCTGGTCGAGTCGGCTGACGGGTGAAAGGCGCGCAATTCCTTGACTCGAAGTATACAATCGGTATAATGAATCCTTCATTTTTGCCGGGAAAGTAGCGATATGGCCGTCGAAAAGTTCGAAACCGCCCTCAAGAAACTGGAAGATATCGTCAAGAAGCTCGAAGAGGGAGAGCTCTCCCTCGACGACTCGCTCAAGGCCTTCGAAGAGGGGGTCAAGATGGCGTCTTTCTGCACGAAGAAGCTCGACGAGGCCGAGAAGAAGGTTGAACTCCTCCTCAAGAAGAAGGACGGCAGTTTCGTCAAGGAAGCGTTCCGGCTCGACGACGAATAGCGCCGCCCGACCGGCGCCGTCCGTCCCCCTCCAGGATACGTCAAATCCATTCATTTCAAAGCGAGATCCCATGGAACTGAAAAGCTATCTCAAAGAACGTTGCGCCCTCGTCGACGAAACGCTTGAGCGCTACCTCCCCGCAGAAGACGAACTCCCTTCCTCCATCCACCGATCCATGCGCTATTCGGTCTTTGCCGGCGGGAAGAGGGTCCGGCCGATCCTGATGCTCGCCGCCTGTGAGGCGGTGGGGGGGGCGATCGCGGATGCGATGCCTGCGGCGTGCGCCATGGAGATGATCCATACCTACTCCCTCATCCACGACGATCTGCCGGCCATGGACGACGACGATTTCCGCCGCGGCCGGCCGACGAATCACAAGGTCTTCGGCGATGCGATCGCGATTCTGGCGGGAGACGCCCTTCTCACCGAGGCGTTCATCCTGATGAGCTCCCCTGAGTATGCCGCCCGGGTCGGCGCCGAGCGCCTGCTGCCGGTGATCCGCGAGATAAGCTACTGCGCCGGCTCCCGCGGCATGGTGGGGGGACAGGTGGTCGACATGGAGAGCGAGGGGAACAAGGATATCGACCTTGCCACGGTCCAGTACATCCACACCCACAAGACCGGCGCCCTCATGAAGGCTTCGGTCAAGGCGGGCGCCATCCTGGGCGGCGCCCGGAATGAGGCGCTGGAGGCGATGACGAAGTACGGGGAGGCCGTCGGCCTCGCCTTCCAGATCGCCGACGACATCCTCGACATCGAGGGTACCACGGAGCAGATCGGTAAGGACGCCGGGAGCGACGAGGCCCGGGGGAAGGCAACCTATCCGGCCATCATGGGACTGGCCGACTCGAAGCGCCGTGCCCGGGAACTGGTAGACCTCGCCCTGGAGGCCGTGGCGCCGTTCGGTGACAAGGCCGAGCCGCTGCGGGAGATCGCCCGCTACATCGTCTCAAGGAAGTCCTGATGTCCGCCATTCTCGACCGCATCGCGTCCCCCGCCGACCTGAAGGGGCTGAGCCCCGGGGAGCTGGCACAGCTTGCCGGCGAGCTCCGGCAGGAGATCATCGCCGTTTGCGCGAAAAACGGCGGGCATCTCGCCCCGAGCCTCGGGGTGGTGGAGCTGACCCTGGCGCTACACCGCGTGTTCGAATCGCCGACGGACCGGATCATCTGGGACGTGGGGCACCAGGCCTACGCCCACAAGCTGATCACCGGGCGGCGGGAGCGGTTCGGAACGCTCCGCACCCTCGGCGGAATCAGCGGTTTCCCGAAGCGAAACGAGTCGCCCCACGACGCCTTCGACACGGGCCACACCTCCACGTCGATCTCCGCCGCCCTCGGCTTTGCGGCTGCCCGTGACCTGCGGGGAGGGCGCAACAAGGTGATCGCGGTGATCGGCGACGGCTCCATGACCGGTGGGATCGCCTACGAAGGGCTCAACCACGCCGGACACCTGAACAAGGATCTCGTGGTGGTCCTGAACGACAACGAGATGTCGATCGCCGAGAACGTGGGGGCGCTCTCCAACTTCCTCAACCGCACCGTCACGAGCGAATTCGTCCATACCATGAAGAAGGAGCTCGAAGGTTTCCTCGGGAGCCTCGACCGGATCGGCCGCGGTGTCCTCAAGGTGGCCAAGCGGGCCGAGGAGTCGCTCAAGGGGCTCTTCACCCCGGGGATGCTCTTCGAGGCGTTCGGGTTCGAGTACATCGGCCCCATCGACGGTCACGACATCGAACGGTTGACGGCAACCTTCGAGAAGGTCCGGCGTTTCGACGATGCGGTGCTGATCCACGTCCTGACCAGGAAGGGAAAGGGGTACCCTCCGGCGGAGGAACGGCCGGCCCTTTTCCACGGCGTGGGGCCGTTCGAGATCGAGACCGGCAAGGTGCTGAAGGGGAAGGGAGGGGCGGCCTCCTACACCGGCGTCTTCGGCGAGGCGATCAAAAAGCTTGCCGCCGGGGATGACCGGATCGTGGCCCTTACCGCCGCCATGCCCGACGGCACCGGACTCACCCCATTCGCCGCGGAGTTTCCGGAGCGCTTCTTCGATGTCGGGATTGCGGAGCAGCACGGCGTCACCTTCGCCGCGGGGCTTGCCGCGGAGGGGTACCGGCCGGTCTTCGCCGTCTATTCGTCGTTTCTCCAGCGGGCCTACGACCAGGTATTCCACGACGTCTGTCTCCAGAACCTTCCGGTCACCTTTGCCATTGACCGGGCCGGGGTGGTCGGGAGTGACGGCCCGACCCACCACGGTCTCTTCGATCTCTCCTATCTGCGGCCTCTCCCGAACATGGTCCTGATGGCTCCCAAGGACGAGAACGAGCTGCAGCACATGCTCAGGACCGCCCTGGAGCACGAGGGGCCTGCCGCGGTCCGCTATCCCCGGGGGAACGGCTACGGCGTCTCCCTCGACCAGACGTACCAAAGCCTGCCGCTCGGCAGGGGCGAAGTGCTGAGGGAAGGGCTCCACGGGGCGATCCTCGCCGTCGGCACCACCGTCTACCCTGCCCGGGAGGCGGCGGAGGAGCTGGCCGGCGAGGGGATCGACCTCGCGGTGGTCAACGCCCGCTTCGTGAAGCCCCTGGACCGGGAGCTCGTCCTTTCCCTGGCGCAGCGGTTCGACCGGCTGCTGACCGTCGAGGAGAACGCCGTCCAGGGCGGATTCGGCACGGCAGTGCTGGAGCTTCTGGAGGAGGAGGGGGTGACGGGGGCTTCGGTCCTTCGGCTCGGTTACCCGGACCGCTTCGTCGAACAGGGTGAACAACACGAACTGCGGGCGATCCACGGGCTCGATGCGCCGGGGATCGCGGCCCGGGCGCGGGAGTTTTTCGGAAGATGAGGCGAAGGCCGGGTCACTACCCGGCCTTGTTTTTTGCCTGATGCGTCCGCAGGGGTGGTCTTGAACGAGGCAGATTGATATAATACGACCGGGCGTGATGCTTGGAGGGCGGGGGTGAAATGACATATCGAGACCTCATGAAGGCCCTGGAGATATTCGGCCTGACCGACCGGGTGACGCTTCGGGAAATCAAGAGCAGGCACCGCGAGCTGGTAAGGCGCTGCCATCCCGATGCCGGTGCGCACCCCGATTCCGCGGAGATCAGGCTCATCAACGCCGCCTACCGCCTGCTTCGCGACTACGTCGAAAACTACTGCTTCTCCTTCTCGGAGAAGGAGTTCTACGAGCAGAATCCCGAGGAGCGACTCCGGATGCAGTTTGAAGGTACGCCCCTTTGGGACAGCCGCTGAGCATGCCATGAAACGGAGATTCACGCCTCTCGTCCCGATCGCCTGCCTGCTTGCCGCCGCCTCTCTCCCCTTTGCCTCCCGCAACGCCCTGGGGGCGGATCCCATCCTGCACAACAATTATGGCGTCCAGCTCCTCGACCGCGGTGAGCTCGAAAAGGGGATCGAGCAGCTGGAGAAGGCGTACAGCCTCTACGGCATGGACCAGACCCTCAAGAGTAATCTGGCCATGGGCTATGCCATGCTCGGCCACCGATTTCTGGACCGAAAGTCTTATGCCGAGGCGGCCGCGGAGTTCGACAAGGCGAGCGCCCTCTTTCCCGATGATCCCCGCTACCATCTGCTGAAGGGGATTGCGCTCACCCTGGCCAAGAGCTACCAGCCTGCCCGTTACGAGCTGGAGAGCGCCGCTTCGCTCGGCGGAGATACGGCGGAGGGGCTCTATTTTCTGGGCCGGATCCGGTACGAGTCCGGCGAAACGGATGAGGCGCTCCGCTACTGGGAAAAAGCCGCCGCCCTCGCCCCGTCGGATCCTTCCCTGGCCGCCCTGCTGGAGCGGATGCGGAGGGAACAGGCGGTGGAGACGAAGATGGACCAGGGGCACAGCTCGCGGTTCATCCTCTCCTACGATGCCGACGTCAGGCCGGGCATCGCCCTTGACCTTCTGAGCGCCCTCGAAACCATCTACAACAGTGTCGGCACCGATCTCGACTACTTCCCCGAAGCACGGGTGCCGGTCATCCTTTACACCAGGAAGGACTACCGCGAGGTCACCCGCTCCCCCGACTGGTCGGGGGGGCTCTACGACGGCAAGATCCGGCTTCCGGTGGGAGGGGTTACGGAGATTACCCCCGAGCTCATGGCCACGCTGCGCCACGAGTATACCCATGCCGTGATCCGCGACCTGACGAAGGGTAACTGTCCCACCTGGCTCAACGAGGGGATTGCCGAACTCCAGGGGCGGCTGGAGAACAACACGCCGCTGGTGGAGCTGGGGCGGGCGGCGCGGGAGGGTCGGTTCATCCCTCTCAAGACCATGGAGAGACCGTTCACGGCCCTCGGTGCCGGAGAGGTCCGACTGGCGTACGAGGAGAGTTACGCCGTGGTGAATTTCATGGTGACGACCTATGGCTGGTACCGGGTGCGGTCTATCCTGACCGCCCTCGGCGACGGGCAGACCATCGAGGCCGCGATCGCCTCGGGCCTGAAGGATTTCGGGCTGAACTACGATGGGGTTATGGGCGAGTGGCGTGCGTACATGGCGCGGGAATACGGCGGCAGCGGCCGATGAATCCGGCAGTCGCCAGATGGCAAACAAGAAAAGGGCCCGCGCTTGGCAGGCCCTTTTCCTTTTGTTGGTGCTGCACCATACAGAAATGTAGGGTGTGCCGCAGATTATCCCTTGACAGTATCGGAGGTCTCATTTATAAAAGGACTAAAACGGTCCTAAAGGTGTTTTTATGATGGAACTGACCCGCAAGGGAGAGTACGCGATCCGGGGCATTATCTACCTGGCACAGCTTCCGCCGGGGAAGGTCGCTCTCATCAGCGAGATTGCCGAGGCGGCAGAGGTCCCCCAGACCTTTCTGGCGAAGATCCTCCAGAGCTTTGCCAAGATCGGCATCGTCAAGTCGTTTCGGGGGGCGGGGGGCGGCTTCACGCTCGGCCGCTCCGCCGAGCAGATCACCCTGAGAGAGGTGGTGGAGGCGGTGGAGGGGCCGATCCTGCCGAACCGTTGCCTCCTCGGGGCCGGCTCCTGCGAACGTGACGGCACCTGCGGCGTCCATCCCGTCTGGCGCGAGGTGCAGGGCAAGGTGGTGGAAGTGCTCGATGGGGTGACCATCAAGGAACTTGCGACACGCACGAAGTAGGATTTTTTTGTCCGCATAAAGGACAAAATAGGTCCTGTATGGTAAGGTTGAACGGAAATTTCCGATTCGAAACCGCTCCCGCGAATACGTCCCGGGAGCGGCTCACGATAAACACACACTTAAAAGGAGGACGGCAATGGATGTCTTATTCATGAGCAGGCTGCAGTTTGCGGTTACGAGCATGTTCCATTTCATATTCGTACCGCTCACCCTCGGCCTCTCCATTCTCACGGCGTTCATGGAGACGCGCTACGTCTTAAGCGGCGACGAGACCTGGCTCAAGATGGCCAAGTTCTGGGGAAAGCTTTTTCTGATCAACTTTGCCCTGGGGGTCGTCACGGGGATCACGCTGGAGTTCCAGTTCGGGATGAACTGGGCCGAATACTCCAAGTACGTCGGCGACATCTTCGGGGCGCCGCTGGCCATCGAGGCGACCGTGGCGTTCTTCATGGAGTCGGTTTTCATCGGGGTCTGGATCTTCGGCTGGAACAAGGTTTCCAAGACCTTCCACGCCGTCTCCATCTGGCTGGTGGCGATCGCCACCAACCTCTCGGCCCTCTGGATCCTTCTGGCCAACGGCTGGATGCAGCATCCGGTGGGGTACGTGCTCCGCAACGGCCGCGCCGAGATGGTCGATTTCCTGGCGATGGTGACCAATCCCTACGGCCTGCTGAAATTCGGCCACCAGATCGTTTCCGGCTATACCGTGGCAGCGTTCTTCGTCATGGGAATCTCCGCCTGGCACCTTCTGCGCAAGAACCAGCCCGATTTTTTCACCCGTTCCTTCAAGCTGGCGGCGGTCTTCGGCCTTGTGTCCGCGATCCTCGTCGGGGTGATCGGCGACTTCCACGCGGTTGAGGTGGCCAAGACCCAGCCGACCAAGTTCGCCGCCATGGAGTCGGTCTGGGAAACCAGGAAGGGGGTAGGGCTGAACCTGATCCTCCTCCCGGACGAGAAGCGCGAGTGCAACGCCATTGAGCGCCTCTGCATCCCGAACATGGTGAGCCTCCTGGCGTTCCACGAGCCCAGCGCCGAGATCAAGGGACTCAAGGACTTCCCGCGGGAGCTCCGTCCGCCGGTGATGCTCACCTATCTAAGCTTCCGGGCGATGGTGGGGCTCGGCACCCTTTTCATCCTCCTCTCGCTGGTGGGGGTGTTCCTCTCCCGCACGGGACGGCTCCAGAACTTCCCGCTCTTTCTCAAGGTGCTGGTCTATGCCATTCCGCTCCCTTACATCGCCAACCAGCTCGGCTGGGTTGTGGCCGAGGTGGGGCGGCAGCCGTGGATCGTGTACGGGGTGCTCAAGACCTCCGACGCGGTCTCCAGGTCGATCACGACCGCCCAGGTGGTCGGATCGCTTGCCGGCTTCACCCTTCTGTACGGGTTTCTCGGCGTGGTCGACATCTACCTCCTGATCAAGTACGCCCGGAAAGGACCCGATGACGACCTCTCCGGCATCATCAAACCCGTATCGGCAAGGAGGGTGTAACATGGAACTGCAGATTACCTGGTTCGTGCTCTGGGGTGTTCTCTGGGCGGTCTATTTCATGCTCGACGGCTTCGTCCTCGGCACCGGCATTCTCCACAACATCCTCGCCGGGACCGATGGCGAGAAGCGGGTTCTCATCAATACGATCGGTCCGGTCTGGGACGGCAACGAGGTCTGGCTGATCACCGCCGGCGGCGCCACCTTCGCCGCGTTCCCGACCACCTATGCGCTGATGTTCAGCTATCTCTACACGGCGCTGCTGCTCCTGCTCCTCGCGCTCATCGTCCGCGGGGTTTCCTTCGAGTTCCGCGGCAAGGTCGAGGGAGAAGGATGGAAGCGGGCCTGGGACGTGGCGATCCAGGTGTCGAGCTTCCTCCCGGCGCTCCTGTTCGGCGTGGCCTTCGGCAACATCTTCATGGGGCTCCCCATGGATGCCGCCGGCTACCACGGCTCGCTCCTCTCGCTGCTCAACCCCTATGGCCTGCTGACCGGCGTCCTCTTCGTTCTGCTCTTCACGGTGCACGGGGCGCTGTACCTGGCGGTGAAGACCGTCGGCGACCTGAGTGCCCGGGCCAAGGCCCTGGCCGACAAGGCCTGGCCGGCGCTCCTTGTGGTGGCGGTCGCCTTCCTGGCCTACACCAGGTTTGCCACCAGGCTCTTCGACAACTACCTCTCGGCGCCTCTTCTCTTCGTCGTCCCGCTCCTGGCGGTGGCGGCGCTCCTGGCCACGAGGGTGCTCTCCGCCCGGGGGGCGACTCTGGCCGCCTTTGCAGCCTCCTGCGTGACGGTCCTGATGGTGGTTGCCACCGGCGTGACGGGACTCTTCCCGAACCTGATCCCGTCAAGCCTCGACCCGAACTTCAGCCTGACGATCTACAACTCCTCGTCGAGCCCGTACACCCTGAAGCTCATGACCATCGTCGCCTTCATCTTCGTACCGATCGTCATTGCCTACAAGATCTGGGTCTACCGGATCTTCCGGGCACCGGTGACGGAGGCCGAGGTTCTGGGGGACAAGAACGCCTACTGATTCGCAACCGCTGCGAGATGCCGACGAAAAAAGCCTGCGTGACTGCAGGCTTTTTTCGTTGTATAGTACGCCCCTCTCTTTCCGGCTGCCGATAGGTGGACCCCCTGTGGGAAAGTCGTCATTTTTCAGTAAACCGGCGGCATTTCCGGCCGATAATAATAAACAGGACCAGGACGGATTCCCCGCCGCCTCCCCCAATTTCGTGAGCAGCCATGGCAGACGTCGTTGCCCATAAACTCCTCAGGACCTTCTTCAGACGCAGCTTCTGGATTACCGTCATCCTTGCGCTGATCCTGTCGGTGGTCGTTCCCCTGATTATCTACCGCTACCATCTCCACCAGTATCAGGTGGAATCGGCGGCTCTGCTCCACCGCTTCATCGAGAAGGAAATCTGCTTCAGTCCCCACGATCTGCTGGAAAACCCGAAGAGCCTGGAGGCGACGGTTTCCAACATCAACGTCTTCATGGAGTTCGGGGACCTGGTCGAGTTCAAGCTCTGGTCGGCCGACGGCACCCTCATCCACGCCTATCGCGCCAGTGAGCTTGTCGGACACCGTTTCCCCGGCAACGAGCGCCTGATGGAAACGGTGCGCACCGGCCGGACCTTCGTGGAGATCGAGGATACCCGCGACAGTGAAAACCTCAATCTGAAGGAGTTCGGCACCCTGGTCGAGATGTACGCGCCGGTATTCGTCAACGGCAAGGTGCAGGGAGCGGTCGAGGTCTATCGCAAGGCGCCGAAGTTCGAGCTCCTCACGGGGCACATCGTCCTGGTGGTCTCCATCGCGATCGTTATCTTCCTGCTTCTCTACTTTTTGCTCTACGGCCGGTTCAAGGCCGCCGCCACGAGCCTTATCGACTACGACGAGAAGCTCCAGGACGCCTACCGCTCCCTGGGTCTCTCCTACTTCGACACCATCCGCAGCCTCATCAAGGCCCTGGAACTGCGGGACATGGAGACGGAGGGACATTCGGAACGGGTGGTCGCCGTCTCTCTCTACATCGGCGAGCGGCTCGGGATTCCGGAGGACGAGCTCGACAAACTGGTGCTCGGCTCCTACCTTCACGACATCGGCAAGATCGGGGTCCCCGACTCGATCCTCCTCAAGCCCGGCGGGCTCACCCCGGAGGAGGGGGCGGTCATACGCTCCCATGTGGAGAAGGGACTTGAGATCATCGGCACCATAGAGTTCCTGAGGCCGGCGGCCGAGGTGGTCCGTTACCACCACGAGAAGTGGGACGGTTCCGGCTACAGCGCCGGCCTCAAGGGTACCGAAATCCCGCTGGCGGCCCGCATCTTCTCGGTGGTGGACGTCTTCGACGCCCTGATCAGCAACCGCCCCTACCGCAGCCCCATATCGTTCGAAGAGGCAAAGGCGATGATCCTGGCGGGGCGGGGAAGCCATTTCGATCCGCAGGTCGTGGACGTTTTCATGGAGATAGGGCGGGAGGAGTTCGAGGCGTTGAAGAAGGAGATCGCCGGCTGCGGCATCCATCATACGGTCAATGCCGCGGTCGAAAACATCCTCTGCCGGTTGAACGTCACGGGTACGGAAATGAAGCGCGGCGTCTGAATCGGCGCTCGCATGGAGCAGGGAAAAAACGAAAGGGTGCGCACGTGTGTGTCGCACCCTTTTCGTTTTTCCGGGATCGGCGATCTTTACGCGGCCGCGCTACTCGCGGACGTAAATGTCCATGTCCGACTCGTGGACCATCGTCATGAGCCGCGCGTACTCCGATTCGATCATCTCGTAGTGGTTGCGGGTCTCCCGGGCGTTGAGCTCGAAGATGGCGCGGGCCTCGGGATCGGCTATCTGCGCCGCGGTCTCCCGGAGGTCCTTTTCCAGATCCAGCTCTTTCTCCATGGCGAGCTCCAGCGCCATCTGCTCGTTGAAGTCCGCGTTTATCGCCCTGCCCATGGAGAGCATCCAGCTCGATTCTTCGTCCGGGGGAGCGTCCATGAACTCGTCGAAGTCGGGGATGTCGCCCCCCTTGTAGACCCGGTAGAAGTGGCCGGCGTGCTCGCGCTCCTCCCTGGCCAGGAGCTCGAATACCCTTATGGCGTCCCGCTCCCTCATCTGCTTTGCGCCGAGCTCGTAGAAATTCATGGCGTTCTTCTCGGTCTGGATCGATTTCCTGATGGCTTCCTGTACGTCGATTTCCTCTGGCATGTATTTCTCCTCCTCCGGTTGGTGTGTATACGGGGTAGTTACGGATAACCTTAGCGGATAATGCGGCGGTGTCAAATGGGGGGAAGGGGGGCGGCTTGTTTCGCCCCGGTTCCCGTGTAAACTGTAAACGAAACGGGCTCTTGCCTTCGGGAGGGGAGACGATGGGACCACGTACGCCGGGGGAGATGCTGCGCGCCACCCTCGATCGGGAAACGCCGCTCCAGGTGGTGGGGGCGATCAACGCCTACACGGCCATCATGGCGGAGCGCTGCGGTTTTCGCGCCCTTTATCTCTCGGGGGCGGGGGTGGCCAACGCCTGCTTCGGACTGCCGGACCTGGGGATGACCACCCTCACCGACGTCCTGGAGGAGGTGCGGCGGATCACCGGTGCCAGCCGCCTGCCGCTCCTGGTCGACGCGGATACCGGCTGGGGGCACGCCTTCATGATCGGCCGGACGGTGCGGGAGATGATCCGGGCCGGCGCCGCCGCCATTCACATCGAAGACCAGGTGGCGGCCAAGCGGTGCGGACACCGCCCCGGCAAGGCGATCGTCCCGACCGCCGAGATGGTCGACCGGATCAAGGCGGCGGTCGATGCCCGCACCGACCCTTCCTTCGTCATAATGGCCCGGACCGACGCCCTGGCGACCGAGGGGGTGGAGGGAGCCATCGAGCGGGCCTGCCGCTATCGGGAGGCGGGAGCCGACATGCTCTTCCCCGAGGCCCTCACGGAGCTCGACCAGTACCGGCGGTTCGTCGAGTCGGCCGGCATCCCGGTGCTCGCCAACATGACCGAGTTCGGCGTCACCCCTCTCTACACCCGCGAGCAACTTGCCTCGGCCGGGGTTTCCCTTGTCCTATACCCGCTCTCGGCCTTCCGCGCCATGAACGCAGCGGCCCTCCGGGTCCTGCGGGCGATCCGGGAGGAGGGGAGCCAGCGGGGCGCGGTGGAGACCATGCAGACGCGGGAGGAGCTTTACGCCTTTCTCGGTTACCACGACTACGAGCGCAAGCTCGACGAGCTCTTCGGAAAGGAGGAGAAGCCATGAACGGTCCATCGGTTTCGTACAGCCCGGGCCTCGAAGGGGTCATCGCGGGGAAAACTGCCATCAGCACGGTGGGAAAGAAGGGGAAGGGGCTCAATTACCGCGGATACTCCATCTACGACCTGGCCGAGCAGGCCGCGTTCGAGGAGGTGGCCCACCTCCTGATCCACGGCAGGCTTCCCACAACGGGAGAGCTCGACGCCTACCGGGCGCGGCTCAAGGGGTTGCGCGGGCTCCCCGAAGGGCTGAAAAGGGTCCTTGAGCAGCTCCCCGCCGCAGCCCACCCGATGGATGTGCTTCGCACCGCCTGTTCGGCCCTCGGCACCATGGAGCCCGAAGGGGAGGGGCGCGACCAGTACGCCATCGCCGACCGGCTCGTCGCCTCGTTCCCCTCCATGCTCCTCTACTGGCATCATTTCCACGCGGGGGGAAAAGCGATCGACACGGAGACGGACGAAGATAGCCTCGCCGGCCATTTCCTCTTTCTCCTCCATGGGAGCAAGCCGGCGGAACTCCACCGCCGGATGCTGGACGCCTCCCTCATCCTCTACGCCGAGCACGAATTCAACGCCTCCACCTTCTCCGCCCGGGTCACCGCCTCCACCCTCCCTGACTTTTACGCCGCCGTCACCTCGGCCATCGGCACCCTGCGGGGACCGCTCCACGGCGGCGCCAACGAGGAGGCGATGAAGCTCATCACCCGTTTCCGGTCCCCGGAGGAGGCGGAGCGGGGGCTCCTCGACATGCTCGCCCGCAAGGAGAAGATCATGGGATTCGGCCACCGGGTCTACAAGGAGGCCGACCCCCGCTCGCGGGTGATCAAGGAGTGGTCCAGGCGCCTCGGCGAGGCGGCCGGCGACATGACCCTCTTCGCCGTCTCCGAGCGGATCGAGGAGGTCATGCTCCGCGAGAAGCGGCTCTACCCGAACCTCGACTTCTACAGCGCCTCCGCCTATCACCTGGCGGGGATACCGACCTCCATGTTCACCCCCGTCTTCGTCTTCGCCCGGATCGCCGGCTGGTCGGCCCACATCATCGAGCAGCGGGCCGATAACCGGATCTTCCGCCCCGTCGCCGAGTACGTCGGGCCGGAGCCGATGGCGTTCGTGCCGATCGGGGAGCGGGGATGAGAAAAATGCCCATGGGAATGAATCACTGGTGGATGAACTCCTTCGGTGCCTTGGGATATTTCTTCTCCACCGCGTCATCCAGAAACACGCCGTCGTATCCGGCGGCCAACTCCTATGTTGTGATTATTGATAGATAACTGGCTTTATGTTGGTGTCATAGGAATTGTTTTGTATCGTATATTTCGCAGGATCAGTATAACTATTCAGCAATAATGCATGAGTTGTTGTTTTACCTTTAAATTGGTTGTTTTCAATTCTTATCATGTTTACGTTAATATTGGGTATACTGATGGCTATACCATATGTTCCACTTGATAAGCCAATGTTGTCGAAAACATTATCTGTAAATGAAATATTGTTAGAACTGAAAATAGTGATTCCTGATCCTTCAATACTTCCCATATATTCGAAAATATTATTTTTAAAGGCTACGTCTTGAGATTTATGATCATTGATATTAGATATTAATCCAGAAAATACTGAGTCTGAAAAAGCATTATTTTCTATAGTTACGCCTTTTATCCCCAATAATACAAATGGACGGGAAGTGTTATTTATGTTATTTCCTTTAATGGTGATTTCATTCGCTGTATCTGTGTCATTAACGTTCTGATGTTGAATTAGAGTTATACCTTTTGAGCGATTGGAATCAATTAAGCCATTAATGATATTACCTTGTATTAGAATATTGCGTGATGGGTTAATTAAATCCTTTTGCGCTAACGGTAATACAAGTGCAATTATGCCGACACTTCCACCTATTTTGTCAAATTTGTTCCGAGTTATGCTTATGTTTTGAATAACTGAAAAACGATTTGGGTCCGGTTCGAGGTCGATTGCGCCGGGCATGTTTGATCTGGTGCATCTGGTAAACGAATTGTTGTCAATTTCTACGCCATCACCGTCTATGACACTTATGGCATTTCTGTTATCGTTATTCATCCCATCGAAACTGCAGTTCTTAATAACAATACTTTTGTTGTGCCTTTCTGTTTCAGCAAGGTTACTTGAACCTAGATAGATACCATCTCCTCGCCAGCCGGAAAACCAGCAATCCGATATGGTCACATCTGTAGCTGCATTGATGTTCAACAAATGTATGTGTTCGGAGAACCCGTCAGCAGCAACAGTCCCACGGAAATGAATATTGCGTATTTGAATTTTTCGTT
>NZ_DAHVYG010000038.1 GCF_027327745.1 Geobacter sp.
TCGTCATGAAAGGAGATTCCTATCGGGCAAAGACACGCCCACAGTCACCAGTACCTTTTTCCACATTCACCGGACCCACCGAAGAGTGAACTGCTCAATTCCGTTGGTTCAAGGGGTGCTCAATTACGGTGGTTCTTGACACCGCAGGCGCGGGGATGAACCGTTTACAATCAGCTTAACATTGAAGGCGGTTTTGAGGTGGCCTTCTTTAAAGGGTCTGCATGGATAGATGGTACCATGTCGATGTTACGCCCGCGCCAGACCACCAGACAAGATCAGACGATGAGTTTGCAGCAATTCTTGCTTAAATGGGACAAAGCAAGCGGCTCCTTCCGAGTGAGCGCCCCGCAATAGGCTGGAGCGAGTCTTGCCCCATGGCAAGCTCCCCAGAGATATTACTTGCGGGGCGTTTCTTTTTCTTGACCGCTACCCACAGTTTTGCGGTCAAAGCAACCCTTTGCCCTCGCCTCCGTCCGCCTGTTTCGGCTTCCTCCCCGGTTTCTTGCTCTTAGGCGGATCGTCCCCCATCCTCCGCACCTGCTCTATGGCGTCCTGTACCATCTTCAGCTTCGCCGCCTGGATGTCTTTCGCTTTCACGAGTTTACTCCTCTTCGTTTCCAGCAAAAAAGCACCGGTGCTGTGTGATGTCTTCAGGTCGACGAAGCTGTGAGGTTTTTGCACGTGCAAAATGGTCAAAGAGTTAGTATCTTTCCAGTCCGCCAATACAGAAAAGGTCAAGGGAGCTTGGGTATATGCCGTTATCGTTTCATCCGCAACAGGGCATGGTGTTAATCTGCGACTTCACTACCGGCTTCAAGGCCCCGGAAATGGTGAAAAGACGCCCCGTAGTAGTGGTCTCTCCCCGCCCCAGGCGAAATACCCAACTTTGCATTGTCGTCCCTTTAAGTACAACGTCACCTTCACCGGTAGAACCCCATCACCATTGCCTTGAAGCGGCCTCCCTTCCTGGTTCGCTCGCAGCGAGGCAGACTTGGGCAAAATGTGACATGCTCATGACGGTTTCTCTTGACCGGTTAGATCGGGTAAAAATGGGGAGAGACAAAGCAACTGGAAAACGGCTATACTTGTCTGGTTCTGTGACCTCTGATGACTTTCGGGCCATCCAAAAGGCAATCCTTGCCGCGCTTGGGTTAAAGCGATTGACAGGAAGTCTCTGATAGTGGATACTAAAACTGTTCCCGCTCTTCACCTTTTGGTGAATCGGGCTTGTGAGACTCCCGCAAGGGAGCCACCCTTGGCAACTGCGATGACAAGCTAGCCAGGGGTGCCGTTTCAAAGCCTCGTGTCTGACCGGCACGGGGCTTTTGTTTTTTGTGTCGATTTCATTTTATTCCATCTCTAGCCATACCCCAAGAGGTTACACAAATGCCGGAAACGAAAACAGGCACCTGCAAATAAATTGCAGGTGCCTGTTTTTATTTGGTGGAGACGAGCGGGATCGAACCGCCGACCTACGCGTTGCGAACGCGTCGCTCTCCCAGCTGAGCTACGTCCCCGATGAATGCCGAAATGCTCCTTTTATACATGAAAGAACGAAGCTTGGAAAGGGAAAATTTACGGTTTGAGGGGGATCGTGACCGTGAATTCGGCTCCCCCTTCGGGGCGGTTGGCCACGGTGATCCGCCCGCCGTGGTTCGTGATGATCCGGTGGGAGATGGCGAGTCCGAGGCCGGTGCCGGTCTCCTTGGTGGTGAAGAACGGGTTGAAGATGGTGTGGATGACATCCAGGGGGATGCCGCTGCCGGTGTCGGAGACCTTCACCGCCACGGCGCGATTGCCGTTGAGAAGTGTGGGGGAGGTCTCGATGGTCAGGGTGCCGCCGGGGTCCATGACTTCGTTAGCGTTGCTGAAGAGATTTATGAAGACGTGCCGCAGGTGCTGGCAATCCCCAAGGAATGAGGAGAGTCGCGTCGTCAGCCGCTTTTCGATCCGGATCCGTTTCTCTTCCAGCGGCATTGCCACGACGCCGAGGGCATCTTCGAGGATCTTGTTGATGCTGCAGCGGGTGTAGCAGATGGTGGTCTTCTTGGAGAAAACGAGGATATCCGAGAGCAGTTTCTCCAACTGCAGCACTTCGCGCTGGATGAGGTCGGCGTGTTGCCATTCTTCGGACTCTGCGGCTACGCGCTTTTTGAGGCGCGCGGCAAAGCCGCCGATGGAGACGAGGGGGGTCTTGAGTTCGTGGGTGATGGTGGCGGCCATCTTTCCGATGTCAGCGAGTTTTTCCTCCTGGAGAAGCCGCTCCTGGGTTTCATGGAGGTTGCGGTTGGTGTCTTCGAGCCGGTTGAAGAGGATGGAATTTTCGATGGCCATCCCCGCCTGGTTGGTGAACAGTTGCAGGAGGTTGATCTCGTCGGAGGGGATGGGGCGGCCGCTCAGCTGGTTGTCGACGAAGATCGCCCCGATGACCCGTTCTCCGGCGATGAGGGGGGCGATGGCACAGGGGGCCGAGCCGAAGCGCCGCAGGAACGGGCGGTCTACCGGTTGCTCGCGTGACGGACGCTCCGCCAGGATGACGGTACGGTCGAGCACCGCGCGGGAGATCAGGTTCCGTGTGCCGTCGAGGGGGAGTCTCGTGGCCTTGACCAGGGAGTCGAATTCAGCCATGGGGCCTTCGTCTCCGGTGGCGACCGGGGGTTCCTCGTCCAGGGGGATCGCCGGGGTTTCCAGGCAGGTCATGCCCATCATCCCCTGGAGCACCTTCGACCGCTCGTTGGCGAGAAACAGCATGGCCCGGTCGAAGAGGGGGGTGGGGCCAGAGGTGAGGGAGGAGAGGATCAGGCGGATGAGCCGGTTGAGTCTGATGGTGGAAAGCATGGCGTTGCTGATCCGGTTGAGGAACGAGAGTTCCCGGATCCGCCGGTCCGTTTCCTCGAACTGCTTCAGGCAGCGGATGATCCCTGCCGCCACGATGAGGATCACCTGGAGGAGTTCCTCTTCGTCGTCCGTGAGCGTGCCGGGACGCTGGGAGCCGAGGGAAACCACGCCGATCAGCCTGTCGCCCTCGGTGAGGGGGTATGCGGCGATCTGCCGTTCGTTTCCGACGCAGGGCTCATCCTTGTAGAGCGCCGTCACGCCGCGTCGCAGATGTCTGGCGGTGGCTGCGCATCTCCCGGCAATTCCTGTGCCGAAGGGGATGTTGCTGGGAAAGGGTCCGTCGGGGAAAAGGGTCGATATCTGCTGGGTGAGAAGTCGCGTCTCGCCGTCGGAGATGAAGAAAGTGACGGACGCACAATGGAACGCCTCGGCCATGAGGTGGGCGAGGGATTTCAGCCGCTCGTGGTGGGGGCGGTCAGGGGTGTTGGCAATCCGGATCGCACTGCTCACTATCCCGAAATGATCTTGAACAGCCATTCAGACTCCGGTTGGGGGTTCAGGCAGGATGGATGCGAGGAGCGGATGGAGGGGTCAGGGGCGCTTTTCCTTCCGTTCCTGCTCCATTTTGCAGTCGATGCAGAGCGTGGTGACCGGCCGGGCCTTGAGGCGGGCTTCGCTGATGTCTTCGCCGCAGACCTCGCAGGTGCCGAAGGAGCCGTCGTCGATCCGCTCCAGGGCGTCCTTGATCTTGTTGATGAGTTTGCGCTCGCGGTCGCGGATGCGCAGTTCGAAGTTGCGGTCCGACTCCTGGGTGGCCCGGTCATTGGGGTCGGGGAAGTTGGTGGAGTCGACCGTCATCTCGGATACGGTCTTCCCTGCGTCCTCCAGGAGGGAACGCATTTCTTCGTTGAGGATCGATCTGAAATACTCCAGTTTTTCCCTGTCCATGCAACGATTCTCCCTTTGCTCGCTAAATCATATAGATAGTAGGTGAATCGCGGCGGCAAGTAAAGAAAAAAAGTAGAACGCAATACCCGCAATCCGTTCAGAGGAGCCGCTCCAGCGCCTCCTCCACCGAACGGACCCCGATCACTTCCATGCCGGGGAGGGGGGCCACCTGCCTGATGCTTCCCGCCGGGATGACGGCGCGGGTGAAGCCGAGCTTCGCCGCCTCGCGGACTCTGGTCTCCGGCTGGGTGATGGCCCGCACCTCGCCGGCGAGGCCCACCTCGCCGATGACGACCGTCTGCGGGTCGATGACCTTGTCGAGATGGCTCGACGCCAGGGCGGTCACCATGCCGAGGTCCGCCGCCGGCTCGTTCAGCCGGGCGCCGCCGGCGGCGTTGAGGAAGATGTCGCTTCCGGAGAGGTGGAGCCCCACCTTCTTGTCGAGCACCGCCACGAGGAGCGCGAGGCGGTTGTGGTCGACGCCGAGGGTGGTGCGCCGCGGCATGCCGAGGGAGGAGGGGGTGACGAGGGCCTGCAGTTCCACGAGGAGGGGGCGGCTCCCCTCGATGGTGGTGACGACGGCGGAACCGGAGACCCCCACGGGGCGCTCGGAGAGGAAGAGGGCCGAGGGGTTCGCCACCTCGCGAAGCCCCCCCTCTTTCATCTCGAATACCCCGATTTCGTTGGTGGAGCCGAAGCGGTTCTTCACCGCCCGCAGGATCCGGAAGGCGTGCCCCTGATCCCCCTCGAAGTAGAGGACGGTGTCCACCATGTGCTCCAGGACCCGCGGCCCCGCCAGGGCGCCGTCCTTGGTCACGTGGCCGACGATGAAGGTGGGGACCCCGCTCCGCTTGGCGACCACCATGAGTTTGCCGGCACACTCCCGGACCTGGCTCACGCTGCCGGGGGCCGATTCCAGGCCGGCGGCGAACATGGTCTGGATGGAGTCGATCACCACGGCCCGGGGGCCAAGTTCCGCAATCTGGCCGAGGATGGTTTCGAGGGAGGTCTCCGCCAGGACCAGGAGTTTCGGTCCCCTGATGCCGAGCCGCTCGGCACGGAGCCGGGTCTGGCGGGCCGACTCTTCCCCCGAGACGTAGAGTACCGCCCCGGCGCTTTCGGCGAGATGGTTCATGACTTGCAGGAGGATGGTCGACTTGCCGATGCCGGGGTCGCCGCCGATCAGGACCAGGGAGCCGGCCACGAGGCCGCCGCCCAGGACCCTGTCGAACTCGGAGATACCGCAGGAAAGCCGCTCCTCGGTCTCGCCCGCCACCTCGCAGAGCGGCACCGCCTTCGCGCCGGAGCTGCGTGAGGGTGCCCCCCCCTTTTCCCGGCCCCTTACCTCTTCGGCAAGGGTGTTCCAGGCGCCGCAGTCGGGGCACTTGCCGAGCCACTTGGGGGACTGGTAGCCGCACCCCTGGCAGACGTAAACGGTAGTAGTTTTCATCGGTTTTCTCCTCGATGCCTGCGAAGGGATAGTAGAACGATTGCCGGGGGCTTGTCAATTGAAGGGGGCGGGTTAAGCGTTTGACAAAGATTTGGGCCGTGGCTACTATGAACGTGTGCCGGGCCAACGACGAGAGATGGCGATGGAAATCGGAAGGGGGGAGACCAGGATGCGCAACGCCGATACTCTCCCGCGCCGTTACGGCGCCGCCCTTGCGGAGCTTCACAAGGCGCTGAAGGCGCTCGGCTTCTACCCCGACGGTCATCCCAGGCGTGCCGAGGCCATGGAGCGCGCCTGCCGCCTTCTGCGGGAAGCCCTGGGGGGTGAGGAGCTCGTACTCGTCATCGGGAGGGCCGGTTTCCTCGCCACCGACGGGGGGGCGGCCGTCGAGCAGAATCCCATGACCCTCTCTCTCGCCCGCGAACTCTTCATCCGGCGGGTCCGCCGCCTCACGATCCTCCCCGACCTCTCCTGCGCCGATCTCTCCTCCTTCCTCTCGCTCCTCACCCTCGACCACCGCGCGCTGCCCGCCGCGGGGGGGATGGAGGGGGCGATGGCCGGGAAGGGGATTACCACGATCTGGGTCAACGAGATCGACCTGACGGAGATCCTTCGCAAGCGCCGGGCGGTCGAGGCGGCTGCCGACGAGGCGGCGCCAGAGACACCCGTCGCGGCGGGAGAGATGCCTCTCCCCGCCGGGGCCGTGGCGGCCCCCGTGGAAATCCCGCTGTCATTCGGGGTGCTGGGTACCTTCGACGAGCTTGCTGCTCCCGAGCCGCCTCCCGATGGGGGGGAGGTGGAGGAGCTTCTTGCCCGCCTCGACCTTGAGTATGCCGACGGCCGTTACGGGGAGCTTGCCCGGCTTCTGGTGGAGGAATGCGACCGACTCAAGGAGCGGGAGGAGTTCGGGCGGCTCTTGCCGATCCTGGACGGGCTCCTCGGCCAGGGGTGGAACCGGGCCAAAAGCCTCGTCAAGCGAAGTTACGCCCTCCTCGCCTTCGAGCAGGCTGCCTCGGGGGCGATGGCCGAATACCTCGCGCGCCTGCTGGAGGAGGCGGGGGGGGATGAGCGGGAGCTGCTCTACGCCATCTTCCGGCAGCTCGGCTACCAGGCGGTCGGCCCCCTCATCGAGCGGCTCGCTTCGGCCGAAACCCTGGCGGCGCGCAGAAATCTCGCGGCAGCCCTGGTGGCGGTGGGGGAGGAGGCGGTGTCACTTCTGGCGGAAAAGCTGGGGGACGAGCGGTGGTTCGTGGTGCGCAACGTCGCCTCGATCCTGGGGGAGATCGGAGCCGCGGAGTGCGTCGCCCCCCTGGCGGAGGTCCTCGGCCACCCCGACGGTAGGGTGCGGCGGGAGGTGGTGCGGAGCCTCGCCATGATCGGCGGCGACAGGGCGGAAGCCGCCCTGATCGGGCTTCTCGGCGATTCAGATCCCTCCGTCGCCCGTCAGGTCGTCGTCTCCCTCGGTCAGATGCGGAGCCGGGCCGCCGTCGACCCCCTCTGCGCCCTTCTTGCCGACCGGGATCCGCTGCTGCGGTCGCTTCCCCTCAAGAAGGAGGCGGTGCAGTCCCTTGGCAGGATCGGCGACCGTCGGGCGGTTTCCGCCCTCGCGGAGCTGTTCGACGGCCGTCGCTGGCTCGCCCGGCAGCGCTGGGAGGAATTGAGGATCGCCGCCGCCGCCGCCCTGGGGCTGCTGGGCGATCCCTTGGTCCTGTTCCTCCTTGAACGCTTTGCCGGCGGCGGGGGACGGCTCGCCGTGGCCTGCGGCGAAGCCGCTGCGGCCATTCGACGGTCGATGGAGGATTCCCATGTCTAGCGTCTCCCTCCCCCTGGCGCAACGGGTGGTGCTGCTCCTCTCGGGGACGGTCAAGGGGGTTGCCCTCTATCCCGAATCCCATCCCGCCATCCTCCACCCCCTCCAGGAGCTGGCGGGAGTCTTCGGCACCCTCCTGGCCGACCGTGACGAGGTGCGGTTCGGCGTCGTCGACGGGGTCCTCTTCTTCGAACAGCACCTCTTTTTCACCCCGAGCGCGGCGGTGGAGGAGCTGACGGAGCTCCTGGTGCGCAAGGGGGTGGAGTCCGTCACGGTGGCTCCCGGCCTGGTGGCCGATGAGCTGCGGCGGTTTGTGCTGCTTCTTTCCCGGCGGCAGCTGGGGGGGGGCGAGCTGGCCCAGGCCCTGCTGCGGGAACGGGTCGTCCACATAACCCTCCTCTTGGTCGACCGGGACCGCGTCCGGGAGGACGAGGAGGTGTACGACGACGAACTCAAGCCCCAGGCCACCTACCGGCAGGCCCTCACGGTGGTTGGGGGGATCTTCCGCGACATCGAGAGCGGGCGGATCCCCAACAGCGACAAGCTGCGGGCCGTGGTCGACCAGGTGGCGGTGCTGACCATCAAGGATCCGGCAACGCTCATCGGCCTCGCCATGATCAAGGATTACGACAATTACACCTTCTACCACAGCGTCAACGTGGGGGTACTCGCCATGGCCCTCGGCTCGGCCCTCGGCATCAGGGGCGAGGAACTCCAGGAGCTGGGGATGGCGGGCTTTCTCCACGACGTGGGGAAGACGCGGGTGGAAAAGACGATCCTCAACAAGCCGGGGCGGCTCTCCAGCGACGAGTACGAGGAGATGATGCTCCATTCGGAGAACGGCGCCCGGATCATCGGCGAGATGGAGGGGATCACCCCCCGGGTGGCCCAGGCGGTGCTCGGCCACCATATCCGCTTCGACCGGACCGGCTATCCGCCGTGGGCGCGGACGCTTCCCTTCGACCGGTTCTGCGACATCATCGCCGTGGCCGACTGCTACGATGCCATCACGACGCTGCGGGTCTACAAGTCCCCCCTCAATCCGAAGGAGGCCGTGGAACTGCTCCGGGGGCTGGCCGGCTGGCATCTCGACAGCGCCCTAGTGGAGAAGTTCATGGAGATGATGGGGCGCTATCCGGTGGGGACCCTGGTCCGCCTCGACACCAACGAGATTGCGGTGGTCTGGCGCCCCGACCCCCACGGGGGGGAGCGGCCGACGGTCAAGATCGTCATGGACGGAAGGGGAAAGATGGTGGATCCCCCCTTGGTGAGGGATCTGGCGAGGGAGGCGGAAGGTGCGGGGATCGTGGCGGTGGTCGACCCGCTCCTGAAGCTGATCGACGTGTCGAAATACCTGGAGTGACCGTCACTCCTCCAGGGGGAGGAGGCCCAGGGCGGTGGCGGCTGCCTCGCGGGTCCGGGGGTGGGGTGATTGGAGGAGGGGGGCGATCCGCTCCTCAAGGTGCGGGGCGCCGATCCTGCCGAGGGCAAGGGCCGCCTCGGCGTCGAGGAGGCCGTCGCCGGCGTCGAGGAAGGGGAGGAGGAGCTGCACGGTCTCTTCCCCCGGATAGCCGCCGAGGGCGGCAATGACCTTGGCCCTCACGGCCGTGCCCGGTTCCGAGAGCCGGTCGGCCAGCAGCGGAAAGGCCCGCGGCGGCGCCAGGTCGCCGAGGACCTCGATGGCGGCCGCCTTGATGTCCTCCTCCGGGCGTGAGGCACAGTAGAGGAGGGGAGGAAGGACCCGGTCGCCGCCGATCCTGCCGAGGGCATAGATCGCCTTCACCTTGGCCCCCCGGTCCCCTTTCCTGAGGAGCTCCACCACCTCGTCGAAGTTGCCGACTCCCTCCAGGCGCTCCAGGGCACGGGCGGCGGCAAGGCGTACTTCCTCCGCCGGGTCCTTGAGGAGCGGCACCAGCCGTTCACGGCGTTTTCGGGTTGCACTGGTTTCCATGGCTATGGCATTAGTAGCAGAATTGCAGGACGGCAACAACTCTAATTCTACCCCGGCGCGGCGTCTCCGCAACGACACGGATGGCGCACCGGGATCACGAAAGGGAATCCGATGAAGCTCAACATCAAAGCCGCGCTCCTCTCCGGCCTGGTCCTGCCGGGGCTCGGCCAGTTTGCCAGCGGTCGCAGGGTGCGGGGGGGGATTCTCCTCGTGCTGGCGAACATCTTCCTCCTGGCGGCGGTCTTTCTGCTGCTGCGGGAGATGGGGCCGGTTTTCGTGGAGGCGAAGCTTACCGGCAAGGTCGATGCCGCCGCCATCGCCGCCAAGGTGTCCCGCGGCGCCCCGGCGGCCAGGGCGCTTCTCGCCTGCTTTGCGGGGCTTTGGTGTTTTGCGGTCGTTGACGCCCTCTTCGACCGGGGGCCGCGGCGCGACGATACCCCCGGGGAATAACGGGGGCCGCCGGGATTATCGGTTTGACATTTTTTACCAAAGTGTGCGATAAAATGGGGAATTCATAGCACCGGCCCCCGCAAGGGGGCTTACGTGTGTCTGGCAGCGGAAACGGAGCAGGCGTCATGTACTATTCTGAGATTGTGGCCACAGGCGGATTCGTCCCGGAGCGGGTCGTTCCCAACGATTTTTTCAACTACCTGGTGGAGGATGCCGACGAGTGGATCCGCTCGCGTACCGGCATCGGCGAGCGCCGCTTCGTCGCCCCCGACGTGGCGACCTCGGACCTCGCCACCGAGGCGGCGCGCCGCGCCCTTGAGATGGCCGGGATGCCGGCCGATGAGCTCGACTGCATCATCGTCGCCACGTCGACTCCGGACATGATCCTTCCCTCCACGGCCTGCATGGTCCAGAAGAACATCGGGGCCGGCAACGCCTTCGCCTTCGACATGAACGCCGTCTGCAGCGGGTTCGTCTACGCCGTGGAGACGGCGGACAACTTCATCCGCTCCGGCAAGTACCGGCGGGTGATGGTGATCGGCGCCGACACCTATTCCAAGATCCTCGACTTCGACGACAAGGGGACCTGTCCCCTCTTCGGCGACGGCGCCGGCGCCCTCATCCTCGGCAGGACCGAGGAGAAGAAGGGGATTCTCCAGAGTGTGGTCCGAAGCGACGGCGGCGGCTGGGAGTTGATCCAGGTCCCCTCCTCCGGGTCCCGCAGCCCGGTCACCGCCGAGACCATCGCGGCCCGGGAGAACACCTTCAAGATGGCCGGCAAGCAGGTCTTCGTCTTCGCCACTGACGTCATCCCCAGGATCATCGCCGACGTCACCGGCGGGGCGGGCATCGAGGTGGGGGAGATCGACTACATCATCCCCCACCAGGCCAACGTCCGGATCATCGACTTCATCTCCAAGAAGACCGGCCTCGGGAAGGAGCGCTTCCTCCTGAACCTCCACCGCTACGGCAACACCGCCGCCGCCTCCGTGGGGCTCGTCCTCGACGAGAACCTGCGCAACGGCACCATCAGGCCGGGACAGCTGGTCCTGATGATGGGGTTCGGCGGCGGGCTCTCCTGGGGCGGTGCCCTCATCCGTTTCTGATCCCCGCAATCCCTTCGCCGGCGGCCGTCACCGTCAGTCCCGCCGCGGCAAATAGCTCCCCGATCCGCTCCGGCGGCACCGACCGCTTCCATCCATCGTGGAAGCGGTCGGCCGCCAGGACGATACCCCCCGCCGCCAGCCGGCGGGCAATTCCCGCCACCGTCTGTTCCAGGTCGTTGCGTTCATGGATGAACGGTCCGCCGAGGATCCCGTTGCAGAGGATGATGTCGTAGCGATCCCCCGCCGCGGCCGAGAGTTCGCCGGTGGCGAAGCCGATCCGTGAAAGCCCCCCTTTCGCCCGGAGCTCCTCCCGGACCAGGCGAAACGCCTCCTGCCGTGGCGGGTCGTGGGGGAAGAGGCCGTGGACGGCGGCGAAGATTTCCAGCGGCTCGCGGCTCAGGCCGAGGATGCGAAACCCGCCGGGGTGGCATCCGGCATCGAGGAGGAGCCGGGCAAGGGCGTAGCTCCCCTCGCCGGCGCCGCAGGCGAGGTCGAGGCAGCGAAGCCGCTCCCGCCGGGGTGAGCCGGCGCTCCGGAGCCAGCGGCGCAGAAAGGCCCCCTGTTCGGGATAGCGGTCGAACCGGGCGCCATGGCGGCGGGGGACGAAGAGCGAGAAGAGAAAGGTGCGGCGCAGTTGGTCGTCGGCCGCCAGTTGCTCCAGGAGCCGGGCGGGGTTGGCCGTCCGGAACGGGGGATCGAGACGCCCGGCGCAGTCGGGCCAGCTCGGGGCGCGGCGAAACGGGGTCCCCTCCAGGGAGGCGTCGAGACGGAGCGCCAGCCGCAGGAGCCGGCGGAAGGCGGCTCGCACCTCCACCAGCGGGATGAGAAGTGCCGTAGTGGAACGGATCTCCGGAGTGATCACCCCCCCGGGGGCCCAGAGGGCGAAGGGGGCCGTGGCGGCGTAAGTGGCAAAGCGTTCGTGAAGACGCCCGATGCGCCGCCGCAGATCGGGATCGTCGAGCCGGCCCGGGGCGAGGATGAGCCCCAGGGCGCGCTCCGTCCCGGCGGGGTCGGTTACCGGGGCCTGGATGGTGAGGTGCTGTTCCATGGATCGCGAAGGGTGTCGGGATACGGGGAGCGGAGGTGGATCGTCCGGCGGGGGACCGCACTATTGTACGTTGCGCTCCGCCACCTGTCTACCGTCATGAAAGTGAGGAATGCCGTGAAGATGTACGAACGATGCCGGGTTTTTGTCCTGGTGGCGGTGAACGCCGTGCTCCCCCCCACGAAAAAGGGCGGCCCCCGGCTCCCGGCAACCGCCCCCCCCGGCGCATCGGCGCCGCCGGGGTTCATCCCCGTGCCGCCGGCCGCCATCCCCTCCTACCTCACCCACCCCGAAGCGCTCGTGGACGGGGAGGGGGAACTCTCCCTGTTTTTCATCGGCGCTCCGGCGCTGGCTGCGCCCTTTTTTCTTTTTCGCCTCAAGCGGCTCGGGTTTTCCCGCTGCCGGGCCGCCGTCCGCCATGGCGGCATCGCCCTCACCGCCCGGCGGTGATTTCTCTACCCGGCGATTCGTGCGATTTCCGGCCCGATCTGGGTCAGGGGGAGGACCGAGTCGGCTACCCCTCCCTCCACGCAGGCCCGGGGCATCCCGTAGATGGTGGAGGTCGCCTCGTCCTGGGCGATGGTCGTACCCCCCTTTTCCTTCAGGTGCTTCATCCCCTTGAACCCGTCGGCCCCCATGCCGGTCAGAATCACCCCGAGCATGGCGCCGTTGCAGGCGTCGGCCAGGGAAGTGATCATGTGGTCCACCGAAGGGACGTAGATGTACTGGGGACAGTCGGTGGTGGCGAGGGTCCGGACCGCCACGCCGTTTCCCTGCCGTACGAGGGCGGTGTGGCGTCCCCCCGGGGCCACGAGAACCACCCCAGGCTGGAGGATGTCGCCGTCGCTTGCCTCCTTGACCAAGAGGGAGCACTTGGTGTTGAGCCGTTCGGCATAGGGGCCGGTGAACGCCTTCGGCATGTGGATCGCCACCATGATGCCGTGGGGGAAGTTCGCCGGGATCCGGCCGAGGACCTCCTGGAGGGCGACCGGCCCGCCGGTGGAGGCGCCGATCCCGACGTACTGGGGCCTCTGGAGAGGGGGACGTGAAGCGGCCGGCCGCGGCGCCGGAGCAACCCGTGGCATGACGGATGCCGCGGCGGGGGGGGCGAGCCGCCGGCCGAGGAAGGAGCCGGCGGTCCCCTTCACCTTGCGGAGCAGTTCCTCGCGGAATATCCGCTGGGCGTCGGTGCTGTCGGTGACGTTCTTCGGGATATAGTCGAGGGCTCCGGCATCGAGGGCCTCGAAGGTCGCCCGGGCCCCCTCGCAGGTCAGCGTGGAGACCATGAGGACCCGCGTCGGGCACTTGGCCATGATCTGCCTGAGGGCCGAGATGCCGTCGAGCCGTGGCATCTCGATATCCATGGTGATCAGGTCGGGGCGAAGCGCCAGGGCCTTTTCGACCCCTTCCACGCCGTCCACCGCCACTCCGACCACCTCGATGGCGGGGTCTTTTTCGAGGACGCTTCGTATCACCATCCGCATGAACGACGAGTCGTCGACCACGAGGACCCGCAGTTTGCCGCCTGGGTTGGGAAATATGGTCATCGTCACCTGTCCTTGAAGATATTCTGCACCAGTTCCCGGATCTCCTCCACCTGGTCGTCCAGTTCGTAGCAGAACCGCTCGACGTCGAAGTCCCCCAGCCTCGACCCCTCCCCCTGGACCATTCCCCACGCCGGTTCCTCCGCCAGGGAAAAACTCACCCACTCCTTCCCGCCGTAATCGAGGCGCCGGACCGTGCAGAAGAGGTCCGCGAGGTTGACGATGGCCACAAGCCGCGGGTCGTTCGTTGCCCGGAGGGGGGTGTGGTGGCAGGAGATCACTTCGCAGTAGTCGTCGGGGAAGTTCCACTCCCGGGCCATGCAGAGGCCGATCTCGCAGTGGGTGGTCCCGAACTCCTCGAATTCGGCCTCCACGAGGAGGTGGGGGCGCTCCTTCATCCGGTCGACGAGACGCTGGAACTCTGTCCGGAAGTAGTAGCTCAGGAAGACCTCGCCGATGTCGTGGATGATCCCCCCGATGTACGCCTTTTCCGTGTCCCGGTAGCCCGCCTTCCCGGCAATAATCCGGGCGACGATGCCGACGCCGAAGGAGTGCTCCCAGAACGGCTTGACGCCGAGGACCCCGTCCTTTCCCTCGAAGCTCTGGATGAAGGCACAGGTCAGGATGAACTCCCGGATGTGCCGCAGCCCCAGGTAGATGAGGGCCCCCTTGAGGGAGGTGATCTGCTGGGAGGGGCGGTAGAGGGGGGAGTTGACGATCTTGAGGACACGGGCCGCCATCACCTGGTCGGTCAGGATCAGGTCGGCGATCTCGTCGATATCGACTTCGGGCTGGTCGAGGAGGGAGAGGACCCGGGTCGCCACGGCGGGGATCGTCGGCAGGTCCGTCATCCCCTTGATGAGGTCTACTGCCCGTTCCATTCTTGCTGTTGATTCCACGCGCTCCGCACCGCCTTTCATTTTTTGTAGGCAAACCCACCGGGGAAATGGACCGTCTTGAACCGGTCGTTGACCCCGTGGAGCGATTCGGACTGGCCCACGAAGAAGTAGCCGTAGGGCTGGAGGTTGTTGTAGAAGTGCTGTACCACCTTCGTCTTCGACGCCAGGTCGAAGTAGATCAGGACGTTGGCGCAGAGGATGAAGTCGAAGCTCTTCATGAAAACCATCTTGGCGTCGTCGTAGAGGTTCAGGGAGGAGAAGCTCACCAGCTTCTTCACCTCGGGGGAGAGGACGTAGCGCCCCCCCGCTTCTTCGCGGAAATACTTCTTGAGGTAGAATTCCGGGGTGTTGCGGACCGCGTAGGAGTTGTAGACCCCTTCCCGGGCCTGGGCGAGGACCGTTTCGTTGATGTCGGTCCCGACGATCTCGACGATCCAGTCCTTCAGTAGCGCCGCCCGCTTCTCCAGCAGGATCATGGCGAGGGTGTAGGCTTCCTCCCCCGACGACGAGCCGGCGCTCCAGATCCGGAGCTTGCGGAAGCCGATCTTTCCCTTGGTGGCAACGATCTCGGGGAGAAATGCCGTTTCGAGGGCCTTGAGCTGGGGGGGGCTGCGGAAGAAGCAGGTTTCGTTGGTGGTGATCTCGTCGAGAAGCTTCGAGAGCTCCGGCGACTTCCCCGCGCCGCTTCTCAGGAACCCCAGATAGGAGGCGACGCTGGCAGCCTTGGTCTCTTCGAGCCGCCGGGTGATCCGGCTCTCCAGAAAGTACTTCTTGCTGGTATGAAAGTAGATGCCGCAGTGGCTGTAGATGAAGTCCCGCAGGACCTCGAAGTCCTTGTCCGATATCTGTGCACTCATTACTCGATCCGTGTTCGTGACGTGGGGTGGCTGCGCGTCGCGGAGGGTCAGGCAGCGATCCGTCCGCCGCCGCTCCCGTCGCTGTTCTCCAGGAGGCCGGCCGGATCGATGATGAGGGTCACCCGCCCGTCCCCCAGGATGGTGGAGCCGGCGATTCCCGGCAGATTCGCCAGGTATTTGCCGAGGGACTTGATCGCCACCTCTTGCTGGCCGAGGAGCCGGGACACCACTAGCCCCACCCGCTTCTCCGCCACGCCGACCACCACCACGTAGCAGGCGGTGCGGGCGCGGTCGCTCCCGGCCACGTTGAAGACCTTCTGCAGCCGCATGAGGGGGAGGACCGAATTGCGGAGCTTGAGCACCTCCTGGCCGCCGATGACGTGGAACTCCCGTTCCTCCACCCGCAGGGTTTCCAGGACCGCCGCCAGCGGGATGGAGTAGGTCTCATCCTCCACCTCCACGAGGAGCGACTGGATGATGGCGAGGGTGAGGGGGAGCTTGAGGATGAACTCCGATCCCTGGCCGAGCTCGCTCTTGATGTCGATGATCCCGTTGAGTTTCTTGATGTTGGTCCGGACCACATCCATGCCGACGCCGCGCCCTGACAGGTCGGTGGCCTTCTCCTTGGTGGAGAAGCCGGGAAGAAAGATGAGGTCGAGGATCTCCCGCTGTCCCATGGCCGCCAGCTGCTCGTCGGTGACAAGCCCCTTTTCCTTGGCCTTGCGGGCGATCCGGTCGGGATCGATCCCCTTGCCGTCGTCCTTGATGCTGATGACGATCTGGTTTCCCTCGTGGGCCGCCGAGAGGATGAGGGTCCCCTTGCCGGGCTTGCCGGCGGCCACCCGTTCGTCGGGGGTTTCGAGGCCGTGGTCCATGGCGTTGCGGATCAGGTGGATCAGCGGATCGCCGATCTCGTCGACCACCGAGCGGTCCAGCTCCGTCTCCTCCCCCAGGATCACGAGATCCACCTC
This sequence comes from Geobacter sp., assembly GCF_027327745.1. Taxonomy (GTDB): domain Bacteria; phylum Desulfobacterota; class Desulfuromonadia; order Geobacterales; family Geobacteraceae; genus Geobacter. The sequence goes on from NZ_DAHVYG010000038.1 coordinate 15,870, forward strand.
TTTGCCGAGATCCCGCGCCAGGTTCCGGACGATGCGGGGGAATTTCTTGAAGACCTTTTCCACCGGGATCATCCGCATTTTGAGGACCTGCATCTGCAGCTCCGACGTGACGAAGCTGATCCGCTTGGAGAGCTTGCCGAACTCCTCGCCGAAGGCGCTGTCCTCGCCCCCCCCCTGGAAATCCGTGTTGAGCTGCATCATCCGGTTGCGCTCCAGCACCAGCTCCCCCACCTGGTTCATCAGGTCGTCGAGGCGCTTCACATCGACCCGGACGGTGGAGTTGTCGGAAAGATCATCCGCCTTCTTGTCGACATCCCTGGCTGCGGGAGGGGAGGGTGCCTTTGCCGGTGGTGAGGGGGCGGCGGCCTTCACCGGCGCAGGCTCCGGCGCCGCCTGGGGCTCGGGAGCCGGCGGGGGGGGGGCCGCGGTCGTCCCCTGTTCCGCCGCCGGAGCCGCCAGCGGCGGGGTGGCCGGTGCCGGCTGTTTGAGGACCGTCGCCTCCTTCGCGTTGTCCGAAAGGTAGGGGAGGAGCTTCGCGATGGTGCCGTCGATCTCCCGGTCGACGATATCCCCACCCTTGATGTCGCTCACCAGCAGCTTCACCAGATCCACCGCCTCCAGGATCACGTCCATGATCTCGGGGTCCACCGCCAGTTCGCTGCGGCGCAGCCGGTTGAGGACATCCTCGGTCTTGTGCGTGACCTTCACGAGGAGCTCGAAGCCGAGGAAGCTCGACGCCCCCTTGACGGTGTGGATCGACCGGAAGATGCCGTTCATCAGCTCCGTGTCCGACGGGGCCTTCTCCAGCGTTACCAGATCGTCATCCAGCTTTTCCAGCAGCTCGGTGGTCTCGGTCAGGAAACCTTCCAGGAGTTCCTGGTCTTCGCACTCTATTGCCATGCGCTACTCCTCACGAACAGAAATGAAGCCGGGGCGCGGCGCTTGCGCGCGTTCCGAACGTGGCTGCTACAGGATGCCGCTGAACATCTGCCGCTCGTCGCGGGAGATGAGCTTCTCCAGGTCGAGGAAGAAGAGGAGGCGTTCGGTCTGGTTGATGACCCCCGAGAGGCACTCCTGTTCCACGGCGCTGTTGACCACCGCCGGCGGCGGCTGGATCTCGCTCTCGGAGATCCGGATCACCTCCGACACCGCGTCGACCACAAACCCCATCAGCTCCCCGTCCATGTCCATCACCATGATCCGGGTCTGGCTGCTGGTCTCGCCTTCGGGAAGGCTGAAGCGCTTGCGCATGGAGATGATGGGGATGACCTTTCCCCGCAGGTTGATGACCCCCTCGATGTAGTGGGGGGTGTTGGGAACGCGGGTGATGGTCGGCATCCGGATGATCTCCCGCACCTTCAGGACGTTGACCCCGTACTCTTCCTCCTCCAGCTTGAAGCTGACCAGCTGAATGAGCTCGCTTCTCGCCACTTCCACCCTGGTTTGAAGTGCTGTCTCCATCGCCCTGTCCTCCTTTTTCCGCCCTGCGGAATTGAATCGTTGTCTCATGCCGCTGTTTCTTCTTCTGCCGCGGCTGCAGGGACCGGGCAGAGTATCCGGCAATGCAAATATCGTTCTTATTTGATGGCCTTCCGCCCGAATTTCCCCGGTCAATCGTGCGGCCGGATGGGGGCGGTGCCGCGCAGTTATACTCTTCGGCGCAGGCGGCGAAAATTTTAATAATATTTTTCGGCCCCGCAGCAGGTTCGATGCGTGGTTTCCCCTTCCGTTAGGTACGGTTCGTAAAATTGACACAATCCGGGGGCTCCATCCGCCATTGCTTCTTCAGAATCCGGGGAGGTCAGTTTTTTCAGACAAAAGTTGTTTTCAGCGGTTAGGGAAAAATATTTTTCCGGCGCACTCGTCATTTTGTTGACTTTTGTCATAATCCTGACTATGATGGTTTCCCACGAATCATCAGGTGATTTCGAGGCGTTACGTTCAGGGGAGACCATGGAAACAGCGAGACTGCTCATTGCCGACGACGACAAGAAGACGCGGGACTTTGTGACGGCCTTCCTCAAGTACAAGGAGTACGAGGTGGTGCAGGCCTGCGACGGTCAGGACGCCCTGGACAAGCTGGAGACCGAGGAGGTCGACCTTGTCATCACGGACCTGATGATGCCCCGGGTCAACGGCCTTGAGTTCGTCAAGAAGCTGAAATCGATGCGTCCCGGGACCGTCATCATCGCCTACAGCGCCTTCGGCAACCACGAGATGGCCTCCAACCTCCTCAAGGCGGGGGTTTTCTTCTATCTGGAGAAGCCGTTCAATCTCGACGAGCTGGAGACCCACGTCAAGCGGGGGATGGAGCACCAGTCCCTCCAGAGTCAGACCTATCGCCCCAAGCCGGCGATCAAGAACCGCTCGCTCATCCCGAACATCATCGGCGAGAGCTCCAAGATGCTTTCGCTCTTCGAGCTCATCGAAAAGGTTGCCGAATCCGATTCCACCGTCCTCGTCCAGGGAGAGTCGGGGACCGGGAAAGAGCTCGTCGCCCGCGCCATCCACGACCTGAGCAACCGCAAGACGCGCAACTTCGTTCCGGTCAACTGCGCCGCCATTCCGGACGAACTCCTCGAAAGCGAGCTCTTCGGCCACGTGAAGGGTTCGTTCACCGGTGCCGTCGCCACCCGCATCGGCCGTTTCGAGATGGCGGACCGCGGCACCCTCTTCCTCGACGAGATCGGCGACATGAAGCCGAACCTGCAGGTGAAACTCCTGCGGGTGCTCCAGAACCGGGAGCTGGAACCGGTGGGGGCCACCCGCTCCAAGAAGGTCGACGTCCGGATCATCGCCGCCACCAACCAGAACCTGGAGAAGCTCGTCGCCACCAAGGCTTTCCGGGAAGACCTCTACTACCGGATCTCGGTCATCCCGATCTTCATCCCGCCGCTGCGGGAACGCAAGGATGACATTCCGCTCCTCGTGAACACGTTCCTCGACCGCTTCAACCGCAACAAGAAGAGCAAGGTCAAGGGGATCGACAGCGATGCCACGGAGCTCCTCTGTCATTACGACTGGCCCGGCAACGTGCGCGAGCTCGAGAACCTCGTGGAGCGCCTGGTCATCCTCAAGGGGTTCGGCACCATCGGTGTCAAGGACCTTCCCGAGAAATACTCGGGGGTGACGATCGCCCCACCCTCCGAGGCGATGGCACTCCCTGACAGCGGCATCTGCCTCAACACCGTCGTGGAGGAGTTCGAGAACGGCCTGATCATGCAGGCCCTCAAGAAGACGGGGGGAAACAAGAAAGAGGCCGCCCTCCTCCTCAATCTCAAGCGGACGACCCTGATCGAAAAACTCAAGAAGAGAAAGCTCGACTCGATTGTCACATCTTTTGCATAAGACGTGGGTATGATCGATCCACTTGCACAACTCCAGGCGGCGGCCGCCGCCCGGGCGTCAAGGGAGCGGGGGGGCACCCCCACTTCCGCCGATGATGATGCCCGCTTTGCCACCCTCCTTGCCAAAAACCTCGACGGCGCCAAGACGCCGGAATCCGCCGCCAAAAAGGCCGTTGTCGCGGCCGAACTGCTCCGGCTGGAGATGATGCGCAGCGCCTTTTCCCTGGGAGAGCCAGACGGGGAAGTGGTCACGGCGTCCCCCTCCCGGGCGGTGGAACTCGTCCTCAAAAGCTTTGCGGAAAATGGTCGGAAAACCGACACGTTGTCCTCCGCCTCCGGCGATCTCCCCGCCGCCGACATCCCTGCGGCCCAGGAGCTGAATGCCGACAATGCCGGCAACTGGCTCGACGACGTCGTCCGGCGCGCATCCCGCCGCTATGGGGTAAATGTGGGCCTGATCAAGGCGGTCATCAAGGCGGAAAGCAATTTCAACCCCAACGCGGTATCTCCCGTCGGCGCCCGGGGGCTCATGCAGCTCATGCCGGGGACGGCGCGCGGCCTCGGGGTCACCAACTCCTTCGATCCGGAGCAGAACGTCATGGCGGGGACACGCTTTCTCCGTGATCTTCTGGATCGCTACGACGGCAACGTCGACAAGGCGTTGGCCGCCTACAACTGGGGACCGGGAAACGTGGACCGCAAGCCCCACCTTCTCCCCCGCGAAACCCGGGAATACCTGGCCAGGGTCAGACAGTACTATACCCAGTACGCGTGAGGTCTGGTCGGCATCAGCTTTCCGACCCGAAGCCCCGGGATTCTTCCCGGGGCTTCGATTACTCTTTCCGCTCGCCCGCCTGCCGGCCGTGCTCCCGAGGGGGAGGTAGATCTTCCTGCCGGTGACGAGATGGGTAGTTTCGCAGCAGTCGCCGCAGGCGTAGATGGCGGGGTCGCTGGTACGCATGCCGGAGTCGACGGCGATGGCCGAGGAAAGCAACGGACCGTCGTTGGACCGTGACAACGAAAAAAGCCCTGCCGCGCGAAGCGGAAGGGCTTCATTTTTTGGCGTCCCCTGGGGGATTTGAACCCCCGTCGCCGCCGTGAAAGGGCGGTGTCCTGGGCCGGGCTAGACGAAGGGGACGAAGGGAAAAGAACCCGGTGGGGTATCCCGACCGGGTTCTTTGCTGGTAGATGGTGAGCCGCGTTGGGATCGAACCAACGACCACCTGATTAAAAGTCAGGTGCTCTACCAACTGAGCTAGCGGCTCGTAAAGAGAAGACGATTATTATCAGACGATGTTCTGTGTGTCAATACTTTTTTGGCTTCTCATGCGAAGGGGTTTCTGATGGTGATCGTCTGGTCGCGGCCGGGGCCGACCGAAACGAGCACGATGGGGCAGCCGATCAGCTCCTCCAGGCGCTTCACGTAGCGTTGGGCGGCACCGGGAAGTTCATCGAACGCGCGGGCGCCGCTGATGTCGCTCCTCCAGCCCGGCATTTCCTCGTAAACCGGCGTGCACTTCTCGAATACCGCCAGGTTGGAGGGGAGTTCCTCAAGTGGTTTCCCGTCGTAGAGGTAGCCGGTGCAGATGCGGATGGCGTCGAAATCGTTCAGGACGTCCAGCTTGGTGAGGGCGACGCCGGTCAGACCGTTTACCCGCACGGCAAACCGGACCACCATGGCATCGAACCAGCCGCAGCGGCGCGGACGGCCGGTGGTGGAGCCAAACTCGCTACCCGCCTGCCGAAGCTTCTCCCCGTCGGCGTCGAGGAGTTCCGTCGGGAACGGGCCGCTGCCGACCCGCGTGACATAGGCCTTGGAGATGCCGATGATCTCGTGAATCTCCCGGGGGCTTACCCCGGTGCCGGTGCAGGCACCGCCGACGCAGGTCGATGAGGAGGTTACGTAGGGGTAGGTGCCGTGGTCGACGTCGAGGAGCGTTCCCTGGGCCCCTTCGAACAGGATCTTCTTCCCTGCCGCGATGTCGCGGTGCAGGACCAGGGTGGTGTCGGCGACATACTTGCGCAGGATGTCGGCGTAGCCGCAGTATTGCTCGTAGATCTCCTCGAAGGTGAAGGGGTCGGCGCCGAGCAGTTTCTCCAGGATGAAGTTCTTCTCTTCGAGGGCCTCCCGGAGTTTGCGGGCAAAAATCTCCCGGTCGAGGAGGTCCATGAGGCGGATGCCGCGCCGGCCGATCTTGTCTTCGTAGGTCGGGCCGATGCCGCGGCCCGTGGTGCCGATCTTCTTCTCGCCGCTCTTCGCCTCGCGGGCAAGGTCGATTCTCTTGTGGTACGGCATGATGACGTGGAGCGACTCGCTCACGAGGAGGGCGCTGTCGTTTCGGAGCCGCCCCTTTTCCTTGAGCCGGGTGACCTCCATGATGAAGACCTCGGGGTCGAGCACGACGCCGTTGCCGATGATGCAGCGTTTTCCTTCGTGCAGAATCCCCGAGGGAATGAGGTGGAGAATGGTCTTTTCCCCCGCCACGACGAGCGTGTGGCCGGCATTGTTTCCACCCTGGTAGCGGACCACATCGTCCGCATGCTCGGTGTAGATGTCGACTACCTTCCCTTTTCCTTCATCGCCCCACTGGGCGCCAACCACAACAACATTAGCCATCGCCTTCTCCTTATCAGGGGAGGATGTGGTGAGAAAAGCCGGTTCCCATCAGGAGCTCCTTCTTCACCGCGATCCCTCTTTTGTCGGCCACGCGAACAATGTAGACTTCGTCCTCTGCGCAATGCTCACCGCCGATGACCATCATGCGGAGGATGTTCATTCGCTTGGCGTAGTCAAGCGAATCTTCAAAGTCTCTGCGGATGATGTCCCGGGCGGTCGTGTATCCGAGCGTACGGAGGCGCTGGGCGATCTCCAGGGCCTCCCGCCGGTCGTCCTTCAGGTTGAAGATCAGGAAATCACGGGTCTTGCATGCCTCGACGTCGGGCTTCTTTTCCAGAGCGCTGAGCAAGGTGAGAATGTTGAATGCGAACCCGGTTGCAGGTGAGGGAAAACCGTACCGTGCCGTGAGGCTGTCGTACCGGCCGCCGCTGCAGACCGCCTCGCCCGTGCCGGCAACAAAACCCTCGAAGGTGAGACCGCTATGGTAGTTGAGGCCGCGTATTTCCCCCAGATCGATGGTGAGATGCTCCGCGACTCCGTGGATGTCGAGAATGTCCAGGACCTGGGCGATGTTATCGAGAGCCTGCCGCGACCCTTCGTTGACGACAATCCGCCGGGCGTCGGCAAGGACCTCGCGTCCGCCGAAAAGGCGCGGCAGCGCGGCAAGTTCTTCCTTGGAAGCGTCGGAAATTGCCGCGTTCTCAAGCAGGGTCTTCACGGCCGAAGCATCCTTCTTGCTGATCGCCTCCTGGAGCGCCGCGCGGATCGGGGCATCCAGGGCGACCGACGACATGATCCCCCTGTAGAACCCGACGTGTCCCAAGTCGAGCTTGAAATCGTCGAACCCGAGTCCGCGCAGCACCTCCACAGCCATCGCCACCATCTCGGCGTCGGCTTCCGGTGACTCCAGGCCGATCAGCTCCACGCCGGCCTGAAAGATTTCGCGGCTGCGGCCGGCCTGCAGCTCGGCGTGACGAAGGACCCGGCCGCTGTAGCAGAGGCGGAAGGGCAGGGGGTAGCCGCGCATGCGCGTTGCCACTATGCGGGCAACCTGGGGAGTGATGTCGGAGGGGATGGCGAGCAGCTTGCCGGACTGGCGGTCATCGAAACGAAAGGTTTTTCCCCGCAGATCCTCGCCAAGGCCGACGGCCATGACATCATCGAACTCCAGCAGCGGCGTGATGATCCGGCGAAATCCCCAGAGCTCGAAAACCTTCCGGATCTTCCCTTCGATATAACCGATCTTATCGGCCTTTTCCGGGAGGAAATCGGTGACCCCCTTGGGGAGAGGGGCTTCTATGGGAGCGGGATTCGTCAACGTTATTCTCTGTCAGGTGTCGCGGAAAAATGATGAAAATACGCGCAAAACGCGAAAAATCCTAGCAGTATAGCGTTCTGATGTCAATCAATTATATCCGGCGGAGGACAACAGAAAAGGGGACACATGAGTGTCCCCTTTGGAGTCCCGTTGGGATGAAAATCTACTTAGTTACTCCACCCTCTTCACCGCCACCACGCTGGCCCCTTTGCTGATGAGCCCTTCCTTCTTCACCACTTCCAGTGCCACAAGTTCCTTTCGGGCGGAGTCAAAGAAGTAGTCGGCCAGATAGTTCTGGCTCTGTTTGGTGTGCCAGATCTCGTCCAGGGACGAGCCGGTCCAGGTGAAGGCATAGACACTGCTCTTCTTGTAAGCGCGATTGTTGCCGATGACGAACATCCCCTCGTTCTTCGGCACGATAATCTCCCCCGCCGGGGTCACCGTGATCCGCTGCTCCAGGAATATCCAGCGGAACTGGTCGCCGGTGGTCCGGATGTTGGCCAGGTCTTCCCGCTTGAAGTAGGTCTCCGAGCCGCCGAATTTGTCGCTGCTCCGCCACAACTCCTCGCCTGCCGCCGAATAGACAATGAGATAGCCGTCGTCATTGATGACTACGTAGAATACGTTGCCGCTCGCATCCCTGAACCGGTTGAAGTTGTAGATCGTGCCGAAGCGGGGAAGCTTCAGGGGGGCGGTCAGCTCGTACCGGTCACCCTTTTTGACCACCTCGAAGACGTCGCCGTAATAGTCGCGGTCGGTGCTCATCTGCTGGGCGAAGATCCTGTGGTCCTTGCCGTTGAGGTCGATTCCCCGGAAGTAATAGGGGAGCCCGGCCGCAACGCGCTTGAGAGAGTCCTTCTCCGCCACCCAGACCTGCGAGGCAAGCGAGTCGCCGTCCACGATGGTCACGTAGGCCTCGGGAATCCCGTCGCCGTCCAGGTCGGCCGAATCGATGGCGATCACCCTCTCGCGGGGAGAAAAGGACACCTCGGCAACCAGCTTCAGGGAGTCTCCCTTGCGATAGAGGCGCAGGCTCTGCTCGTCGGTCAGGTAGTAATCCTGCGTTCCGTCGGCCGCCGCCTTGCCCGGGGCGATGCCGATGAGGGTGCCCGTGAGCCGCTGGCTCATCCATCCCCCCGTCGCGGTGCGGGTAAGTTCCTGGGGCTTCACGATGTCGCTGGTGGTGGATGCCTTCACCACATCCGTGGCCGGCCGGGGAGCGGCGGGGCGAACCACGTCTGAGGGAGCCGCCGGCACCGGCGCGGGAACCGGCTGTGGAGCCATCGCCGTCCCGGGCTTGACCTTCGCGGTGATCTCCGCTGCCAGGGCCTGGCCCAGCTTCCCGGCGGCGGGGATCAGTTCGTCCTGGCTCTCCCCCTGCTGGAACGACCGGGCGATGACCCGGCCGCTTGCGTCTTTGGCCACCGCGTCGAGGCTGAAGATCTTTCCGAAGGCGATGTAGCTTCCCTTCACCTGCACGTCGGCCCCCACGGGAGAGTCCACCGTAAGCACCGAATCGCTGCTCAGGCGCGAGGCGAGCAACGTCTGGAGGGTCGTCTTCAGCTCATCCTTGTTGGCGGCGCCGGTAATCGAGAACTCCGAGACGTAGACCCTGATCTGGGCGGCGAAAAGGGTGGAGGCGCTCATGAGGGCCACAATCAGAACTGCGCAGAGAAGGGAAAGTCTTTTCATCGTTGCTCCTGGGTTGAGTTATTAATAGTTGGATGCCTCTAGGGTCAGTTCTGGCGAATCTCGATGCCATTCTTGACAATCTCAGCCAATAGTGTCCCCGGGCGAATCTTTCTCAGCTGGGAAGGAGCGTAGCCCAGAACATCCATCGGGTAGGGGATGTCACGGGTTGCTCTTCCCAGTACTTTTGCTTTGTCCCACAGGCCCATCCGTTCGAAGTAGGGTGAGATGACAGCAAGGTCAATATCGCTGTCTTCATCGGCGAGACCCGTTGCCTGTGATCCAAAAATAAAGGCCTTTTGGACGGGCACACCAAGCGAGGCGAGGTTCTTCAGGTAACGCTCTACGATTTCTCTGACATCGATTGCTTGAGCCATTTTAGCAGTTTCCTCGTCTCTCCAAGAACTTCCCTGGCCCTTGCCTGGTTGAATTCCCTGGAAAGAGTACTAAGGTCTTCCGGATACCTGGTAACGATGCTCACATTGTCCAGCTGTTCAACAAATTCCATGAAATTTTCAGGCAAAGCAAGTCCGGCTTTTTTGTATAGCCGTACAAGACTATGGATTTTTGGGGGAGTGGAGTCGGGGAATGAATTGGCCAGGATTGCCTTCAGCATTTTTTCAAGGGCGAGGTGGCACATGAAAACCACGTACAGATACCGGCCAGCCTTGAGCATGGCCTCGGCGGTGCGCAGGTCGTAGTTCGATGTGGCTATCCAGTTCTTTACGGTTGGATTCATGGGCTCCGCCTTGGATTGGCCGATTATCGCAAACCGATCATCCCGATGTCAAAGCAATAGTGGCCTGATGGGGCGTGGGTAAAGCCTGGCGGGGTGCGGATACAAAAAAAGAGGGGAGAGTTGCCTCTCCCCTTCCATTTTGCCTGGTTGGTCGCAATCCGGACTTACTGGCCCCCCTGCAGCAGGGTGTCGAGCATGTCCTCGGCTTCCTTCAGCTTGGCGTTGAGTTTCTTGATCTCCTCGGCGGAGTAGACCTTCTTCCCCTTCTTGATCTCGGCGTTAAGCTTCCTGATCTTCTTCTGGATGCTGTCGACCTCGTTGGCGCAGTTTTTCGAGGCAAGGAGGCACTGGTTCTTTTCTTCCTTGGTCATTTGGGCAAGTGCCGGAACGGTTGCCGACATCATGACTGCTGCCATTACCATAACTGCAATCTTTTTCATTGGGTGACCTCCATCTGAGAAGTTTAGAACTATGGTTTAATTAGAGCAGCTTTTCGGATCTTGTCAAACGGGAAAAAAGAGCCGGAAGATCCCGGCTCTTTTTCTTAGTTTAACGTGGTTTAGAATGCGTAGTTCAGCACGACCCGGCTCAGGAACGGATCGTTGGGGATCTTGCCGGGAGCGGCGCCGCCGGTTCCCTTGTAGTAGTCGCCAAGGATCACGTAGGCACCCTGGAGGCTGGTGGTGAGGTTGTCGTAGAGCTTATACCCCACCTCGGCGTTAAGCTCGGTGCCCATGTATTTGCTGCTGGATTCGGTTACGGTGTTGCGCTTGGCCGTTGCCACGAAACCGGCGTTGGCGTTGGCGAAGACCTTCGGGGTGATGTTGGCATCGTAGCCGATGAAGCCGCCGATGATCCCCTGGCTCTGGTTGTCGGTGTTGTAGATTATGGCGTGGTCGTCGGTGGTCCCGAACTTGTCACGCAGGATGATCCGCATGTCGGCAGGGTAGAAGGTGTTCTCCGCGTTGGCACCGGAGGTGTGGTTCGTAACCGGCACGAAGGCATTGGAGGTGTTGCGGGTCGTATCCCCCTCGCCGGAGGTGTAGAGGAACTGGGCGCGGAGGATGCCGATGCCGACCTTTGCCTTGGCCCCGGCGTTGGCGGCCCAGGCGCTGACATGCTTGGTGCCGGCATTGCCGAACTGGTAGAGGGCGAAGCCGTCCACGGTCACCAGACCCAGGTTCGCCTCGCCATTGACGCCGACGGTGTGGACGATGACATCCTGCGCTGTGCCAGCTACTCCGTTTGCGAACGTAGAGTTGTCGTCATTGTACAGGTAGTACGACCCGCCGACGTTGAGGTTCTTGTTGACGGCATACTTGCCGTCGAGGATGAGGAGGTCGCGGGCGTTCTTCCCGGTGAGTCCGCCCCGGTCATCCAGGCGGAACCAGCCGAGGGCGTTGGTGAAGCTGCCGTACTTGGCGGTGGCGAGGGCGCCGGCCGCGTCGGCGTTGATGAAGATCCCCTTGTAGGCGTCGGTGAAGGGCTGCATGCCGACCTTCATGTTCACCGGGACTGCGGGGATGTTGAAATCGAGGTAGACGTTCTTGGTTTCGAGGTTGATCTGGTCCGCACCCAGGGCACCACCATCGTTGCGGCCAACCGTATAGGAATTGTCGCCCCACTGGGAGTCGATCTCGAAGTGGGTGACCAGTTTCAGATCGTCGTTGGCCTTGGCGATGTACATGAGACGAGCGCGCTGGTCGACGAAGTTCTTGGTCTTCGGATTGTCCGAGGGAGCGAGAAGGCCTGCGAACGCGCCCGCACCGTTATAGTTGGAGATCGTTCCCTTGACCCGGAACATGCCGTGGAACTCGTTCTCCAGTGCCAGGGCCGGAACCGCCGTCGCGGCGGTGACCGCACCGGCAGCGACTACTGCCAAAAGCTTCTTTTTCATCAGTTGCCTCCTTCATTGGTGATAAATTGCATAGAGTGAATTGGGTGCTGCAAGAGTTCGTACCTGAGGGAAAATCACCACCTTTCCGTTTTGAAAATGTCCAGAGCGAATAAACTGGTAAGTACCCCCTCCAAAAACAAGACCCTTTTCCGTTCCCTCCATCGAGGGACGAGAAAAGGGTCGTTGGCACGTCACGTTGCCTTGCACTTTGCCACGCGTGTGGTTTTGAAAACGGTTCTGGTCGGCATTGACACCCGCACTTTCATAACAAGGGTGAGATAATACTCATTCAAGTTGTGTTGTCAAGAACTATTCAGCTAACTATGCCTAACTGCAAAGCTTTTTTGTGAGGCTCCGATGCTGGGTCTCCGGACGTTTCGGGAAAAAGCAAAATGGCGTTCTAAAATTTTGGGGACACTATAAATCTTTCCCCGAGATTGTCAAGAAAAAAATCACGATTTTGCGTCGAGCTGACGCGGTGTTAGAGCAGTTTTACGATTTTTGATACGCAGGTTTCTCATCTTTCGTAGAGGTCAGTGGCCCCCTTGGCAGAGTTCCGTCAGCACGCCTCCGCTGCTCTTGGGATGGACGAAGGCGATCCGCGTTCCGTGGGCCCCGTGGCGCGGTACGCTGTCGATCATGCGGGCGCCGTCGGCCATGAGCCTGGCGATTGCTGCTTCGATGTCTTCCACCTCGTAGGCGATGTGATGGATGCCGGGACCGCTTTTCTCCAGAAACTTCGCGATGGGACTTTCGGCAGAGGTCGGCTCCAGGAGCTCGATCTTGGATGCGCCGATCTGAAGAAAGGCGACTCTCACCTTCTGCTCCGGTACTTCCTCCGTACCCTTGAACGTCATGCCGAGCCGGTCGCGGTAGAAGGGGATCGTTTCTTCGAGGGATGCGACGGCGATGCCGATGTGATTGATTTTGGTGAGCATATTTACCCCGTGAGATGTGAGAAGTGAGACGTGAGAAGTAGAGACGTCTCACTTCTCACGTCTCACAACAGATTACAGCACCACCGTCTCCCGGTGGACACCGAAGACGTCGCGCAGGACGTTGGCGATTTCGCCCAAGGTGGCGTAGGCCTTTACGGCACCCAGGATCGGCGGCATGAGGTTGTCGGTACCTTTGGCGGCCTTTTCCAGGGTCGCAAGGGCCTCCCGGACCTTTGCCTCGTCCCGCTTCGCTTTCATGGCGGCCAAGGCCTTCTTCTGGGCGATCTCCACCTCTTCCTTGATCTTGAGGAGTTCGGGCTGGGGCTCGTTCTGGATGGTGAACCTGTTGACGCCGACGATGATCATCTCCTCGGTTTCGATGGCCCGCTGGTAGGCGTAGGCCGAGTCCTGGATCTCCTTCTGCTGGAAGCCGCGGGAAATGGCCTCGACGGCCCCGCCCAGCCGGTCGATCTTCTCGATGTACTCGGTGGCGGCCTTCTCGATCTGGTCGGTGAGGGACTCCACGAGGAAGCTTCCCGCCAGGGGATCGATGGAGTCGGCCGCCCCCGATTCGCAGGCGATCACCTGCTGGGTGCGGAGCGCGATCCGGACGGAGTCTTCGGTGGGGAGGGCCAGGGCCTCGTCGCGGGAGTTGGTGTGGAGCGACTGGGTCCCTCCCAGAACAGCGGCCAGGGCCTGGATGGTGACCCGCATGATGTTGTTGTCGGGCTGCTGGGCGGTGAGGGTGCAGCCGGCGGTCTGGGTGTGGAAGCGAAGCATCATGGAGCGCGGATCCCTGGCGCCGAACCGCTCCTTCATGATCCTCGCCCACATCCGGCGGGCCGCCCGGAACTTGGCCACCTCTTCCAGGAGGTTGTTGTGGGCGTTGAAGAAGAAGGCAAGCCGCGGGGCGAACTCGTCGACCTCGAGCCCCGCCTTGAGGGCCGCCTCCACGTAGGCGATGCCGTCGGCCAGGGTGAAGGCGACTTCCTGCACGGCGGAGGAGCCGGCCTCCCGGATGTGATAGCCGGAGATGGAGATGGTGTTCCACTTGGGGACATGGTCCTTGCAGTAGGCGAAGATGTCGGTGATGATCCGCATCGACTCCCTGGGGGGGTAGATGTATGTCCCCCGGGCCATGTATTCCTTGAGGATGTCGTTCTGGATGGTCCCGGAAATCCTGTCGGGGGAGACCCCCTGTTTCTCGGCCACTGCAATGTACATGGCCAGCAGGATCGCCGCGGTGGAGTTGATGGTCATGGAGGTGGAGACCTGGTCGAGGGGGATGCCGTCGAAGAGGATCTCCATGTCGGCCAGGGAGTCGATGGCGACCCCGACCTTCCCCACCTCGCCGGCGGCCATGGCGGCGTCGGAGTCGTATCCCATCTGGGTCGGAAGGTCGAAGGCGACGGAGAGGCCGGTCTGCCCCGCCTGGAGGAGATACTTGTAACGCTCGTTGGATTCCCTGGCGGTGCCGAAGCCGGCGTACTGGCGCATGGTCCAGAAGCGGCCCCGGTACATGGTCGGCTGCACGCCGCGGGTGAAGGGATACTGGCCGGGGAACCCGAGGTTATCCTCATATTCCGGGTAGTCGAAGCCGGGGGTGAAGCAGCGCTCCATCTCGATGCCGGAGGTGGTCCGGAATTCCGCCTTGCGCTCGGGGGCCTTGGCGATATTTTTTGCCACGACAGCATCCTGCCAGGCCTGTTTTTTGTCGCTGATGCTCATGGATCTCTCCTTCTGGTGTGTTGATGATCATGCCCCGAAAAAAGCGACGGCCCCGGCAGTGTCTTCCGCAGGGGCGCGTCGGGAGCCTTCCGGTCAGAGGATGTTCGTGACCACGTTCCAGATGTCGGCGTTTATCTCCTCTTCCGGCCTGCTGGTCGAGGCGTCGATTCTGACGCCGTGCCAGCGGGGGATCTCCCGGAGATAGAACTCCCGCATCTTTTCGTAGTATTCGATCCCCCCTTCGTGATGGATCTGCAGGACATCCTCGATCCGTTCGAAGGCCTCCTGGGCCGGCACATCGAGGAACAGGGTCAGGTCCGGGTAAATCTCGTCCTCGAAGAGAAAGCCTCTGGAAATCTTGTCGAGGTGGCGCAGTACGTCGAAATGCCCGGTATAGCCGCTCACCCAGGCATTGGCCAGGGAGGAAATGCTCGATTGCTTGCACAGGACGATCTTGTCCTGCTGCAGGGCAGGCTCGACGATGTTCTTGAATATTTCCGCCCGCACGGCACCTTCGAAGATGAAGTCGGCCCTGGCATTCTTGCCGAACGGCCAGTTGATCATGTTGGCAATCCCCAGCTCCTGGGCCCGCCCCGAATCGGGGTTGGCGCATTCGACCACATCGTATTTCAGCTCCACCAGCGCCTTGTGCAGGCCGACGATGGCCGCCTTGACCTGCTGGCCGGAGCCGCTGATCCCCTCGACGACAATAAGCTTTCCTTTTCTCACGGTGTCCTCCCGAGCGTAAGAGTTGTTTGTGCTTCCAGTCGGTCAGAGAACGGCCCTGAGGTAGGCGGAGGTCCGTTCGCGCCTGAGCTGCTCGATCTCCTCGGGGTTGACCTCGACGAACTTCTCGTCCGGGGTGACCTTGAAGAGCGGCTGCCCCTTCTGGACGATGCTGCCGTCGGCCCCCTGCATGATGATCCTGTCGATGGTGCCGGAGAAGGTCGCCCGGACCGTGTTGAACATCTTCATCACCTCGATGATGTAGAGAGGCTGCCCCTTCTCGAAGTGCATCCCTTCGGTCACGAACGACGGCATCCCCGGCGCCTCCTGGCCGTAGTACATGCCGCCGCACATGGCGACGATCTCGTCGGCCTTGGTGGCGGGGGGCGGCACCAGCACCTTCTTCATCCGGGCCTGCAGCTCCGGGTCGTTCAGATAGTCGGGGATGGTGACTTCCAGGTCTTCCTCCACCCTGAAGTCCCAGAACCTGACATTCTCGGCGATGACGAAGAGCATGCCGAGGAGCTCCAGGCCGGCCTCGAAGCCGACGTGGGCGCACTGGATCTCGCTCCACTCCGCGGGGGAGAATTCGCCCTGGGGCTTTTCCTTCACGAGGATGGCCGAGAGCTTGTCGAATTCGTGGAGGCCGAGCCCGAAGCGCTCCGAGAGGGTCTTGTAGAAGCGCAACCCCTTCTGGAGGAGGTCGTTGTCGTGGCTCCAAATGACCTCCGCCGCCGGGGCGGCCGGGTCATAGGCCATGTCGAGATAATCGTAGGTGTCGGCCAGGATCACGAAGGGATTGTCGTGCCAGACCACCTTTCCGTTTTCCATGGTGAAGTTTTTCCGGTTGATGGAGAGCCATCCCGAAAGGAGGTGCGGATCGGCCAGCAGCCGGTCCATGGGGCGGGTGACGAGGGTCCCCTTGCGGTCGAGGATGGCGGACATCTCCTTGGCAGCCTTCGGGTCGTCGGGGAACTGTTCGGCCATCTTCTTGGCGTAGGCCTTCTTCATCTGCATGAAGGCGAAGACCGTGTCGAGCAGGTTGGCCTCTTCCTTGAGCCGGCCGACCAGGGTCAGGTAGGGGACGCCGAAGCGGGTGGTCGGCTTGGCCATGACGTTCTGGCCGATGAACCAGTTGACCAGCCCGTAGTGGAACTCCAGGTTGGTGGCCAGGTCGGTGCCGCGCAGGGTGGTCTTCCCCAGCACCTCGGAGAGCTTCAGGTAGCTGGCGAGGCGGTCCTCCCCCTTGGTGAGGAGGAGGGCGATGTTGGAGTCATAGGCCCCCGCCACCTTGTAGCGCATGAACATGCCGGTGTCCGGGTTGACCAGGCAGATTCCCTGGTCGTCGCGGATCTCACCCTCGATCGGCTTGGACCAGTAACGGATCATGCCGCCGGCATGGGGGGAGAGGGAGGCGTCGGTGGCGTTCAGGCGTGCCTCGGCGCCGGCACCGAAACGGGGAACCCGCTCCGGCTTGGGGAGGCGCTTCTTGTGTTTCACCAGCAGGGCCATCGCCTCCACGAGGGATTCGACGATGAAGAAGTCGTTCTCGTTCTTGGGATTGGTGAACTTGAGGGAGTAACAGAGCTCGGAGACCCGGTGCTCCACCTGGATCCGGGTGTTCACCTCCATGAAGTAGTAGCGGTCGCGGTCGACGATGCACTCGAAGGTGGAGGCGGAATCGAGCCCCACGGCGGCGCCGAACTTGGCCGCATCCTCTTCCATCCGCTTCAGTACCTTGAGGTCGCTCTCCAGGGCCTTCACTTCGGCCTTGCGGCCGGCCGCCTTCGCCTTTTCGATGGCCAGGGCAAGCCCTTCCTGGGTCACGGAGACCTCCAGCAGCTTCTGCTCGTGCATCTGCAGGGAGCAGTCGCGCCCCCCCAGGGAGACGCACCACTCGCCGTTCCCCACCAGCTGGATCTCGTTGTGGCGGGTCTGCTCGATGTTCAGTTCGATCAGGATGTTCTTGTTGTCGCCGACGCCGTTGGCCTTGACTTCGTTCAGCACCTCCCGGACCAGCCCGGGGGCCTCGGCGGCCGCTTCCCTGACCTGGGCTGCGGTCGGCTCCTTGACGTTCAGGAGCGAGGCGCCGAGGATCCGCTGTCCCTTGCCGCCGCCGCCGCCGATGGCCTTGAGGCGGATCCGGCTCCCGGGGTACTCGGTGAACATGTTCGCCGCTTCCACCTGGACCTGGGCGCAGAGCTCCTCGATGGAGTAGAGGTCGATCCCCTTGGCGTAGGAGGCGTAGAGGATCTCGTCGGCCAGCTCTTCCAGGGAGAGCTTGGTATCCTCCAGAGTCTTCGGGTCCATCTCCAGCCCCTCGGCCGTCACCAGGGCCAGGAGCGCCTCCCGGGTCGGATGCTTTTTCACCAGGGTCCGGGCGGTGACGTTGTTGATGCCGGGGGTGACGCTGACCCCGACCTCTAGGGCGGTCCGCTTGGCCTCGTCCTTTTTGCCGGCATCGGCCTGGGTGCGGGAGTTGGGGCCCATGAAGGAGAGGCCGGCGTGCTCGATGGCCGCCACGAACTCCTCGTCCTCGGCCATGAAGCCGTAGCCGGCGAAGATGGAGTCATAGCCGTTGTCCTTGGCGATCTGGATGATCTGGCCGATCCGCTCGACCCGCTCCTCCTTGCTGGCGCCGGTGTAGTCGGGCACCCGGTGAACGCGGGTGGAATCGGTCAGCTGGCGCAGCTCCGGGGCCAGGGCGTTGGGGTAGACGATGGAGTCCTTCTCGGAGAGGAGGATGCCGTAATGGGTGATCCCCATCTCTTCAAAGACATCCATGGCCTCCTTGCGGATGGGACCGCGGCAGACGATGAGCGGCTTCAGATCCTCGCAGGCGAAGGAACGGACCCACTCGGAATCGGACGCGCCGAGACGGCGGTTCCGGTGAATCAGGGGGTTGTTCGTGTACAGGTCGGTCATTGGTCTCTATCTCCAATCGAAAAGATATGAAAATCTTGGAATCCGCCACAGAGGCACGGAGACACGGAGAAAAACCGTAACAAAAGCGAAATCAAAAAAACGCAGTCCTTGAAACCAGATTTATTGACGTTCTCCGTGCCTCAGTGTCTCCGTGGTGGATTTTGACTATCAGTGGAACTCACGCTGCGGACCGCCCATGGGCGACGGCTTGTAGTGCCGCATCAGGAAGGCGATGTTTTCGCCCAGGACCTGGCGCAGGTCGGTCGGCATGACGATGGAGGAGATGGAGCCCAGGGCCAGACCTTCCTTCGGGTTCATCAGTTCTTTTTCGTACCGCTGGTTCAGGGCCGCTTCCTGTCCCTTGAGCCACTCGGCGGCTTCCTTTTCCGCATCGCGTTTGGCGGTGCCGGGCTCCGTTCCGCCCTTGACCCGCTCTTCGGTCCCCCTCCTGGTCATGTCCGCCGCCGCAGCGCGGATCTTGCGGAGTTCGTCCTTGTAGACGAATTCCTTCCCTGCCGGACCCATGACGGCGAGGCGGGTGGTGGGGAGCGCCAGCACCAGGTCGGCGCCGGTGGGGTAGTTGTTGTAGGAGGCGTAGGCGCCGCCAAAGGCGTTGCGCAGGATCAGCAGGATCCGCGGGGTGCGGACGTCGACGATGGCGTCGAGCATGGAGCGGCCGGCCTGGACGATGCCGCGGGACTCCTGCTCGCGGCCCGGCAGGAAGCCGGTGGTGTCTTCCATGAAGATGATCGGGATGTTGTAGATGTTGCAGAACCGTACGAAGCGGGCGATCTTCACCGCCGAGTCGCAGTCGATCTGACCCGAGGCGACGGCCGAGTTGTTGGCGACGAACCCCACGACCTGCCCCCCCAGGCGGCCGAAGGCGGTGACCGCCTCCCGGGCCCGTTCCGGCTGCAGCTCGAAGTAGTCGCCGTGGTCGCAGATCTGCTGGATGATGATGGAGACGTCGAACGGCGTGTTGAAGCCGGTCGGCGAGTTGAAGGCCTTTTTCAGCAGGGTGTTGATCTCCCAGGTCTTGCGGTCCAGGGGATCGCTGGTCTCCTGGAGCGGCGCCCCCACGCTGTTGTTGTCCGGAATGTAGGAGAGGAGGCGCACCGCCGTCCGCAGGGCCGCCACTTCGTCGGCCACCGTCAGGTCGGCAACGCCCGATTTGCCGTGGACCTTGGGGCCGCCCAGCTCGTCGGGGGTGATGTCCTCGCCGAGGACCGACTTGACGACCCCCGGGCCGGTGAGGCCGAAGAAGGTGTTGGCGGGCTGGATGACGAAGCTTCCCTGGCGCGGCAGATAGGAGCCGCCGCCGGCGTTGAAGCCGAACATGCACATGATGGAGGGGACCACGCCGCTGATCTTGCGCAGGGCGGTGAAGGCCTCGGCGTAGCCGTCGAGGCCGCCGACCCCGGCGGGGACGAAGGCGCCGGCGGAGTCGTTCATGCCGATGAGGGGGATCCCCTTCTCGCCGGCCAGCTTGAAGAGGTTGGCGAGCTTGCGGCCGTTGGTGGCGTCGATGGAGCCGGCCCGCACGGTGAAGTCATGGCCGTAGACCGCCACGTCGCGACCGCCGATGTTCAGGATCGCGGTCACCAGGGAGGCGCCGTCCAGGTTTTTTCCCCAGTTCTGGTACAGGACGTTGGGCTCCTTGTCGGTGAGGACCTTGATCCGCTCCCAGACGGTCATCCGCTTCTTGAAGTGCTGCTTCTCGATCTGGTCGATGCTGACCGATTTTATAGGGCGCTGGATCAGGTCGTACCCTTCCTTCATCGCCTCTTCGTAAGGGCCGGTCGTGCGGGAAATCTCGCCCGGGATGGTGAATTCCACCTTCTCGGGGGGATCAAAGGGGTTCTTCAGGGACGGTTTAATCGCATTATTGGACATCTTCGCCATCCTTCCAGTTCGTAGAATTTTTTCCCAGCAACTGCGTCATTGCGGCCCCTCCTGGCATAGGTTTGTAGGTTGAACCGTGACAGGGACTCCGCGGGAATGCTTGGCCGGTGAGGGTTCCCGGAAACGGTGCGGTTACGTTTTTGTATACGGGGCGGGGTGAAAAAAACGGGCGCTCATCGGATGAAAAGGCCCGTATGCTTGTCAGTGTCGGCCCGAAGGAGCGACTAGCGGGTCACCACGGCGAGCACCCTGACTTCGCTGCCGTCCTTGGAGAGGAGGCGGTGCTTCAGGGATGAATCAAAGTAGACGCAATCCCCCTCTTCAAGGGTGATGCGTTCGTCTTCCACGAGGAGTTCGGCGGTCCCTGCCGTGACGAAGAGGAACTCTTCGCCGTCGTGGCTGTAGGTGTTTTCTTCGGAGGCCTTTTCCGAGATGGTGAGGAGGAACGGCTCCATCTTCTTGTTCTGCTTGCGGAACGAGAGCGATTCGTAGGAGTACCCCTGGCTGGTGCCGGCGCGGGAGATGACCCGGGGAATCACCTTCCGCTCCCCCTTGCGCACGACTTCGTAGCGGTACTCTTCCTCTTCCTCGGTGAAGAATATTCCGATCTTTACGTCGAAGAACTTTGCGATCTTCGAGAGCGTGGCGATGGGGGGGGAGACGTTGTTGTTCTCGATCTGGGAGATGAGGGCGGGCGAAAAACCTGTCTCGCGGGCCACCGCCTGCAGGGTCAGCTTTTTTGCAAGTCGGAGCTTTTTGATCTTCGCCCCGATGTTGTAGTCGGTCATCAACAACTCCGGAAGACAGAGAAATAAAACCGGTTTTTACCGTTGCTGTTAATACCTTACTTTGCCGTGTACTGTCAATAAAATATTTTTTATCTTGACTTAAATCGTCAGATTTGGCGCAGCGTTATCAGTGGGAAGGATCGGGGAGGAAAAGATGGTTTTAAAACGATTTTATTGAGAGTAAAAATCGGCCGGGGAGGGAGGTTCCCCGGCCGGGAGGATTCTACCCGAAAATCTGCCCTCGATCTGCCATTCTCTCGTTACGATTCCCTAAGTCCGACAGACATTATGTCTAGCGGAGGGAGCGGGCGAGGACTTCGAGGGTGTGCATGACGCGGGTCCGGGTGCCGCGCTGCTTGAGGCCGTCGGAGAGCTGCATCATGCAGCCGGGGCAGCCGGTGACCACCGCCTCGGCGCCGGTCTTCTCGATGGCGGCGCTTTTCCCCTCGTTGATGGCGAGGGAGGTGTCGTAGTGATAGACGTTGAAGGTGCCGCCGAGACCGCAGCATTTGTCCGCCCCCTCCATCTCCACCAGTTCCACGCCGGGGGCGCCGGCCAGCAGCTCCCGGGGCTGGCGGGTGATGGCGCGGGTCCGGAGGTGGCAGGGGTCGTGGTAGGTGATTTTCAGCGCCTCGCCGGCGCCGGTCTCGGCGGGATGGAGCCCGAGCTTCTGGAGAAGCTGCGCCGCGTCGACGGTCTTGTCGGCGATCGTCCGGATCCGTTGGGCCAGCTCCGGATGACGCTTGCCGATGAGGGCCGGATAGAACTTGTGGAGTGCCCCGCCGCAGGTGGCGCAGGCGGTCATGATGTAGTCGGCCTCGTATTTCTCCAGGGCCGCCAGGTTCTTCTCCGCCAGGGTCCTGACGGTATCCAGGTCGCCGCCGGACATGCCGGGAAGGCCGCAGCACTGCTGCTCCTTCGGGATGATGACGGTGCACCCCAGGTGGCGGAAGAGGGCGAGGGTCGCCTCTCCCACCCCGGTGTAGACGAAGTTGGTCATGCAGCCGACGAAGTAGACGACCCGCGGTTTTCCCGGCTCCCCCCGGATGACCTCGGGGTGGCGATTCATGAACGGTGTGCGGGCGATCTGGGGGATGTGGCGCCGGTTCCCGACGAAGGGGAGGGGGAAGCGGAGCCGAAGCCCCGAGGTCTTGGGGACCTTGCGGAAGAAGAGCGGTCCGAGGATGGCAGCGGCAAGGGCGCCGAACGACATCAGCTTCCGATTCCTGATCACCTGCCCCACCGCCTTGTGGAAGGTGGTGAGCCCCCGCTTCCGGGCAAGGGCCTCGCGGGCAGTGATGACGATCTCGTCGGTTGGGACCTCGTTGGGGCATTTCTCGACGCAGCTTCCGCAGAGGAGGCACTTGGACATGACCGCGTAGGTCTGGTCGTCGAGGGAGATGTCCCCCTTGAGGAGGTGCTGGGCCACCGCCACCTTGCCGCGGGCCACCGCCGGCTCCCGCTGCAGGGCGGCGAAGGCGGGGCAGTGGGCGCGGCAGGCGCCGCACTTGACGCATTTCTTCAGCTCATGTTCGACTCGTTTTAACGGATCCACAATCGAAACCTTTCAATCTGCCACGGAAACACAGAGACTTCTCTCGTGCTGCCCTTCTATGCGGGGAACATCTTCCCCGGATTGAGGATGTTGTTCGGGTCCAGCGCCTTTTTTACCGCCTGCATCGTGGCGATCTGCACCGGCGAGAGCTCCAGCGGGATGTAGGGCTGCTTGGCGAGCCCCACGCCGTGCTCGCCCGACATGGTCCCCCCCAGCTCCAGCGCCGCCCGGAAGATCTCCTCGATGGCCGCGTGGGCCTTCTCGTCCATCCCCGGAATCTCCTTGTCGATCATGACGTTGACGTGGATGTTGCCGTCGCCGGCGTGGCCGAAGTTGACGATGGGGATGCCGTAGCGGGTGGCGATGGCGTCGATCTTCCGGATGACGTCGGGGACCCGGCTGCGTGGGACCACGATGTCCTCGTTGTACTTGGTCGGGTTCACGTCGCGAAGAGAGGGGGAGACGAGGCGCCGCACCTTCCAGAGCTGTTCCGACTCGGCGGCGTCCTTCGCCACCTTGAACTCCACGAGGCCGAGGGGCTTCACCACCTCGTGGATCCGGGCCGCCTGTTTTTCGATCAGCTCCCGGTCGCCGTCCACCTCGATGAGGAGCACAGCCCGGGCCGCCGCCGGCAGCCCCAGATTGAAGCGCCGGTCGACGCACTGGAGCGTGGCGTGGTCCATGAATTCGAGGGTGGTGGGGATGATCTTGTTCCCGATGATGGTGGAGACCGCCCGGGCCGCCCCGTCGATGGAGTCGAAGATGGTGAGCATGGTCTTCTTCGCCTCCGGCAGGGGGAGGAGCTTGAAGATGATCTTGGTGATCACCCCCAGGGTCCCCTCGGAGCCGACGAGGAGGCGGGTCAGGTCGTAGCCGACGACCCCCTTGTAGGTCTCGCCGCCGGTGCGGATGATCTCTCCCGAGGGGAGGACCACTTCGAGCCCCATGACGAAGTCGCGGGTCACGCCGTACTTGACCGCCCGGGGGCCGCCGGCGTTCTCCGCCACGTTGCCGCCGACGGTGGAGAACTTGAGGGACGCCGGATCGGGGGGGTAGAAGAGGCCGAGCTTTTCCACCGCCAGCTGGAACTGTTCGGTGACGACCCCCGGTTCCACCTCCGCCACCAGGTTCTCGGTGTCGATGCGCAGGATCCGGTTGAGCCGCGTCGTCACGAGGACGATCCCTCCCCCCTTGGGGAGCGCCCCGCCGGTGAAGCCGCTGCCGGCCCCCCGGGGGAAGACCGGGAACCGCTCCGAGTTGGCGAGCTTCAGGATGGCGGCGATCTCTTCCGGCGTGCCGGGATGGACCACCGCATCGGGGAGAAACTCCATCTGGGTGGCGTCGTAGCCGTAGCAGAGAAGATCCTGGCGGTCGGTGGCGACGTTCTCGGCGCCGACGATGGTTTTCAGTTCATCAATGATGCGGGTGGCAATCATTATATATATCCATCCTTGTAGGGGCGATCCTTGTGATCGCCCGGGAATCTGGCAAACATAAGGGTTTGCCCCTACATCTTTACCGGCAGCACCGTTCCCCCTTCGGGGATGACGTACGCCGCATAGTCGGCCGGAAGGTGCTCCGCTGCCTTTGTCATGGCCTCGTCAAGGGTCTTGGCGGGGACCAGCCCCATGGTCCGCACCTCCTCCGGCGGAAGTTCCGAAACAAGGATGATTCTGAATCGCTGCGCCTTCTGGAGCAGCGAGTAGGCGGTCTGGCCGTTGATCTCGTAGTGGCTGCGCAGGCGCGCCTCAAATTCGTCGAGCTCCCGGAAGCGGAACCAGTCGAAGAAGGTGGCGTTGCCGTAGCCGTCCCGGCACTGGGCCAGCAGGACCATTACGCCATCTTCCTTCAGGGCCTGGCTCCCGTACTCCATCGACTTGTGGGCCTGGATGACGTTGATGTCCTTCGGGAAGCCGCCGCAGGAGACAACGACCAGGCCGGCCTTCTCCCTGAGCGGATAGGCGAAGCGCCCGGCGTAGTACCGGCACCCCTCCTCGTGGGCCTCCCGCCAGTGGCCGGCGAAGGCGGCGATGATCCGTTTCTCCGGCGAGAGCACCGTGTTGAGGATGAATGCGGGCTCCACCATGGCGCACGCCTCGTCCATGGCGGCGTGGACCGGATTCCCGGCAAGGTTGCCGGTGGCGGCGAGGGGGTTCTTGCCGCTTCCCTCCCCCGGATTGAGGACGGCGAAGTGGCTCGCCATGCAGGACCTGCGGGCCGCCACCCCGGGAAGGATGCTCTTGCGTCCGCCGCCGAAGCCGGCGAAGTAGTGGAAGCCGATGGTGCCGGTGAGGATCACCCGGTCCGCCTCCACCACCCGGCGGTTCACCTCCACCTCCACCCCGCCGGAGGTCCGGCCGATGAAGGCGAGCTCCCCCGGGTCGTCGCAGTCGTGGTCGACGATCCGGATCCGACCGAACAGCGGCCCGGCGATACTTGCGTGTTCGTGTTCCGTCTGCTTGCGGTGGATGCCGAGGGCGACGAGGATTTCGATGTCCCCCTCTCGGATTCCAGCCGCCACGAGCCGCTCCAGGAGGAGGGGGAGGTAGATCTCGCTTCCGGTGTAACGGGTGATGTCCGAGGTGACGATAACGACCCGCTCGCCGGGGCGAAAGGTGCGGATCGCGTCGGCGCAGCGGTCGAGGGCGGCGCCGATGATCGTCTCCGGCGAATCCGCCGGCGCGGTTACCGCAGGACGGATGACACCCAGAAGCCTCTGGGGGGGAAGTTTCAACGGGAACGATATGTCACCGTATTTCAGCTCCATGGTTCTCCTTCAAAACCCCTGGTGGTACTCCGCCACCTGGCGGGCGAAGGCGCGGCCGAACTCGAAGCATGCCTCTTCATCGGCCCGCGACGGGCGGTAGGGGATCTGGATCCCCGGCTCCACCGTCTGCAGCCCCATCCGCTTGAACTCCTCGTACGCCTCCTTCACGGCGCCGCCCCCCCAGCCAAAGCTGCCGAAGGCCCCCACGATCCGGTTTTTGGGGCGCAGCCCCCGCAGGTGGGTGAGAAACTCGGCGACGGTGGGGTAGAGGATGTTGTTGAGGGTCGGCGAGCCGACGAGGGCCCCCTGAGACTTCCAGAACTCCTTGATGGCGACGCTCATGGGGGTGGCCCGCAGCTTGATGATCCGGCAGTCGAGCCCCTCGGCCCTGATCCCCTCGGCAATGGGGACCGCCATCTTCTCGGTGCTCTGCCACATGGTGTCGTAGATGATGGCGACCGACCTGCGGGCCTTGCCGCCGGCCATTTCGAGGTACTTGTCGAGCACCTTCCGGGGGTTCTTCCGCCAGATGAGTCCGTGGTCCGGGGCGATCATCTCGATCTCGATCCCCTTGGCCTGGATCTCCGCGATCTTGCTCTTCACTATCTGGCCGAAGGGCATGAGGATGTTGGCGTAGTAGTCGATGACTGCATCCTCCAGCTCCGCCCCGGAGTCGGAAGACTCGAATTCGTCGTCGAAGCGCGCGGCCGACGCCACGTGCTGGCCGAAGGCGTCCTGGGTGAAGAGGATCTTGTCCTCCCTGGCGTAGGTCACCATGGAGTCGGGCCAGTGGAGCATGGGGGTCTCGATGAACTCCAGGGTCCGCTTCCCGATGGTGAGGGTGTCGCCGGTCTTGACCGTCTTCATGTTCCAGCGCGAGATGTCGAAGAACCGCTCGATCCCCTTGCGCCCCTTTTCCGAGATATAGATGGTGGCGTCGGGGGCAAGCGCCATGATCCGGTCGAGGCTCGTGGCGTGGTCGTTCTCGATGTGGTTGATGATGACGTTTTTGATCCGCGCCGGGTCTATGACGCCGGTGATGTTCTTGACGGTGTGGCAGGCAAAGTCGTATTTGACCGTATCGATGAGGGTGATCTCTTCGTCGACGATCAGGTAGTTGTTGTAGGTGGTCCCCCGCGGCGTCTCGTAGCCGTGGAAGTCCCGCACCGCCCAGTCTACGGCGCCTACCCAGTAGATATCCTTCTTTATCTCGACAGCTTTCATCGGCTCAAATCCTCCTTGCGTGTTAACCGGCATCCGTTAGCCGGCTACTCGTTGATCTCCTCGAACTGGTCCCGACCGACCCCGCAAACGGGGCAGACCTCGGGTGGCTCGGGTCCTACGTGGATATAATCGCAGATGGTGCATCTCCATTTCTTCATTGGTGGCCCTCCACTTTATGGTGATTGAGATTGAACTGTGCGGCAGTCGGGGCATACCCCGCTGAACGTGATGGAAAAACCGGCGATGGTGAATCCCCCGTACTCTTCAGACGGCAGGGGGAGGAGTTCGAGGGCCGGGTCGGAGACATCCTGAATCTTCTGGCAGTGGGTGCAGTAGAGATGGTGGTGTCGCGCCGTGTCGGCGTCGAATCGGGCCCGTGCCTCGGGATTGCTGACCTTCTGCACGACGCCGATCCCTTCGAGCGTTTCGAGCACCCGGTAGACGGTGGTGCGGGAAATCCCCCGCACTCTCCCGCGGACCGTGTCATAGAGCTGGTCCGCCGACGGATGGTCCCTGCGCTCGGCCAGGGCCTCGATGATCACACGACGCTGCACGGTGATGGCCAGGCCGTTTCGACGGCACTGTTCTTCCAGTTGCCGTATCTTCTTTTCTTTAAAATCATGTTGTGTTTGCATGGTGTTTGGTATTTTATTGCAAACAGACCAGGCTGTCAAACTGTTTTGCGTAAATCCCGAGAAGTGGCCGCTGTCTTGCCAGCCGCGAAAGACGGGAGGTAAACAAGCAATTTTTAACATTGACAAACCCCCCAGTTTCTTATAACAATTTTCCGTTTTTACTCGGCGGCGGAGTGCCGGGTCAAGGCGGGATCAAGGCCTTTCGCGGGCTATTCTTGAGGAGGTTAGTCAATGGAACAGTATGCAGTCTTTTTTGCCCTGGCGTGTGCCGTGGCGGCCGTCGCTTACGGCCTCGTTTCGGCCCAGTGGATTCTGGGGCTCCCCCAGGGGAACGAGCGGATGAAGCAGATCGCCGCCGCCGTCCAGGAGGGGGCCGGGGCCTACATGAAGCGCCAGTACACCATCATCGCCGTGGTCGGTGCCGTCATGTTCGTGGCGCTCTTTGCCACCCTCGGGGCGAAAACCGCCGTCGGCTTCGCCATAGGCGCCCTGTTTTCCGGCCTGACCGGTTTCATCGGCATGTTCGTCTCGGTCCGCGCCAACATCCGGACCACCGAGGCGGCCAAGTCCGGGATCCACAAGGCCCTGAACGTTGCCTTCAAGGGTGGCGCCATCACCGGCATGCTCGTCGTAGGCCTGGGGCTCCTGGGTGTCGCCGGCTACTACATGGTGCTGCAGCAGCTCATGCCGGGCGCCCCGGTCAAGGATGTGGTCAGCCAGCTGGTGGGTCTCGGTTTCGGCGGCTCGCTCATCTCCATCTTCGCCCGCCTCGGCGGCGGCATCTTCACCAAGGGGGCCGACGTGGGGGCCGACCTGGTGGGTAAGGTCGAGGCCGGCATCCCCGAGGACGATCCCCGCAACCCGGCCGTCATCGCCGACAACGTGGGGGACAACGTGGGCGACTGCGCCGGCATGGCCGCCGACCTGTTCGAGACCTACGCCGTGACCCTCATCGCCGCCATGCTGCTGGGGGCCATGGCCTTCAATAACTTTGCCGGCGCCGTCAGCTACCCGCTGATCCTGGGCGGCATCTCCATCGTCGCCTCCATCATCGGGACCTTCTTCGTCAAGCTGGGCGCCAACCAGAAGATCATGCCGGCGCTCTACAAGGGGCTCATCGCCTCCGGCGTCCTGGCCTGCATCGCCTTCTACCTGGTCACCGTCCGGATGTTCCCGGCTGGCAACCCGACCGGCCTTGCCGCCACCAACATCTTCATCTCCGCCCTGGTGGGGCTCGTGGTCACCGGCGCCATCTTCTGGATCACCGAATACTACACCGCCACCGAGTACGCCCCGGTCAAGCACATCGCCCAAGCCTCCACCACCGGCCACGCCACCAACATCATCGCCGGCCTCGGTGTCTCCATGAAGTCCACCGCCCTGCCGGTCATCGTCATCGCCGCCGGGATCATCGTCGCCTTCAAGTGCGCCGGGGTCTACGGCATCGCCATCGCCGCGGTCTCCATGCTCAGCCTCACCGGCATCGTCGTCGCCATGGACGCCTACGGGCCGATCACCGACAACGCCGGCGGCATCGCCGAGATGGCCGGACTGCCGAAGCAGGTGCGCGACATCACCGATCCGCTCGATGCGGTCGGCAACACGACCAAGGCGGTGACCAAGGGCTACGCGATCGGTTCGGCCGCACTGGCCGCCCTGGTGCTGTTTGCCGACTACACCCACAACCTGCAGGCGGCGGGCAAGCTGGTCGCCTTCTCGCTGTCCGATCCTGCGGTGATCATCGGCCTGTTCATCGGCGGTCTCGTACCCTACTTGTTTGGCGCACTGGCGATGGAGGCGGTCGGACGCGCCGCCGGCGCAGTGGTGAACGAGGTGCGGCGGCAGTTCCGCGAGATCAAGGGCATCATGGAAGGCACCGCCAAGCCGGATTATTCGCGCGCCGTCGACATGCTGACCCGCGCGGCAATCCGCGAGATGATCATCCCCTCGCTGCTGCCGATCCTCGTGCCGGTGGTACTGGTGGTAGTCATGAACTACCTGATGGGCCCCGGCGCCGGGATCAAGGCGCTCGGCGGCCTGTTGATCGGCACCATCGTCACCGGTCTGTTCGTCGCGGTATCGATGACGACCGGCGGCGGTGCCTGGGACAACGCCAAGAAGTACATCGAGGAAGGCAATTTCGGCGGCAAAGGCTCCGAGGCGCACAAGGCCGCGGTTACCGGCGACACCGTCGGGGATCCGTACAAGGACACGGCGGGGCCGGCAATCAACCCGCTCATCAAGATCATCAACATTGTCGCGCTGCTGATGATTCCGCTGCTCTGAGGCCTCACAGCTCGGTCTGCGACCGCAGGCCGCCCTTCGCAGAACCCGATCTGATCAGATCGCTTACAGCAGCGGCACCAGCAGCAGCGCCACGATGTTGATGATCTTGATCAGCGGGTTGATGGCCGGGCCGGCGGTGTCCTTGTACGGGTCGCCGACGGTGTCGCCGGTGACCGCGGCCTTGTGGGCCTCGCTGCCCTTGCCGCCGTGGTGGCCTTCCTCGATGTACTTCTTGGCGTTGTCCCAGGCACCGCCGCCGGTCGTCATCGATACCGCGACGAACAGACCGGTG
>NZ_DAHVYG010000074.1 GCF_027327745.1 Geobacter sp.
GTGTGAGCGATTCTTCTTCCTGAAAAAATTTCCCAAGAAAAATTCTCAAGCAAAAATTTTGCAACAACCGAAGCGGCCGCCGGGACGATGTTCCAGACGACAAGGGCACTTCTCTACCTGCTCAGCCTGGCTCTTGGCATCGGCCAGCCTCTCCTTCTTCAAGGCCTCGATAGTAGTTCCACCCATACCTTCCCTTGTCTTGACCTGAGAAAACGCCTCAGTGGTACCGTTTACGAAGCCTGAGAGTGAAAAGCGAGAGACGCCGCCTTCGCCATGAAGAGGACAGCCAGGGCGCTGACGGTCGCCGCGCCCCCCCCTTGCTCCCCATGATGGCGAACTGTGTGGTCATGGCTGCCTCCCCCGGAGACGAGTATCCGGCGGCGGGCAGGAACGTCGGGCCGAGAGGAGCGCCACGGCACGCGAGCCCGGCGCGGGAGGGGGCCAGGGCCGCCAGCGCCCGCCGGCGCGCCTCGTCCCGCAGCTTTTCGGCCGAGGCCGACATCCTCTCGCCGAGTTGCCGGCAGGACTTCCGGCGGATCTCCCTGAGCCTTGCCGGCGGGATGAGGAGCTGCGGGAAGTCCGGCGACCTAAGCGGCTCGCCGGCAAGAGGGGGCTCTGGGTTACACGGAAGCCCGTCGACTTCACTCGCTCCAGGTGCCGCGTGATGCGGCAGGGGCGGGAGGATACAGCGTGAACCGCGGGGGATCGTGACGAGGTGCTCGTCGAGGACTTATCCGTGCGGCGATGTCGACGCGGCTACACCCTGGCGGGGTGCTGGTAGCGGAAGGTGGCGAATCCCATCACATGCGTGAAAACTGCGACAAATCGAGAAGGTTCCAAGTGGAATGGCAGGCTCTTTTTGCTGGTTTTCTCTGCCATGGGATGCCCGTTTGCTTCGGGAGATTCCCGGGACCCACTGCGCCATCGCGTCCAATAGGGCAACGTCACATGGTACCAGTAGCAACGCGGGTTCATGGAGGATCAGGCAAGGTGAAAGCGATTGCATGGGGAAGAGGAATAGGGAGCGGAGGGGGGGCGCTCGTTTGCAGGCTTCAACGTCGAGTGCAGCCGCATGAAAGGGGGAGGTCTCGCCCGACATGGTCCACTCACTGGGGGCAACCTCAGCTGATCAACTTTCGGAGCTGCTCAGACTGGTGTGCCGTCGGAGACCGTTCTCTTCTCCGAGGCATCGCACACGGAAGAAGGATAACGACACCTCCCCCGGGCCGCCGTCGCGAACAGCCCATATACCTCCACGTCCACCCGGCAAGTAAAGCTGATGGCGCAGACGGCCCTGGCACGATCTCCGACAGGGTGGCAGCGTAAGAACGGTGCCCTCCTGAAGCGCTGCTGCCATTCAGAGTTGCTGAATACCTATACAGTTTAACTGATTGATTTTAAAGGAAAAGTTGTCTTGACTGGTGGTGTCGCTGAGGCTATCTTCGGCATGTCCAAGTTTTCGTCAGGAACTGCCACCCGCGAATCAGAATTGCACAGGAGGGGGGAGCGTTCAGATAGGCTATCGATTGGCCTGAGTGTCTTCGTGTCGTGAGGCATGGAGGTGGCGATCCTGACGAAGCCACGGACAACACTCAGGCCTTTTTCATTGAAATTAAGGTCCAAAATACGTCAGGAGGTTCCAGCATGAAGGATACCGAAGCCACGTTACTGGTGCTGAAAAGCTACGTCAGGAAATGTGAGGAGATAATCGATGAACACAAGCACAAGCGCCCATTCCAGACCGGAGACAACTGGGGTTACGACGATCGATATCGCGTCATTCCCGTCGATCAATGCGCATGGATGGAAAACACTCTGAGCGCTATTCGAGAATGCGTCGAAGATCTTGGCAAGTCACTCTCCCCGGAGGATGCAGATATGACGATTTCAGGTCTTATCGGTTTACTCGAAGATAAGCTGGCGGAACATGGAGACATGAAAGTTTTCTGCGGCGACATGGAAGAGCTCTTTGTGAAGGTTGTAGAGGCTGAGGACAATAAACATTACGGTGACAAGTACCTATATCTCGGCAATGGTTCCGTCGGGTAGCGGCACAGAGGGGGCCGCCCGCTTTCATCCGTGAGGCTGATATGAAGCGCAAAAGGAAACGTGCGGAATGTGGTGATGCGGATTCTGCCAAGCTCCAGGGTGGGGAGAGAGCTCCGGTGACCTTGACATGCAAAGAGGCTGCGAAGCGTCACCAGGGAGTGACAGCCAAGAAGTTCCAAAAGATGTGTCTGCAGGGGGAGTGGTTGCGGAGCCATTACCGCGGAGGTAGGATCCCTGCGCAGGAGATGCAGAAAGCGCTTTTCGCAAAGAAGGTGGGACGCGACTGGCATATTCCGAAGAGCGAGCTCGACAGGATGTTCATGGCGCCGCTTACTTAGTGTCCGTCCGGACACTACTTAACTGTCCCGACATGAGGGGCCCGACGGAAAGCGCGAAAGAGAGAAGGCCGGTTCCAAGTAAGTTCCGGCCTTCTGCTTTTACATGGAAGGTGATTGGCTTCTGGCTGCCGACATCAGTTAGTTCAGAAGGCTGAAGTTCTGCCCGTACCGCTGCACCCCGCCGCCGGTCGGCTTGGCGGATACCCCTCCCGTTGCAGTTCCTCCTCCGCCGGTCTTCCCACCGTAGAGGTAGAGGAGCCCCCCGGCAAGGTTGCTGCCGGCATTGACGTAGCTGGCGCTCCTCGCCTGCTTTGCTTCCCACTCAGCCAGCCGGTTGGCGTTCTTCGCGCTGTAATAACCCAGCGTCCCGGCGTAGTTCTGGGCCGCAGTGCTGGCTGCGCTCTGGTTGATCTGCGCCGTGGTGATTTTGTCGGCACGGGCGCCGCTGTCGATCTGGTCGAGCATCCCCGCCCAGAACTGCCGGTCGTTGTTCGCCAGAGACTCCTTTGCCATGGTTGCCTGGTTGGCGATGTCGGTATCGGTCGCCAGCTTGTCCTTTGCCAGCTCGCTCTTCGTGTCGACGTAAGCCCGGCTGCCGAACATCCCCGTGGCGTTGGCCTGCTCATCGGTCCCGCGCTCAAGCTTCTGGAAACGCGGGTCGACATCGGCGTGCATGGAGTCGGAGAAGCTCTTGGCGTAGGCATCATAGGCCGCAACCCGATCCTCGGGAGTCTTGTTCAGGTTGTCGAGCATCTGGGTGCGGAGCTCGGCCAGCGTTGCCTTGTCGGCGGCGCGCTTCTCCTTGCGTTGTTGCCATGCGGCGAGCTCTTTTTCATAATCGGCCAATTTGCCGAAATCACCATCTCCTTTCTTTATGAGCTCTTGAAGCCGGTCATACGACGTCACCGACTTATTCCACATAGCCATTGTTTCGTCGATCAGCTTTCTATCATTCGGATTGTTATCATAGTCCATCACATACCCATTGATGGCGTTGACATATTTTCCATCTTCATTGCGGGTATAAGGTGCACCAACTGCCACCTGCTTGCCATCAAGACCATATATCGGCGTTTTCCTCGGGTCATTCACAACGAGCAGTTCACCGGTGTCAGGATCTATTGCATCAACCCGCGGCCGCTCCGGTTCCAAGTCTCCGGAATACGTGTCCCATGAATTTGTCTTGGAATTAAACACCTGCCGGCTCATGATGTTGCCGTCCTCGTCATACTGGGTGTAATTCGGAGGCGGGGGCGGGGCCTGATAACTGGGCGCGCCCGGCGCAGTCGCCATGCCGTAGGCGGCGAGCCCTACCCCTGCCACTGCTGCCACAGTTCCTATCACTGCAAGAGACATGATCATGCCCTCCCTTCACATGGATTTTCGTAGTAGTTTTTGTATTGCATTTTCACTGGAAACCCTCCCTGTGCGTGAGCCACGTTCAGGATCTGCCTCAGCGGCTCGAGTAGCTCCATTGGTGTGGAGACTGGTTTGCCGCCGAGACAGACCCCCCCCGGGGAGACCAGAATCAGGTCGAAGCTTTCCCCGCCGTAGTATCTCAGCAGCCACATGCTGTCGTTCATCGTCCCTCCTTTCCCTGGTATAAGAGCCTTGGCCGAGAATCCAGTCCGCCTGCTGGGCCGTCTCCGGGAATCCATAGGGAACATGGGTCGGGAAGTCTCGGGGTACTACTCCGACTCGCGTCGGAACTCATCGAAGGTCTCCATGTGCTTGCTACGGTAGACGGACAACGCCGCTTCGAGGGCCTGTGCGTCTTGGGCGAGATAGGCCCGCTTTGCCTCTTCCACCGTGGCCTTGAGCTCGAGGATTCTTCCGGGGACATTCTCTCGGAGCCAGTCAAGGCACCCGGCGGGGTATGCCTCTTGAACCTGGTCGAGCTCTTTCCTGATTGCGGCCTGCCAGTATGCAGCGTCGAAAGACCCGCCACAACGAGGACAACCTGGACGGGCAGGATCAAGCTGCATTGTCGATCGTCTCTTTGCTGTGCATCTCCTGCCTGAACTTCATGGCCATGGCTTCATGATCGAAGTCGGCTTTCCCGAAGGCGCCGCAGTAGCCGCGGTCAAGAAGTGGTAAGTCACGGTCAAGGCCGCTGCGCTGGCGAAGTCCGCCGTTGTGCTCGACGGCGAGCGGCGGGAGGTGATGCCAGGCCATGCAGTTATCGCCGGCGCAGTCCTCCCGGGTAAGCGGACACTGGTGACGTTTTGCATCCGAGGTGGGAACGATCATCTGCTTTCTCTCCTTTCGATGTGAGCTAGTCAGTTGCCTTTGCCGGTGGGTTCTATGACCTTAACGGTCCATCCACTCATAGCGAGGTTGAGGTGTGATCCTGTACATCTCGGCGCCGACATGGTCCTTGATAATCTCTCGAAGGTAGACACCTGGATCCTGATTCTTGGTAGACGCCAAATGCTGGATGTTGTCGAACGTTTGATTGGAAAGAACAATGTCGATCTTCTGGTCGAGACGTAGGAGTCTTAAAATAACTTTCTCGGCATGGTCCACGGTTCACTCCTTTCCGGTTGGGGCACTCTGTGGCCAAGGTATATGTCCCCCCATTACTGGGGGCATATATCTACCCTTTAGGGTAGTAATGGTCAGTAATGCAGTAATGCCCTATAAAATCAGCTGGTTATCCATTGCTGACCTTGTGTTAGCAACGTTAGTAACGCAGTTTGCAACTTGTTGTTTTTGTTCAGCTTTACCATTGCTGGCCCCGTACCATTACTAACAGTAATCAGTAACGTCAGTAATGCCCCCCCCCTCATTTCCGCACCCCTGACCCTGCCTCAAAGGTGCCGTGACCCAGCGCAAAGGGACCGGTCGGGACATCCAGCCACTTGACTGTTGTGCCGCGCGCAAGACAGGTGACAACCTTTCCGGCGTCAAGGAGGCCTTGCGCCAAGGACTCAAGCCGCTCCCGGCCTATCCCCTGGAGTGCTTCCGGTAACTCATGGCGGCGCTGGCCTACCCCGTTCACCCCTGTTCTGGTGAAGGGGCGACCGTTCACTGCTGCCGTGGCGATGGCCGCGACGAGGATCTCGTCGGCTTCGTCCCGTTTCGTTACGCGAGACTTGATTTCAAGGGTCCGGTCGACCAGTAGCCCGAAGTCATTCCGGACATACTTTGTCACGGTCCTGTCAGCCGGGCCATTTGACTTCACGATTCCGCCATTGACTACGCGGTTGGCCATGTAATCAACCTTGAGGGCTTTGCAGACGGCACGACCGTCCTTTTCGGGTACAGGCCACAAGGCATAGGCAAACCGGCAGCCGTCCACAAGTGCACTCGCTCCGCGGATCGCCTCCCGCGCTTCGGCGAGGTTGTTGATCTCGCCCGTTTTCTTCATGTGATGTGCGCCGATGGTTGCCGCGCCTGTACGTGATGCGAGCCGGCATAAGAGCGTCGCGGCAAACTGCCCGTTCTCGTTTTTGTTCAGGTCAACGGGGAAAAGGGGTTGCACGGGGTCAAGACAGATCAGGGCGGGTTTCAGCTTTTCCAGATCATCGGCCATACGGTGAAAGTTGTCTGTCTCTTGAAGACTGCCGTACCTGTTGGCATCCAGAAAGCGAGGCACCCCGCCGGCGTTGGGGAGTGGAACGACGATCAGGCGCCCGGGATAGTTGAACCGCCTCCCGGCAGGGTCAAGGGCGGCAATACGTCTGTGGATCGTGGCCGCATCGTCCTCGGCGGCGATAATCACGACCGGGCCTTCCAGCTCAACCAATCCGCCGAACGCTTCGCTTTTCAGGATCCCACAACCGTAAGCGACCTTGACGCCAAGATCGAGAAACAGGAAACCTTTCCCTGTATCTCCCATGGCGGCAACAATCCCTGGCTTCCCCATGGGAAAGCGACCTGAGACGATCATTGTTTCAGGCCCTGGCTCGCCTTGCGTGTAGTTCTCAACTGCCCAGTCACCCAGTGCTAACAGCGTGACGCTTTCTGCTTTCTCCTCGGCAAGGGATGGTATGGGAGAGGCCGCACCTAAAATGCAGGCCATGACAGATCCTGGGCCTGCCAAGCGCGCCAGGTCGTTGAAGTCGGTGTCTTTCGCCCCGCGGCCTTCAGGGAATGATGGAACAGCCAAGAAGCCGCCCACTGCCTGAGCCGCTTCGGTGGCCTTCGTTATGCCGGGGTTCCCTTCGGTGGCGTGATCATCATCGGCGCAGATAATCAACGCGGCTTCCGGTCGCATTTCCCGCAAAGCCAGCGCAACAGGCTTCAGGTTGCCGGCGTTGAAGGCGACGGCAACGGGGTAGCCGGTGGCTTCGTGGAGCGTAGCGCCGGTCGCGTATCCCTCGGCGATGAGGATAGGTCCGGCTGTCGGGTCGCCGATCCCGTGGAAGTGTCCAGTTATGACCGTCCCTGTCTTGAACTTCTTGGCGCCAGCCGGGTCGATGAACTGTAAGCCGTGGAGGATTTCAGCGGTGTCGCGTACCGGCACCATCAAAGAGTCATGCATGACCCGGAGACCGTGGGCGTCAACTTCCTTCAACTGGAGATATGGATGTCGTTGGTCGGCCGGCTGCGCCTTCTCCCAAAGCTCCGAGGATCGCCGTCGGCATTCAGCCCGTTCCAGTTCTCTCTTTCGTTCTGCCTCTTCGCGGGCTTTCTTAACCTTCTCAGCGAATGCGCTCCTTTCCTCTGGCGATACTGTCTGCCGCGCCTGCCAAGTTTCGGAAATTCCTTGCCGCCAGCAACCAAAGACGCCGCCTTCGCCATCATCGAAGAGCTTGCACCATCCGGATTCGTCCCCGCGCTTGTCACTTGTGGCGAACCTTACCAGCTTCTCAGCGACTATCTTTCCGGCATCAGGCGCGTGGCCAAGATGCTGCCTGATGTGGTCTGCAAAGGCATATGGGCCGGTTGCAACATCGATGCGTGGAGAATGCGAGGGTTGAACGGCAGCGGCATTGAAGTTGATACCCGCCATTACCGCACCTCCCGCGCCAGGATAATCACGGCGTTGAAGGTGTCGCGGTCGAAGGTTCCAATCAGTTGATTTGCAAGGGGTTCTGTGGTAGGACGATGACAGTTGATAACCTTCCTGCCGTTCCCTCCCACAAAGCCCCGCCCCCAGCGGGGTTTCGTGTTTCCGGTCATTGATTTCCCCCTTGCCCTCTATCCTGGCCTCCAACAGGCGAGGGCTGATTCTTATGCGGCGGCTTTGCTCTCGTTGCCTGGGTCGCTGGTGCTCCGCCGTGACCGTGAGGCAATAAACGCTTCCACGTCTTCGCGCCGATACCTGACAGCGCCGCCCGTGCCGTCTGCAATCTTGATGAAGGGGATGCCTCCACCGGACCACCGTTTGCGCCGCAACCAATGCACGGACAAGCCGATCAGTTGCGCGACTTCTTTTTCTCTCAAGAGTTCGGACATAAAAAGCCCTCCTTTTCTTTCTAAATTCTTGCCGAAAGAATAAAACGGACTCTTTATTGTATCAAGGAAAAAGTCTTGCAAAAACAAGTAGTTGTGTGCGGCGTAAACAAGCTTTTTAAAGTCTGATAGGGTGTTTACTGCTGCCTGTTGTTGGAGAAAAATAATTTAGCAAGAAGGAGTTGATGGCAATGTGCGAGGGTCGGGGCGCGGACATCTATGACCAATGTCCACGCCGAAACCCCAGCTACTCGAAGGAGGGGGGGGAAGAAGGAGCGCGCCGGGTGCCGTTTCTGTCACCGTAAGAATCAGCGTCGCCGAGAGAGGTGTTGACCTGAGAAAGCCTGCGGACGTGATAACGAATGCTGACTAGGCTCTCCACTTGGCGAAAGGATGGGAGGCGTCAGGTGAGATATTGATGGTTTCGATGAGAATAGGACGGGCTGACGGGAATTGCCAGCTCCGCCCATCCTCGGAAGGTGGGGCGAATCAAACGCCGTGAGCTGTTGCCAGTTGAATGACCTTCGCGCCAACTCCCTCGAGCATAAGCCGCTCGATCTCGTTGGCAATAACCTGCAGCGGTCCCCGCAGGTCGTCAACGCCGGTTCCGTCGTAATGACGGCCCGAAATGGAGCTGTCAACGTGGTTGGTGAGTCGGTCGGCGTCCTCGAAGATCTTCAGCCGGCGCGCCGTAGTGATGAAGCTCCGCCGTAGGCCATGAATGGTGATATTCAGGCCGGTCTTGTATCTGAGCTCGGCCGCCATTAAGCGAACGTGGCCGGACTTGTTTGTGCTGTGCCGGCGAAGTGTTGTCAGGGAAGGGAATACAAACGGGTTGCCTTCGGGGGCTTGTTCCTGTCGCCGCCTTAGGACCTCCATGGACTGGCGGGCGAGGGGGGTATGGAGCGGCCGGCGGTTCTTTGTGTCAGGGATGAACAGTTCCCGCTTTTCAAGGTTGACGTGCTCCCACTTGAGCCCGGCGGCTTCCTCGCTCCTCAAACCGTGGTAGAGGCAGATAAGGTAAGCGTCCCGCGTGATCTCATTGAACTTCTGGATACCATCATAGAAGACTTTGAAGTCGTTCCCTTCCAGCCTGTCAGTCCGCGCCTCGATCTTCTTCATGTGCTTGCCCAGGCGGAGCACGTTCAGGGGGTTGGCCGTAATGGCTCCCGGGTGCCGGATGATGGCGTAGTTGATGATCGCCGTCAGCATGACAAAAGCGTTGCGGGCACCATAAGCCCCATGCTCTCCAGCAATCTGCCCATGGCGCGCTATCACCGTCTCCGGTGTCAGCTTGGCAACTTCCGGCAGGTTGAGGGGTAACCATGTCTCGAAGTGTCTGACGATGATTCGGGTGTATCCCTTGACAGTGGCAGGCTTGAAGGGCCTGCCGTCGCTGCGTTTCTTCTCGGAGAAATAGAAGTCCAGCATGTCCTCCAGGGTGACGGTTGCGCCGTTGTCCGCGGAGTGCCCGTTCTTCATCTCCAGCCGGGCGCCAGGAACAAAGACCTTCTCTCCGTTCTGAACCTCGGTCCGCCCCTCAATCATCCGCTTCGCCTGCTCCAGGGTGATGTCACCATACCTGCCGAGGGTCTTCTTCACCGTCCGGTATCCCTTCGGCTTGCTGAGGTCTCGCACGTCGGTCTTGGCGAAAAAGGTCTTCGCCTTCGTACCTACCCGCAAGCCTAGGCCCGGCGTCTCGGTGTCGAAGTAGTCGATTTGCCCCTTGCTGGCGAACGGCAGGCGGTCGATGCTGCGCTTGTCGAACTTCATGGTCGGCATGGCTGCCTCCTTCCGATTTTCGTACCTAACAAGGCCCGGAAGTCGATTAGGTACGATATAGGTACGAAGTAAATTAAAAAACCCGCTCAATCTGTCGCAAAGATTAGCGGGTAAAAGGTACGAAGTCAAGCGATAACTCGTTTATTTTTCAGCCTGTTTCGGAGCATTTAAAAACAATGCTCAATCCTTCATATCTTCACCGTCTTGTAGAGAAAATTCTTGAATCTGAAAAATTTTTTCCGCTCCTCGTCGTTTCCTTCCATATCTCCGCTCACCGCTTTCAGGTGCCGGGCCACCTGGGGCATGCTTCCCCCCGCCGCCGCCTTGCTCCGCTCTATGACAAGCCGCACTGCGTCCCGCGGGATGGCGCTGCGGGAGTACGGCTCGTAGACCGCTTCCCAGAAGTTTTCCCCCGCCTCGATCCTGCGGATGATTTCCGCGGCGAGGCGCTCGTTCAGCTCTTCGGCCGCGGTGGCCGCCGGTGTCTCCCGCATGCCGGCGGCCAGGGCCCGGCGGATGTCGTCGGCGGTCAGCACCTTTCCCGTGCGGAAAAAAAGCGCCCGCAGCAGGATGCTCCGGAGTTCCCGGATGTTCCCCTCGTAGTGATGGTTCATCAGGAGCCGTTTCGCATCGCCGGTGAGGATCGGGGCGTCCTCCTTTGGCTCGTCCCCCCGGTAGGTGCGGTAGAGCTTGCCGAGAAAGTGGGTGGCGAGGTCCGGGATATCCTCGCGCCGCTCGTTGAGCGAGGGGACCCGCACCGAGAGTTCCGAGAGGCGGTGGTAGAGGTCTTCCCGGAAATTCCCCTTGCGGATCTCTTCCATCAGGTCGCGGTTGGTGGCCGCCACCAGGAGGACCCGGCTGTAGCGCTCCTGGTTGTCGCCGAGGCGCACGAAGCCGCCGTTGTCGAGAAAGCGCAGCAGCTGCACCTGGGTCTTGGGGTCGGCGTCGCCGATCTCGTCCAGGAAGACGATCCCCCCCGCCGCCTCCTCGAGGATCCCCTTCCGGTCGTTGTAGGCGCCGGTAAAGGCCCCCTTCTTGTGGCCGAAGAGCTCGGAATAGGTCAGCTCCCCGCTGTAGGCGGCGATGTTGGTCTTTTTCACCGGGAGTTGGCCGCTGGGGTTGATCTTCTCCCGGTACATCTCGTTCAGCTTGTTGTAAAGGTTGTTGAAGAAGAACTCCTTGCCGGCCCCGGTCTGGCCGAGGACGAGGATGGAGGGGAGGCCTATGGTCGCTTCCTGCAGGACGTTCTTGCTCCAGAGGGTGATCCGGTTGAAGATGGGGCCGGAGACGGTCTCGATGAAATCGACGATCTCCTGGGCCTTGCGGCTGTTGCCGATGATGTTGCCGAGCCGGTAGGAGGAGATCTGCGGGTCCTTGTAGGCGACGTCGCTTTTCAGCCGCGTCACCTCGCTCTGGAGCCGTTCGATCCGCTGAAGGTCCGATACGTGGCGGGAGGTGAGCCGGTCGATGATCTGGAGGATCCGGGTATGTTCGTCGGTGAAGTAGGCCGGTTTGAGGGAGTTGAGGCAGATGACGGCGATCACCTCGTCGTCGCAGATGATCGGCACGGCGATCTCGCTCCTGATCAGCTCGTGCATCGAGCGGTGGAACCCCCCGCTCTGCTGCTCATCCTCCACGCGGGCGATGC
The DNA here is from genome assembly GCF_027327745.1 of Geobacter sp. Classification (GTDB taxonomy): domain Bacteria; phylum Desulfobacterota; class Desulfuromonadia; order Geobacterales; family Geobacteraceae; genus Geobacter. The sequence goes on from NZ_DAHVYG010000074.1 coordinate 11,218, forward strand.
TTCGCGGCTGTTTCGACCAGGCGACGTAGCCGGTGAGGCTCCGCTCGTCAGGGGCGAGTTCGGGGCCGCCGATCCGGAAGGGGGGGATGTACTTCTTGAGCCACGCCTTGTTCTTGGCCCCGACGATGGTGCCGTTTTCGTCCTCCACCACGAGCCACTTCTCCCCGTCCCGTTCCTGGACGATGGCGATGCTTCCCGTGTCGGCACCGATCAGCTCCGTCGCCTTCGACAGGACCTTGGTGAGGAAGGGGGAAAGCTCTTCGTTGCGTTCCTGGAGCAGTTCGGTGATCTCGGCCAGGACCCGGATCTCCAGGTGCTCGCCCCCGATTTCGTTCATCACCCGCTCGACCATCTCGGCGTGGGTCTGCAGGAGCCCCATTTCGAAGTCGGAGAAGCGGTAGAGCTCGCGGGTGAAGTAGTTGACCAGGCAGATCAGCCTGCGGCTTGACGGATCATACCGGGGGACCATGTAGAGGGAGCGCAGCGCCATCTCTTCGATGATGGCCCGCCTCTGGAGCGACTGCTCGGTCAGGTCCGGGATGAAGAGGGGACGCAGGAACCGCTCGTCGGTTATGACCGCCCTGTCGTCGAGATAGCGGGAGACGAGGGATTTCCCGGGCTGGAGGGCGATCTCTCCCCCCTCCTCGTAGCGCGCCCCGATCTGGGGGTCTTCCGAGTGGCTCGCCAGGACGGTGAGGCGGGCGGTCCCGTCGGCGGAGGTCTGCGGCACCAGCACCGACGCGAGCACAAGCTTGTCGATGAGCCGCACCGCCGACTGGACCATGAAGGAGGCGGCCTCGCGCTTCTTGTACTCTTCGACCCGGCGGGCCAGGAGGAGCTGCTGATGGTAGATGCGGGCGAAATCGAGCCGGTCGGCCACGGAGGTGACGAACTCGCCGAGAAGCGCCTTCTCCTTTCCCGTGAGCAGCTCCCCGGTCTGGAAGCGGTCGATGCAGACCACGCCGATCGATTTCCCCTGGCTGACAATGGGGAGGAGGTAGGAGGTGCCGATGGCGAACCGCTCGGCGAAACCCCGGTCGAAGGTGTTTCCCCGGGCCGGGTCGTGGCGCAGGTCGGTGGCGTACTGGGCGACGAAGACACTGGAGACCGTCGCATCGCGGGAGATGATCGGAAAACTCACCTCGCGGATCTCCCCGGCCAGAGGACCCGAGGCGTAGACGCAGGCAAGCACCCCGCGGGTCAGGTCTTCCAGGTAGATCCTGATCCGGTCCTGTCCGGTAACGAGACGGACCCCCTCCGCCAGCGCATGGAGCATTTCTTCCAGGTTTTCCTTGCCGTATCCGGCGATTCTCTCGGTGCAGGCGACGAGTTGGGGTTGCGGTGTTTCCATTGGGACCTCGGAGTGTAAAAAATGTACTCAGAGGCAGTGTAGGTGATCGGGGAAGGGAAAGTCAAGGGGATGAAAAGTCTAGCAAAGACGTTTTGAATACCTCAGGGAACGTTCTGGAAAGCTTGATTAACACCACTCCCTCTGGTTCAGGTGGGGCTGTTTGCCGCATGAAGCGTTTTCATCGGTAGGAACAGTTGCAAGGAGGCACTCGGCAAAGAAGCAAAGCCGAACTTCTCGTAGAACGAACGTGCACCCTCGTTTTTTGCATCGACGAACAGGCCAACGATGCCGGCTTGTTCCGAGATCAGTACGGTGCGGTGGATCGCTTCGGCAAGAAGGAGCTCGCCGTATCCCTTCCTCTGATGTTTGAGCGAGACTGCGAGGCGAGCAAGCCGGACGGCGGGAAGACCATGCTTCGGATATTTCCTGGCATAGGAGGATGGGAGGCTCTCCGCTTCGATTTCGCAGAGGGTCAGGGTGAAGAATCCCATGATCACGGCAGGACTTTCCTGGTCGGTGAGAACAAAGGTGCGGGAGATACCCTTCTTGACGTGCTGTCGGGCAGTTGACTTGAGAAAGGCGTTCAGTTCGGCAACGCCACAATCAAAACCAGCACGATCGTGGTCGTTGGAGAGGGGGGCTATTTCCGGCACAAGAGATCCTCTCTGCGCTTCAGTGCCTTTTTCAATCGTTCGTTAGGTTCGGGTGGATTCTCGATGAGGTCGAAAACGGTTTTTGCAGCCTTGGTGGAGAGGGCGATGATCCGTTCCTGTTCAAGGATTTCGTTTGCTTTTTCCAGGGCTGCCTGGACAAGGAACTGGTTCAGCGTGGCTCCGACGGCCTGGGCGGCTTCGGAGATCCTCTCGTAGACCGCATGCGGCATCCGGGCCGGGATTCTTTCTTCTGTCTTAGCGAGTGCCATGGTTAGCCTCCTTCGTATGTCAAACGTACCAGCTTGGCGTCAAAATGGCAATCTTTTCCTTGGATTGAAGGGGGAGGGGGTTATGGTGTAGGAAAAGTAAGAAAGGGACCCTGCATCATTTGAAAGCCGCCAGCGCGTCCCGCCAGATCTCGACCATCCGGTTGCCGATGACGGAGAACTCGGGATGCTGTCCGACCTCTGGTCTAGGCCGAGCCGTCCCCCGCGCGAAGCGTTTTCATCGGAAGGAACGGGCTGCAAGGAGACGCCGAGGTTCAGCTCAATGGCTCATATGCACGACCGAGGAGCCACGAAAAAGCAGGAACAACAGCCACCGACGCCGGGATGCCCGGGGCACTGGGAGGCGCAAGGGTGATCAGGATTTGCCGTGCCTCTGGAAATGCGGAAGCGGCGGAGACGAGCGCCCGTACCTCGCGATCACGGGTAATCGGATCATCAAGATCGGTGCAGACTTGTATCAACTCTTCCCGTCCGTCCCCATAACGGGCCAGAAAGTCCACTTCCAGGCCGTCGCCAGTCCGGACATAGGTGATGCCGGCGCCGCGACGTTCCAACTCCAGCATCACCACCGTCTCCAGGGCATGACCCAGATTTGCCCGGCCCGTACGGTCGTACAAGGGGATCAGCCCGGGATCCACCGGGTAGGCCTTCCGTGGGTTCGCCATCCGTTTGCGCTCGGAAGCTGCCTCCACCCAGAGCGGGCGCACCAAAAAGCAATCTTCAAGGTAACCGAGAAGCTGATGGACCGTATCCTTGGCGATGGCTATCCCCTGGGACTTGAGGGCCGCGTAGAACTTCTCGGCGCTGAAACGGGACGCCGGGTTGCCGAGCAGGTGCCGGACCAGCCAGCGGAGGCCGGCTATGTTGCTCACCCCATGCCGCTCCACCACATCCCGCAATATCGCCACATCGACGTAATCCCGAAGCAGGCGCAGGCGAGTCTCTCCGTCCATGCCCTGAACCTCGGGAAAACCACCAACGGAGAGATATTCGAGCAGCGCATGCTCGAGCCGGGAGCGGTCAGGCGCCGACAGAAAATCGAGTGAGGCGGGTAGATCATGGCCGTGATGACGGAGGAACTCCAGAAAGCTGAAGGGATGTATCACCACCTCCCACCCTCGCCCGCGCAGAGCTGTGGCAATCTCACGGGAGAGGAGATCCGCCGAAGAACCGCTGACGAACAATTCGACCTTCTCCGTGTCCAGAAGTCGGCGCACGAAGCGCTCCCAGCCGGGCACCACCTGGATTTCGTCGAAGCACCAGGTGACCGTCTCGGAGCCGCGCAACGCCGGGAACCGGCGGTAATACTCGTCGATCACAAGGTGGAGATGTTCCGCCAAAAGCCCCGTTAGCCGCTCGTCTTCAAAGTTGACGTAGGGCAAGAGCTCGCGGCCGATCCCCTGTGCCAGGCGCTCCCTACGTAACTGGTGGAGAAATGTCGTCTTCCCGGCCCGGCGCATCCCGATCACTGCGGTTACCTTGCCCGGCAGGCTCACGCGCCCATAGATATGGCGTGGGGTCCCCGAGGGGAGAGGCGAGGTAAGCGAGTCAGCAAGCTTTTCGGCCAGTAGTAAGCGAAAAGATGTGTCCATAACAATAAAATTCTATACTTGATTTAAGGAGAGATGCAAGACATTTTCTCCTTATCAGAGGGAGAGAATTTTCGAATCGGGTATTGTGAGGGAATTAGACATCGAGGTGGTCGCGGACCATCTTGGCGATATTGATGGCGGCGCACCGGCCTGTCCAGCCATTCCTTAACAATTGAGGGATCAGCCATAAAGTACCTTCCACTCTTTGAAGACGCTGACAACGAATGGATCGCCAAGTGAGAGTCGTTCGGCAACCTCCGTCGGACGGTAGACGATATAATCAACCGGCAGCAGGAAAGGAACAGGGTGAGCGCGGCAGAATGACGTCCGTTCAGCTGAGCCCCTTGCGGATCTGGTAGAGCTGTTCCAGGTTGAGTTCGTTCAGCTCGAAGTACTCGCGCTCCAGCTCCTCCACATAGAAGCGGTCGAGGCCGGAGTTCTCCAGAAAATCTTCGCGCAGGGCGGCGTCGCGGTCGGCGATGATGCGGGGGAGGAGGCTGTGGAGATAGATCGCCTCTTTCTTGATGGTGAGGATCGTCTCGTCGAAGAGCCGGTCCGGAATTTCGCCGCGGAGCACCTTCCGGTGGCGCAGGTCGTCGCTCACCTCGCGTTTGAGGGCCTCCTGATCGGCCTTGGTGGCGTACTTGGAGTAGAAGTTCCTGATCCGGTCCCGTACCTGCGCCAGCAGGGTGATGGCGAGGTGCTCTTCCCGGTCGATGCCCTGCAACTGCTCCAGGAGGTCCGCGACGGTGAGCCGGTTCTCCTCGATGAGCCGCAGTCCGTTCATGAGGGTTGTCACCTTCTGCCGGCCATATTTCCCCAGGTACTTGTTTTCCAGAAGTCCCGCCAGGAAGAGCTCCCCGAAGAGCCCCGGCCGCAGATCCTCGAAGGCGGCCCGGTTGCCGATGAGGCTCCGCACCATCTCTTCGGTGACCCGCACGGTTTCCATGAAGGCGAGCTGGTTGATTGCCTGGGAGGTGGCATCGTAGCGGTCGAAGTAGGTGATGATCTGGGAAAACCCCTCCAGCAGCGAGATGTCGGCGCCGTCGCGGATCTTCTCGTCGCACGCCTTGCTGGCGTCGAGGAGGATCTCCTCGAAGGTATGGTCACGGTCCTCGGCGGCCCGTTTCTTGGCGAAAAGGAGCTTCACGGCATCCTCGCGGTCGACGACGCTTTCGATCTCCCGCTCCCCCAGGAAAAGCCCTTCCAGCACCTGGCGGGTCTCGGCGATGTAGTCGTGCTCCTCCGGCCCCACCAGCTTCTTGTCTTCCTTGAGCGCTTCGTCGAGGGCATAGAAGAGGGCACCGGGGATCTTGTTGCGGACCGATAGCGTCTTGAGTCTCGTGAGCCGGGCGTTTTCCAGGCTGGAGATTTCCCCCCGGCGCTGGCATTCGATCAGGATGTTGCGGTACTCGTCGACGATCCGGCGGTTCGCAGGGTGCTTGTACATGACGTCGATGCGGATCCTTTCCTGCTGGTAACGGTCGATGCCGTGGCGGGCGGCGATCTCGGTAAGCATGGCGAAATCGCCGTCCGGAATCTTTTTGCTCTTGAAGTAGAGCTGGCGGAAGGTCTCGTAATATTCGCGGTGGGAGGTGTTGATCAGCTTGAAGAGAAAGAAGAGCGCCTTCGGATCGCCGAGAAGTCCGAGCACCTCGCCGATCAGGGTGTTTTCGTCCTGATTCCCCACGGCCGGCGAGCGCTTGAGCGCCTTGCCGATGCAGCGGACGAGGGATTCCTGCTGGGCCGGCAGGGAGCTGGGGAAGCGGGGGGAGGAGAGAAAAAAGAAATAGTTGACGACGGCGTTCCCCTCGAAAAATATCTTCTCGAAGCCGATCTCTCCCCCGGTCCGCTCGCTGAAGTGGAGGGCTGCGCTCTCGTCCCCGGCGTGGGCGCCGTAAACGACGAGGCGGTTGATGACGTCGGCCTTGGCGAGATCGGCCAGGGGTTGGTCGACGCCGAACATGTATTCGCAGAAGGAGCCGCCGTTCCCCCCATGCCGGATTCCCGCCGGGCCGATGACGAATTCGTTCCCCGGGGAGAAAAAACGGAGTTCCGCCCCGGACCCTTCCGCTGCGTTGAAGAAATAGCGCTGGTGGGCATCTTCCCCCGCCACGATGGCGTAGTACTCGAACCGGTCGAAGATCTGGCCATGAAGGCGGATGTCCTTGTGCATGGGGCCCCGGGTGTAAACGAAATTCTGTTCGTTATAGCGGCAACGGGCCGCTTTTTCAAGAAGATGCTACACGCACAGTTCCATCCCGTCGTAGGCGAACTCCACTCCGGCCGGAAGCCGGTCCCCGTCGGCATGGGAGACTTCGTGGGTGAGGTGGGTGAGCACGGCGCGCCGGGGCTGCAGGCGCTCCACCACGCCGAGGGCCCCCTCGATGTTGAAGTGGTTCTCATGGGGGGTGTAGCGCAGCCCGTCGATGATGAGGAGGTCGAGCCCCTCCAGCAGCGCGAAGGACGATTCGGGGATGCGGCTGCAGTCGGTGAGGTAGGCGGCGGCGCCGATGCGGTATCCCGTGGCCGACATCGTCCCGTGGTAGAGGTGGATCGGCATGATCCTGCGGCCGAAGAGCGAAAACGGCTCATGGATCACGTGGGGTTCGAGAAGCGGCGCATAGCCCGGCACCTCGTGCCCCCGGAAGATGTAGGAGAAGTTCCGCCGCACCGCCTTCATGGTTTCGCTGCTGCCGTAGCACGGGACGACCCGGCGGTGGATGAAGTGGAAGCCACGCAGGTCGTCGATGCCGTTGATGTGGTCGGCATGGGGGTGGGTGAGGAGGACTGCGTCGATATGGGGGATGCGGTGGCGAAGCGCCTGGCGGCGCAGGTCCGGGGAGGTGTCGATCAGGAGGTACTTCCCCTCGATCTCGATCAGGAGGGAGGCACGCGTCCGCTTGTCGTGCGGGTCGGTGGACGAGCAGACGGGGCAGTGGCAGCCGACCATCGGGATGCCGGTGGAGGTGCCGCTGCCGAGGATGGTGATCTTCATGGTGGTTCCCCTTGAAATATCGGCAAAAATAGCATGGGAGGAAGCGGCCGTGCAAGGTCTTTGTCCTTGCGCCAGGGCGGCGCTCCGCGTTAGTATCGACGGCGCGAAAGGAGAGTTTCCGACCGATGAACGCAGCCCTGATTACCCCCTTTTACCATCCCCCCGTGCGGGGCAATGCGGTCACGGTCGACCGGATCGCACGGCACCTTGCCGCTGTCGGCTGCACGGCGCGGGTCCACGCCCTCGATGCCACCCTCGCCGAAGAGATCCTGCGGGAGGTGCGACGCTCCCCGCCGGATATCATCCATGCCTTCCATGCCTACCTGGGGGGGCGGGTTGCCCGGGAGGCCGCGCGGGGGGCCGGCGTCCCGTACGTGATCACCCTCACCGGCTCCGATGTCTACGAGGCCCTGGAGGACGGGCGTCGCGCCGATACCCTTGAGGTGCTGCGCGACGCAGCCGCCATCGTCGCCTTTCACAAATGCGTCAGGTGCCGGCTCTCCGACCACCATCCATCCCTCGCCGGCAAGACCGTCGTCATTCCCCAGGGGGTGGAGCCGCCGGGAGAAAAGTTCCAGTGGGGGGGGGAGTGTTTCGATGGCGGTGAGGTCGTCTTCTTCCTCCCGGCGGGGATCCGGCCGGTGAAGAATGTAACGTTTCCGCTCTCCCCCCTGGCGGAACTCCACCGTGAAGCGCCGCAGGTGCGGCTCCTCGTCGCGGGACCGATCCTCGACCTGGCATACAGCGCCCGGGCGTTGTCGGAGATAGAGCGCAACCCCTTCGCCCGCTACCTCGGCGAGGTCGGCCGCGAGGCCATCGGGGCGCTCTACTGCCGGGCCGATGTGGTGCTCAATACCTCGCAGTTCGAGGGGGGGATGGCCAACAGCGTGCTGGAGGCGCTGGCCTTCGGCAAGCCGGTGCTGGCGTCGTTCATCGACGGCAATATCTCGGTGGTCAAGGAGGGGAAGACGGGGCTTCTCTACCGCGGGGAGGCCGAGTTTCTCGAAAAGGCGCGGATGCTGGTGCGGGATGAAAGCCTGCGGTGGCACCTGGGCGCCAACGGCAGGCAGCTCGTTCGCGAACAGTACGCCCCGGGCCGGGAGGCGGCGGCGTACGAAGCGCTCTATCGGACGGTGGTCACGAAAGCCGATTAGTGCCGATTCCCCTCTACTCGCTCCGCAGACCCATGGCGGGGACGAACGCTGCGAGGAGCTCCTCGTACGTGACCGGTTTCGCGATGGCGCCGGCGAAGCCGAACCGCCGGAAGTCGGTCATGCACGGGTCGTCCGGGTAGCCGCTCGATATGAAGGCCCGTACCCGCGGGTCCAGTTCGAGAAGCCGCGCAACGAGTTCCTTCCCGCCGAAGCTCCCGGGAATGTTCAGATCCATGATGACGGCGTCGAAGCGTTGTCCCTCGGCAAGCCCCCGGCGGTAGAGTTCCACCGCCCGCGGGCCGTCGGACGCACAGGTCACGTCGAAGCCGAGGCGTTTGAGAGCGTACTCCACGAGGAACAGGACATCTTCGTCGTCGTCGACGACCAGCACCCTCTGTTTCACCACAGTGTGATCTCCATTCCGGTCATTTCTGTCGATGGGCATCGTCGGCACCGAAAAAATAATTCAATAGATCCCCCGGATTTCCGATGAGTGTATCATATTCGCCGGACGTTCCAAAATTTAACTGTTGCGTTCCCCCATGGCGCGGCGAGGTGGGGCCGTTGCCGGGGATGAAGAGGTTGCGAGGGCCTATGCAGAAATGCTCGGAAAGGGATAGCGCAGGAGGGTGGACCCCGGCCGGTTTCGGCGATCCCGGTTCGTGCCCGAACTATTATCCCGAACTGCAGAAGCGGCTGCGGGAGCTCGAAGAGGCCAGGGAAGCCCTTGCCGTTGCCAACCGGGAGCTGCACGAGAGCAGGGAGCTTCTGAACGCCATCATCGAATCGATTCCGAATCCGATTTTCTTCAAGAACGCCCGGGGGATCTACGAGAACTGCAATCGCGCCTTCAGCGAGTTTCTGGGGATCCCGAAGGAGCGGCTCATCGGTTCCACGGTCTATGATGTCGCCCCCGCCGAACTCGCCGCGGTCTACCACCGGGCCGACCTGGAGCTGATGGCGGAGCACGGCACCCAGGTCTACGAGGCCAAGGTGCGCTACGCCGACGGTATGCTCCACGACGTGATCTTCTACAAGTCGACCATTCTGCAGGAGGAGGGGACGCTTCGGGGGCTCGTGGGGGTGATGCTCGACATCACCGACCGGACCTGCGTCGAGGAGGCCCTCCGGGAGAGCGAGAGGCAGCTCAGGCTCATCTTCGAGACCTCCCAGGCCGGGATCATTCTCGTTGCCGCCGACGGAACCATCCTGTTTGCCAACCGGAAGATGGCGGAGATGTTCGGCTGCCCGTTCGAGGAACTGATCGGCAGCCGTTATCCCGACCGGATCCATCCCGACGAGCGGGAGGCAGGCAACTCCCTGATGAGACGACTCATCGCCGGCGAGGTCGATCACGTCGCCACGGAGCGGCATTATCTGCGGGCCGACGGGAGTAGCTTCTGGGGGTACCTCTCCGGGAAGAGGCTGGAGAATCCCGACGGCAGCTTCCAGTCGCTTCTCGGCATCATTGCGGATATCACCGAGCTGAAGGATGCCCGGGAGGAGCTGTTCCGGGCGCGCAAGCTCGAATCCCTGGGGGTCCTCGCCGGCGGGATCGCCCATGATTTCAATAATATGCTGACAGGTATCCTCGGCAACGTATCCATGGCCCGGATGATCATCCCGGAGAATCATGGGGCACACTCCCTGCTCGAACGGGCACAGAAGGCTTCGGAGCGCGCCCGAGATCTGACCCGGCAGCTGCTCACCTTTTCGCGGGGGGGAGCCCCCGTGAAGAAGGTGACCTCCCTGGCGGAGCTGATCAGGGAGTCGGCTACCTTCGCGCTCAGGGGGTCCAACGTCCGGTGCATGTTTTTTATCTCGGACGACCTCTGGCCGGTGGAGGCCGACCCCGGCCAGTTCAGCCAGGTGGTAAACAACCTGGTCCTGAACGCCGACCAGGCAATGCCCGATGGCGGCGTGGTCGCCATCAGGGCGGAAAATGTCGACAAGACGGCGGGCGAGGGGAGGATGGTCCGGATTTCCTTCGAGGATACGGGCATCGGCATCCCCGGGAAATACCTGTCACGGATCTTCGACCCGTACTTTTCCACCAAGCAGCAGGGGAGCGGCCTTGGCCTCGCCACGGTCTACTCCATCGTCCTCAAGCACGGGGGGACGATCCGCGTCGATTCGCAGCCGGGAAAGGGGACCCTCTTCGTGGTCGAGTTTCCCGCCGCCGATACGGCGCTTTCTCCGCAGGAGCACCCCCCGGCCGGTCGGCCCCACGGCTCGGAACGCATTCTGGTCATGGATGACGACGAATTCATTCTCGATATGGTGGACGTCGCCCTGAGACTCTTCGGCTACCGGGTCGTCACCTGTCGTGAAGGGGGGGAGGCGTTGCGGCTCTACCGCGGGGAGATGGCGAAGGGGACCCCTTTCGACGCCGTCATCATGGACCTCACGATCCCGGGAGGGATGGGGGGGAAGGAGGCCGTGGCGCAGCTGCGGGAGCTCGATCCCGCCGCCAGGGTGATCGTTTCGAGCGGGTACTCCAACGATCCGATCATGGCACACTACGCCGACTACGGCTTCGACGGCTCCGTCAGCAAACCCTATAACGTGGAACAGTTGGGAAGCGTGCTGCGGGAGGTCCTCGGTACGGCGAAGGGTTGACGTCGGACGGGATTCCTTCCCGGCCGCCGCATGCAAAAAAGCCCCGACCGTAAGGCCGGGGCTTTTTTGCGTGGGATGGGGCCGCGGTTACTTTCCTTTTCCGGTCAGCTTGACCAGGGCCTCCATGTACTTCTCGGCGGTCTTGCGGACAATCTCGGCGGGGAGCGGCGGGGCGGGGGCGGTCTTGTTCCAGTCAAGGGTTTCCAGGTAGTCCCGCAGGAACTGCTTGTCGAACGAGGGCTGGGGGCCCCCCGGCCGGTAGCTTTCCTTGGGCCAAAACCGGGAAGAGTCGGGGGTCATGCATTCGTCGATGATGATCAGCTCGCCGTTGTAAATCCCGTACTCGAACTTGGTGTCGGCGATGATGATCCCCTTGGCGTCGGCGATGTCGCGGGCCCGCTTGTAGATGGCGATGGTGATGTCCCGCACCTTTTCGGCGGTCTCCCTTCCCACCAGTTCCACCATCCTGTCGAAGGAGATGTTCTCGTCGTGGGTGCCGAGCTCGGCCTTGGTGGAGGGGGTGAAGATCGGCTCTTCGAGCTTGTCCGACTCCACCAGCCCGGCAGGGAGCCGGATGCCGCAGATGGCGCCGGTCGCCTTGTAATCCTTCCACCCCGAGCCGGAGATGTAGCCGCGGACGATGCACTCCGCCGGCAGCGGGGTCGCCTTTTTCACCAGCATGGAGCGCCCTTCGAGGATGTCGGCGTACTTTTGGCATTCGGCCGGGAACTCCTTCACCTCGGTGGAGATGATGTGGTTCGGGATGATGTCCTCCATCTGACGGAACCAGAAGGCGGAGATCTGGGTCAGGACGTACCCCTTGTCGGGAATCCCCTCGGTCATGATGACGTCGAAGGCGGAGATCCGGTCGGTGGTGACGATGAGCAGTGCGTCGCCCAGGTCGTAGATGTCGCGGACCTTGCCGCGGCCGGCGAGCTTGAGGTCGGGAAAGTCGGTCTGTAGAACAAGTTGTGGCATAAGAAAGACTCCTTTGTAAGGGTGTTCAACGTTCAATGTTCAAGGTTCGAGATTCGAGGTAGACGACTTTGAACCTTGAACATAGAACCTCGAACCGTTGCTAATCCTTTTGAAGGGCGGGGTTGATCTCGATTTTCGCCTTGGCCCGGAGCTCCTTGAGCCATTTCTGGATTTCTTCCTCCTGCTTCTGCGGCAGGATCTGCTGTTTGATCTTCTCCTTCTCGGCGGCGAAGGCGGCGGCGTTACGCTCGGTGCGCTGCTTGAGCCGGAAGGCGACCCAGCGGGACCCGACCTGCAGCGGTGCCGGTGGGGCGGGGGCCTTGTCGGTGAGGGTGAAGGCCGCCTCCATCAGTTCGGCGGAGGGGCCGACGTTCGGCACGTTCCCCTTGGGGTCGAAGGCGAAGCTCCCGGTCTGCTGGAGTTTCAGACCGGTGGTCTCCCCCTTGGCAAGCCTGGCCTGGATCTCCCCGGACCGCTTTTTGGCGAGTTCCACGGCCTTTGCCACCTTTGCCTTCTCTTCCACCCGGGCGCGGATCTGGACGAGGGGGGGGACTTCAGCGGGCTGGCGCTCCTTGAGCTTCAGGACGTAGATTCCCTTCGGCGTCTCCACCGGTCCGCTGAGCTCGTTCTGCTTGAGGAGGAATGCCCGCTTCACCACTTCCGGATCGCCGGCCAGGGCCGGTGCCGGCTGTTGGGCCGTGAAGGCCGTCGTCTCCTCGACCTTGGCGCCGAGGGCTTTGGCTACCGCCGCGAGGTCCCCCGTCGCCCTGTTCCTGTTGATGGCCTCCGCCGCCGTTTCGTACGCCTGCTGCCCCGCCTTGAAGCGCCGCGCCTCTTCCGTGACTCTCTCCTTCACCTCGGCGAGGGGGAGGATGCCGCTTTTCCCCTGGTAGCGGTCGATGTGCTTCTGGTACCACGACTGGATCTCCTCCTCGGAGACACTCACTTTGCCGCTCCATTGGGCGGGGTCCACGTGGACGTAGGCCAGGGCGATCTTTTCGGGGCTCTTGAACTCACCGGCGTTTTTGGCGAGGTAATCGGTCAGTTCCTGGTCGGTGAGCCTGATTTCCCCCTTCACGTCGTCGGGGGAGACGGTGGCCACGAGGAGGTCGACGGTGTCGTTCTTCTTTCTGAAGAGCTTCAGGGCTTCGTCGTCGGTAACCTGGGCCCGCGCCTTGACTTTCTCCCGGGCCTTCCGGACCAGGAGCTCTTCCTTCTGGCTCTCTTCGAAATCCTTCGGGGTGAGGCGGTTGGCGCTCAGGACCTGGAGGTACTGGTTGAAGTCGAAGGAGCCGTTCTTCTGGAAGCTCGGGATGGCGGCGATGGCTTTCTGGACGTCGTCCCTGGAGACGCTGATCCCCATATCCTTCGCGGCCTTGCGGGCAAGCGTGGCATCAACGAGGGTGTCGATCGCCTGCCTCTTGAGGTTGAGCTGTTTCTCCACCTCCGGAGGCATCGATCCCCCGTAGATCTGCGCGTAGATGTCGCGCAGCCGGTAGTAGGTCCGCTGGAACTCCTCGTAGGTGATCTTCGTCCCGTCGACCTTGACGGCGTAGCTCGACGGGGTGAGGGCATGGTCGCCTTTCCCCCACACCAGGAAGATGGTGCCGAGGAAGGAGAGGACGATGATGCCGAAGACGACCTTGATGACGATGGACTGCTTGTACTTCCGCATGATGCCGAGCATTCGCGAGGACTCCTTTTGTGCCGGGTGAATTCGGTGAAAACCCCTGAAAATAACGGGTCAGCATACTACTATAAGTCGGATCGCAAAATCAATCATATACAATATCCCGCCGTTTTCCCCCTTGCATGGTCAGGGCCTTTCTGTTACCATCCAACGCTTCGAAAAAGCTCATGTATCTGCATGAATGAAAGGATTAACCCATGCTTAAAATATTCGATGCGCTGTTCGGGCTCTTCTCCAACGACCTCGCCATCGACCTCGGCACCGCCAATACCCTCGTCTATCTCAAGGGGAAGGGGGTCGTGGTCCGCGAGCCGTCGGTGGTGGCGGTGCAGAAGTTGCACGGCGGCAGCCAGAAGGTGCTGGCCGTCGGTATGGAGGCGAAGAAGATGCTAGGCCGCACGCCGGGAAGCATCACCGCCATCCGCCCCATGAAGGATGGGGTCATCGCCGACTTCGACATCACCGAGGAGATGCTCCGCTACTTCATCCACAAGGTTCACAACCGCAAGACCCTGGTCCGTCCCCGGATCGTCATCTGTGTCCCCTCGGGCATCACCCAGGTGGAGAAGCGGGCGGTGAAGGAGTCCGCCGAGTCGGCCGGTGCCCGGGAGGTCTACCTCATCGAGGAGCCGATGGCGGCGGCCATCGGGGCGGGGCTTCCGATCACCGAGGCGAGCGGCAACATGATCGTCGATATCGGCGGCGGCACCACCGAGGTGGCGGTCATCTCCCTGGCCGGGATCGTCTACACCAAGAGCGTCCGGGTGGGGGGCGACAAGATGGACGAGGCGATCGTCCAGTACATCAAGCGCAAGTACAACCTCCTGATCGGCGACCGGACCGCCGAGCTGATCAAGATCGAGATCGGCGAGGCCTATTCCGGCGGCGACTCACGGCCGATGGAGGTCAAGGGGCGCGACCTCGTCTCCGGCATCCCCAAGACGGTGGAGATCAATTCCGACGAGATCCGCGACGCACTTTCCGAACCGGTGAACGCCATCGTGGAAGCGGTGAAGATCTGCCTTGAGCGGACCCCCCCCGAACTGGCGGCCGACATTGTCGACAAGGGGATAGTGCTTGCCGGCGGCGGCGCCCTGCTCCGCAACCTGGATTCGCTGCTGCGCGAAGAGACGGGGCTGCCGGTGGTGACCGCCGAGGATCCCCTCTCCTGCGTCGTCCTCGGCTCCGGCAAGGTGCTCGACGAGCTGAACCTGCTCCGCCGGGTCGCCGTCTCCTCCTGATACTTCCGCACACGGCCGGGCCCGCCCGGCCGCTTCGACATGGGAACCGCATCGACGCCGCGGTGGAGGGATGATCCTTTCGCCGCGGTTCCGTCCATGCGGTTCATCCGTTTCGTGACGTGGTGACCGTTCCCGTCCCGGACGCAACCCGTACCATGGAACCTTTTGACGTCGACATACTCCTGCCGGTCTGGAACCGCCCGGTGGACACCCGCAACTGTCTGGTCAACCTCATGGCGACGGCACCGGCGGCCCGCATCATCCTCCTCGACAACGGGAGCGACCGGGAGACCGAACGGCTGCTGGAGGAGTTCGCCGAGCTGCTGGGGGAGCGGGCGCTTTTCCTCAAGACCTCAGCCAACCGGGGGCTGGTCAAGGCGGTGAACCGGGGGCTTGAACGGGCCGAGGCGTCCTACGTGGTGATTGTGCGCAATACGACCGTCGTTGCCGAGGGGTGGCTCGATCCGATGGTGGAGCTTGTCGCTTCCCGCCCGGAGGTCGGACTGGTGGTGCCGCGCCTGGAGCAGGCCTCTCCGCAGCGGCGGGAGAAACCGGGGCGCTCCGAGCCGGCGGTCACCGAAGTTTCCCATGGTTCGTTTGCGGCGCTCCTCGTCCGAAAGAAACTCCTGGAGTCGATCGGTGGCTTTGACGAGGAGCTGGACGGCGGCGTCTGGTGCCTCAAGGATTATTCCCGCCGGGCGCTGCGGGCAGGCTTTCTCACCTGTGCGGCCGAAGGGGTGACGGTTACCTGTGAGGACGATGTGCCGCTCGGCTCCGCGGCGAGGCGCGAGGAGACGGTGCGCCGGAGCGCCGCCACCTGCGAGGCCCGCTGGGGGCGCGAGGAGTCGTTCTGTGTTCACTGGCCCGGGGATGCCGACCCCGAGGAGGTGCGCGCGAGGTTCCCGGTGCTCCTGCGGGGGGCCCGGATGGGGCACCGGTTCACCGTCATCGTCCACGGGGAGCTGCACAAGGCGCTGCTCCAGGCGGGGTACGGTTCGCTGCACCGCAGCATCGCCATCGAGCCGCTCCCCCGGTTCTTCGCCGCGGGAGAGCTTCGCAGGATCGTGGCACGGGTGGCGGCCCGGGGGGGAGAGACGACGGTCGTTGCCGGCATCGACGGCCTCGTCGTGCCGGCAGCGGCGGATGCCAGGCCCTTCGGCTGGCTGGCGGAAGCGGTCCGGCGGCGGGAGGAATCCTGCTACCGCAGCGGAGGCGCCGCGTAAATCGGGGTGACACGATCGTCCCGTTCGGTTAGAGTAGGCAAAGTCCAGACAGTTTGCAGGAGGATGCGATGCTCGAAGAAATCACGAACCAGCTCCGTTCCCACCGCGAGGTGATGGAGGCGGTGGAGCGGGAGCTCGCGTCGCCGGTGGCCGTGTTCGCCGGGATGCTCGTTGACGCGTTCCGCGCAGGGAAAAAACTCCTCATCATGGGGAACGGCGGCTCGGCGGCCGATGCCCAGCACTTCGCCGCGGAAATCGTGAGTCGCTTCAGGATGGAACGCCGGGGGCTGCCGGCCATCGCCCTCACCACCGATACCTCGATCCTCACCGCCATCGGCAACGATTACGGGTTCGACGCCGTCTTCCGCCGCCAGGTGGAGGCTCTGGCCGACGAGGGGGACGTGGTGGTCGGGATCTCCACGAGCGGTTCGTCGAGGAACGTGCACCTGGCGCTGGAGCTCGCCAACGAGCGGGGGTGCCTGACCGTCGGGCTCCTGGGGCGCGACGGCGGTACCATCAAGGAGCTGGTCGACCTGGCGCTGACGGTGCCGAGCCCCGATACCCCCCGGGTTCAGGAGGGGCATATCACCATCATCCATATCGTCTGCGACCTGGTGGAGAAGGGGCTCTTCGCATGAAATACCGTCCCGTCGACCTTGCCGGGGTCCGGACGTACCCCATCGCCGAGCGGAAGAACAAGGTGAGCATCGTGCGGGATTTCGCCCGCCCGGTCTCCGCGGGGATGAGCGTTGCCGCCCTGCTGGCCTCCCTGCCGCCCCAGCTGGGCGCCGAGGCCCTGAACGGCGTCATCGGTGCCGTGGTCGGCGCCCGGGAGAAGGGAAAACCGGTGATCTTCGCCATGGGGGCCCACGTCATCAAGTGCGGGCTCCAGCCGGTCCTGAAGAGCCTCATCGAGACGGACGTCATCACCGCCGTCGCCCTCAACGGCGCCGGCTCCGTCCACGACTACGAGCTGTCGCTCATCGGCGAGACGAGCGAGGATGTGGGGGCGGTGCTCCATTGCGGCACCTTCGGCATGGCCGAGGAGACGGGGCGCGACATCAACCGGGCCCTCAGGGCGGGGGTCGCCCGGGGAATGGGGTACGGCGAGGCGGTGGGACGCTTCATCATCGAGAACGGCAACCCCCACCGGGAGTGGAGCCTCCTCGCCACCTGCGTGGAGCGCGACATTCCGGTCACGGTCCACGCGGCTCTCGGCACCGACATCATCCACCAGCACCCCGAGGCCGACGGCGCCGTCATCGGCGAGGCGACCTTCCGGGACTTCCGGCTCCTCACCTCGGTGGTGGCGGATCTGGGGGAGGGCGGGGTCTACCTGAACGTCGGGAGCGCCGTGCTTCTCCCCGAGGTCTTCCTCAAGGCCCTCTCCATCGCCCAGAACCTGGGGCACCACGTGGACCATTTCTCCACCGCCAATTTCGACATGCAGCAGCACTACCGCCCGCTCCAGAACGTGGTGAAGCGCCCCACGTCGGGGAAGGGGCGCGGCTACACCATCACCGGCCACCACGAGATCATGATCCCGCTCCTGGCGGCGGGGATCCTCGACCGGCTCGGCCGGTAGCGCGGAGACGGAGTTACCATGGAACGCAAAGACGTTGAATCGCTTTTCGCCCACGCCCGGGAGATCAGGACCCTGGTCATCGGCGACCTGATGCTCGACGAATACCTCTGGGGGAAGGCGGAACGGATCTCCCCCGAGGCGCCGGTGCAGGTGGTGGATGTCACCCGTGAGGAGATCCGGATCGGCGGCGCGGGGAACGTGGCCAACAACCTCGTGGCCCTCGGCTGCCCGGTGAGCGTGACGAGTGTCATCGGCGGGGACGAGAACGGCACGATCCTGCTCCACGCCTTTTCCGGCAAGGGGGTCGATGTGGCGGGGGTCTTCGAGGATCCCCTCCGGGCCACGAGCCGCAAGACCCGGGTGCTGGCCGCCAACCAGCAGATCGTCCGGATCGACCGGGAGTCGCGGGAAGAGATCGGGGCGGCGTACGAGCGGAAGATCATCGATTTCCTGTGGGCGCGGGGGGACGAGTTCGCCGTCATCCTCATCTCCGACTACCTCAAGGGGGTGCTGACCCCGGCGCTGCTCGCCGCCATCATCGGTTTTGCCCGGGAGCGGGGGATTCCAGTGGTCGTCGATCCGAAGGGAAGCGACTACGGCAAGTATCGCGGCGCCACCCTCCTTACCCCGAACCGCAAGGAGGCCGAGGCCGCATCGGGGATCGCCATCCGGGACGAGGAGAGCCTTCGCCGGGCCGGGGCGCGGCTCCTGGAGACGGCCGACCTGACGGCGCTGGTGATCACCCGGAGCGAGGAGGGGATGTCGCTCTTTCTGCGGGGAGGGGAGGTGGTCCATATCCCGACCTTCGCCCGGGAGGTCTTCGACGTGACCGGCGCCGGCGATACGGTGCTGGCGGTGCTGGGGATGGCCCTTGCCGGGAAGGCGACCTTCGCCGATGCGGCCAGACTGGCCAACGTGGCGGCGGGGGTGGCGGTCGGGAAGGTGGGGACCTCCACGGTCTCCCCGGCGGAGATCGTCGGCTCCCTCGGCTTTCATCACGGCGACAGCGACACGAAGATCAAGAACCTCGACGTTCTCGCGGAGATCGTCGCGGTGGAAAAGGGGCGGGGACGGCGGATCGTCTTTACCAACGGCTGTTTCGACCTCCTCCACGTGGGGCATGTGAAATACCTGCAGAAGGCGAAGGGCTTCGGCGACATCCTGGTGCTGGGGCTCAACAGCGATGCCTCGGTGCGCCGTCTCAAGGGGGAGAAGCGCCCCCTCATCGGCGAGGAGGAACGTGCCCATATCCTGGCGGCGCTGGACTGCATCGACTACGTGGTGATCTTCGACGAGGATACGCCGCTGCGGCTCATCGAGACCCTCCGGCCGGCGGTGCTCGTCAAGGGGGGGGACTACACCCCCGAGGGGGTGGTCGGCAGGGAGGTCGTGGAGTCCTACGGCGGCCGGGTGGAACTGGTGCAGTTCGTCGACGGCCGATCCACCACGAACATCATCGAGAAGATTCTCAACAGCTATGGCTAGAGAGGTAAGGCGTGGGGAATAAGGAGCTGCGGCGTGCCGTATTCCTTGACCGCGACGGCACCATCAACGTGGAGAAGTCGTACCTGCACCGGGCCGCGGAGTTCGAGTTCATTCCCGGCGCGCCGGAGGCGATCCGCCTCCTCAGGGAGGCCGGCTTTCTCGTGATCGTGGTGACGAACCAGTCGGGGGTGGCGCGCGGCTACTACGACGAGGAGGCGGTCCACCGGCTGCACCGCTTCGTGGACGGGGAGCTGGCCAAGGCTGGCACCGCCATCGATGCCTACTATCTCTGTCCGCACCACCCCCGGCACGGCGTCGGCCCCTACCGCGTCGAGTGCGCCTGCCGCAAACCCCTTCCCGGCATGATTCTCGCTGCTGCCGCCGCCCACGGGATCGATCTTCGTCGCTCGTGGCTCGTGGGTGACAAGGTGATCGACGTCGAGGCAGGGACGGCTGCCGGCTGCCGATCGGTCATCGTCCGGACCGGCTACGGCAGCGACGAGGCCCCGCTGGTGCCCCGGCAGGTGCCGGTCTGCGATGACCTCATCGCTGCCGCCCGCCTGATCCTTGCTGAAGAAGGGAGCGGCATTGCCGCGCCGGTGCCGGGGGGAGATACCGTTTGACGTTTTTCAGGCAGCCATGTTATAACTGACCGTTCCAAGGACGTTTTTGGTTCAATCTTACCGATTTTCGGAGATTCTTCATGGCCATCAGGAAAGGCATCATCCTCGCCGGAGGGGCGGGGAGCCGCCTCTATCCCCTCACCCTCGTTGCTAGCAAGCAGCTCCAGCCGGTCTACGACAAGCCGATGATCTATTATCCCCTGGCCACCCTGATGATGGCCGGGATCAACGAAATCCTGATCATCTCCACCCCCCACGATACCCCGCGGTTTCAGGCCCTTCTCGGGGACGGCTCCCGCTGGGGGGTGAGGCTCGACTACCGGGTCCAGCCCGAGCCCAACGGAATCGCCCAGGCGTTCATCGTAGGGGAGGAGTTCATCGCCGGCGATCCCGTCTGTCTCATCCTTGGCGACAACATCTTCTACGGGAAGATGGAGCTCGACCTGGCCATGTCCGGTTTCGACGGCGGGGCGATGATCTTCGGCTACTACGTGAACGACCCCCACCGTTACGGAGTGGTGGAGTTCGACGGGGACGGCCGGGCCGTCGGCATCGAGGAGAAGCCCGCCGAGCCGCGGAGCAACTACGCTGTGCCGGGGCTCTATCTCTACGACGGGAAGGTGAGCGCCATCGCCCGGAGCCTGAAGCCGTCGGCCCGGGGGGAGCTGGAGATCACCGACGTGAACCTTGAGTACCTCCAGCGCGGCGAGCTGAGGGTGCAGAAGCTCGGCCGGGGGATCGCCTGGCTCGATACCGGCACCCACCAGAGCCTCCTGGAAGCTTCGCACTTCATCGGGACCCTGGAGGCGCGCCAGGGGCTCAAGATCGCCTGCCTCGAAGAGATTGCGCTCCGGATGGGGTACATCGACTGCAAGGGGATGGCCGCCGCCATCGCCGCTACCCCGAAGTCTTCGTACCGGGACTACCTCGTCCGGGTCTATAACGAAACCGAACTGTGCGGAGGGAGGAACTGATGTCCGGCTGGCCCGAGTTCACGAAGGGGAAGATTCACGACGTCACCGTCCGTCCCCTCGCCAAGTATCTGGACGAGCGGGGATGGCTCGCCGAGCTCTTCCGCAGCGACGAGACCGATCCCCAGACCATGCCGGTCATGGCGTACCTCTCCATGACCCAGCCGGGTGTGGCTCGCGGCCCCCATGAGCACGTCGACCAGACCGACTGGTTCTGCTTCATCGGCCCCTCCAACTTCAAGGTCTTCCTCTGGGATGCGCGGCGGGATTCCCCTACCTTCGGCGTCCGTCAGACGATCTTCGCCGGCGCCGACGCACCCCTTGCCGTGATCGTTCCGCCGGGGGTCGTGCACGCGTACAAGAATATCGGTACGGCGGACGGCATCGTCTTCAACGCGCCGAACAGGCTCTATGCCGGCGAAGGGAAGAAGTCGCCGGTGGACGAGATTCGCCACGAGGAGGTTGAGGGATCCCCCTTCTGCCTCGACTAAGGCGGCATCGGCGCCGCACCCGCCGCGGTGCCGTGCCGCTCCCTTGAGCCCCATGCTGGAACTGATCAAACGATACCGGTTTCCCATCATCACGGGGGTGGCCCTCTTGGTCGCCCTTGCCTTCTATTCCCTCAACCTCCGGGACAAGGAACACGCCAACGCCTTCGAACGGACCGTCATGGATATCTTTGCCCCTCTTCACAACGTCGGCGAGCGGATCGGCAATTCTGTCGGAGGGCTCTGGAGCGACTACATCGATCTGGTCGATGTCAGGAAAGAGAACAAGCAGCTCCGCCAGTCGGTGAAGATCCTCAATGCCCGGCTTCTCGAAGGGCGGGAAGCGGCCCTGGAGAACGGCCGGCTGCGGGCGTTGCTGAACCTCAAGGGGACCATCAAGACCTCGTCGGTGGCGGCCATGGTCATCGGAGAGGATAATTCCCCCTGGTTCAAGACCCTCGTCATAAACCGGGGGACCGTTGACGGCCTGCAGGAGGGAATGCCGGTTGTTGCCGCCAGCGGGGTGGTGGGACAGGTGGTGAAGGTTGCGTCGGGGAGTTCCCGGGTCCTGCTGCTGACCGACCATGCCAGCGGCATCGCCGCCGTCGTCCAGCGCTCCCGCGCCCGGGGGGTCGTGAAGGGGAAGGGGGGCGGGCTCTGCTCCCTGGAGTTTTCGCTGCGCGAGGAGGATGTGAAGGTGGGCGACATCCTCGTCACCTCCGGGATAGGGGGGATATTCCCCAAGGGGCTGGTCATCGGCGAGGTCTCCATGGTCAAGAAGGGGGAGTACGGCATCTTTCAGTCCATCGACGTAAGACCGGCCGTTAACATGGCAAAGCTCGAAGAAGTCCTTGTTCTGATGCAAAACGGTCATGATTAAATTCACTTGGTATACCATTCTCGTCTTTGCGGCGCTCGTGCTGCAGGTTACGCTCCTCCCCGCCTACGTGGCGGACCCCTTCCAGCCGAACCTCCTGATCATCTTCGTTGTGTACATGGGGTTGCGCGAATCGGCCCTGTGGGGGGTGGCGGCATACTCCCTCGGCCTGGTGCACGACAGTTTCAGCGGCCTCTACCTGGGGCTGAACGGTTTCTCCTATCTCCTCATCTTCCTCGTGCTGCGCACCGTCGCCGACCGTCTCTTCACCGACCGCCGCTCCCTCATGATTCTCGGCGTCTTCTCGGCAAGCATCGGCAACGCCCTGCTGAACCTGCTGCTCCTGGCCCTTTTTTCCGCCGCTCAGGGGATCTATGAAACGCTCCTCCAGAGCATCGTCCCCCAGGGGCTCGTAAACGCTCTCGTCGCTTCCATCGTGTTCACCTTCTCCCCCCTGGCGCGGATGGGGGACGCACGGTGAACGGGCATCGTTTCATCCATGACAATTACGGCTCCAAGAGACAGCTTGTCTTTCTCTCGATCTTCGCCGCGGCCCTCTTCTTCCTTCTGCTGACCCGCCTGTGGTATCTGCAGATCGTCAAATCCGACGAGCTCCAGAGCCAGTCCGAAAGCAACCGTCTCCGGCTCGTTCCCGTGGCCGCATCCCGGGGGACGATTTTCGACCGAAACGGCGCGGTACTCGTCACCAATCGCCCTTCCTTCAGCGTGGCGGTCATTCCCCAGGAGGTCAGGGACCGCGACGCCCTTCTCGAACGGCTGTCGCGTTATCTCGAAATCGACCGCGCCGAGCTCCTCGACAAATGGGAGAAAGGGAAGGGGCGCGCCCGTTATTATCCCATCGTCCTCGCATCGGGAATCACCCGCGACCAGCTCGAAGTGCTGGAGGAGAACCGCCTCTGGCTCCCCGGCATCGAGATCGAGATGAAACCGGTGCGTCAGTACGAGGACGGCACCCTTGCCGCCCACCTCCTCGGCTACATCGGCGAGGTCTCGGAAGAAGACCTGAAGAAGGATGCTGCCAGCGGCTACAACTCCGGTGACTACATCGGCAAGAGCGGCATTGAACGGAGCTGGGAGAAACTGCTGCACGGCCGGGACGGGGGACGCCAGATCGAGGTGGATGCCCGTGGCCGCGTCCTGCGAACCATCTCCGAGACGCCGCCCGCCGTCGGCTCCAGCCTCGTCCTCACCATCGATGCGGCGCTCCAGAAGCAGGCCGAGAAGGCGTTTGGCGAGCAGGCCGGGGCCGCCGTCGCCATGGATGTCAACACGGGGGAGATCCTCGCCTTCGTGAGCAATCCGGGCTTCGACCCGGCTCTCTTCGCCGGCAGAATGCCGCCGGACAAGTGGAAGGAGTACCTGGAGGACAAGCGCCATCCGCTGGAGAACAAGGCGCTCAAGGGACAGTATCCACCCGGCTCCACCTTCAAGATCATCACCGCCCTGGCCGGCCTGGAAGAGGGAGTCGTCGACGAGCGGAGTTCCTCGTACTGCAAGGGGGCCTATGTGCTCGGCCACAATACCTTCCGCTGCTGGGAGAAGAAGGGGCACGGGACGGTCGACCTGAAACGGGCCCTCAAGGAATCGTGCGATGTGTACTTCTATCAGTTGGGGGAAAAGCTCGGGATTAACCGTATTGCTGCCTACGCCCGCAAATTCGCCCTCGGGGCGCCGCTGGGGGTCGGGCTCGAAAACGAGAAGGGGGGGCTGATCCCCGACAGTGCCTGGAAGGAGAAGCGGTACGGCAAAAAATGGTTTCAGGGTGACACCCTCCCGGCCGCCATCGGGCAAGGGTACGTGCTGATGACCCCGATTCAGCTCGCGGCCATGATCGGGGCTGTTGCCAACGACGGGACGGTCTATCGGCCCCATCTCGTGAAACGGGTCATCGACCAGGAGGGGAGGGTAGTCCGGGAGTTCAAGCCGGAGGTCGTGACCCGCACGAGTATCAGCCCGCGCAGTTTCCGCCTCGTGAAGGAAGGACTGCTCGCCGTGGTGAACGAAGGGGGGGGGACCGGCGGCCAGGCCCGGCTCTATGACGTGCGCGTGGCGGGAAAGACCGGCACGTCGCAGGTGGTGAAACAGCGGGACAAGAGAGGAGCAATCCCTTACCAGTACCGCGATCACGCCCTCTTCGTCGCCTTCGCTCCCTACGACAGGCCGGAAATTGCCGTGGCGGTGGTGGTTGAGCACGGCGAGCACGGCGGTGCTGCCGCCGCCCCCATCGCGGGGAGTATTCTGCGGGCCTACTTCGAGAGAAAGAGTCCCGTCGGAAAGCCGGCCAACGCGGACAGTGCCCCGCCCGGCGGTGAAGAAAAAGGCGGAACTGGCGAAAGCGGCCAGGAAATGACGAAACCTGCGCCGCAAGGGGAAGAATGAGCAATGATCGACAGGAGACTGATAACCAACTTTGACTGGACCCTTTTTGGGATCGTGCTCGTCATCTGCGTCGTCGGGGTCGTCAACATCTACAGCGCCTCGGCATCATACACCATTGTCGGCACCCCCTTCTTCGTGAAGCAGTTGTACTGGATCGTAGCTGGCCTGTTGCTGGTGGTGGTGGTCTGCAGTATCGATTATCACCTGCTGGAGGATGTCTCGTACTGGTTCTACGGAATGCTCTGCTTCCTGCTGCTGGTCGTCCTGGTGGTGGGAAAAACCTCCATGGGGGCCACGCGGTGGCTTCATCTCGGGTTTTTCAGCATACAGCCTTCGGAGCCGATGAAAATCGTCGCCATCATGATCCTTGCCCGCTTCTTCTCGAACTATTCGACCGTCGGAGGACTGACGTTGAAGGACCTTGCGTATCCGGCCCTTTTCATAGGGGTGCCCGCGGCGCTGATCATGAAGCAGCCGGACCTCGGCACGGCGATCCTCGTCATTCTCATCGCCTGCTCGATGTTCGCCTATGTGGGGGTCAGGCTCTCGGCGTTTGTCACCTGCCTGTTTGCGGCCATACCTGCCGTCTACCTGGCGTGGCACTACTACCTGCGGGATTATCAGAAGAACCGGATCCTCAACTTTCTCGATCCCGAGCGCGACCCGCTGAGCAGCGGGTACCACATCATCCAGAGCAAGATAGCAATCGGTTCAGGAGGGGTACTGGGGAAGGGATTCATGCAGGGGACCCAGGCGCAGCTCCGTTTTCTCCCCGAACAGCATACCGATTTTGCCTTTTCGGTATTCGGCGAAGAATGGGGATTCGTCGGGTGCCTTGTGCTGCTGCTGCTCTACCTGTTCCTAATCTTCTGGGGGCTCCACATCGCAAGCCGCTGCAACGATCGCTTCGGGAGCTTGATGGCGGTCGGGGTCACCGCCATGCTCTTCTGGCACATCGTCATCAACATCGGAATGGTGATAGGGATATTCCCGGTGGTAGGCGTTCCGCTTCCGCTCTTTTCGTACGGCGGAACCTCCATGATAACGTCGATGGTGGGGGTGGCAATCCTGCTCAACATCAGCATGCGCAGGTTCATGTTCTAACTGGTTTTAACAGGCCTCGTCCCGCTCTTCCGCATCCTCCATGCCCGGTCCGGCGGTACTCCCGTCCGCTGCTCCCCGTGCGGCCCGCATCCGGGAGTCCTCCCATTTTCATCAGCCTCAGGCAACCTTGTTGTTCAGCAGGATTTTCTCCTCGAACGATTCAATCCACATCGTGCCGCAACGCGTGCATTCGAGCAGATTGTCGGCATAGCCGTCAGCGTGCATGTCGATTTCGATTCCCGTGCTGGTGCTGCAGATAGGACACTTCATAGCGTATCCTCCTTTCTTTGTGCTGTAATTCAACTATAGAGAAAGGCGCCTGGGCGTTGCAAGGGGTTTTATTGTAAAAAGTCATATAAAACAGTAGATTATGCGCTAAGAGGTGGCGGATGCCAGATCGATATTTTAGAACTCGGGGGTGAGGGAAGAATATTTCCGCCGCCTGCCGAGGTCCGAACGCCGGAAAACAGGCATGCTCTGACGATTAGAACGAAATTATGCCGACACGGGATTCAAGTTGCTGATCTGGCCCTGTTTTTCAGTTGGCGCAGCAATATTTTTTCCATTGAATAATCCCCAACCATGGTTTTGCACCTTGAGCTCTTGTCATAACTCCCTGCCTTGATATACTTAACAAGTTCTTATGGGAGCGGGTTATGAGAGAGGCGAGCTTCTACTCCAAAGACGAAGGGGGTACGGTCAACTGTGCCCTGTGCCGTTTCCGCTGCACGATTCCGGATGGCGGACGCGGTATCTGCGGGGTGAGGGAAAATCGGGGAGGCGTACTCTATTCCCTGGTCTACGGAAAGGCGGTGGCGGAACATGTCGATCCAATTGAAAAGAAGCCCTTTTTCCACTTCATGCCTGGAAGCCGCACCTACTCCATCGCCACCGTCGGGTGCAACTTTCGCTGTCTTCACTGCCAGAACTATTCAATTTCCCAGGCGCCGCGAGGCGAGATTTTCCTCGCCGGTCACGACCTCCCCCCCGAACTGATCGTCAGCAGGGCGTTGGCATCCGGATGCCGGTCGATCTCATACACCTACACCGAACCTACCATTTTCTTCGAATACGCCTACGATACCGCCGTGTTGGCCCATCGCAACGGCCTGAAGAACGTCTTTGTGACCAATGGCTACATAACTCCCGAGGCCCTTGCCCGGATCGCCCCCTACCTCGATGCGGCCAACATCGACCTTAAAGGGTTTTCCGAGCGCTTTTACCGTGAAGTCGTGCACGCGATGCTCGACGAGGTGCTTGCTTCTATTCTTGAATATAAGAAGCTCGGCATCTGGATCGAACTCACCACCCTGATCATTCCCAACCTCAACGACTCCGATGAGGAACTGCAGGCAATGGCCGGATTCATTGCCGATAAGGTCGGCATCGAGACTCCCTGGCATGTTACCCAGTTTTATCCAACGTATCGATTGCTCGATCAGCCGAGAACCCCGCCCGAAACTTTAGAAAGGGCCCGCCGGTTCGGTCTGGAGGCGGGTTTGCGCTATGTCTACGAAGGGAATGTCCCCGGCCTGCAGGGCGAAAGCACCTTCTGCTCCGCCTGTGGCGAACTGCTTGTTTCGCGCACCGGATTTCGCGTTGAAGCCATCGTTGTCAAGAATGGCCGTTGTCCCCGATGCTCGGCAGTGCTCAATGGTGTCGGCATACCCTGACGTCTCCATTTCACGCACCCGGCTATTCAGCTTCGGGTTTGCGCTTATTGGGCTCGATAGTTGCAAGTTAATGCGTGTTAATAAAATACAGTCAACAGGAAAACCTGTAAAGACATACGTTTTTATTGGACCTTACTTATTTTGGCTGGTGACACATTCGCTATTTTCGTCGCGCAGAAGGTGGTGATTTGGCGGTTGTTGTCGCCAAAAGACAGAATTATGACAGGGCTCGATTTGATTTGCCCGTGGCCGCTTGGGAAAGGAGAATACAAAATTCAACGAAATCGGAGTGTTGGAGAGGATAATTTGGTCGTGTGTCAAGGAATCGACATTGCGGTGTAAATTTTGTATTGATAATTTGGATGCCGGGTTTAAAATGCGGCTGTTTTCGTGAAATGTGATGCCGATCATTGATCAGGGCCTCCTGAGATGATTCCTAACCGTTTTTCTCTCCATTGATTTTAATCTTATATCGTATTAATGCTTGTTTTTTCGTTTGTTTGAGTCTCATGTCTGGACCTGTTGATTTCCAGTTTGCCCGGCCTGTCGACATGCATGAAGAGGTCTCTGCAGGCAGCACACTCACAGGTGCATTTCCGGAGCGATGCGGCCTCGGTTTGGGAGGGGGTGGCATTCCATGTCGCGCGGCTGCCTTCCGCAAAAGGATGCAATGACGTACTTGATATCTATGACGCGGCTGAACGTCAATCCAAGGCAAGGGAGGTGATAGTCGGCATCGATGCCCGAAAGGGAAGAAGTAAGTTTGTACTGGTTTGCAGCACATTAACGAAAGGAGCAGAAAGGATGAAGAAAAAGATTCTGTTGAGCGCTTCGCTTGCGGCCACGCTCGTTCTCGGCGCTGCCGCTGTCAACTGGGCGGTGGTGCCACCGCCGCCAGTGAACCAGAATGGGGGTATCTATGATACCACCTTCTCGGCCCTGACCCGCTCGGACTGCTTGCAGGCAGCCCCGTGTCACATCAGTGATGCCGTTGTCGTTCCGCGGCACCACAACCTGACGCTTCCCCCGCGGCAGCTGAGCTGCTACGGCGATCCCACCGCCACCCCGGTTACCGGGTGCCACCAGCTGGTTCCCGACGGTTCCGGCGGGTTCACCTTCGCCGACTTCAGGGATTGTCTCCGCTGCCACTCCAGGACCCCGCACCACATCACGACGGCCGCCCAGCAACAGGACTGCAAGTTCTGTCACGGCAGCTTCATCGACAACCCGCTTGACGGCCATTTCATCCCGACCTACGCCAAGTCCTCCGTGACCCCCGAGACCAAGTGGCGCGGCAATGACCCTGCCGTACCGCGTAACTACGGCGGGTGTATGGCGTGTCACCAGGCTGCTGCTGCGTCCCCCACCGTCGGGCCGAAGGACATCAAGAGCAACGCCGACAACCACCACGGGACCGGCCTTGGGGCTCCGACCTCGGTTACCGGTCAGCCGATCATGGTCGGCGATTGCACCTGGTGCCACGGCGGTGCTCCCGGCGATGCCAACTTCCTCGACATCCGAACCTGCGAGCGCTGCCATGGCGTCAAGTCGCTCCACAACATCCAGAATCCCTCCGGAGCCGGCCCCTCCGGCAGCCCGACCGGCCCGAACGTTGTTCCGGGCGCCATGCCGCTCGGCTATGGCCACGTCGGTGCCGACTTCGACTGCTGGGGCTGCCACGGTACGTTCCAGAAGTACGCGACCGATGCGTCCCCGGCCGGCGCCATCGTACCGTTCGTCTCTGACGTGAGCACCAGGGCTCTCATCGCCAACCAGGAAAACGCCATCACCATCACCGGTGGCAGCTTCACCAACCAGAGCAACGGGACTGACTTCACCTCGGCCGTCAAACTGACGAACGGCTCCACCACCGTCACCGTCCAGCCGACCTCGATCACCGTGAGCGAGATCCAGGCCACCATCCCGGCTCTTCCGGTCGGTACCTACGATCTGCTCGTCGTCAAGGGAGACAAGCAGAGCAACCTGACGAGAGTCGCCGTTCTTCCGCCGCTCGCCATCAAGTCTGCTTCGATCAGTGGCAGCACTGTCACCATCACCGGCAATGGCTTCGGCCAGCAACCGCCGGTCGACGTGAACACCGGCCTCGGCGTCTTTGCCGCCGATGGCAGCCAGTGCGCGATCACGTACTGGAGTAACACGAAGATCGTTGTCACCAACACTGCCCTCAAGGCTGGCAGCACGGTCACCGTGAAGACCCTTTACGGACCGGTCAGCAGGCTCATTACCGGAGCCGCGAAGAAGACCAAGCGGTAGTATCTGATGTCCCGGGGATAGGGAGGGTTCCTCCCTATCCCCCTCTTTTCGCATGATTGATGGAAGCTTCCACTTTTCATGAGGTACGCACATGAATGCCTTACGCACCCTGCTCGTCGCTGTGACGGGCGCGCTGCTTCTCATGCCGCTTGACACGTTTGCCGCCACGAAGAAAGTGATCGTCGGCTTCCGCCATGCCCCCGCCGATCATGAAGAAAACCTGGTTTACGGTGCCAGGGGACGCATCAAGCGTATCCACCGGCACATTCCCGCCATTGCCGCGGAACTTCCCGAGGAGGAGATTGCCCGCCTCAAGAAGGACCCCTCGGTTGCCTATGTCGTCGACAATATAAAGTTTACCTTGATCCGCCCGGTCGAGCCCCTCAGCGTTCCGTCCCCCGAATATGTCGATTCGTGGGGAGTTCAGCGGATCGGTTCGGAAACCGCCGCTTCGCGGGGGTTCAAAGGGGCGGGGGTCAAGGTCGCCATTGTCGACTCCGGAATTGACTACAACCATCCCGACCTCAAGGACAACTATCGGGGTGGATACAACTTTGTTGCAGATAACGCCGATCCCTATGACGACGATTCCCAGAGCCACGGGACCCACGTGGCCGGGGTCATCGCGGCGCGGGACAACGGCACCGGTGTCGTTGGCGTGGCACCGGAAGCATCGCTTTACGCGGTGAAGGTCTTCGGCGCCAACAACACCGGCGGAGACATGGATACGGTGGTCGCGGGGATCGAGTGGGCCATCGACAATAAGATGGACGTGATCAACCTCAGTATCGGTTACTCCGGCGACATCTATTCCGTTTATCCCGATTATTTCAAGCCCCTCAAGGATGCATGCGACAGGGCCTATCAGGCCGGCATCGTCCTGGTGGCCGCAGCGGGAAACGACGACAGGGAAATCGTCTCGGTTCCGGCTGCGTTTGATTCCGTCATCGCCGTCGCCGCAACCGACCAGAATGACCAGCGCGCCATATTCACCTCCCCGTACGCTTCCAGCTATGGCACGAAAGTGGAGCTGGCCGCCCCGGGGACCTTCATCAAGTCTACGGTCAGCGGCGGGGGATACGCGCTCCTGAGCGGGACTTCCCAGGCGGCTCCTCACGTGGCGGGGGCGGCGGCCGTGCTTCTGTCCTCCGGCATTGCGGACGCCAACGGCACCGGCGGCCGCGCCGACGAGGTACGGGCAAGGCTTGACGGCACGGCAAAGGACGTGGGAGACCCCGGACGCGACAAGTACTTTGGCTGGGGACTGGTCGATCTTTCGGCCGCTACGGTTCCCCAGGAAACTCACAAGCTGCACCTCGAGCGAAAGGGGAGGTCGCCGAAGCGCGATGCGCAATCGCTTTCCCTTGGTCAAGGGAGCTATTCGCTCAGCTTGAAGAACAACGGACTGGAGGGAGTTGTCGCCTTCGCCAACAAAGGGAAGAGGTTCAGATATTTGCGCCCCTACTCGTTTCCTTTTACATCCCCCTCGCAGGAAGTGACCTTTGCCGTGACCCTCGACAGTCCTCAAACGACGCTTGCGTTCACTCCCCGCGGCGATACCGGAACATCGGCCGATATCACCATTACGAAACTCAACCCGTAACCCGGACGTGAAGGGCGAGTGATGCACACGGCACGCACGATAGTTCTCGGTTTCCTGATGGTGTGGTTGGCGCTTTTTTCCCACCTTTCTCCCTCTACTGCCCGGGCCGGCGAGGTGAAGGAGACGAAGAAGGTCGTTGCCATCGTCAATGGGACGCCGATTTACCAAGAGGCGCTGGATGCCCACCTGATCGCCCTGGCTAACAAGGGGAAGGCGACGGGTATGGGGCGGGACCCCGGAAAATTCGATGACTACCAGCGGAGAAAGGCCCTCGACGCCCTCATCGATGCAGAGCTTCTCCGGCAGGCAAGCAGCCGGTATCCTGTCGCCGATCTCGAAGCCAAGGTGGACAAAAGGCTGCAGGAGATCAAGGGAAGGTTCCCCAACGAAGAAGCGTTCCTCAAAAGCCTCCAGATGAGGGGGAAGTCCCTCGATGCCTTCATGGCGGAGTTGCGCGAAGGTGTGCGCTACGAGGAATACCTGAGGGGGAACAAGGTCACCGGCATTGCGGTACCGGCTGAAGAGGTCGAGAGGTTTTACCGCGACAACCCGAAAAGTTTTTACGTGCCGGAGCAGATCAAGGTCCGGCACATCCTGATCGAACCGGCCGGCAGCGGTGCGGATGCCGTCGCAAAGGCCGAGAAAAAAGCCCGCGAAATCCGCAGTCGGCTTGTGGCCGGGGAGGATTTTGCCGCGGTCGCCAAGGAGGCATCAGCGTGCGCCTCCGCTTCTGCCGGGGGAGAGCTGGGCTATATTGCCCGCGGTTACATGCCCCCCGAGTTTGACAGTGTTGCCTTTTCTCTCAAGATCGGCGAGGTGAGCGAGCCGGTCAGGAGCAACTACGGTTTTCACATCATCGAGGTGCTGGACAGAAAGCCGGGGGCGCCGCGCCCCCTCACCGAGGTGCGAGAGTTTATCGCCCGGTACCTTCAGCGTTTCGCCGATGAAAGGCGTTTGGACGCTCATACTATGGAACTGCGGAAGAAGGCATCCATCCAGATCTTGCTAGATTAAGCAAGGAGGCGGTATGAAGGCAAATCTGCTACAGAGGGCAAGTGCGTCGGTCGGTCTAGGTCTTATGATCGTAGCGTTGTTTGGTCTGTTTGGGAGCGGGGGGGCCCAGGCACTCACCTTCAATGACTGCAGCAAGTGCCACCCTTCGACGAACAACGTGGAGCGGCACCATAACCTCACCCTTCCTCCCCGGCAGTTGAGCTGTTACGGCGACCCGAGCGCCCAGCCCGTTACCGGCTGTCACCAGCAGGTGCTCGATCCGGTCACCAACACGTACGTCTTCGCCCCCTTCAGGGATTGTCTGAACTGCCACAAGACCACCGTCCACTACGACAGGCACGGTTCCTACCTCGCCAACTGGATGATGCTTACCGGTGTCGAGCCCGGCACCGCGCCCCTCTGGACCCAGATCACGACGTTTTCGCTGGTGACTCCTGCGGCCAAGCAGTATCAGGCATGCTACCGGTGCCACTCCTACAACGCCTTTGGAGCCGCGCCGACCGGAGTCAGCACTATCATCAGCATGTCGGGGGTCCCTCTTACGGACCAGCCGATGGAATTCAATCCGAATAACCTCTCGGCCCACCCGGTTCAGGTCCCCCTCAATAACCAGACCGGTTCCTACGCTCCGAAGAAGCTGACGATCCAGCAGATGACCGCACAGTGGAGCAACGTGGGTAGCCAGACCATGGCCTGCGGCGCTTGTCATGCGGCTCCGACGACGGCGGGGGCGACGCCGACCAAATATCTCCTCAATGGCCCCCGCGTCTACTGGCCCTACGACCGCAACGGCAAGCTCTGGTCCCTCGGCGACCTGAGGAGCAGCACAAGTAACTGGTCCGCCGACCTCTTCTGCGTGAACTGCCACCCCATCTATTCGGGGGGATCGTGGAAAAACAACGTTCACCGCGAGGGTGACCATCAGGAATCCTTTACGGTTGACGGCAAAAGGTATTCGGGTGTTCCCTGTGTCTCCTGCCATTCGGTCGTTCCCCATGGCAACAAGAGGTCTCGGCTCATCGTCTACGGTTACGGCGCCACGACCCCGGACCCCTATCCCTACATCATCAACACCAATACTGCGCTGCTCAAGGGATTCAGGAAGGCAAGCACCCCCTTCAGCTACGATGAGGGGAACTGCTGGTCCTCCGCCGGCCAGTGCGATGATCACAGCTCACGCAGAATGACTTACGACTGGTAAATATTTCGCACAGAATTGAAACATAACGCAGTGGAATTGAAAGGAAGAAGGTACGAGATCATGGACTTTGCACAGAGATTTAAAGTGTTGTTGTGGGCACTCTGCCTCTTTGTGGTGGCAGCATTCGTCCCGCAGGCAAATGCTGCCAACTGGACTCTCACCAGTGGTAATTCGACGGTGGCCTTCAACGATTCCGGTAGCGCCGGAAAGAGTCCTGGCGTTTATTCTTGGATATTTGACAGTGTCGAACATGTCAGCCAGCAGGCCTTCTACTACCGGATCGGGACGACGTCGCCCGAGCTGCCTGTGAGCGGCGATGCTCTCGACTCCACGGCTCCCTTCACGGTGGCCGCTACCGGCCAGACAGCCTCTTCCGTCACCCTGACCTTTACCGAAAAGGCCGGCAGATTCACGATGGCCGTGACCTACGAGCTCATCGGTGGGACGACGGGGCGGTCGACACTCAACAAAAAGGTTGTCATCACCAACCTCACGGCAGCCCCCCTCGACCTCCATCTCTTCAGTTACTCCGATTATGATCTCAAGACCGGTCCCGACCTTTTTGAGAACACAGCGATTGTCAACGGCAAGGCTTACCAGTCCAATTTCGCCACGGCGAGCGACACCGTCGGTTCCGGCACGACCCTCGTGGAGCGTGCCACCGTACCGCCCAGCCGCTACGGCATCGACAACAGCCAGTTCCTGGGAAACTTGGCCAACGGAGCCACCCCGTACGACCTCGACAATTTTGCCGGACCCTACACCATCCCGGGCGGCATCTTCGACAATGGCGACAAGCAGTTCGCTCTCCAATGGGACCTGACGGTTGATCCCGCTACTCCGACCTCGTTCACAATCACGGACGCGTTCTATCCGACCAAGGCGCTTTACCTTTCCAAGAGTACTCCCGGGACCTGCGTCAACTACGGTCAGACCTTCACCAACACCTATACGTTCGACAATACCCGTAACACGTCTTCTCCGGTGAATAACATTCAGATATCCGAGCAGCTGGCCCGTGACATATCGCTCGCCTCTGCGACGAACGGCGGGACTTACGATGCCACGACCGGTACCGTAAACTGGAACGTTCCGCAGCTGGCTGCCGGGGCGGTGCAGCAGACGGTGCAGGGGACTTTCACCGTCAACTCCGCCGTGGATTTCACGATGGCGTCACAGCTTGCCAGTGACGAGGCGTTCCCGTCGAGCTACAGTGCAAAACTGACACTCTGCAACCACCCCCCTGCCATTACCTCGTCTCCGGTCAAGAGCGGCACCGAGGGGCAGCCTTACAGCTACCAGGTGACCGCCTCAGATTCCGATGCCGGCACGACGCTGACCTACTCCCTCGATGCGGCTCCCACCAGCATGCAGATCGATCCGACAACCGGCCTCATTACCTGGACCCCCACATCGGCTCAGACCGGCAACAACACCGTCACCGTCCGGGTGAGCGACGGTTCGCTCAGTGCAACCCAGACCTATACGCTGTTCATCGCATACATCAATGCGCCGCCGGCGTTCACTTCCACGCCGGCCACAACTGCCACGGTCGGTCAGGTGTATACCTATATGGCCGTTGCGGCTGATCCGAACAAGGGGGACAAGGTTACCTACGGCCTTCCGACCGCCCCTGCGGGGATGACCATCGATCCGAATCTCGGGGTTATCACCTGGACTCCGGACGCCACCCAGGTCGGAGTTAACCATGTAGTTGTGCAGGCTACCGATTCGGGCTACCTCTACGTTACCCAAGCTTTTGACATCACCGTATCAAGCGGTGTTACCAACAGCCCTCCAACCATAACCAGTGCTCCGGTTGCCAGTGCAACTGATAATGTGGCGTATTCGTACACCGTTGTTGCCACGGATCCGAACAATGATTCCCTGACGTATAGCCTGGCGGGCGCTCCGGCCGGCATGACAATCAGCGGCAACGTCATTAGCTGGCCTTCTCCGGTGGCGGGAAGCTACTCGCTTACGGTTACCGTTAATGACGGTAAGGGAGGAACCGTTTCGCAGAACTGGCTGCTGACCGTCACCCATGTCAACCGTCCACCGGTGATAAATACTACGGCTCTTCCCGCGGGGACCGATGCGGCCTCCTACAGTTCCCAGGTTGACGCGACCGATCCCGACAAAGATGCGCTGAGCTACAGCCTTCTCTATCAGCCTGTCGGCCTCACGATTAGTTCAACAGGCCTGTTGAGCTGGGCAAGCCCCGTTGCCGGTACCTATACTTTCAATGTTACGGTCACCGATTCCAATCAGGCAAGTACCACCAAGTCGTTTACGTTCACCATCACCAAAGTAACCAAAACCACCCCGACCATCACCTGGGCGACCCCTGCGGCGATCACCTACGGCACGACGCTCTCCAGCACGCAACTGAACGCCAGCGTAAGCGGCGGCATAGCGGGGAGCTTCACCTACAGCCCGGC
>NZ_DAHVYG010000015.1 GCF_027327745.1 Geobacter sp.
TACCTCAGTCGGCCGGGAATCGGTGTCGAACTGGACAACGATCTTTTCCTTCATGCTCGTCGGGACGTTGCGGCCGACAAAGTCGGCGCGGATCGGCAGCTCCCGGTGCCCGCGGTCGATGAGGACCGCAAGCTGGATGCAGTCGGGACGCCCGTGGTCCATGATGGCATCCATGGCGGCGCGGATCGTCCGGCCGGTGAAAAGGACGTCGTCGACGAGAACCACCTTCATCTTCTCGATGACGAAGGGGATGTCGGTCTTGCCCACCGGCAGATGGGGGGCCTGCCCCTTGAAGTCATCCCGGTAGAGGGTGATGTCCACCTCGCCGACGGGAACCTTCGCTCCCTCGATCTCCTCCAGACGGGCCGAAAGCTCCCGGGCCAGATGCACGCCGCCGGTCCTGATCCCGACCAGAACCAGGTCCTCAACCCCCTTGTTCCGCTCGAGGATCTCGTGGGCAATCCGGGTCAGCGCCCGCTTGACACCCGCCCCGTCAAGAATGGTCGTCATTTCTTCCGCCACAGCTCCCTCCTTTCCCGTGTTTCCGTCCCCCCCCGGCCGCTTCGCCGTCCCGGCAGCAGGCGCAAAAAGAGCCCTTCCGCACAGAAGGCGAAAAGGCTCGGATAAGACTGTAGTTCGAGTCTGTCACAAACACCTTTTCTAACCTCACGGGGTTAATTTAAAAGGCCGGGATAAATTTTTCGTACCGTAACACCGGGTCGGGGACGGTGTCAAGTATTCAGTGGATCAGGGTGCCGATGCTTCTCCAGCGCACACTGAAGTTGTCACGGTCCCACGACCAGTACTTGATGAAGGCGAGACCCTTGATCTGATTGTTCTTCACGACCCCCCAGAAACGGCTGTCGTAGGAGCGGTCGCGGTTGTCCCCCATCATGAAATAGGAGTTGGAAGGGACCGTGAAGGGACCGAAATTGTCCCGGGGGTTCTGGGCCGCGGGGACGAGATCGTTCTCCTTGTGGACCTCCTGGGGAATGACGTACGGCTTGTCATTGACGTAGACCCGCTTGTTGATCACCTGGACCTTGTCGCCGGGGAGCCCGATCACCCGCTTGATGAAATCCTTGCTCGGGTCCTCGGGGTACTCGAACACGATCACGTCGCCCCGCTTCGGGTCGCGGATCTTGAGAAAGCGGCCGTCAACGAAGGGAATCTTGGTTCCGTAGATGAACTTGTTGACGAGGATGTGATCGCCGATGGCAAGGGTGTCCTCCATGGAACCGGAGGGAATCTTGAATGCCTGGACGATGAACGTCCTGATGAAAAGGGCGAGGATGACGGCGATGATGATCGACTCGGCATACTCCCGGACGACGTGCTTCCTCTTCACCGGCTGCTCCGCCGGCGCGGCACCGCTCTCCATGGTGCCGTTCGGTCCGTGCTGGAAGTCCTTGTAATCCATAGTCTGGTTCCTTTGCGCTGGGAATGGGAGGGCGCTACTTGTCTTCCACCTTGAGGATGGCGAGAAACGCCTCCTGCGGCAGTTCGACGTTCCCGACGTTCTTCATCCGCTTCTTCCCTTCCTTCTGCTTTTCGAGAAGCTTGCGCTTGCGGGTGATGTCGCCGCCGTAACACTTGGCGAGAACGTCCTTGCGAAGTGCCTTGACGGTCTCGCGGGCTATGATCTTGGTGCCGATGGCCGCCTGGATCGCCACCTCGAACATCTGGCGGGGGATCAGCTCCTTCATCTTGGAGACTAGGTCGCGGCCGCGGTAATAGGCCTTGTCCCGGTGGATGATGAGCGACAGGGCGTCGACGGTCTCGCC
Organism: Geobacter sp.; assembly: GCF_027327745.1. Classification (GTDB taxonomy): domain Bacteria; phylum Desulfobacterota; class Desulfuromonadia; order Geobacterales; family Geobacteraceae; genus Geobacter. The sequence goes on from NZ_DAHVYG010000015.1 coordinate 1,785, forward strand.
GTTGATGAGGATATTCATCCGGACCAGGTCGCTGCGGCGGTAATCCAGGTGCTCGTAGTCCAGGGACGCGTACCCCTTGGTGATCGACTTGAGACGGTCGTAGAAGTCGAGGACCACCTCGTTGAGGGGGAGCTCGTAGATGATCATGACCCGCGTGGGGGTCAGGTACTTGATCTCGCGCTGCACCCCCCGCTTCTCCTCGCACAGCGCCAGGATGCCGCCGACGAACTCGTTGGGGGTGTGGATGGAGGCAAGGATGAACGGCTCCTCGACGTAGTCGATCTCCTGGGTGGGGGGGAGCTGGTTGGCGCTCTCGATGGTGATCACGTCACCCTTGAGCCGGTGGACCTTGTAGACGACCGTAGGCGCCGTGGTGATGAGGTCGAGGTTGAACTCCCGCTCCAGCCGTTCCTGGATGATCTCCATGTGAAGGAGCCCCAGAAAGCCGCACCGGAAACCGAAGCCGAGGGCGAGGGACGTTTCGGGCTCATAGGAGAAGGAGGAGTCGTTCAGTTTGAGCTTTGCCAGGGCGTCGCGCAACTGCTCGTACTGGGCCGTGTCGATGGGATAGAGCCCCGAGAAGACCATCGGCTTCACTTCCTTGAAGCCGGAGAGCGGGGCGGTGCACTGGTTGTGGAACAGGGTGACGGTGTCACCGACCTTGGCGTCCCGCACCTCCTTGATGCCGGCGACGATGAAGCCGACCTCCCCCACCGAAAGGGAGGGGACCTCCCGCATGACGGGCGCGAAGACGCCGACCTTGAGAGCTTCGTAGCTCCGGCCGGTGGACATGAGGAGGATCTTGTCCCCCTTCCTGAGGGTGCCGTCCATAACGCGGACGAGGATGATGACCCCCTGGTACTGGTCGTACCACGAGTCGAAGAGGAGCGCCTTCAGCGGCTTGGCCGGATCGCCGTCGGGAGGCGGAATCTTCTTGACTATTTCCTCGAGGATCTCCCGGGTACCGATCCCTTCCTTGGCGCTGGCCAGCACCGCGTCGTGAGCATCGAGCCCGATGATCTCCTCGATCTCGTGCTTGACCCGATCGGGCTCGGCGGCCGGCAGGTCGATCTTGTTCAGAACCGGAAAAACTTCCAGGTTGTTGTCGATGGCGAGATAGACGTTGGCCAGGGTCTGGGCCTCTACCCCCTGGGAGGCGTCGACGACGAGAAGCCCCCCCTCGCAGGCGGCCAGGGAACGCGAGACCTCGTAGGTGAAATCGACGTGACCGGGAGTGTCGATGAGGTTCAGGATGTAGTCCCTGCCATCGTCGGCCCGGTAGTTGAGCCGGACGGTCTGGGCCTTGATGGTGATCCCCCGTTCGCGCTCCAGGTCCATCTTGTCGAGGAACTGGTCCTGCATCTCCCGCTCGGACAGGGCCCCGGTGTACTCGAGAAGGCGATCGGCAAGGGTCGACTTGCCATGGTCGATATGGGCAATGATGGAGAAGTTGCGGATATTTTCAATCTTCATAGACACCCGTTTCCTGGACGTACAAAGGGCGCCGCCCGGACGCCTCACACATCGGCGCAACATCAGACGGGCCGCCTCTTCGTATCGGTTTAACCGAAAAAGCATATCTGATATTCCGGGAGGTTGTAAAGGGATTTCTCCCGCCCCTCCCTACAAGAGACATGCCATTAAATAATTCACATTTTTCCATTGCCGACCTGCCGCAGCTGTGGTATACAACTTTCAAATCATTTCAGACCGGTAACATCTTCACCGTGGAAGACGACATACCCGGTCCCGGACCAGGCAGGGATCAGCATCGCACACCGGAACAGAGCACACGCCATGACCATTTCCTGCTCCCACCCGTCGCACCCGCTTCCCGACAGCATTGATGAGCTGAAGCGCCTGATTTGCGAGCTCAGGGAAGAGGCAGCAAGAAGGACAAGGACCGAGGAGACGCTGAGACAGTCGCTGGCCGAAGCCTCGGAGGCGGCCAGGGCACGGGGTGAGCTCCTCGCCCACGCAAGCCATGAAATGCGGACGCAGCTTCAGGTCCTCAGCGGCGCCCTGGAACTCATCGGAGAGACCCCGCTCTCATCACGGCAACGCAAATGCGTATCGCAGTGCCGGCAGGCAAACACGCTGCTCCTCTCCTTCATTAACGACATCCTCGACAGTGCCCGGATGGACGCCGGGCGCCTTCCCCTCGAACTGTCCCTCTTCTCCCCGGCCGAGCTTCTCGGGAGCACCGGGGAGATGCTCGGCGGCCTTGCCCGGAGCAAGGGGCTGTCGCTGGAGCTGCGGGCCGCGCCGGACCTCCCCGGGTTCGTCCTCGGCGACGTGCGCCGCCTCCAGCAGGTGCTAGTAAACCTGGCGGGCAATGCCATCAAGTTCACCCGCAAGGGAACGATCACGATTTCCGTCGAGCAGGACGACTCTTCTCCGGGGCCGGAAACCACCCTGCGCTTCTCGGTGGCCGATACCGGCATCGGTATCCCAGGAGCAAAGCTCGACGAGATCTTCGAGCCGTTCGCCCAGCTTCACGGTCCTTCCGCGGGATCGGCAGGGGGGACGGGGCTGGGGCTTGCCATAGCACGGAAACTGATCGAACTCATGAACGGGTCCGTCGAGGTTGAAAGCGAAGAAGGGAAAGGAACCCGCTTTACCTTCTCGATCCCATTCGGAGCTCCCTCCCTCCCGGCGGAACGGGAACCGGCGGAGTCCGCCGCTCCGAGCGGCTCCCCCGGCCGCAGGCTCCGCGTTCTCCTGGCCGAGGACACGACGGATATCCGCCGGCTCATCACAGTCTTCCTCACGTCGTCGGGCCATCTGGTCGAGGCGGTTGCGGATGGCAGACAGGCAGTCGAGAAGTTCACCTCCGGCAGCTTCGATATCGTGCTGATGGACATGCAGATGCCCGTTCTGGACGGATACGCGGCCACCAGGCAGATCAGGGCGTGGGAGCGGGCGCGCGGTACCGGGCCGGTCCCCATCCTGGCTCTCACAGCCCATGCGGAGCGAAACGGTCACCGCCAGAGCCGCGAAGCGGGCTGTACGGCCCACCTCGCCAAGCCGATCAGAAAGGAAACCCTCCTGCGCACCGTCGCCGCTCATGCCGGCGCATGAATCAGGGAGCGTGAAACATGGACCAGACAAGGCAGAAGAGACATACCGTTTCCGTGGACCCCGAGCTCATGGAGATCGTACCGACATTTCTCGAGTATCGCTGGCAGGACGTCGCGTCGCTTCAGGATGCCCTCGCCCATGAAGATTCCGGCCTCATCCGCAAGATCGCCCACAATCTCAAGGGAGCCGGCACCTCCTTCGGCTTCAACGCCGTGACCGGCATCGGCATCCGGCTAGAACGTGCAGCCCTCACGAGTAACTGGCCCAGAATTTCGAAGTTCATCGACCTTCTGATCGAATACCTCCAGCAGGTGCAGCCGGTCAGCGGCAGATGACCCGTCGCTGCATGGAGATTGCCTTTCCTTTCGGACTATTTCGTGCTATAGGAGCCTGTCGGACTTAGGGAATCGTAGCGAAAGAATGGCAGATCGAGGACAGATTTTCGGGAATTTGAAGGCGAATAGTGGTTCTATTCGTCAAGAATTCCCGGGAATATGGACCGATTTGCCGTTCTTGCAGTAGATTCGTTCCTAAGTCCGACAGGCTCCTGAGCACCAGCGGCATCAGAAAATTCATGAAAGGAAACCGGCACATGCTGACTGGAAAACAGAAACGTTTTCTCCGCGGGCTGGGACACGCGCTCAATCCCGTGATAACCGTCGGAAAAGCCGACATCTCGGAATCACTCACGCGGGAAACCGACGAAGCGCTCGCGCATCACGAACTCATCAAGGTAAAAATACTCGAAAGCTGCCTCATGGACCGCCACGATGTCGCCGACGAACTTGCCGCCGCCTGCGGCGCCGATGTGGCCCAGGTGCTCGGACGGACTTTTCTGCTCTACCGTCCGGCGAAGGAGCCGAAGATCGCCCTTCCCCGCGGGAAGTAACGGCGGCTTTTTCATCGAACGGACACACACAAGAGGGGGCCGCCCGATGCGACCCCTTTTCTCTGCCTGCCTTCTGTTCATGACCGACACAGGGAATCAGTCGTCCCAGTGTCCTCTTCCGCGGTGTTTCCGCTCCTCTTTCTCCCACTTCCGCTCTTCCTTCCACCGCTCGTGCTCTTCCTTGCGACGTTCCTTCCACTCCTTTTCGGGCCGGAAGTATCTGCCCCGGTAGTGGTCGTGGTCCCCGCGGTATACCCGGTATTCGTGATCCCGGTAGTAGTGGATCCGTTCCAGCCTGTGCCTGCGCAGCCCCGGCGGAAGGCTCCGGTACCGGACCACTCCCCAGGGACCATTGTAGTGCGGGGCGACGTACCAGGAATTCCCCTGATAAAGATAATAGCGGCCCGAGATGAAGAAGATGTCGTAGGGGATGTCGACCCCGACGTAGAAGCCGAGACGGGGCGGGGCGATGAATACCGGCGGCTCCTCGAACACGACCCCGGGCGGGACGACGGCGACCGGCGGGGCAGGAACGACCACCTGCGGTCTGTTGCCGACGTTGATGTTCAGGTCGAACCCGACGTCAGCGGCAAAGACGGGGGAGGCTGACACCGTAAACAGCGTTGCGAGCATAAGCGCTCTTTTCATGATTCTGCTCCTTTCGCGGGAAACTGCTCCAGAATATTAAATATACTGCCGGCACGAAGCCGGAATGCAAAAAAGCCGGGGCCACAATATCTCTCCATCGATATTTCGGCAACCCGGCTGTCTGCGTGAGACCCTGTAGGCTTTCCGCCCCACCCTCGCAGGTGGTTGAGTATTATCGTCTATCGGAACCGGCTTTTTTCTTCTTAATACCCCATTCAACGCTGAAGAGTCAAGAGTGTCAAGATCCCGGCTCCGCAATCACACCCGCTCGTAGGGCTCGAACAGCCGCTTGAACTCATCGAGGGCAAAACGGTCGGTCATGCCGGCGATGTAGTCGCATACCACCCGCTCGCGCCCGAGAATCTCCATCTTCTGCTGGTACTTGCGCGGCAGGAGGGTGGGATGCTTCAGATAGCTTTCGAAGAGTTGCGTGAGATAGCGCTCCGCCTTGACCCGCATCCGCTCCACCTTGTAGTGCCGGTACAGGTTCTCCAGCAGGAACCGTTTGAGGGCACGGTTTTTCTCGGCCAGCTCGGGGCTGAGGGCAACTACCGGGCGGTTCACCCTCCGAAGGTCTTCGAGGGTTTCGATGCCGAACGCCCGGACGTTGGCCAGCGTGGTCGCGGTCAGGTCCTTGATGAAGACGCCGATCAGGGCACTGATCGTCTGAAATTTCTTCCGCTCCGGATCGAGTGCAGGGTGGGCGGCTCCGACCCTCTCCCAGACCTCCCGCCAGAGCGTCACCCCCTGGAGCTGTTCGAGGGTGATGTACCCCGACTTGAGACCATCGTCGATATCGTGGTTATTGTAGGCGATCTCGTCGGCGTAGTTGATGATCTGGGCCTCCATGGTCGGAACGACCCCCGGCAGGAACTCGTCGATGACACCGCAGGGGCGGTCGTAGGGAGACGAATGCTTGACGATCCCCTCCCGGACCTCCCAGGAGAGATTGAGCCCGTTGAAGCCGGGATAGCGCTCCTCCAGCTCGTCCACCACACGGAACGACTGCAGGTTGTGCTCAAACCCGCCGGCACCCTCCATGAGCCGGTTCAGCACCTCCTCGCCCGTATGGCCGAAGGGCGTATGCCCCAGATCGTGCGCCAGGGCCAGGGCCTCAGTCAGCTCCTCGTTCAGCTTCAGCCGCCGGGCGATCGCCTTGCCGATCTGGGCAACCTCCAGCGAATGGGTAAGGCGGGTGCGGTAGTAGTCTCCCTCGTGGTTGACGAAGACCTGGGTTTTGTATTCGAGGCGGCGAAATGCCGCGCAATGGATGATCCGGTCCCGGTCTCGCTCGAAGGCGGGACGGTGGTCGCGGAACTCCTCCCGGTGCTTCCGCCCCCGGGAAGCCGCACTTCGGGCCGCATACACCGCCAAATCGGGACGCTCCAGACTCTGTTCATCGACGCCGCTCGTCATGGGTTCCTCCTGCGTGGTGAAGCAAATCTAATTCCGCTTCACCGGGGGAGTCAACAACAAAAGTAGTCCTTGACGAGAACTGGCGTATCATGCTAGTTTTCTAAGCCTTTTTTAAGATTGACCAATCTCCGTATACACGACTGCGAAACAACGTTATGCTACAGACCCTTATCGACCGCATTCCCGCCAGGATCAAAAGCAAACTAGACTCACGGACGGCCGTCTGCCTGCTGAACGGCGCGGATGTCTTTTCCACCCTCAGGCACGAAAAAATGATCCTCATGGCCTGCAACCCTCGCATCAGGCACGTGATCCCCGGCATCATGAAGGCAGCCGAGGAGCTCGACGCCGTAATCGCCTTCGAACTGACCCGCACCGAAGGTGGGATCGACGGTGGCTACACGGGGCAGACGCCGGAGCTTTTTTTCGAGACCGTCGCAGACTACGCCGAGCGGTTCAGATTCTCGAAGCCGTTCATCATCCACGGCGACCACACCACCGTCCTTTCCACCGATCCGGCCGAAATCGAGAGGGCCCGGGCCCTCATCGCCGCGCAGCTTTCCGCCGGCTATACCTCCTTCGCCATCGACGCGTCGTTCACCCCCCTGGCGGACAACATCGCCATCACGGCTGACCTGGCCCGGGCGGTGGTTGCCGAGGGGTACGGCCTCGAAGTCGAACTGGGGGAGGTGAAACCGGCAGGGGTCACCTCGAACCTGACCACCGTGGCGGAAACCGAGGAATTCCTCACGGGCCTTGCCGGCAGGGGGATCCACCCCCAGCTCCTTGCCATCGACAACGGTTCCAAGCGGGGGAACTATCTCGACGGCGAAATGGTCAGGATCGACCTTGAGCGAACCCGCCAGATCCATGAGACCGCAACGCGCCACGGCCTTTCCGGGCTCGTCCAGCACGGGATCACCGGAACGCCGCTGCGCATCGTCGGCAAGCTCGTGGATTACGGCATCCGCAAGGGTAATATCGGCACCCTCTGGCAGAACGTGGCCCACGCGGGCCTTCCTCTGGATCTCATGGACGCCATGCGCCGCTGGGCGAAGGAGAACGGCAAGGACATCAAGTTCGCCACCAGCCCCTTCAAGGCGGAGATCGACGCGATCCCCGAGGAAAACGCCCGGCAGATCCTCGACATGGCCTACCGGGAGGCAAAGGAATTCCTCCTCGCGTTTCATGCCCGGGGGAGTGCGTCGCGCCTGGCCCAGCATCTGAAGGAATTGCCGTGCGCGTGATCAGCGGCACCGCGCGGGGCCGCCGGCTCGCCGCACCGCCGGGGGAACGGGTGAGACCGACAGCAGACAGGGTAAAGGAAGCCCTCTTCAGCATCCTCAATTCTCTCATGGGCAATTTCGAGGGAGTCCGGACGCTCGACATCTTCGCCGGGACGGGAAGCCTCGGCATCGAGGTGCTGAGCCGCGGCGGCTGCGAGACGGTCTTCGTCGACAACCACCGGGAGTCGGCGGCGACGGTCAAAAGGAACCTCGAAACGCTCGGATTTGCCGGTCGCGGCACGGTACTCGTGAAGGATGCGGTTGCAGCCATTGGCACCCTTGAAAGGGCCGGCCGCCCGTTTCGGCTCGTTCTTCTCGATCCCCCCTACCGGCTCGGCATGACCGGGCGGGTACTAGAGCGGCTTGCCGGCTCGCCGCTGGTTACCGACGAAACGATCATAACGGCCGAAACCGCCGATGACGAGGAGATTGGCACCGAGTTCGGCCCCCTGCGGATGTTCGACCGAAGGGTCTACGGCGACACCGCTCTCTCATTCTTCAGGAAAGGGGCTTCCACCGACCATGCCTAGAAAAATCGCCGTCTACCCCGGCTCCTTCGACCCGATAACCTACGGGCACCTCGACATCATCGATCGCGGCCTCAGAATCTTCGACCAGATCATCGTCGCCGTGGCCCGCAACTCGGCAAAGAACTCCCTCTTCACCATCGACGAACGGGTGGACATGATCCGGCGCGTCCTTGCCGATAACGTCCGGGCGAGGGTTGACACCTTCGACGGCCTTCTGGTAGATTACGTCCTTTCCCAGAAGGCAACGGTCATCATCCGCGGGCTGCGGGCCATCTCGGACTTCGAGTACGAATTCCAGATCGCCCAGATGAACCGGAGCATCTCCCAGGAAGTGGAAACGCTCTTCATGATGACCTCGGTTCCCTACGGCTACCTTTCGTCATCCATCGTCAAGGAAGTGAGCTCCCTGAACGGCCCCGTCGACAGCCTCGTCCCGCCGCTGGTGCGGGAGGCGCTCAAGGCGAAGTTCTCCACCATCAATAGATAAGGAATGGCCCTTGCGGAGTCATCCTATTACCCAAAGGAGGGAACAATGAAACTTGCAGATCGCGTCAACAAGATCCAGCCTTCCCCGACCCTGTCCATCGACGCCAAGGCCAAGGCACTGAAGGCGCAAGGGGTCGACGTCGTCGGCTTCGGGGCCGGCGAACCGGACTTCGACACTCCCGCCAACATCAAGGAAGCCGGGAAGAAGGCCATCGACGCAGGTTTCACCAAATACATGCCGGTGGGAGGCGACGACGACCTCAAGGACGCCATCATCGCCAAGATGAAGCGGGACCACGGGCTCGACTACACCCGCGACGAGATTTCGGTCGCCTGCGGCGCCAAGCACACCCTTTACAACATTTCCCAGGCCCTGATCCAGGAAGGGGATGAGGTGATCATCCCCGGGCCCTACTGGGTCTCCTATCCCGACCAGATCGTTCTTGCCGGCGGCACCCCGGTCTTCATCATGACCGACGAATCCACCGCCTTCAAGATCACCCCGGATCAACTCGAGAAGGCGATCACCCCGCGGACCAGGTACGTGATCCTCAACTCCCCCTGCAACCCGACCGGCTCCACCTACACGAAGGACGAACTGAAGGCCATTGCCGCCGTCCTCCTCAGAAACCCCCACGTGCTGGTCGTATCCGACGACATCTACGAGAAGCTCCTCTATGACGGGCTGGAGTTCTGCAACATCCCCATGGCCTGCCCGGAGCTCAAGGACCGCACCATCATCGTCAACGGCGTCTCCAAGGCTTACTCCATGACCGGCTGGCGGATCGGCTACGCCTGCGGACCGAAGGAGCTGATGGGGGCCATGACCAAGATGCAGTCCCAGTCGACCTCCAACGCCACCTCCATCGCCCAGAAGGCGTCCGTCGAAGCGCTCAACGGTTCGCAGGACGCCGTGGCCGCCATGGTGAAAGAATTCGAGAAACGGCGCACCTACATCGTCGACCGGCTGAACGCCATCCCCGGCGTGACCTGCTTCAGATCCACCGGCGCCTTCTACGCCTTCCCCAACTTCTCCGGCGTCTACGGCAAGACCACGCCGGCAGGGAGGAAGATCGGGAACTCCTCCGACTTCGCCGCATACCTTCTGGAGGACGCCAAGGTCGCCCTCGTGCCGGGCGTTGCCTTCGGCGACGATCGTTACGCCAGACTCTCCTATGCCACGAGCCTGGAGACCATCAAAAAGGGTCTCGACCGGATCGAAGAGGCTATACGGAATCTGAAGTAATGTCCCGGCGCCGTTGCAAAGGGGTGGCTCATTTGCTGCCGTGATGGAGAAAGGCGAGGTCTACCGCGGTATTCCTCGCCTTTTTCATACCCGGCCCCTAAAGGGACTCTCATTTCAGCCGATATATTACTATCGGACCGGTTTCGATCCCCCCCGCGAACCGACACTCCCAGGAGGATGCAATGATCACCAAGGAAATGACCATCGGCGATATCATCCGAACGTACCCCGCAACGCTCAAGATTTTCGAGAAGTACGGCCTGGACTGCTACGAATGTCAGGTGGCCGACTACGAACAGCTGGAACACGGCGCCGGCGTTCACAAAACCGACCTTGACCTGCTTCTCGAAGAGCTCAACGAAGCGATCTCGTCCTGACCGTCCATGAAGGAACAGCCGCCCAACTATTACAAATATTTCGATGTCGGGCTCCGGGTGGAGGTCCGTTTTCCGCACTCCGGGGATCTCTCCTTCAGCGACTGGGCGGTCATTACTCTCTTCGAGGAAGACCTCGTGGAGCTCCAGCTCTCCCGCGATCTCCTTCCCGAGTTCGTCAGGACCGATGTCGGCACGATTCTCGACCTGCGCCTCGGCAAGGAAGGAAGCGCCTACTGCTGTCGGTCGATCATCGTCGGAGAACGAACGGGTGCGAAGATCACGACCCGGCTCATCGGGGAGGTCGTCCCGGACGAGCTCAGGGAATTCTACCGCATCGATGCCTACATCACGCTCCGCTATCGCCTCCCCACGGGAGAGCCGGCCGGTGAAATCAAGGCCCGGTGGGAAGCCGGACGCTACGGCCATCCTGACGCCGGCGGCGATCTTTCGCCCTTTCCCGCCGGCACCGATCTGCCTGGGGGACGCCCCCTCGGCCACCCTGCGCCGGTTGCGGCAAACATAAGCGGTTCGGGGATTCGGATCAGGACCCACGAGCAGTTTGCCATCGGCGATCTGCTTCCCCTAGATCTTTTCCTGCCCGAGCAGCCGAAGACGATTTCGGTGGTCGGGCAGGTCGTTCACGTCGGCCAGGTCCGAACCCGGGATGGGGAGCCCCCCCTCTTCAGCACCGCCCTTCACTTTTTCTGCATCGACGAGCGCGATCGGGACGCCATCGTCAAATTCGTTTCGATGGTCCAACTGGAACATCTCCGCTCCATTCGCGGCAACACCATCAGCATCACCGACCTGGAATATACGGACTACTCCCGGCGGATGAGGCTGCGGAGGATCATGTTCGCCGCTATCCTGACAACCATCATCCTGATCGTCATGGCACTCCTCGCCATCTCGCGTCTCACCGGCGCCAAGGGAGAGATCGAGCGGGATTACGAACGGGAGATCAGAAAGTACCGCTCGGCAGTCCCCTGGCACTGAGACCTTTTCCGGACAAAGGGACCGGAATCGACTCCCAGTGTAATATTTATACTCTGCACACCCGCCCAATCTACCCCGTAAGACAGCAAACTCGGCAAACCTCCCCCATATCGAATACAGCGACCACGGCAAACCGCTCCGTCCGCCAGCCTGCTTTTCCAGCAGAGTCGGGGCGTTATGCAATCACCAAACATAAGTTGTCCGACAACTAGATAAATGGCACACCTATCGCAATATGAGTTGTCCACGAGGCACGAGTGTACCCGGAACACACTCCCCGCATCCAGGAGGTCCCAAGGTGCTGTACAAAACCGTAACAGAGTCGTTCAACGAATTCATCATCGACCGCAGCGACGCCAAGTGCATCCGCTGCAAGGTCTGCGTCCGCCAGTGCTCCTACGAGGTCCACTCGTACCGGGAAGAGGCAGATATCCTGACCGAGGACAACACCCTCTGCATCGGCTGTCGCCGCTGCTCCGCCCTCTGCCCCACCGGCGCCATCACCATCCGCGCCAACGAGGAGGCCTTCAAGCGGAACGAGTCGTGGTCCGGCGCCCATATCCGCAATCTCTACGCCCAGGCCGATACCGGCGGCATTCTCCTGGCTGCCATGGGAAACCCGGCAAAATACCCCATCTACTGGGACCACATGCTCCTCGACGCCTCCCAGGTCACCAACCCCTCCATCGATCCGCTCCGGGAACCGATGGAGCTGCGGACCTACCTCGGCAAGAAGCCCCACGCCATCGAGGTGGTGAGGGACGAGCAGACGGGGAAGCCGAAACTCGCCACGAAGCTCACGCCGCAACTGAAGCTGGAGTACCCCTTCATCTTCTCCGCCATGAGCTACGGCGCCCTGAACCTCAACGCCCACAAGGCGATGGCGGCGGCCGCCCAAGAGCTGGGCACCCTCTACAACACCGGTGAGGGAGGGCTCCACAAGGACCTCTACCAGTACGGCAAGAACGTCATCGTCCAGGTCGCCTCGGGGCGGTTCGGCGTCAGCGAGCAGTACCTGAACGCCGGCGTCGGGATCGAGATCAAGGTCGGCCAGGGGGCCAAGCCGGGAATCGGCGGGCACCTCCCCGGCGAAAAGGTCAACAGCGAGATCTCCGAGACCCGGATGATCCCCATGGGCTCCGACGCCATTTCGCCGGCCCCCCACCACGACATCTACTCCATCGAGGACCTGCGGCAGCTGATCTTCGCCCTGAAGGAGGCAACCAACTACGAGAAGCCGGTATCGGTCAAGATCGCGGCGGTCCACCATGTGGCGGCCATCGCCTCCGGCGTGGCCCGGGCCGGCGCCGACATCATCACCATCGACGGCTTCCGGGGGGGGACCGGTGCGGCACCCCAGGTCATCCGCGACAACGTCGGGATCCCGATGGAGCTAGCCCTCGCCGCCGTGGACTCGCGCCTGCGTGACGAGGGGATCAGGAACCAGGTTTCCATCGTGGTCGGCGGCGGGGTCCGCTCCTCGGGAGACGCCATCAAGGCCATCGCCCTCGGCGCCGATGCCATCAACCTCGGCACCTCGACCCTCCTTGCCCTTGGCTGCACCCTCTGCCAGCGCTGCTACACCGGCAAGTGCCCCTGGGGAATCACCACCAACACCCCCTATCTCGCCAAGAGACTCAACCCGGAGCTCGGCGCCGAGCGGCTGGTGAACCTCATCCACGCCTGGGGCCACGAGATGAAGGAGATCCTCGGCGGCATGGGGCTCAACGCCCTCGAATCGCTGCGCGGCAACCGCTACAAGCTCCGGGCGGTGGGGCTCTCCGAAAAGGACATGAATCTTCTGGGCGTGATGCCCGCTGGAGAATAGAACCATGAAGCGAATCTACACTCTCGAAGACGCCTGCATCGGCTGTCACCTCTGCGAGGTGGCCTGCATCACCGAACACTCCCAGTCGAAGGATCCGGTCAAGGCATTCCTCCACGAACCGCTTCGCCCCATCTCGCGCTGCACGGTCGAGGAGTGGGACGGTGGCATCGTCTCCTTCTCCACCACCTGCCGCCATTGCGACGAGCCCGACTGCATGCGGGCGTGCATCTCGGGCGCCATCCGGAAATTCGACAACGGGGTCGTCCGGGTCGACACCGAGCAGTGCGTCGGCTGCTGGTCGTGCGTCATGGCCTGCCCCTACGGCGCCATCCAGCGCAATCTCACCAAGAAAAAGGCGAACAAGTGCGACCTCTGCCCGGACCGCAAGAGCCCGGCCTGCGTCGATGCCTGCCCCAACCGCGCGCTTGTCTTCAAGGAGGGGAGCCAGAAATGAACTACGTGATCATCGGAAACTCCGTGGCCGCCGTCGGTGCCGTCCGGGGGATCAGAAGCATCGACCAGAGCGGGAACATCACCGTCATCTCCCGTGAGCGCCATGTCGCCTACGGCCGCCCCCTCATCTCCTACCTCCTCGGCGGTCTCGTCACCGAGAAGCGGATGGCCTACCTCCCCGAGGATTTCTACGAGAAACAACGGGTCAATCTCCTCCTCGACTCCGAGGTGGTCGGCCTCGACGCGGAAGCCCGCAAAGTCACGCTCGCCGCGGGCGACACCATAGCCTACGACCGGCTCCTCATCGCCACCGGCGGCGATCCCTTCGTCCCCCCCATCGAGGGAATGACGGACAAGGAGCGGATCTTCACCTTCACCACCTGGGACGATGCCGCCAAGATCAAGGGGATTGCCAACGACATCGGGAAGGTCGTCGTCATCGGCGGCGGCCTCATCGGGCTCAAGGCGGCCGAGGGGCTCCACCTCCTCGGCAAGCAGATCACCATCGTGGAACTGGCCGACCGTATTCTCTCCATGGCCTTCGATCGGCCCGCGGGACGGATCGTCGCCAAGAAGATGAAGGCCAACGGCATCGAGGTCCTCACCGAAGAGACGGTGGTGCGGATCGAGGGTGAAGGGTCCGACATCACGGGAGTGACGCTCCGTTCCGGCGACTTTATCCCGTGCGACACGGTCGTCGTCGCCATCGGGGTGCGTCCCGCCTGCACGTTCCTGAAGGGGAGCGGCATCGAAGTGAACCGCGGCATCGTGGTCGACGACCTGATGGAGGCCAGCATCAAAGGTGTCTTTGCCGCCGGCGACGTGGCCGAGGCCAGGGACTTCTTCACCGGCGTCAAGAACCCGATGCCGATCTGGCCCGACGCCTACATCCAGGGAGACATCGCCGGGGTCAGCATGGCCGGCGGCACCAAGGAGTATGCGGGGGGTATCGCCATGAACTCCATCGAGCTCTTCAAGGTGCCCACCATCTCCATGGGGATCACCAACCCCCAGGAGCCGAAGGAGTTCGAGATCCTTACGTACCTGGACCAGGAGAACTATCTCTACCGCAAGATCGTCATCAAGGATAATCTTCTCGCGGGTGCCGTGCTCGTGGGTGCCGTCGACCGCGCCGGGATCTTCGCCGGGCTCATCCGCGACAGGGTGGACATCGCTTCGTTCAAGGAGCAGCTTCTCGTTCCGGATTTCGGCTTCGCCCACCTGCCGAAGGAGTTGCGGAGCGCCCTGTTCGCCCCCGCCGGCAAGGTAACGGATACCGGGGCGCCGGCCCCGGCCGTCGGGCACTGACCCGTTTCCTTCCCGCGATTCGCCATGACCAGACAGAGGTTCGAACTATGAACGTAACGCGCAAACCGACCCACAACTTCCAGAAAGACATCTCCAACTGCGGTCTGACCGGCTTCATCTCGAAATCGGGGACCCTCGTGGGCGGAGAGGTCATCATCAAATCGATCGCCCTCATGCACGACCGGGGGAATGGCCTCGGCGGCGGCTTCGCCGCCTACGGGATCTATCCCGACTACAGGGAGTTCTTCGCCTTCCACCTCATGTACGAGAGCGGCATGGCCCTGCAGCTGACCGAGGAGTATCTGGAGCGCCACTTCTTCATCGAGCAGCATGAGGAGATCCCGACGCGCCGCACACCGGCCATCGTCAATCCGCCCGTCTTCAAGCGCTACTTCGTGAAGCCGCTCGAAACGCCGGAGTACAGGGAGGCGATCGAATTCCAGAAGATGACCGACGAGGACGTCGTCGTCCGCCACGTCATGGCCGTCAACAACGAGATCGAGGGGGCATTCGTCGTCTCCTCCGGCAAGAACATGGGGGCCTTCAAGGGGGTCGGTTACCCTGAGGAGATCGCCGATTTCTTCCGCCTCGAAGAGTACAAGGGGTATGTCTGGACCGCCCACAACCGCTTCCCGACCAACACCCCGGGGTGGTGGGGGGGTGCCCATCCGTTCACGCTGCTTGACTGGTCCATCGTCCATAACGGGGAGATCTCCTCCTACGGGATCAACAAGCGTTACCTGGAGATGTACGGCTATCTCTGCACCATGCTGACCGATACCGAGGTCGTCGCCTATACCCTCGACCTCCTGATCCGCAAGCACGGGCTCACGCCGGAGCTGGCGAGCCTTGCCATGGCATCCCCCTTCTGGGACATCATCGACGCGCTCCCCGAGGACGAGCGGAAGCTTCTGACCGCCATCCGCCAGGTTTACGGCAGTGCACTGCTCAACGGCCCCTTCGCCATCCTCTTTGCCAGCAACGAGGGGCTCATCGGCCTCAACGACCGGGTGAAGCTCCGCCCGCTGGTCTGCGCGACGAAGGACGACTTCGTCTACATGGCCTCGGAGGAAGCGGCGATCCGCGAGATCTGCCCGCAGCCCGACAAGGTCTGGGCACCGCGCGGCGGCGAGCCGGTCATCGCCAAGCTGAATCCGGGAGTTATCTAATACCAGGGGGTCCGGGCTCCGGACTGGGGGCTAGGGATTTTACCGGCCCCGAGTCCCGAGTCCCGAGCCCCTCTACAAGAGGTCAGACATGAAAATCGATGCGCAGGGTCTCTACTATCGGGACCTCAACCAGAAAATCCGCGAAGCAGTGGCAGCAGGCGCTACGGAGATCGAACTGGTCAACGTGAACGGCCAGTATTTCATCGGCGATGGCATCAACCGGGAGGTGACCCTCACCATCCAGGGTGTTCCGGGCAACGACCTGGCGGCATTCATGAATGGCGCCACCATCATCGTCAGGGACAACGGGCAGGACAACATCGGCAACACGATGAACGCCGGCAAGGTGATCGTCCATGGTCACGCGGGGGACGTGCTCGGTTACGGCATGCGCGGCGGCCGGGTTCACATCCGCAAGGACGTCGGCTACCGGGTGGGTATCCACATGAAGTCGTACAACGAGAACAAGCCGGTCCTCGTCGCGGGTGGCAAGGCAGGCGACTTTTTCGGCGAGTACATGGCCGGCGGGGTGCTGATCCTGCTCGGAATGTTCAGCGACGACGCCGACAAGCCGAAGCACGGCTTCCGCTTCGGCACCGGCATGCACGGGGGAACCATCTTCGTCCGGGGTGAGGTCGACGAAAAAAAGCTTTCCCGCGAGGTGGGGGTCTTTGAACTGACCGACGGGGACCGCCAGGAACTGGAGGGGTACCTGAAGGATTACTGCGGCGACTTCGGGATCGACTTCGCCGAGGTTATGGCGGAGCGGTTCGTGAAGATCCTCCCCAAGAGCACGCGCCCCTACGGCAACATGTACTGCCCCATGCCGCGCTGACCGGCAGCAGCACAGAGGCAGAGTAACTGAAAAGGAAGGCCAACCGGCCTTCCTTTTTCATTTCCCGGCCTGCCTTCATGAAAGTCATTATAGTTGAAATTACTCGCGTTTTTTGCTATGAAAAGCTGCTTTCACGCAAGTCGCACGATCACTGCGGCAAGAAAGGACTCAAAGCTTGTTTTCGATCTTATTAAGCAGAAGGATCTTTCTCAAGGCCTCCCTCACCGGGGCGCTTATGCTGTTCGCCGGAAAGCCCGCTTTCCCGAAGGGGCTCGCGAACGCCCCTCTGCCGGAAGGAAGGCTCTCATTCTACAACATCCACAACGGCGAACGGCTGACCGTCACCTACAGGCCCCCGGAGGGTGACTACGATCCCGAGGCGATCAGCGCCATCAACTGGATCCTCCGCTGCCACTACACCAACGAGTCGACCGAGATGGACGTCCGCACCATCGAGTACCTGAACATGGTCGACAAGAAGCTGGGGGGAGGCAACGAGATCCACGTAATTTCCGGCTACCGCTCCCCCCAGTACAACAGGCTGCTGCGGGGAGAAGGGAGACACGTCGCCAAACACAGCCTCCACATGTCAGGAAAGGCTATCGACATCGCCATCCCGGGAAAGAGCCTGGAAAGCGTCAGGCACACGGCGCTGAACCTGCAACGGGGTGGAGTCGGCTACTATCCCGGCCCGGGATTCGTCCATCTGGATTCCGGCGCGTTCAGAAGCTGGTAAGCCCGTTTCCATGCTGCGCCTTCTCCTCTTCGGCCTTCTGCTCCTGCCGTCTCTTACAGCGCGGGATGCCGCCGCAGAGGATCCGAAAAAAATCCTGAACCTGTGCACAATTGACTATCCGAGCGACGCGACCGTTGCATGGGAATGCCACCGGTTGAAACCGGGAGAGACGGCGGAAACACTGTTCGGCGATTCCTGGCGGGACGTGCTGCGGTTCAACCGGGTCGACCGGAGGCACCTCTCCCCGGGGGTCTCTCTCAAGGTGCCGAAAAATCTTGAGGATGTGGCCGATTTCACGCCGATGCCCCGCTTTTACCCCGAGGCGGAGAACGAGGCGAAGTTCCTCCTCGTCGACCTCTCCGAGCAGTTTCTCGGCGCCTACGAGTTCGGGCGCCTGGTCCATTCCTTCCCCATCGCCTCGGGAGACCGGGAGAACCCGACCCCCACGGGCGACTTCAGGATCACCGCCTTCGACCGCCGCCACGCTTCCACGCTCTACAAGATCGAGAAGACGGACATCCCTTATCCCATGCACTACGCCTTGCGGTTTTTCGTAAACAGGAGATGGGTTTCTTTCTGGCTCCACGGCCGTGACGTTCCCGGCTTTCCGGCGTCCCACGGCTGCATCGGACTCTACGACGAGGAGATGCAGAAAAGGTACTACCACTTTCCCCGGGAACCGCTGCTCCAGGACGCCCGGATCCTCTACGAATGGGTTGTTTCCCCGCTTCCGGACAGCGGCGGATTCACACCTCTCAGGGAGGGACCACGGCTGCGGATCGTCGGTGAGCCGCCGCTTTAGTCCTTACGTAAATCCGTTAAGGGGGATCAGTAGTCGATCCCCTTCTGGGGCTCGATCCCCTGTCGGAAGGCATGCTTGATTTCCAACATCTCCGTGACCGTATGGGCGCGCCGGATCACCTCGGGGTGGGCGTCGCGCCCGGTCAGGACAAGGTGGGTGAGGGGCGGCTTCGCGTCGATGAGGCCGAGGACCTGGGAAAGGTCGACGAGTTTGAGTTTGAGGGTGTTGTTGATTTCGTCGAGGATGACGATGTCGAACGCCCCGGAAGCGATTTTTTCCCCGGCCAGCCTGATCGCATCCTGGGCGTTGGCCCGGTGTTCCCGGAACGGATAAGGGTTTCCGCGGATGCCGCAGAATCCCTTGCCGGTCAGATGGTGCTCCACGTTCGGCAGGAGCTTGAGCCCGTCGATCTCCCCCGCGTACAGATCACCCTTCATGAACTGGATGAGACAGACCCTGAGGCCGTGTCCCGCCGCCCGGAGGCAGAGCCCGAGCGCCGACGTGGTCTTTCCCTTCCCGTTGCCGGTGATGACGACCACAAGACCTGCCTTCTCTTTCGTCTCCAGGCGCTGAAGTTCCATCTACTCCTCTGCGGGCGCCGGACCCGGCACCTCAGTTGGCGCCGCCATTCAGCTCATAGTTGACGCTGAAGCCGCTATCGCGACGCGACGCCTCGCCGACGACGCTGCTCACCCCTTCCACGAGCAGATCCCGCAGCAGACTTCGCTTCTTCGGCGGCATGATCAGCTTCGGCTCTCCCTTGATCCCCGCCAGTCGTCCCGCCTCCGCAATGGCATCCTGGAGCGTCCCGATCCGGTCGACGAGGTGTAGTGCCAGGGCCTGCTCGCCGGTGTAAACCCGGCCGTCTGCCAGCTTCCGTACCGTGTCGGCCGGCAGCTTCCGACCCTCGGCCACCGCCTTCACGAACTGCCCGTGCAGATTGTCGATGATTCCCTGCAGGATTGCCCGGTCTGCCGGGGTCATCTTGCGCAGCGGCGAGCCGACATCCTTGAACCGGCCACTGGTGATGGTGAACGCCTTCAGCCCCACCTTACCGAGGAGTCCCTCGATGTTCGACATCTTCATCAGGACACCGATACTGCCGGTGATGGATCCCGCATTGGCATAGATCGTCGTCGCGGGAACCGCTATGTAGTAGCCGCCGGAGGCGGCAATGCTCCCCATGGAAACCACCACCTTCTTCGCGGCGGCAAGCTTCTTCATCTCCGCGTAAATCTCCTGGGACGGCCCGACGACACCGCCCGGGGAATCGATCCGGAAGACCACCGCCTTGACGTTGGACCGTTTTTTCAGCTCCTGGATCTGCTTGATCGTTTCCTCGGAGTCGATGATGGGTCCCTTCACCTCCAGGTAACCGACCCCCTCCTCGCTGGTCATGACACCCAGGGAGTCCCCCAGGATCAGCCGCGCCACCTGCACCGAGAAGGCAAACAACATCAAGAGCGCCACGGCAATGACGATGCCGGTTATTATGTGGTTCTTTTTCATGCCACCCCCCTGCAGGGACTCCCGCCGCCGGTCCCACCCCCTGCCGGAATCGAATTTATACAGGGTTTACATGAGTGATTTTTCTCGATAAAGATGTTGACCATAGACACTGTTTTATCCCAGAATGCTTCTCATGAAAGTCGTAATCCTCTCGGACACCCACGGCAATCAGACCCTGGCCCTCAGCATTGTTGACGCCAATGGCGACGCCGATCATATCGTGCATCTGGGCGATGAAACGGACGATGCCTGCTTCCTTGAGGATGTGACCGGCAGGACCGTCGTGAAGGTCAGCGGAAACTGCGATTGTACCTCACGCTACCCCCGCGAGGTGACGCTCGATTTGGAGGGATGCCGCATCCTCATCACCCACGGAGACCTGTACAACGTCAAGGCAGGGAAGGAACGGCTCAAAAAACGGGCCCATGAGGTAAAGGCCGATATCGTCCTTTACGGCCACACCCACCTCCCCTCGATCGAAGAAATCGACGGCATCCTCTTCATAAACCCCGGTTGTCTCAAGAAAGGGTGCGAAGAGCCGAGCTACGCCGTACTCACCCTTGGAAACGGCGCCCCATCGGCTGCAATCATCCCCGCACCGACTCCCCACCCCGAGTAACCGTCCCCCCTTCAGCATCCACAGCCGCAGTTGTGGCATACCTTCCGGTTATGGTCCTCCGGAGGAACCGTTTCGGGGGCAAAGGCGATGCGGGTCACTGCCCGCCTGATATCCTCGAAAAGGCTGAGGTTCTCGCTCTTGCCGATGACATGCCCGACGCAGACGCTGTGAAAACCATCTGCAGGGGAGGAAATTCTCACCGAGTTGAGAAGGTCGGCGTAGCTGTTGATATCGATCGTGAAGACGTCATTGGCGGCGCGCTTCAGGACAATCCCGAACCGCGACAGATCTTCCGCGAATTCGGCAAAAAACCGGTTCGCCGCCTCTCCGTCGATGTCGACGCGCCAGTTGTCCCGCTTATGGTTCTGCCGATAGAACACCACCGTCATCTCTTTCTTTGCCATGGCCATCCTTTCCCGATCAACCGGCGTTCGCCGCCGCCTTGCGCTGCAGAGAGTTGAAGATCATGTCAAGCACCGCCTTCTGGGCGGTTTCGTACTTGTTCATGACCGCCAGACACGTCCCCAGGGGAAACTGCTCGTGAAGAAAGTCGGCCTCGCGGCTCGAAAGGATGATGATCCGGCTCTTGTCGATGCCGACCTGCCGGGCGTAGTTCGCCACTTTTTCGCCATCGAGCACCGGCATTTCGTAATCCACCAGCAGCAGGTCCAGGTCCCCCTTCCTGATGAATGAAAGTGCCCGCACGGGATCAGAGCAAACCTGGACGCTCAGGATGGGATAGTATCGCTTGATATAGCTCTTCAGGAGCCGCGAAAACGCCTTGTCGTCGTCAACGATCAGAATCTTGCCCATTAGTACCTCTTGCTGCACTCGTCCCAGAAATCCGCCCCCTGCTCAGGGGATCGGAACCGTTGCCCGCCTCCGCTTCGTCACAATCGGGGTCTGTGCCGTATCACCTGAGCACCTTGGTGGCGACACTCAGGGTTCGGAACGGGACCTGGAGACCCAGCAACTTCGCCGCATTCAGATTCACAACCAGCTCCACCCTGTGCGGAGAGGCAATCGGCATCTCGCCGGGCTTCTTCCCCCCGAGAACCTTGACCACAAACTCCGCGGCGAGTTGCCCCTGCTCGGCGGGGCTTGCCTCCAGCGAGAGAAGGGCCCCTTTCTCCGAGGCGTCGGGGACTGTGGAGATGACGGGGAGCCGTGCTTCCCTTGCCCTGCGCATGACCCTGTCGATCTGCCTCCCCACCACCGAACTCTCCGTGACAAAGAGGCAGTCCGACCGGGCAACGAGATGATTGAGGGCCGCGTCGAGCCCGGCGGCGCTGGGTACGTTGGCCTCCGCCACCTGGAAACCATGCTGCGCCGCGAGGCGCTTGAGCTCCTTGAGCTGTACGATCGCTCCCGCCTCCCGATTGTTGTAAAGGATGCCGAAGGTCTTAACCGGCCGGATTTCCATCATGCTCCTGACGAGCGTCGCCACGGGGACCTTGGAGCTTGCCCCGCAGAGATTGTTCCCCGTCCTGGTCATGCTTCGCGTCAGGCCGGTCTCCACCGGGCCATAGACGTCGGCAAAGACGATTGGAATATTGTCCGTTTCCTGAACGGCGGCCAGGGTCGCGGGGGCGCCGAAGGTGACAATCACATCGGGTCTGACGGCATTGAATTTCCTGAGGGTATTCGCCCACGAGATCGGATCGGGATTCGGGGTCTGGGTGATGATTTCCAGCTCGTTGCCGCGGGCGGAAAGCGCCCTCACGAAGGCGTGGTGAGCCTCTTTATAGCGCGGCAGGTCGCTGGTCAGCACCGTGGCCACCACCTTCCCCCCCCCCGACGCACTCCCGTCCCAGAGCGTCACGATACCCAGGATCAGGATTGCAATGAAACGCGTCACCCCCATGGTCGCCCTGTTTACCATATCGTCTTGACCGAGGCCGAGACGACGTGAACGGTTCCTTCCCCCAAGGTGCCGTCCCTGTTATCGTAATCACGGAAAGAGTAGTCGAGGGCACAAGAGAGGTGCCTGGTTACCCGGTAGTCGGCACGGGCAGAAAGGGAGCGCTCGATGGTCCTGACACGGCTCAGCTCCCGGACGCCGGCTGTCGAAAATCCCCCGTCGGTCGTGGCCGCAGGCTTGAATTCGGCGCGGGAATGAAGCTCCTGCAGCGCCAGGGAGAGATCGACGGAATCGGTCGCACGGTAGGTGGCATTCAGGGAGTAGAGCTCTCCCTGGGAGACGTAATCGGAGGCAGCCTGATACCCGTTGAGCACGGACGCGAAGAGCACCGCCTGATCGGAGCGGTTGCGGAGGAACCCAAAGTGACCGCTTAGGACCAGACGCTCCGTCGGGCTGACCCAGAGACCGGCAGCGGCATGGGCCATGACCCGGGCTGTGGGGAGGACGTAGGTGATGGACGGGCTGCCATCGAACGGCTGGGTCGAACGCGCGATGCTGTCGTTCCATTCCCGCGAGATCCGGTAGTCGGCGGTGGCCCCCCAGCGCCCGTTGCGCGTGTACGAGGCAAGGATTTGTCCTTCATGTTTCTGTTCCGGCGACGTTCCGTATGAGGGGTTGTCCGTCGTGGAGTACCCATAGAGCCCCCTGAGCCGCAACCCCTTGAAGGGACGCAGCAGGAGGGTCAGGGTGGCGCTGTGGGTGGCGGAATTCTCGGGGAGGTTCCATTCCGCCCCCACCCCGTTCCGACGGAGAAAACTCCCCCGGTACTCGCCGTTTACCGAAAGGATGGTGTTGGGCCGGATCGTGACATTGGCCGAGATGATGTCGCGCACGGTGTCGAAAAGAGGGCGGCCGCTCGCCACGCCCCCCGTAAGTGAAGGGACGACGAGGGTTGACGGACGCTCGCGATCGATCTCCTGGTGCCGGTATCTGACGGCAGTCGCAAACCAGGCGCAGGGGGCATAGGTGAAATCCCCCGCCGCGTTCTGCAGCGTGTCCCGCGCCTGGTCGGCGCCGATCACGGTAGAGAGGGACGAACGGTTTTCGCTCCGCGCGTAGGAGTAGGAAGCGGCCCCCGTAATCCCTCCGGCCAGGGACGAATAGAGCCTGACAGTATGGGAATAGAAGCGGCTGTCGGGGTTTTCGTTATGCTCAACCGGACCCGGCTGGGCAATGAAGGTATCGGCAGGAGTCCCCCCCCGCTCGTCGTGCTGCCTGATCTGGAACTGGTAGAGGAGGTTGATCGGCCCCAGATGGGCATCGAACCCCGCGGTTCCTTCCTGGGTGGTTCGGTCGATCCGCCGCGATTGGGAATGAAGCGACGAAGCCCCCAGGTTCTCAAAAGAGAAATCGGCGAAGCGGAGTTGGGCGCTCCCCTCCCGATCGATGAGCCAGTGGCTCAGATTGAGATGGATCGGATAATCGCGCAGCTTGTACCGGAAATGAAGGGCATCCTGCCGGGTGGTGATGCCGTAGCGATCCAGGGGGGCCGCATCGATAAAGAGGGAAGGGGGCAGCGGAGACGTTTCGTGGTCCAGGTTGTGGAAGAGCGATTCGGTCCGGAAATCGAGCCGGTAGTACCCGGCATAATCGAAGTCGAGGGTGGCGTGGTAGTCATTGCTGTTGAGGTAGGCGCCGTCGATATCCAGCTTGAGGTCCTTCCCCAGATGTGCCGCATGGGCGGCGCCGGTAACACTCGGACGGAGATACTCGTACTCGGCGGCCCTGCCACCGTAACCGTCGGTTTCGACGAAACGGTATCCGGCAGAAACATCGAAGGAACGGTGGGTTTCGACTTCCGTATCGTACGGAGAGAGGGCCAGCGGTTCCACGGCTTCCGCTTCGCTGCCGGCATCCTCCACTGCGGCCGCTTCGTCGTTTCCGGCGGCAACAGGCTCCTCACCCCGGGCCGGGGCGACTCCGAGGAGGAACAAAATGGTAAGGGGCACCAATACCTTCTGCCGCGACATAAGCCTCATCACAGTTATACCCCTTCCGCTGGGGAGCCGGTACCGGTCATTTGAGGAAGACCCCCTTCTTCACGGTGTCAGTCGGGACGTCACTGCCGTGGATCTGCGAGTGGCAATCGGTGCAACGGTTGTTGAACAGCGGCGTACCGTTGGCGATGACATCCGAACCGACCACGTGCCCCGCATGGCACTGGAGACAGAGAAACGGCATCGCCGCATTCAGGAGATTGTTGTTGACGGAGCCGTGGGGGGTGTGGCAGTTGGCGCAGTTATCGGTGACGTCGCCATGCTCGAAGGCGAAGGGCCCCTGCTTGTCCATGTGGCAGCGGGTGCACAGCTCCTTGACCGTGTTCCCCTTGAGGAGGTGGGACTGGGTGGAGCCGTGGGGTTCATGGCAGTCGACGCACGCCATCTTCTTCTCCCGCAGCGGATGATGGGAAAAGAGGCTGTTTTCCGCCCTGATCTCGGGATGGCAGCCATAGCACATCTCCGCCATTTCCTCGCGGCTCACCTTCTGCCGGGGACCCTTGTGGAGTTTGTGGCAATCGAAGCACCCCACATCGTTCAGCGCGTGGATGCTGGCGTTCCAGAGGGCAAGGCTCGGCGTCGAGGCGGCCGAATGGCATTTCAGGCAGATGAGGGACTGGGCGGGGGTGGGGAGATTCTTGATATCGAGGAACTTGCTCGTGTCGCACTTGACCTTCTTCTCGTCGTTCTGCGCGACATCATCGGAGATATTTTCGACGGCGAGGCTTCCCGGTCCGTGGCACGACTCGCAGTTCACCAGCGGCAGCCCCGTCTCCGGCTTGATCTGCTCCCCGTGGACACTATGCTTGAAGTCGTCGGTGATCTTTTCGTGCTGGTGACACTTGGAGACGCAGTTGTCGGTCCCCACATATTCGGCGTCGAGGCGACCGACGATCATCCGCTCGTATTCCCGGACCGGAAGAAGGGGGCGATCCTGCTTGATTGCGGCACAGGCGGCCAGTAGCGGGAGGACGCAGACGACGGCGGCAAGCAGGACGGTGCTCGTCTTCGGTTTCTCGTTCATGGAGCTGCCCTTGGCTGGCGGGGCGAGGGGCTGCTACTCCCCCTTGATCCCCTTGGTTGTCGTGTAGATGAATCCCCGGATGATCGGATCACTGCTTGCCTTGATTTCGGCCGGAGTGCCGACCCCGACGATGGTTCCGGCGTGCATCATGGCGATGCGGTCGGAGACGTAGAGGGCGAAGTTCAGGTCGTGCGTGACGATGACCGTCGTATTCTTCGTCGACTCCTTGAGGCTCAGGATGGTGTTGGCCAGCTCATCGGTGGTGACCGGGTCGAGCTCCGCAGTCGGCTCGTCGTACAGGATCAGGTCGGGATTCATCGCCAGCGAGCGGGCAATGGCAACCCGTTTCTTCATCCCCCCCGACAGTTCCGATGTCCTGAGATCCTCGGTCCCTTCGAGCCCCACCTGCGCAAGCTTTTCGCGGATGATCTCCCTGATGCGCGGTTCCTTGCAGACCCGCTTCTCCCGGAGCCAAAGCCCCACATTCTCCCCCACCGTCAGGGAGTTGAAGAGGGCGGAGGACTGGAAGACCATGCTGTAACGGTAATCGTGGAGATTGTGTCGGTTCTCCCGGGCAAAAAGCGGCTGATCGTCGATGTAGATCTCGCCGTCGTCGGGAGTTTCCAGCTTCACGATATGCTTGAGGAGGACGCTTTTCCCGGTGCCGGATGGCCCGATGATGCAGAAGGTCTCTCCGGCCCGGATTTCCAGGTTCACATCCCGCAGGACATGCTTTTCGCCAAAACGCTTGTTGAGATGCTCTATCCGTATCGACACCCCCCGGGTGTCGCTCAGGTCGATCCTTCAGCCGGCGCCGCTGTCGTGGAAGATGGAACCGGCAAGGCCGTGCATCAGCTTGGTGAGCAGCCCTCCCCCTTCGTTTTTCGATTCCATCAGTGCTTTCAGAAACACATGCGCTCCTTGGCCACCGGCATACCGACGACGACGGCCCGCCATGATACCAGAGGCGGCCGGCGACCGCAACCTCCACTACCAGGTCAGAAAAGGTAGAGTTTCCGGTTTGTGAAAAAGCGGCGGTGACGGTAGATGTACTGCGTCAGCAACAGGATCGCCAGTGCACTTGCGATGTTGTTGACGACCAGGGCATCGTGGTCGATGTGCTCGCCGACGACCCGCTCCAGTTCCGCCAGGGAGATGACGTTGAGGTTGACGACGGTATTCACGATCTCGATGAGGTTGTAGCAGATAAGAAGGTACCAGGTCATGAACTGCCGCTTCACGAGGCCGAGAAACAGGTAGAGGCAAACGAGACTGTCGGCGAATACCAGGACCTTGGCCGCAGTTCCCACGTAAATTCTCCCCAGAAACGGAAACGGATGGCCATAGGTCGAGGCGGTGACCAGGAAGAAAAACAGGTAGAGTCCCGTCAGGAGAACCAGGCCGAGGGGGCGGCGTTCCTCGTCACCTTCCGTCAAATCGCGCTCTTCGTCGTTCATTTCTTGCTCTTCCTCATGTCGCTGATGGCGACACAGACGAATATGGTCACCATGACGAGTGCAATGAAAATCCAGTCTGCAATACTGAAGCCGAACACGGCGCCTCTCCTTCTATTCCGTCAGGTGTGCGAGCCGGGAGCGGGACTCCTCATGATCCGGATCGATCTTCAATGCCTCGCGGAACTCCTCTTCGGCGTACTTCGGCATGCCGAGCTCGGCAAAACATTTCCCCATGACGCTGTGGATCTCGGCAACCGCAAATTCCTCCCGGAACACTGGATCCCGCACCACATCCTGCAGAATCGCCAGGGATTCCTCGAAATCACCGGCCTGGAACTGGGAAAAGGCCACGCCGACCGCCTCCAGGTAGTCGACGGTCGGAATGAGCGGCAGCCGCCCCTCTTCAATCCGCGCCAGTCGCCCGGCGAGGCCGCCGGCGTCCGCCGGCCCGGACCCTGCAACTATATCACGCCACAGCCCCGCCGCATCGCCGTATTTCCCGAGCAGGTAACAGACCTCTCCCAGCAGCCGGCGGGCGTTCCGATCTTCGGGTGCGAAGGAGACCGCACGGCGGAGAAAATGCTCGGCGCGATAGAGGCTTACCGTGGAAAGATGGAGCGCCGAAAGCCGCAGTCCCCGGTCAAGAAAGGTCTTACCGATTTCCAGGGGAAGACCGGCGTTCTCCGGTTCCAGCAACGCAAGCACCTTGAGGCAGTTGATCTTGCGGTCGAGGTATGGCACCTCCACGTCCTTGCCGTCAAGCATGATGGCGTTGCTCGCCAGTTCGGCCAGGTAGTGGGGATAGGCATCCCTCAGGAGTGCGGCGTAACGCTCGCAGAAGGAGCAGTCGGGGTTGGCCCGCAGCGCCTGATAGATGCCGCGTCCGACGACGTCGTAGGAAGGCTCTCCCTCCAGGGCCTCGTAATCTTCGTCCAGCAGCGGGATCGAAAGCCCGCCATAGGAAACCCGGGCGGTGCCGTCCTTGAAAACAAGCTCGGCATCGTCCGGCGGATAGTAATACTTCATTCCCCTGATCGGGGTAAGGTCTGCCCGTTGCGCCATCATCCTCGCACCTCCTCCATTTCAGGCTCCCTGCCGGGGAAGGTATCGACCCCGGCATGCACTCCCACCATCTTGTAGATCCTCACCCCGTCCCATGGCTCGTCCATGATCCCGTCGTGAATCGCCCAGCTCCGCCCGCGCACCGTCCGCTCCATCCCCGGCATCCGGAAGGGGGAGGAGCCGTCGAGGCGCCGGAAAAGAACGCCACCGGGCTGAAACTCCCGGTCGATCTCAAGCATTAGCCGCTTGCCGGTGAGGTAGTCAAAACCGTACTTTTCGTAGCGGATGGCGTTGTCGTAGGTCAGTGGCTCGGCCACGATCATCTCCATCCCGAGCGCATCGACGAAGCGCTCGAAGAGCACGAAGAACTCACCGAACAGCTGCAGCCCCCGCCGGGTCTGATTGGGGAAAAACCCCGCCTTCATGGCGCGTTCCTCTTCCCGGCGGTTCCTGCCGAGGGAGGCGAACAGGTTGTCCCGCCCCTCGCTGTCGCGGTCGACATCGAAGCGGGGAGAGCGCGGATCGGCGATGATGCAGAACGCGAGCTCCATCTGCCGGAACTGGGTGTCGGCCAGTTCGAGGAAAAAGACCGTGTCCCGCTGGGAGGGATGGGCCTTCACCTCCAGCCGGACGATACCGATCCCCTCGGGGGCGATGACCTCGACCCGCTTCAGGCCGTCCCGGCCACGCAGGGAGTCCGGGGCAATGTCGAGATACGCCAGGAGGCGGGGCGGGAGCAACGTGCCGTAGATCCGCTCCTTCTCCTCCGAGCCGAGGGCGTTGATCTCCCGGAGGGAGTGGAGCGGCCTCCCGCCGCTAGCCACCAGCGCCTCATTCCCCGCAAGCCGCATCGTACCGTCCGATGATGATCGGGAACACGTTCTCCCTGATGGCGGCGATGCTCCTCTCCACCGCGTCCAGGGCCCGGTTCCGGTCGTCCTCCTCGGCCCAGTGCATGGCGTCGAGGAGCATCCTGTTTTCGTGCCCCATCGGGGCGATGATCTCCACGAATGTGCCGGGAAGCCGCGGCGAAAGCTCGACGCCGTTCATCACTCCCCAGGCGATGGTCCAGGCCCGGGCGACGTTCACCAGGTTGTACCCCCCTCCCCCCACCGCCACCCAGGGGATCTTCAGGGCCTTCAGCTTGCGGAGGATGTAGGAGTAGCTGTGGGTGGTCATCTCAAGCCGCGTAAGGGGATCGGTCCGGAACGTGTCGGCGCCGAGCTGGGTGACAAGCACGTCGGGGTTGAAGGCTGCGATCAGCGGATAGGCCACCTCGTCGAAGGCCTTCATGAACAGGGCATCGTCCGCGTGGGCCACCAGCGGGACGTTCACCGAATATCCCTCCCCCCGGCCGCTGCCGATCTCGTTCTCGAATCCGGTGCCGGGGAAGAAATAGATGCCGCTTTCATGGATCGAAACGGTCAGCACCCGATCGGTGTCGTAGAAAGCCTCCTGGACCCCGTCGCCATGGTGGGCGTCGATATCGAGGTACGCGACCCTCAGCCCCCTGACCAGGAGCCGGTTGATGGCGACCACCGCATCGTTCAGGTACGAGAACCCCGATGCCTTGGCCCGATGGGCATGGTGCCATCCCCCCGCCAGGTTGAAGGCGATGTCGTATCCCCCCTCCGTGACCAGGCGGGCCGCCTCGACGGTCCCCCCGGTGCCGAGGCGCGCCCAGTCGTAGAGTCCGCGGAAGACGGGATTGTCCAGATCGCCGAGCCCGTAGCGGAAATCGGCCCGGGGTTCGTCCGAGCCGCTGAACTCCTTCAGGCGGGCCAGATAGTCGGGGGCGTGGAAGGAGAGGAGATCCTCCTCCGCCGCGGGGGGACAGTCGATCAGAGCGGCATGCGGTACATCGGTGAGCCCATACTGCCGCATGAGCTCGAAGGCGAGAAGAAAGCGCTGGATCTTGAACGGATGATCGTCGCCGTAGCTGAAGCGCTCGAAATCATGTGAGTAGATGAGGGCGGTCTTGGCAGGCACGAGGATCCCGGGTCGCGGCAGAAACGCCGCTTTTTCTTTTAACCGCGCGAATTTACAATGTAACCCCCAAACCGTCAACCTCTATTTTCCCCATCCGTGCCCATTTACAAGGCACCGCTGCCCAACAAAAAGGCAGACACGAAAAAGGAGCACCCCGGTGGTCATGTAATTTCATCGGGTTAGGCAGTTGGCAGAAAGGTTGCTAAGGTCGCGGGACAGCTCTCCCCAATGGCGGGTTTAAAGAGAGCAGATTACCAATGGAGGTAATATCGATGGACACTCTGTCAATGGCGACAGGTCTCAGGAACAGCACCGACGTTCTGTTCCTCATGCTCGGTGCGGTCATGGTCTTCGCCATGCACGCCGGCTTCGCGTTTCTCGAAGTGGGAACGGTCCGCAAGAAGAGCCAGGTGAACGCCTTCGTGAAGATCCTGACCGACTGGTCGGTATCGACGGTGGCCTACTTCCTCGTCGGCTTCCCCCTTGCCTACGGCATCTCCTTCCTCGTTCCGGCCAAGGATCTCCTCGGCGCCACCCAGGGATACGATCTCGTCCACTACTTCTTCCTCCTCTGCTTCGCCGCCTGCATCCCGGCCATCATCTCCGGCGGCATCGCCGAGCGGGCCAAGTTCTGGCCCCAGGTGTTCGCCGGGGCGATCTTCGCCGCCATCACCTACCCGGTTTTCGAGTCCCTGATCTGGGGGAAGAACGCCTCGCTTCTCCAGGGTTTCTTCAAGAGCGTCGGGGGAACCGAGTTCCACGACTACGCCGGCTCCGTGGTGGTCCACTCCATCGGCGGCTGGATCGCCCTTCCGGCGATCCTCTTCCTCGGTCCCCGTGCCGGCAGGTATGTCAGGGGCAAGTCCCATCCGCTCCCGATCAGCAATATCCCGTTCCTGGCGCTCGGCTCCTGGATCCTGGCGGTGGGTTGGTTCGGTTTCAACGTCATGAGCGCCGGCCATCTCCAGAACATCTCGGGGCTCGTGGCGGTCAACTCGCTCCTCGCCATGGTCGGCGGCGTCCTCTCCGCCCTCGTGGCCGGGAAGAACGACCCCGGCTTTGTCCATAACGGGGCGCTGGCCGGTCTCATCGCCGTCTGCGCGGGGAGCGACCTGATGCACCCCCTCGGCGCCTTCGTCACCGGCATCGTCGCCTCGCTGATCTTCGTCTACGGCTTCCACTTCGAGCAGGAGCGGCTCAGGATCGACGACGTGCTCGGCGTCTGGCCGCTTCACGGCGTCATCGGCTCCTGGGGCGGGATCGCCGCCGGTATCTTCGGCCAGCCGCTCTTCGGCGGCATGGGAGGCGTATCGCTCATCTCCCAGACCCTCGGCACCGTCGCCGCCATCATCTTTGCGCTGGCAAACGGTTTCCTGGTCTACGGAGTTCTCAGCAAGACCGTGGGGATCCGGCTATCGGACGAGGAGGAGTTTGCCGGTGCCGACCTTTCGATCCACCACATCGGAGCGTATCCGGAAGAGCACATCCACTGACCTTCCCTCCTTCCCCCCCTGCAACGAGGCCCCTTTCAGGGGCCTTTTTTCGTTGGGCAAACAATTTACTGAAGCATTCCCACGCCTTCTCCCTAAAGTTTTGCACCCTGCAGCCGATAAAACTAATGAATCCTCCAGCCACTCAGCAGTAGAAAAACTGGGGAACTCTGTGGTAAAGAAGGATGGAGACCTTCCCCCGGAAGTTATGGAGTATCCTTCACATGGCCGACAAGAAACAACTCGGAGACCTGCTGGTAGAGGCGGGAATCATCACCACGAAGACGCTCGAACGGGCTCTGGAGCGGCAGCGGGGTAGCGGCAAGAGGCTGGGGCAGGTTCTTGAGGAGATGGGGGTCATCACCGGTGAAGAACTCATCGACGCCCTCTCGAAGCAGTTCAGCTTCCGGACGGTCAAGGGGTTCGCCGAGTTCTCCTTCCCCGCCGACCTGCTGGCCCTGGTGCCGCAGGACATGGCGGTCCAGAGGCTGGTCTTTCCGATCAAGACCAAGGAGAACATGCTGGCGCTCGCCATCAACGACCCCTTCGACCAGGAGACGATCGATTTCCTCGCCAAGAAGAACCGCCTGCAGGTGATTCCGGTGCTCGCCACCCGCCAGGAGTTGCAGATCGCCATCGAGAAGCACTACCTCCACGGCAAGATCAAGGACACGGAACGGCTGAAGGTGCTGGTGGTGGAGGATTCGGCGCCCATCGCCACCATCATCCAGGTGGCGCTTCTGAAGGAGGGATACGACGTCCTGGTGGCCAACGACGGGGTAGACGGCCTCAAGTGCGCGGTGACGGAGAAGCCCGATCTGCTCATCTGCGACTCGGTCATGCCCCGCATGGACGGCTTCGGTCTTCTGCGCGCCATGCGGGCGAATCCCGCCACCGCCGAGATCCCCATCATCCTCCTCACCTCCAAGGCAACCGGAGAGGACGAACAGCGCGCCCTGGAGGCAGGGTTCATCGACTTCATCGCCAAGCCGGTCCAGCCGATCAGGATCGTCACCCGGGTCAAACGGGCGTTCGAACTGATGAAGAAGTATCGCTGACACCGAGGCCTTTCCCCTTCATACCCCCGATCAATGATCGTCCAGGGTACTTTCCATTCCCGCCAGCTTCAAGGCCTGTTCGAAGGTGGCAACAACGCCGCCGTTTTTCTTCACGAATGCCCGGGCTTCCTGGTTGCCGGCAAAGGCCAGCTGCACCACACCGGCCATGGGTCCTTTCATCTTGCTGCCGATCACCCATACCGCCCTTTGGGCATCGATCAGTTTGCCGCTCTGGAAATCGGCCACCCTGATCGATGCGATCTTCTTGCCGGACCGCTCATCCATGGCGATGGCAGCGCAGTGCAGACTGCAGGTCCCGACGACAGTCCCATCGGCATAGGTAATCAGCACCCGGCCGCGGGCAAAATCCCCCCTGTTCATGCCGCACACCTGGCAGGATGCTGGGGGTTCCACTTTCTCCATGGCGAAGGCCGCAACGGCAGTAACAACCAGACAGAGCACCATGCCAGAGATAAATTTGATCATAGCCGTATCCCTCCCTGTCACTCTTCCATTTGCTTCGTAGCGCCCGTCTCCGCGCCGGGCCCCTCCCCCTCTCCTTTCGGCGGCGGCAAGTCCGGGGGAGGTGGCTTGGAACAGTCGGCCGGCTGGGTCCCCGCGATATAGAACTCATCCCTTTTTTCGGGAGAGTCGGCCGATGCCGGGCACCCCGTCGCGGGGTCGATTGAGAGCGAGACGACCGTATCCGGCTTCTGAAAATCGACGGCCGGCTGGGCGGCCAGGGCCGGGCCCATGAAGCGTTCCCAGATGGGTGCGGCGACAGCCCCGCCGGTGAAGCCCTTCCCTCCGGGCCGGGGCCTGTCGTATCCCACCCAGATGCCGGTTATCATGCGGGGGGTGTAGCCGATGAACCAGGCATCCCGATAGTCATCGGTGGTGCCGGTCTTCCCGGCCGCGAAGTGTTTCTGGCCGAACTTCTTCAGGGTCTTGGCGGTGCCGTACGCCAGGACGTCCTTAAGCATCTGGGTCGTGACAAAGGCGGCGCCTGGCGAAAGAACCGGGGTCTCCGCCGGAGGATTCTCCTCCCAGGCCCGGCGGCTTCGGTCGTAGATACGGATGATGGTCCTCGATCCGGAACGGACCCCTCCATTGGCCAGGGAGGTGTACGCCGTTACCAGTTCGTTCAGGGTGACTTCGTCGGTGCCGAGGGCCAGGGAGAGATCGTTGTGCTGGCGCAGCGGCAACCCGAGCCTTGCGGCGAAATCGACGAAATAGGGGACCCCGATCGACTCAAGCAGTTTCACTGCTATGACATTGTTGGAGTACGCCAGGGCCTGCCTGAGCGAAAGCTCCCCATACTGCTCCCTGCCGTAGTTCATCGGCGTCCAGAGCTGATTGTTACCCCGGTTGTAGGCGACCGGAGTGTCATCCCAGAGGCTGCTCGCCACTACCCCCTTTTCCAGGGCCGCGGCGTAAATAAGCGGTTTGATGGCCGAGCCGGGCTGACGCCTGGCAAGGAAGGCCCGGTCATACCCCTTCGCCAGATCGGCCCCCCCTACAGCAGCCAGCACATCTCCCGTGGCGGGGTCCAGGGAAACCAACGCCCCCTGGAGCTGGGGAGAAACCCGCCTGACCCCTTCGCTCAGGCTCTTCTCCGCCAGCTTCTGCAGGTTCAGATCCAGGGCGGCGGTCACTTCCAACCCACCACGGTCGATGATCTGCGGACCGAACCTCGCAATCAGCCCGCTCTGGACATGGGCCAGGTAGTACGGCGCCTGATTGCGCTGCACCACGGATACGCGCCGGGACCTCAGGCTCTTTTTCTGGCGGGGGGTGATCATCTTCAGTTCCACCATCCGATTGAGGACCACGTCCCGCCGGGCAACGACCCGGGACGGCTTGCCAAGGGGGTTGTAGCGCCCCGGATTCTTGGGCACCCCGGCCAGCAGGGCGCATTCGGCAGGGGTCAGTTCCTCCGGGTTCTTGTCGAAATAGATCCGGGCGGCCTGGGCGATCCCCCAGGCACCGTTGCCGTAGTATATCTCGTTGAAATACATCTCCAGGATCTGCTTCTTGGTGTATTTGCGTTCGTATTCCATGGCCATCCGGGCTTCCTCGATCTTCCGTTCGAAGCTCTTCTCCCCGGAAAGGTACTTGTTCTTGATCAACTGCTGGGTGATGGTCGATCCCCCTTCGGCCAGCCTCCCCTTGACCACGTCTTTCACCAGGGCCCGGGCAATCCCCCGCAGATCGATCCCCCCATGCTCGTAGAAGCGGGCGTCCTCGACAGCCACCAGCGCCTTCTGCAGGAAGGCGGGAATGCGGTCGATGGGGACCCAGTAGCGCTTTTCCGGGAGTATCCGCCCCACGAACCGGCCGTGACGATCGAAGACCCTGATGGAGGAGTAGCCGGACGGAAGGAGGGGATACCTGACGAAGCTCTCCTGGGCCCGGGCCGCGGGGACCAGCGCCAGGAACAGGAGCAGTCCCGCCGTAATGAAGAAGACAAATCGTTTGCTGCTTGAAGATTGAAGGGAATGCAAGGTTCTCGTTCACTCCTTCGGTGATAAGTATGGGAGGTACCGCTTCATATGATCCCGTGCAGCGGCCCGCCGGGGGCGCCGAGGAGGTCAACGCTCCGCTCGACCTCCGGCACCTCCTCCAGCGGCGGTGCGTGATGGGGCTTGACCCGGGCGTCGATGACGAGCGCCCCCTCGCATCCCCAGTGTTTGGCGCGGGTCAGTTCACCGATCCCGTAGATGTCCGACGCGGGGTTCGACCGGGTGAAGGTCACCCAGAGGAAGTTGTTGAGGGTCCGGGCGGCGAAGTCGCTGTCGTCGACGATGACGACCAGCGGAAAGCGGTTGATCGGGTCATCCGGGGCGAAGAATGCGCAAAACCGCGCCGGTTCCCGGCCGTCGATATAAGCCGGCCCCTGCACCGCCAGGATGCCGGGAAGACAGAGCCTGGGCTCACCGAAGCCGTCCGGAAGCCTCAGCCCCGGGGGAAGTTCGGTCGGCAGCTGGCGGCGCCTCTCCCCCGCGGCGGCGACGACCACCTTCGATCCCTCGTTGAGACCGCTTCCCGAGTAGTCGAGGGTATCGATGGTGGTGCGGGTCTGGAAGTGGAGATCCCGACGCCAGTCGACCCGCTCCAGCATGAAGCGGAGGAATTCGTCGATGTGGTGGAGGTCGGGAGGATTGTCCTCGTGGGGGGCAATGAAGAGATACTTGGCGAGGGAGAGCTGGCCATTCCCCAGGATGGCGTTGGCGATGGTGAGGAGTTCTCGGGGGGTGCGCGCCGGCGCATACGGAACGTAACGCTCCGAGCCGATGGCCAGGAGCAGCGGATGGACGCCGGCGGCATCGACGGCATGGACCGCGCGCACCCCCGGCAGGACCTCGGGGATGAGGAGCCCGGTCAGCTCGTGGATGAAGGCACCGAAGGTGGTATCTTCCTGGGGAGGACGGCCGACAGTGGTGAAGGGCCAGATGGCGCCGTCGCGGTGCCAGACGTTCTCCACCCGCAGGACTGGAAAGTCGTGGACGAGGCTGTAGTAACCGAGATGATCGCCGAAGGGGCCTTCGGGGAGGGTCTTCGCCGGATCGACGGTGCCGGTGATGACGAAGTCGGCCTCGGCCGGCATCGGCAGCCCTCCCCCGGGGGAGGTGACCATCTCGATCCGTCTCCCGCCGAGGAGCCCGGCGAACGAGAGCTCCGGAAGCCCCTCGGGGAGAGGCATCACAGCGGCGACGGTGAGGGAGGGAGGGCCGCCGACGAAGACGCTCACCCGGAACGGGAGCCCCCGCTCGATCGCCTCGGCGTGGTGAACGCCGATGCCGCGGTGGATCTGGTAATGGATGCCGACCTCTTCGTTCGGGCGGTAGCGGTTGCCGGCAAGCTGCACCCGGTACATCCCGAGGTTCGAATGCCGGAACCCGGGGCGAAGAGGGCTCTCCGAATAGACCTGCGGCAAGGTAACGAAGGGGCCGCCGTCCATGGGCCATGATCTGAGCTGCGGCAGCTGGTCGACCGTGGTCCGGTTGGCAAGGATCGCCCCCCGGGAAACCTTTTTCGGGAGGAGGTGCAGTGCGGCCCGCGGCACGCCCAGATAGCCGAGAGGATTCTTAAGTGCGGCAACGGGGTTGATCTTCAGCTCCACGAGACGGTGAATATCGGCCAGGGCATCCCGGAACAGGTACCGGGTCCGCTCCAGGGTGCCGAAGAGGTTGCCGAGCACCGCCGTAGGGCGCGTCGTCGGCCGTCTGGTGGCGATCCGTGGCATAGTCGCGGATATTGTGCAGCCTGATGTCAATGAGCTGTTTTTCCCTGGCCCGCCGAATGATACTCTCGTCGAAAGGCCCGCTGAACATCCCCGGGAAAAGGGTCAGAATGTCGAACTTCATAGATCCAGAAGCCCTTCCAGCGGGGTTATGGTCATCTTGCCGCTTTCCAGGTCAACATTGCTGATAACGGAGGCCACGGCAGGAATCAGGTATTCCCGTTCACCACTCCGCACCACGTAGACGTCGTTGCTGCCGGTTTCGAAGATGTCAACGAGGGACCCGATCACCGCCCCGTCCGTGGTGACGACCTCAAGTCCGATCAAGTCCCGCCAGTAATACTCGTCCTTTTCCGGCTCCGGCAGTTGGCTGCGCAGCAGGCAGACCTCGCTGCCAACGAGCGGCAGAACCTGGTTGATGTCGTTGAAGTCCTTCAGTCCTAGGATGATCTTCCCGCTATGGGGGATGACACTCTTGAGGGCGACCTCGCTCATATCCCCTTGCGGTGATTTCAGGACAACACTGCGGGCAGCCCGGAGGCTTTCCAGGTTGCCCGAGTAGGAATACACCCTGACCTGTCCCCTGATCCCATGGGCACCGATTATCTTCCCCACCGGGATCAGCGCGTCCGACTCAGGCATTATTCCACAATCTTGAGCACAGCCTTCTTGTTATCCTTGGTGGAAACGGCATTGAGGATGGTGCGAATGGCCTTGGCGGTTCGACCTTCCTTCCCGATGATGCGCCCCATATCTTCCTTTGCGACGGTCAGCTTGATGACCAGGGTGTCCTCTTCCATCTCCTCGCCCGCCTGAACCTGCGTGGGGTCATCGACGAGGGCCTTCGCAATGGTTTCAACAAGTGCTTTCATGTCGGTATCCTCAGCTCATGTGGAATATCCGGCGTACCGGAGATAGAATGGATACGCTATGCGGTGGGTTGTGCCACCTTGTCCAGAATTCCGGCCTTTTTGAGAATCTGCCTGACCGTGTCGGTCGGCTGTGCGCCCTTGCCGAGCCATGCCACGATCTTCTCCTCGTTCAGCTTGTACACGGCGGGATTCTTGGTGGGGTCATAGGTCCCCATGTTTTCGATGAAACGCCCATCCCTGCGGCTGCGCTCGTCGGCGACGACCACCTGGTAGAACGGTCTTTTCTTGGCGCCTGCCCGGGCAAGCCTGATCTTTGTTGCCATGGTGATTCCTCCTGATTCTTTCTCGATGCGTTTTGTGTATGAAATAGTGATACGTGTCCTAGCCAAACGGTAACATGCCCCTGCCGAGTCCCCCCATGCCCTTGAGGAGCCCCTTGGGGCCGAGTTTCTGCAGCTGCTTGACCACCTTCTGCGCCTCGGTGAAACGCTTCAGAAGCTGGTTGACCTCCTGAACGCTGGTGCCGCTCCCCTTGGCGATGCGCAGGCGGCGGCTGCCATTGATGATGCCGTGGTTGGCACGCTCGGCCGGGGTCATGGAGCGAATGATGGCCTCGATCCGCTTCATCTCCTTCTCGCTCGGCTGGGCGCCCTGCATCTGCTTCATCATCTTGCCCATGCCGGGGATCATGCCCATGATGGATTCCAGGGACCCAATTTTCTTGATCTGCTGGAGCTGAGCCAGAAAATCTTCCAGGTCGAACTGGCTCTTCTTCAGTTTCTGCTGGAGGCGGGCCGACTCTTTCTCGTCAAAGACCGATTGGGCCTTCTCCACCAGGGTAAGCACGTCACCCATGCCAAGGATTCGCGATACCAGGCGGTCGGCGTGGAAGACCTCCAGGGCGTCCAGCTTTTCTCCCAGGCCCACGAACTTGACCGGCTTGCCGGTAACGGCCTTGATGGAAAGGGCCGCGCCCCCCTTGGCGTCGCCGTCCAGCTTGGTCAGCACCACACCGGTGATGTCCAGGCGTTCATTGAAGCCGCCGGCCACGTTGACGGCCTCCTGGCCGGTCATGGCATCGGCCACGAACAGGATCTCGCGGGGAAGAACGGCGGCCTTGATCTCGGCCAGTTCGTTCATCAGAAAGTCGTCGATCTGATGACGGCCGGCGGTATCCAGGATGACCGTGTCGTACCCGTTCAGCTCGGCGAACGCCATTGCCGAGGTGCAGATGTCAACCGGCTTTTGGTCGGCCGAGGAGTTGAAAACCTCAAGGCCGAGTTGGCGGCCTACGGTTGCGAGCTGTTCGATGGCGGCGGGCCGGTAGATGTCGGCCGGAACCAGCAACGGCCTGCGTTTTAGGCCTTTCAGATGTCTGCCCAGTTTGCCGCAGGTGGTGGTCTTTCCGGCTCCCTGAAGGCCGACCATCATGACGGCCACCGGCGGTTTTGCCGCCAGGTCGAGGCTGTTGTCCTCGTGACCGCCCATCACGGCCACCAGTTCGTCGTGGACGATCCTGACCACCTGCTGGCCGGGGGTCAGGCTCTGCAGCACCTCGGTGCCGACCGCCTTTGCCCGTACGTTCTCGACAAAATCCTTGACGACCTTGAAGTTGACGTCCGCTTCCAGCAGGGCCAGCCGCACCTCGCGGAGCGCCGCCTGGATATTCTCCTCGCTCAGCGTGCCGTGGCCGCGCAGCTTCT
>NZ_DAHVYG010000048.1 GCF_027327745.1 Geobacter sp.
GGCACCGCCACGGCCCCGCGGGCGACAGTCCCCCAGAACGCCACCCCCAACCAGGGGGAGTTCGGCCCCCAGAGGAGAACGCGGTCCCCGCGCCCCACCCCCCGGTCGGCCAGCCAGCCGTTCATCCGTAGTGCCAGGAGATGGAGATCGGCATAGGAAAAGGTGAACCGTCGGACCCCCGTCCGGTGGACAAAGGCGGTACGGCCGCCATGGGCGGGAAAGGTAGCCAGCAGATCGGCCAGAGTGTTCATGGTCTGTCCTGAAAGAAAAGTGGACCGCCGCAGCGGTGGAATACAGTATAGGAATCAATTCAGGCCATGCAACCGGTTATGCCGGCCGATTGGGGACAACCCCTGTTGCGGGCACAAAAAAACCGGCGTGTTGCCGGTTGACGATTTATCAACCAAGAAAACGGGTCCCGTCATGAACGGCCGCAGCCGGCAATGTACGAGACCTGCTGCGACATCTCCCTCAGAAACGCCTCCCGGCGAGGAATGCGGGTCTGGCGAAGCGTCTTGAGGTACTCCTTCAGGCAGCGATCAAAGAGGTACGCACGGCGGAGCATGGCCACCTCCCCCCAGAGCAGGGAGAGGACCAGGGGAATGAAGGCAATGGCGATGATGGAATGGATGAGGATGCCGAAGCCCGCGGTGAGAATCATCAGCCCGAGCCTGACGAGGCCGCGGCAGAGTGCGGCGTCGTTGGAGTCGTCCCTGCTTGAAATGACAGCCCGATGATGGGTCTCTTCGTGGCGGTCGAAGAACCGGCCGGCATTGTAGACAAAGGCGTCGGATTCCCCGCGTTTCGCCTTGGTCTTGAGGAGGAAGTGTATCTGCGAGAGCTGGTTGTCCGCGAAAATCAACTTTTTCAGCGCAATGCAGTCCATGACCTTCCGCTCCGTTGCGAGTGGATTCCCATCAGGCCATCACCTGGCTGCCCCCGGCTTCCAATAGTGTATACAGAATACCGCTCTCCTGCAAGCTCATATACCCGAAGGCATGGATGGCATGCTTGATATCGGGACCGAATTTGGATAAAGTGTGAATATACCGAACGAGGGCTACCATCCGCGATGCAGGACGGAAAGGGAAAGTATGGGGAGATACTTCAGGGAGACACGGACCCCGCAGGAGAAGGTTCGCGATACGGTGAACCTGATCATTGCCATCATCCTGACCGTAATCGCCTCGGCCCTCGTCGTCCTTCTCGTCTTTCTCTTCTACGAGAACATGCAGGGAGGCTAGGCTCGCCCCGCCTGCACGTGCCTCTTTCAACCGCACCCACAAAAAAGGGGGTACCACTTGGTACCCCCTTTCCATTTGACGGGAAACCGGAACTGTCCTCAGTTCCGTCTTCTTCGCGCAAACGCTGCACCAACCAGGCCGCTGCCGACCAGAAGTAAGGTCGCCGGCTCCGGAACGGGTGCCGGAGTGGGCTGACCATTTACCACCGGACCGTTTATGGCGAAATCGTTACCACCCGCCGCGCTTCCTCTCGTTACGTTGAAGGCAATTTTGTCGATGTTCGGCAGGTCGCTCAGCACTCCGAGAAAGAGGGCACTGTCATTCCCGTCATCGTCCGAGCGGCCCAGCACAGTGTATGCCCCCAATGAGGCGCCGGTCAGATCGAAGGCCTCTATCGTCGCGAGGAAATCGCCGTAATAGTTCGACTGGATCTGGGCGCCCACACCATTTACGCCGGCATTGAAGTCAAGGATCATCGGGCCATCGGTATGCATTGTCCAGAGAAGCGTTTCCCCCGTCCCGAAGTTGCCTGCCCATGAACTCCCCTGCACACGAATCTCCATCGGACCGGGGGATGCCTTGCTCACCACCGCTTCCAGTCCGGCAATACCGTTCACCGTGGCCGAAAATGACTGAGACAGCTGGGTACGGTCCCCCCCCAAGGCTCCCCAATCGATCGAACCATTTGCCAATATGGCGTTGGCATCGGTCGTCAGGCTTAGTGCATGGGCCTGGACAACTCCAAGCAGCAGTACGGCGACCAGTGACGCCAATGACAGGGAAGCCAGCTTCACACTTGTAGTTTTCATGGTTTCTCCCTCCTTTCGCAACCAATCATATAAAACGTTAATTCAAATAACATGCCGTAAAAAACATGCTGATATTGCTGGATATTTCTTGAAAGCCCCCTGCTGCCCCCGCATTTATGTAAAGTTATCCGACAGCAACTGAAAAGAAATTCCTAAACCGGCTCTGCCTTCATGAGAGCATTGCACTGTTCCCTTCAATCAGATTTTTTATCCGGATTACCGTTGTTCCTATTGAGAAAGTGGCATCCATATTTTAGAATGAGTGACTTGCACTTGCGTTACATTTGAAGGGAGAAGGGATAAACGATGAACAACAGGAAACAGGTAGCCTATATCAAGGAATGGCAGAGCCTCGAAGAGTGCGCCGAACAGATGCTTCCGCTGGTCGGCCACCTCTACCGCGAGCATAACATTGTGACCACGGTCTACGGCCGTTCGCTCGTCAACAGTACCCCCATCGACATCCTCAAGACGCACCGTTTCGCCCGCCTCATCCTCGACGACGAGCTTTCAGTCCTCGACACCTATCCGCTCCTCAAGGCGATGACGGCCCTCGATCTGGCGCCGGCGCGGATCGATATCGGCAAACTGACCGTTGCCTACCAGTACCAGGGTGGCAAGGTGGGGGTTGAGGAATTCGTCAGCCGGGAACTGGTTTCCGTAAACACCGGCCGGGTGCCGCTGCTGAGCGAGCCCC
The DNA here is from genome assembly GCF_027327745.1 of Geobacter sp. Classification (GTDB taxonomy): domain Bacteria; phylum Desulfobacterota; class Desulfuromonadia; order Geobacterales; family Geobacteraceae; genus Geobacter. The sequence continues at coordinate 2,751 of NZ_DAHVYG010000048.1, forward strand.
AGGATGTGGTCCTCTACGGCTTCGGCCGGATCGGACGGCTCCTTGCCCGGATCCTCGTTGAGAAGTCGGGAAGCGGCGAGAAGTTGCGGCTGCGGGCCGCCGTGGTGCGCAAAGGGGGGGCCGACGACCTGGCGAAGCGGGCGAGCCTCCTGCGCCGCGACTCGGTGCATGGCCATTTCAACGGGATCATCACCATTGACGAGGAAGAGAACGCCATCATCGCCAACGGCAACCTGATCCGCATCATCTACGCCGACGCTCCCGAAACCGTCGACTACACCCAGTACGGCATCCACAATGCGATCCTCATCGACAACACCGGGAAGTGGCGCGACCGCGAAGGACTCGGGCGCCACCTCCAGGCCCGGGGGATTGCCAAGGTCGTCCTCACCGCCCCCGGCAAGGGGGACATCCCGAACATCGTCGCCGGCGTGAACAACGACCTGATCGTCCCGGAGGAACGGATCTTCTCCGCCGCCAGCTGCACCACCAACGCCATCGTGCCGGTGCTCAAGGCGGTCAACGACCGGTTCGGCATCGTCAGCGGCCACGTGGAGACGTGCCACTCCTACACCAACGACCAGAACCTGATCGACAACTATCACAAGGCGTCCCGCCGCGGCCGCAGCGCCCCCCTCAACATGGTCATCACCGAGACCGGCGCCGCCAAGGCCGTAGCCAAGGCGCTCCCCGAGCTGACCGGCAAGCTGACCGGCAACGCCATCAGGGTCCCGACCCCGAACGTCTCCCTGGCGATCCTCAACCTGGAGCTTTCCCGGACGATCGACGTGGCGGAGATTAACCGCCACCTGCGCGAGATTTCCCTCAACTCGCCGCTGCAGAACCAGATCGACTACACCAACTCCCCGGAAGTCGTCTCCAGCGACTTCGTCGGCTCCCGCCACGCCGGCGTGGTCGATTCCCTGGCGACCATCGTCCAGGGAAACCGCTGCGTTCTCTACGTCTGGTACGACAACGAGTTCGGTTACAGCTGCCAGGTGGTGCGCATGGTCCAGAAGATGGCCGGGGTGGAGCTTCCCTCTCTGCCGAACTGACCTCTTTCCCGTCGGAACAAATGGATGAGAAGGCGTCTCTACGACAGGGACGCCTTCTTTCGTCAACGGCTGATCGTGACCTGCCCCACCTCCCCCTCTTCCCCCTCGATCCGATGCCGGAGCGCGAAGAATTGCCCGACAACCCAGAGATTGGTGAGGAGATGTCGGGTAACGCACGAAGTGGTAAAGGTCGATTCCCCCTGTGCCAGTGCAAGGTAGGGGACAACCTGATCGGCGAGATGCGGATCGAGGGAGGCCCGGGAGCGGTGGTGCCTCACCAGTTCCGCCGCCGCTTCCTCCCCCACCGCCTCGGCCCGTTTCCCGATGGCGCCGAGAGCGGAGAACCCCGACGGCAGCTCCCCCACCAGACGCCGCAGAAAGAGAAACGTCCCCTTTCCCGGGGAGGGCGCATCCAGAAGACCGATGTCGGCACGGATTCCCGCAGCGCTGAGCGTGTCGAGGGCACTACGGCGCTGCCGCTCGGCAATGGCGAACGGGAGATTGGCAACCCCGGAGAGGCCGCTCACCCGCATGCTCCGTCCCGACGACGTTGTCGCGAGGGGGGCAAGGGAGACCGCCGGCTCCACCACGCACCGTACCCGGCCGCCGCCGCGGGGATAGAAGCCGTAGGAATCGATGGCAAGGTGCACCTTCCCCCCGATCCGCGCCAGCAGAGGGGCGAAAACCTCTGCCAGATGGTGGTAAGGCGGGCTGAACGGCACGTGGGTACCCCCGGTAAGGATCACCGTGCTTCGCCCCGCAGCAAGGAGAAGCGGCAGGATGAGGGTCTGCAGAACAAGGGTGATGGAGCCCGCTGTCCCGATGTCAAACTGAAACTCGCCGGGCACCACCGCTCCCGGGGCGAAGACGAGGTCGGTGGAGCCGGGGGCGTCGCCGGTGACCCGGGCGCCGGAGATCCGCGCCGCGGCCCGGACCGCCATGAGGTGCTGGGGCATGAGCCCCGGCTTCTGTCGCCCCTTCCTGATGCCGACGATCCGGAACGGCTGGCCGGTCACACAAGACAGGGCAAGGGCGGTACGCAGGATTTGCCCCCCTCCTTCTCCATGACTGCCGTCGATCTCGATCACCGCCTCACCTTCCATTCCTCCCCGGCCCGCCGGAATCGCCACCTCCCCGTTCTCCCCACCGCAGAACGAGCGTGGCATCTCCTGAGAGCTCGGCGGCCGTGCCGAAGCGCTTTCCCTCGCGGTTCAGGAGGTCCCGCAGCCAGAGCGCGTCCCGCCGCGCCGCCCTCCTCACTCGGAAGTTCCGCATCTCCATCGGCACCATCTCGACCCCCGCGAGCCTCCCGTTGAGCGCATCGATCCGCGGGAAGTACATGAGCCGCAGGTCACCCCGAAACTCCTCGTACCCCTCGATTCCTTCGTAGTCGGTGATGAAATCGCCACAACCGTACAGGACAAGCTTTTCCCGGTAAACCTCGATCCCTATCACGTGATGGGAGGAATGGCCATGGATCAGGTCGACCCCCGCTTCATCAATCAGGCGATGGGCAAACTCCCGGTGTGCGTCCGGCACAGCGTACCCCCAGTTCCCCCCCCAGTGGATCGAGGCGATCACGATATCGCCCCGCCTCTTGACGACGCGAACCATGTTGCCGATGCGGGTTACGGCACGGCCCGACAGGTTCGGAAGGAGGTTCACGCCGGCCCGTCCGGGGGCTGCCGCCCACTCCGCGGGGATTCCGCTCGATTCGGTGCCGAAGGAAAAGACCAGCACCCTCCCCCTTCCGGGGAGATCCACGAAGGCGGGCGCCTCTGCCGCCGCCAGATCGCGACCGGCCCCGGCCCACCGCACACCCGCATGCCGGAGGGTTTCGACGGTCTCCGCAAGCCCCGGATACCCCCAGTCGAGCACGTGGTTGTTGGCAAGCGCACAGACATCGAGCGGCGCTGCCGTCAGGACAGGGGCGTTGGCGGGGTGCATCCGGTAGTGGATTCCCTTCCCCGGCCAGTGCTCCTCGCTTGTCGTTACGGCCGTCTCCAGATTGACGACCTTCGCGTCCGGGGCCCTGCGCCGCAGCTCCGCAAGCGCATCTCCCCACACGTAGTCGAAGGGGGCATTCCGTGGTATCGGGCCGTTGAGACGCTCGGCAAACTCCACGTACCGGCAGGCATCCCTTACGTACGGCTCGTAAAGATGGGGAGGAACGGGATGGGGGAGGATCTGGTCGATCCCGCGGCCGGTCATGCAATCGCCGCACAGAAAGAGTGTGATATCGGAGTGAATGCGGTCCTTTGGTGCTTCGAGCCGCTCCGTACTCTCCATGGCATCTCCCCTTCTTCAGTCCTCGCCCCGCCGCTTCAGCCCCTGCCGGATCTCCCCGGGTTGCAAGGAAAAACGCTGGACGCTCCCGACGTCATGAAGTATGCTGGGCCATCCTGTTGCACGACAATCATGGCCCGCAAGCGGCGACCATCAGGGAGGTGGAGAGCATGTTGCACGCAGATCTGGGAGCATCACTCTACAAGACGTGGAGCAGCGCACAGCAGCGCGATGAAATCGCCAAACTTGTGGAAGGATACCGCGCCGGACTCCCCGTCAGCATCCTCTGCCGGATGACGGAGGCCATTGCCGGCAGCCGCAAGCGGGCACGGAAGATCCTTCACGAGCTGATGACCCCGGAGGAACGTCAGGAGGCCGCCGGACGCGAATCCGGCGAGGTGCAGGCGTTCGTGCTCGAATACCTTCGATAGAAACATGACAAAGCCCGCTGATGCGGGCTTGTTCATTTCGCTGCCGGTTCATCTCTAATCGATCTGCTCCCCGAGGTAATTCGGGACTCCCATCTGCTTGATCTGGTCGAGTTGCGCCTCGATCACGTCGATATGCCCCTCTTCCTCTTTCAGGATCGATTCGAGCAGTTCCCGCGTCCCGTTGTCCCCGAGCTCTACCGCCACCCGGATGCTGTCGTTGTACCCCCGGATCGCCGCTTCCTCGGCCGCGTGGTCGTACTCGTGCATCCTGGGGATCTCGGCGCCGATATGAATCTTGTTGAGATTACTGACGATCGGCTTCCCTTCGAGAAACAGAATGCGGGCGATCAGCTTCTCGGCATGCTTCATCTCGTCGATGGAACGCTTCCTGATCACGGCGTGGAGAAGCTCGTACCCCCAGTTTTCGCACATCTCGGCATGGACGAAATACTGGTTGACCGCCGTCAGTTCCTCCGCGAGACGCGCATTCAGGTGCTCGATAATCGTTTCGTTCCCTTTCATGGATACCCTCCCTTTCAAACTCTTCGATAGCGACAGGAAGCCCTCACTCATGCCGTCGTTCTCAGTTAAGTGAAGCAGAGTCTTTCAAAAGGTCAAGAAGCTCTCTTCTTGCCGGGGACACGCCTGGGGGTAGAATGGAAAGCAAGGAGCGCGGAGACGTGAAATCGGCATGGAAGAGCGACATCGGGAAGGTACGCCGCCGTAACGAGGACTTCATCCTTGCAGACGATGAGAGGGGAATATTTCTCCTGGCCGACGGCATGGGTGGGCATCCGGGAGGAGATGTGGCGAGCGCCCTTGCGGTCGGCTCGGCCCACGAGTTCCTGGTGGCGCGTGGCGGCGAAACGGGAGACGACGGGGTCTCCTTCCTCCTGGCCGAAGCCCTCGCCGCCGCCCATTCGGCCGTGGCCCGGCGCGGGATCGAGGAACCGGACCTGGAAGGTCTGGGGACCACCCTGGACATCGTCTATCTGGGGAGAGGCTCGGCCTGGCTCTGTCACGTCGGAGACAGCCGGGTCTACATCTTCCGCCGCGGGGAGCTTCTCCAGGTGACCGAAGACGACAACCTCGCGTCGCTCCTCGCACGGCAGGGGGTCCCTCCCGCGGAAATCCCTCCCCACGCCCGGCATGTCCTCACCCAGGCCGTGGGGGTCTCCGACGAACTCCTCCCCGAGATCCGACGCCTGGAGGTGGAAGAGGATAGCATACTCCTCATGTGCAGCGACGGCCTCACCGGCATGGTACCGGACGACATCATTGCGCAGATCGTTCGTGACAGGCGCAATGGGCTCCAGGGGATCGCCAACCGCATCGTGGCCGAAGCAATCAGCCGGGGGGGCTACGACAACGTCTCGGTGATCCTCATCGACCCGGAATTCCGTCGGCCTCCCGGAGAATCGCTTCTCCTGCCGGGCCGGCGCAATAACTGAGCCGAAACCGGAAGTTGCCCGCCGGGCGCTTCAGGCTCTCTTCTCCAACCCCTCCGCCTTTCCCTTAACCGTTACAGCCACCTGGTAATCGCCCCTAAGGCATTTTCGCCAGCCGGACGAATTTGTGTATACTTAACTGGTGCGAGGAAAGCAGGCAGATCGGTAAAGGGGAGAGAGTAGTGTAGAGGCTATCGCGCCGGAGAGGAGGGAACTATGAAGAGGGCGTTTCTTGCGGCAATAATTGTCTGGGTCGCCGTCACCATGACAGGGTGTGGCAATGGAGGCAGCAGCCCGCCGCCGACTTTTGTTTCCCAGATCCTCAGCGACCCGGCATTTGACGGCGATATCGAGCAGACTTCTCTCACTTCCTTCACGATAACCCAGGGGATGTCTACAACCGTGCAAAGCGTCTTCGCCGGCATAGATCCCGTGACGCTCACGGAATTCCGGGCGTTCCTCGACTTTCCCCTTGGAGGCCCCGCCGGCGTCCCGGCCAACGCCGTTATCGCCTCGGCATTCCTCGACATAACCATCAACAACATCCAGCCGATCAACGGCTCCATTCCGATCCGGATCGAGCTCGTATCGTTTCAACCCCCGACTTTGCAGGCAACCGATTTCGACCGTACGCTCCAGCCGCCTCTCGCCTTCACCACCATCGTGCCGCCGATTTCCCAAGCCGATGTCGGCAGACACGTATCGGTAGACGTGACGCCACTCATGGTGGAAGCTCAACGGCTTGCACTGACCAACTTCCAGGTGAGGATACTGGAGGATCTGGGACCCGTTTCCCCCGGGCTTATCGAAATTTCCGACACTACCTCGAACCGGGGAGTGCTGGCGCCGCTGCTAGAGGTCACCTATTTCTGATCAACGGCCCGGCTCAAAAAAGCCGCACCCCCGATTCGGAAATGCGGCTTGCCGGCAAAAGGATTCGCAACTGCTTCAGGAGAACTTGCGCTTGATGGCCTCGACCACGTGGTGCGCATCGTTTATGGCGGTGTAGATCAGGTTCGGGTGCTTCTCCTCCTGGATGCTGCCGGCACTGATCTTCATGAAGGAGGGAGATATGGCTCCGCCGATGACATAGACCCCCTTGCGGGTCGATTCGTACTCGGAAGTGAGGAGAATGAGACGATCCCCTTCCTTGGCTACCGTGCAGACCCCCTCGGCACAGGCGATGGTCTGGACGCCGATCTTGTCGAAGATGGGGAGAGGGCCCTGAGAGCCGATGCAGGCAATCACATTCTTCATCGGAAAACTCATGGCGTGATAGATCTCGATCCCGTCGGACTGCCTGAATTCGTTTATCCGCAGCACCAGACGATCCACCCCCTCCTCGTCCACCTCGCCGATCCGGGGAACGGCCCCCGGAAGCAGCCTGATATTGCCACCCAGCAGTATCTCTTCGCCGAGCCGCTGGGCCGTCTCCTTGTTGACGTCGAACTTCTGGGCCACGTGGGCCCAGTAGACCGAATGGGTGTCATTGGCCTCCCGCTTCGCCTTGAGGATCGAAATGATGACGTCTGCGGCCGTATTTCCTCCCCCGATGACGAGGGTGCGTGCTCCCACGTACTTCCTCGGGTCGTCGAGGGATTTTGCCACCATCTTGGCATCGCCGTAGACGGACAGCTCCCGGGGAATGCTGCTGCCGAAGGCGAGAATGACCTTACGACCCTTGAACGCTCCCTGCGACGTCTGGACAGTGAGGTGGTCACGCCCTTCCCTCAGGTCCTCGAAGGTGATCTCGGTCTTTACGTTCAGGTTCTCATGCTGGACGAAATGCTGCACGTACTGGACATATTTCTCGACGGCCACCGGCTTGTCGGGAGGGCGGAGCTCTTCGACCAGGAAAGGTTCCGGGTTCTCCTTGGGCTTCGATGGGTAGACATTCTTCCCTTCCGGGTAGGTATTGGCGATTCCCTGGAAAACCGTCTTCCCCTGCTCCAGGAGGATATAGGAAAGCCCGCTGCGGTGGCAGAGATAGGCGGCCGCAACCCCTGCAGGCCCGGCACCAACAATCACAACGTCATGCATCGGCGTTACTCCCTCTCAAGATGATTTGCCTAAACCTCACTACTGCAGAGAAAAGAATACTAGATTCATCCTGAGGTGCAAAGCAAAAACCCCCGCCCGGGCAAGCCCGAACGGGGGTTCTCTTTTCACGCTTTCAGCCTCCCGGCTTCGAGCGTTGAGCCATCAGATGGCGCCGGAAACTACTTGTACTCCGGCATCTCGTCGAATTGCAGGTACTTGTAAATCGCATCCTTCTTCGGCTCAACCTTATCTTTGCAGATCGCCATAAACTCTTCAACTGTCGGAAGTTTGCCCATGGTGGCGGCAACTGCGCCCAGTTCGGCGGACCCGAGGAAGACCTTGGCTCCATCGCCAATCCGATCGTCGAAGTTACGTGTGGAGGTGGAGAACATGGTCACCCCGTCCGGCACGCGGGCCTGGTTCCCCATGCAGAGGGAGCAGCCGGCGATTTCGATGCGGGCACCGAAGGCGCTGTAGACCGAGAAGTACGCCTCGTCCTTGAGCTGCTGCTGATCCATCCGGGTCGGCGGGCAGATCCAGGTGCGGACGTTCGGGTTGAACTTAAGACCACGCCAGATCTCGGCGGCGGCGCGGAAGTGGCCGATGTTGGTCATGCAGGAGCCGAGGAAGACGTCGTTGATCGGGGTGCCGGCGACTTCGGAGAGAAGCTTCACGTCATCCGGATCGTTCGGGCAGGCGAGGATCGGTTCGGTGATCTCGGCGAGGTCGATCTCGATCACATCGGCGTAGGCGCCGGTCGCATCGGCGTTCTTGTCGGCCTCCAGGAGCTGCGGGTTCTTCAGCCACTCGTTGACGGCATCGATGCGGTTCTGGAGGGTCTGGGCATCATGGTAGCCGTCGGCGATCATCTTCTTCATGAGGGCCACGTTGGAGCGCAGATAGGTGGCCACGCTCTCCTTGGAGAGCTGGATGCAGCCGGCGGCGGCGCTGCGCTCGGCAGCGGCGTCGGTCAGCTCGAAGGCCTGCTCCACGGTCAGGTCGGGAAGCCCTTCCATCTCGAGGATGCGGCCGTTGAAGATGTTGATCTTGTTCTTCTTGGGAACAGTGAGCTTGCCCTGCTTGATAGCCCAGTAGGGGATGGCGTTCACCACGTCGCGGAGCGTGATGCCGGGGTTGAGCTTGCCCTTGAAGCGGACGAGGACCGATTCCGGCATGTCGAGGGGCATGAAGCCCATGGCGCCGGCAAAGGCCACGAGACCGGAGCCGGCCGGGAAGCTGATGCCGATGGGGAAGCGGGTGTGGGAGTCGCCGCCGGTGCCGACGGTGTCGGGAAGGAGGAGACGGTTCAGCCAGGAGTGGATGACGCCGTCGCCGGGCTTGAGGGGAACGCCCCCGCGCTCGATGATGAAGCCGGGGAGGGTCTTGTGCATCTTCACGTCGGCCGGCTTCGGATAGGCGGCGGTGTGGCAGAAGGACTGCATGAACATCGGCGAGAGGAACTTGAGACAGGCCAGCTCCTTCAGCTCGTCGGCGGTCATGGGACCGGTGGTGTCCTGGGAACCGACGGTGGTCATCTTCGGCTCGCAGGCGGTGCCCGGGAGGACGCCGGCGACGCCGCAGGCCTTGCCGACCATCTTCTGGGCCAGCGAATACCCCTGGCCGGCCTTGGGCTGCGGGTTCACCGGCTTGGTGAAGATGTCGGTGTCGCCGAGGCCGAGGACCGTGCGGGCCTTCTCGGTGACGGCGCGGCCGATGATGAGCGGAATGCGGCCGCCGGCGCGGAACTCGTCGGCTATGGTGTTGGGGGAGAGCTTGAAGGTGGAGATTACCTCGCCCTTCTCGTTGGTGACCTCACCCTTCCTGGTGTTGATGGTGATCACGTCGCCGTCGTTCATCTTCGTGACGTCCGCCTTGATGGGGAGCGCACCGGAATCCTGGGCGGTGTTGAAGAAGATCGGGGCGATGACGCCGCCGATGATGACGCCGGCGGTCTTCTTGTTGGGAACGGCCGGGATCTCCTGGCCGATGTGCCACAGCACACTGTTGCAGGCCGATTTCCGGGAGGAGCCGGTGCCGACCACGTCCCCCACGAAGGCGACCTGGTTGCCGGCGGCGCGCCAGTCGGCAATATCCTTGAGGCGGTTCGGGAAACGGGTCTTCCCCATGGCAAGGGCGTGGAGCGGGATGTCGGGGCGGCTCCAGGCGTCGCCGGCCGGCGAGAAGTCGTCGGTGTTGATCTCCCCTTCCACCTTGAACACCTTGACCTTGATGGTCTCGGGAACGCCCGGCTTGGAGGTGAACCACTCGGCATTGGCCCACGATTCCAGGACCTTCTTGGCGGCGGCGTTGGACTTGGAGAGCTCCACCACCTGATCGAAGCCGTCGTAGACCAGGGTCATGCCGGAGAGGGCCCTGGCGGCCTCGTCGGCCAGCTCGGCATCCTTGAGGGCCTCCACCAGCGAAGCCACGTTGTAACCACCCATCATGGTGCCGAGGATGCGGACCGCATCAACCCGGGAGACGAGGGGCGACTTCTTGGCCCCGCTAACGATGTCGGCCAGGAAAGCGGCCTTCACCTTGGCGGCGGGGTCGACGCCGGGGGAGACGCGCTCTTTCAGCAGTTGGAGCAGAAACTCCTCTTTCCCTGCGGGGGGATTCTCCAGCAGGTTGCAGAGGTCGGCGGTCTGCTCGGGGTTGAGCGGCAGCGCCGGGATTCCCTGGGCCTTGCGCTCGGCTTCGTGGGCGAGATAGGCTTCGATCATGGTACGTATCCTCCTGTGGATTTGCTGCTTGATTTGATCGTTATTTCGGTGTGTTGACATTATGAAGAGATAACGGAAAATGGATACTGTATACAATTTCCGAGTCCGATTGTCAATTGCTTAAGTGGATTTCAGGAAAGTGTAAATATGGGGGCAAGAGAAGGGGAAAAGGGAACGGGGCGGGAAAGACCCGCCCCGGAAGGGATCAACGGAGGTGGGGGGCTATCGCCTCGGGCTTTAGCGCAACGTCACCCTGGCTGCCGGCGTCCATGTTTTTAAGGACCGCACTCCCCCTGACCAGCTCATCGCCGCCGATGATCAGGGTGAAGCGGGAGTTGAGCTTGTCGGCGCGCCGCATCTGGCTTTTGAGGCTCTTCCCTTCGTAGTCCATCTCGACGGTGAATCCGAGGCGCTGAAGGGAGCTCATGAGAAGGAATGCCTCGTCCTGGGCCCCATCGCCCAGCGCGGCAACGAAGAGATCCGGACGCCGGGCGAAGGTCTGCTCCTTCAGGAGAAGCGCCACACGCTCGACCCCCATGGCAAAGCCGATGCCGGGGATGCTGGGGCCGCCGAGGTCGGCAATGAGACCGTCATAGCGTCCCCCCGCGGCAACGGCGCTCTGGGCGCCGAGGAGTCCCGTGACCAACTCGAAGGTGGTGCGGGTGTAGTAATCGAGCCCCCTCACCATCCGGTTGTTGATCGCATAGGCGGTCCCCACCCGCTCCAGATGACGACGGGTGGCGGCGAAGTGGGCGTCGCACGTGGGGCAGAGGTGGTCGAGCATAGCCGGGGCATCGGCCGTCGCCTCCTTGCAGTGGGCCGACTTGCAGTCCAGCGCCCGGAGGGGATTGGATTCGTACCGCCGCTTGCAGTCGTCGCAGAGACGGTCGAGCCGCTCCCGCAGAAAGTTCTTCAGTGCCTCGCGATAGGCGGGGCGGCAGTCGGGACAGCCGAGGGAGTTGAGCTGGAGCGTCGGCTCCGTGAGACCCAGTTCGGCGAAGAAGTGGCAGAGCATGGTGAGGACCTGGGCATCGACCTTCGGATCGGTGACGCCGGTCACCTCGGCGCCGATCTGGTGGAACTGGCGGTAGCGCCCCTTCTGGGGCCGTTCGTAGCGGAACATGGGGCCAAGGTAATAGAGCTTCGCCACGGGATCCTGGGCGTAGAGCTTGTGCTCGATGTAGGCCCGCATGACGCTCGCCGTCCCCTCCGGGCGCATGGTTACGGCGTTCTCACCCTTGTCGACGAAGGAGTACATCTCCTTCTCCACGATATCGGTCGTATCGCCGATGGAGCGGCAGAAGAGCTCGGTTTTTTCTAGGATCGGGATGCGTATTTCGGAAAATCCGTAACAGCCGAAGACGCGGCGGGCCGCAGCCTCGATGTGCTGCCAGGTTTCAACCTCGCCGGGAAGAATGTCGTTAAACCCCTTGATGCCAGTGATCATATACTTACCTGCTCCCCCATCGCATAGTGACAGATACCCGGGTTAACGAATGGACGTTGCCCGGAAAACACAGTTTTTACCCTGTTCCTTCCCCAGGTACATGGCCTGGTCGGCCAGCTCCAGGAGCTCAAGCTTCGACTGGGTATCCATGGGATAACAGGCATAGCCGAGGCTTGCGGTGAGCCTCACTTCAAGGCCGGCATCGGCGAGGAAGGTGTGCCCCTCGATGGAACGGCGGACCCTTTCGGCAACGGTCGCCGCCCCCTTCTCGGCGGTCTCGACGAGAATGACCGTGAATTCGTCACCGCCGTAGCGGATGACGATATCGACCTCGCGCACCGATTTCTTGAGCAGACTCCCCACCTCGTTCAGCACCTTGCTCCCCATCAGGTGACCGTGGGTGTCGTTGACCTTCTTGAAATGATCGAGGTCGATGAAGATCATCGAAACCGTGGTCCCGAACCGGTCGGCCCGCTTCAGTTCCCGGTCGAGGGAAATGTCGAGGTAGCGGTAATTGAAGAGCCCGGTCAGTTCGTCGATGTAGAGCATGTCCCGGGCATTGGCGTAGCGGGCCGCGTTGTCGATGGCAAGCGACGACTGCTCCAGCAGAAAGTGGACGCTTTTCTGCCTGAATCCGGTCGGAAACGGGCGCCCTGGCTCGTTGAAAAGCGCCACGGCGCCCTGGACGAATGTTTTTGAGCAGATGAACAGAAGGAGGCCGTCGGCCAGGTCCCCCCCTCTCAGGATCTCTTCACCTGAAAACAGCAAAGGATCGAACCGCTTGATCCCGTTGCCGTTATCCGGCAGCTCGTCGCAACGGGGAAGGAGGATCTCGGCGATCCGCTCCGCTTCATCGGCGGAGAACCCACGATTCTCCTTCAGATCCAGCAGGCCGTTTTTCCCGGGAAAGAGGCCGATGGCGCGACATCCGCCGATCTCCCGGAGCAGGGCGTCCACCACGACGCCGGAAATCCGCTCCAGGTCGAGGCAGTTTGCGATGTTCTGCCCCGCCTGGAAAAGGTTGAGCAGCTCACGCAGCTCGAAGTTCTCATTGATCAGGCGCCGCTGCTCGAAGCAGAGAGCCACGGTATGCTTGAACTCCTCATGATTGAACGGCTTGAGGATGTAATCCCGCGCCCCGTTCTTGAGGGCGAAGATGGCCGATTCCAGATTGGCATGGCCGGTCACGAGGATGACGTCGACCGTGGGGGTCTGCCGCTTTACCCGGGAAAGCACCTCGATCCCGCTCATCCCCGGCATGACAAGGTCGGTGATGACAAGCTGGTAATCGTTTTTTTCGAGAAACTCAAACGCTTCGGCGCCGGAGGCGACGGTATCGACCTCGTATCCTTCCTCCATGAGGAGATCGGCATACATCTGTCGAAAAAACCGGTCATCTTCGACGACGAGGATCCGTTCCATGGGGAGTAACTCCTGACGGGTGGTGGGCGGAACTGCTTCCGCACGAGTTCTTAGACTATCAGATAATCGCCGGTATTTGTCAATGGAAATGCCCCTGTACGAAGGTGCGGACCGTCTCGCTGCGCCCGTCGCTCACCACCTCGATGGTCCCGTCGCGGTCGGTGCGGTAGACGGCGATGCGCCGCCGCGCGAGACGCTGGAGGGTCTGCACCGCGGGAAGACCGAAGCTGTTGTGCTTTCCGGCCGATATGAGCGCCACGCGGGGAGCGGAGGCATCGAGAAACCCCTCGGACGAGGAATGGCGGCTTCCGTGGTGCGGAACCTTGAGCACCGTACACCGAAGCCGCGCCGGATCGGCCAGCAGGCGCTCCTCCGTAGCCTGACCGATGTCGCCGGTCAGAAGCAGCGCCGTGGCGCCGTAGGCAAGGCGCATTACCAGCGACGACTCGTTTGCATCGCTCTCCCCCTCCCCTTTCGCCGCGGGCCACAACGGTTCAACCTTGACGACGCCGATGGCAAGGGGTGCGGACGAGGAGTCGATCCGGCGAATTGCAACTCCCCGGTCCGCAAGGAGCCACCTGAGCCGCCCATAGTCCGCCCCTTCGCCACCCTCCCCGCTTTCCCAGAACTCCCCGATCGGAAACGATGCCGCGACGGCGATGAGCCCCTTCATGTGATCCGGATGGGGGTGGGTCATGACGACGTAATCGATCCTGTCGACCCCCAGGTTCCAGAGTGCGGGAACCAGGAGCCGCTCGCCCACATCCATCCCCCCCTCGTAAAGGCTACCCCCCCCATCGACAAGCATCCGTTTGCCGTCGGGGAACGTGACCAGGGTCGATTCCCCCTGCCCAAGGCTCAGGAACGTGGCCGTGAGCGTCCCGTTGCCACGGGCATCCGCCGGCAGATGGAAGAGAAGCAGGACAGCCACCGCAATCCCCCCGACCATCTTCCGCGCCCCCTCGTCCGTCATGACGGTCACGGCGGTCAGGCCGAGATAGAAGACGAGCATCTCCTCTTCGGAGACGCTCCCGAGCGACAGAGGGGGAACCAGCGCCATGGCAGTTATGATAACGTCGGACACCCGCACCAGCATCGCCGCAAGCCACAGCGGGGCCTCAGCGGCTCCGGGAAAAAGGGGGATCAGCGCAAGGGCGGCAAAGCCGGCGATGACGGCGCCGTATCCGAGAAGCGGCACAATGAGGAAATTGGTGACGATGCCGGCGAGCGACACCCGGTGAAAGGTTTGCGCCACAGGCAGCAGAGTGACGGCAGTTGCCGCCACCGAGGCGGCAAGAAAGAGGAGGAGCTTGCCGACGGCCGCATTCCCGATGGTCCGGAACGGGCGCATCATCAGGGGAGGGAGGACCACGAGCCCCCAGAGTGCAAGGAAGGAGAGCTGAAACGAGAGGTCGAAGAGGTCCTGCGGGCAGCATGCGAGGATGGAAAACGCCGCCAGGACGAGGGTATTGAGGGGATCGACCTCCCGCTCCAGAATCATAGCCACGGTAAAGGTGGCGAGCATGACAACCGAGCGGACCGTGGCCGGGGCGGCACCGCTCAGGAAGAGGTAGAAGACAACCGGCGGGAGGGTCGCCACGAGGGCCAGCCGGCGGAGATTCCAGCGCAGGGCGCAATACTCGGAGAGGGCCAGAAGCCTGAACAGCAGCTGGTAGAGGACGATCCCGATCACACCGACGTGGAAGCCGGAAATGGAGAGGATGTGGTTCACCCCCGCCCGCGTGTAGGCATCGGCGATTTCGTCCGGCACCAGGCCCCGGTCGCCGATGAGAAGCGCCCGCAGAACTCCACCCTCGCGGGGGAATCGATCGCTGATGAAGGTTCCCAGCCTGGCGGCAAGGAGATCGAACCATCGCCGAACCGGGAAGTCCACCCCTTCGCGCATCAGGACGATCCGGTCTGCCCGGGGGACCGAGGCGGTGACGAACACGCTGCGATATGCCAGATGACGACGATAATCGAATTCGCCCGGGAGGCCGTAATTCTCGGGGCGACGAAGCCGCGCCGCAAACCTGATCCGGTCGCCGGTGCAAAATGTACCCCGCCCATCCTTTACGTAGAGAAGGACCCGCCCCGATGCGGCGAGGGACGCGTCGCCCGTGATAAGACGCTCTGCCTGCAGGAATATCCGCTCCCCCCCGGCACTCCCTTCGGGACGGCTGTCGATGACTCCTTCAACGATGACAGGTTCGGGGGAGAGGCGGTTGACGACGTGTTCAGGGGAAAGATCGGGAGTGAGGAACGGTTTCAGGGCAACGGTGCCCCAGGCAAAGAAAAAGAGGGCGAGGAGCAGGGTGAAGGGTACACGGCTGCGGAGAAAAAGTGCCGCACCGGCACCGGCCAGGGCAAGCCAGACAACCGGTGCGGGAAGTTCGAAGGCCAAATGGTGCGCGGCGCAGAGCCCCGCGATCATCCCGCCCAGGGGGAGCAGCAGAGGGTTTCGGGACACCTCCGGTCCCCTATTTGCCAGCGCGCAACCGGTTGAGCACCCCTTTCAGGGCCTCTTCGTATGCGGCGCGGGTCACCGAGGTCCGGGGCGCACCTTTCAATCCGACAATCTCAAGGTAGTCGGCGGGGGACGATTTACGCTTCAGGATCTCGACCACATCGGCCCCGCCGAGGGGAGGAAGGGTGAGCGTAAGGAGGTGCCGGCCTTCCCTGAGGCGCATGATGCCGAGGTCGTGCCAGACGAGAAACGGTTTTCCCGGACGCTCGAACCGTCTGCCGTCGAAATCGATGACGACCGGCTCCCCCAGCAGACGCACCCGGAGTTCGTACACCCCGGCCGCTTCGATCACCAGCGGCACCTCGATGACCGCCCCCCCTGCTCCGGCCCGGGTCCACTTCGGAGGGGTGAAGGGACCGAGGAAGGAGGCAGTGGTGACGGTTACGCCGTCGGGAAGGTGCGCCGCAGCGTGGACGGCGACGGGACGCGGGCTCCCTGCCTTGTCGAATGGCATCTTCTCTTCGAGTCCGAGGAGCGGGGCGAACACCTCGGCCATCGCCCCCCAGGTCAAGGGGGCATCGAAACGCCACCCCCCCAGCGGCTCCAGTGCGGGGAGATCGTCCGCCTCAAGCGCGATCCAGTCCACCCCCCCCTCGGGAGGAAGCTGAACCGAAATGACCTGGGTCCCCGCCTTCAGCGAGACACTGCCAACCACTGCCTCCCGAAGCGTTCCGCCAGTGCTGACGCGGAATTCCTCCCCCCCTGCCCGCCAGAGCTGGCCGTCCCCGCGGGAACTCACCTTCAGCCGGTACTCGCCGGCACGGGGGAGAAACACAGTGAACCTGACCGAGGCGGGAACGGCGAGCCCGCTCACCCACCCCTTGCCGGTAAAGGGTCCATAGAGAGGGTAGTTCTTGACGGAGACACTGTCCCCTTCGACATCGTAGACATCCTCGGCCTCAAAGCGGAAATGACGGTTCCCGCCCAGGACCGCCAGGTAATCCGCCGGCTTCGGCTTTTCCGGAAGCCCCTTCTCCAGCCCCAGCTCCGTGACAAGCCTCACAGCCAGTTCGCCCTGCGTCACGGTGGAGGGTCCCTCCCCTGCCGCTGCGACCGGCGCAACGCATGAAAGCGAAACGCCGGCAAGGAGCAGAACCGTCATTGCAAACCACCGAAGCCCACCGAAAAGAGCGCCCATTCGCACAACCCCCGTAACCCATCGAAAAATATGGTGGATTCCTTATACCACAGCTCTCTTCCATTTGCCAATCGGCATTTGGATGCTATATTGGATGGAATCTAACGGTTTTGATTTCTACGGACATGGTGACACAGTTGAACCAGCCACTTCGCGTGCTCATAATCGAAGACTCGGAAGACGACTGTTTTCTCCTCGCCCGGGCACTCAGGCAGGAATTCGGCTTGAGCTACGAACGGGTCGACACCGCCGACGCCTTCAGAACCGCCCTCCTTACCCGGCAATGGGACATTGTCCTCTCCGACTACTTCATGCCCCGTTTCGACGCGCTGGCCGCCCTGAAGATCCTGCAGGAGCAGGAGAAGGATCTCCCGTTCATCATCGTATCGGGGAAGATCGGCGAGCTCGAAGCCGTGCGCGCCATGAAGGGAGGGGCCCACGATTACATCATGAAGGGAGACCAGGCCCGCCTGATTCCCGCCATCCGGCGTGAACTGCGGGAGGCCGCCGTCCGCGAAGAGCGCCGCCGGGCCGAGCACGACCTCCATGAGCAGTTCCATTTCAGGCAGGCGCTCATCGACTCGATCCCCGCCCCGATCTTCTTCGCAAATCCCGACGGAGTGTTTCTCGGGTGCAACAAGGCGTTCGAGAACTTTTCCGGGCTTGTCCAGAGCAAGATCGTGGGCAAGACCATCTTCGACATCGTCCCCCGCCCCCTCGCCGAGCGTTTCGAGGAGTCGGACCGAGAGCTCTTTCGTCACGGCGGCACCCAGATCTACGAAAGCTCCATATCTTTCGCCGATGGCGCCATCCACGACGTCATCTTCTACAAGGCAACCTTCAACAACGTCGACAATTCCCTCGGCGGTCTCGTCGGCACCATCCTCGACATCACCGAACGAAAGCAGACCGAGGAGAAACTTCGCTACATGAGTACCCACGACGCCCTGACCGGTCTCTACAATCGCGCCTACTTCCAGGAGGAAATGGAACGGCTCGAACAGGGACGCCAGTTTCCGGTCAGCATTGTCGTTGCGGATGTCGACCGCCTCAAGAACGTCAACGACACCCTGGGTCACGCCGCGGGCGACGAGTTGATCATCAGGGCCGCCCTGCTCCTCAAGGGGGCTTTCCGGGCCGAAGACGTGGTTGCCCGCATCGGCGGCGACGAATTCGCCATTCTGCTTCCGAGCGCCGACTCGGTGGCGGTGGATGAGGCACTGCACCGGCTGGCCGCAAAGCTGAAGTCCTACAACGAATCGAACGAAGAGCCGGCGTTGAGCATGTCGCTGGGAGCCGCAACTGCCGTCAAGGGAGATCGGCTTGAAGAAACTCTCAGGCTGGCAGACAAACGGATGTACCACGACAAATCGACCAAGAGCTGCGTCACCGCCGAGGGATGCAGGGGCGACATCTCCTCCCCCCATCCCTGAAGGCTCCGTGCTCACCCCTTCATCCTCCACTACTCCGGAAACACTTGCTCTCCGGTTTTTCCGGCCTCGAAAATTCGTCCTCAACTTACCCGCGGGAATGCCGATGAATAGAAAAGAGAGAAAATCCAAATTATTGCGGCGTGTTTCCGGTCCGGCCCTTCAAGGAGAGGCCAAACTTCGCGCCCGCACCCAACGGAGCACCACGATGAACCTCCCCCCCCTCCGCGCCCTCATCATCGATGACTCGCCGCTCGACGCAGAGCTGGTAATGCGGGAGCTGCGCAAAGGATTCACACTCACGGTTGCCCGGATCGACACCCCCGAATCCCTGACCGAAGCCATGAACGCCGGTGAATGGGATATCGCCATCTCCGATTACGTCATGCCCCGTTTCAATGGTCTCGACGCCGTCGCCATGCTCCGCGGAATGCGAAACGACATGCCGATCATCATCTGTTCGGGAAAGGTGGGAGAGGATGCCGCCGTCGAGACCATGCGGGCGGGCGCCAACGACTACATTATCAAGGACAATCTGGCCCGGCTTCTGCCGGCCATCAAGAGAGAACTGTCGGAGGCAAGGATCCGCCGGGAGCGGGAGGTTGCCGAGCGCCGAAGCCGGGAGCTTTCCGAGGCGATGGCGGCCGCCAGCCTCCGCTTTCTCGAAACCGGCAACATCTGCCGGATGGCCCAGATCCTCGTCGAACGCTGCGTCTCCATCACCACCTCGTCCTGCGGCTTCCTCTACGATCTGCGCCCCAACGGCGATGCACGGATTCTGGCCATTTCCGGCAACTCGTCCCATGTCGCCGCGGGGTGCCGCTTCCTCACCGGCCTGGAGGGGTCTGCAGACAACGGGTCGGGTTACGTCGTTGCACGCAGCGACTGTCTGCTGTTCGCACCGGTGGTCGACGAACAGACCATTCTATGCAACGACTTCGGGACCGGTAACCACCACCTCTGCCAGCAGGAACGATCCCGCAGCCTGATCAGCTCGTTCCTCGGCACGCCGCTGAAGGTCGGCGCCAGGGTGGTCGGCGTGATCGGGCTCATCAACAAGCCGGGGGGATTCACCACGCTGGAACGGAGGGAACTCGAAACCTTTGCCCAGACGGCGGCCCTTGCCCTGCACAGTGCCCGGGCGGAACTCGAGCACAAACAGGCCATGGAACAACTTCGCCAGGCCCAGAAGATGGAAGCGATCGGTCAGCTTGCCGGCGGCATCGCCCACGACTTCAACAACCTTCTCACGGTCATCAACGGCTACAGCACCCTGCTGCTCCACGAAATGCCCCACGACAACCCGTACCGGCCCGAAGTCGAGCATATCCTCCAGGCCGGCGAACGGGCCGCCGACCTGACCCACCAGCTTCTGGCCTTTAGCCGCCGCCAGATCCTGGAGCCGAAGGTCATCAACGTCAATCACCTGGTCAAGAACATCGAGAAGATGCTGAAGCGGCTGATTCGCGAAAACATCATTCTCAACACCCGCCTGGCTGACGAAATCGGCATGGTGAAAGCAGACCCTGGGCAGGTGGAGCAGATCGTCATGAACCTCGTGGTCAACGCCCGCGACGCCATGGAGAACGGCGGCGTCGTGACCATCGAGACCGCCGACGCCGTGTTCGACGACCTCTTCGTGCAGGAAAACCGTGGCGCCGTCGCCGGCAACTATGTCATGCTTGCCGTCCATGACAGCGGCACCGGCATGTCCGAGGAGGTGAAGCGGAAGATTTTCGAGCCGTTCTTCACCACCAAGGCCCAGGGGCGTGGCACCGGCCTGGGCCTTGCGACGGTGTACGGGATCGTGAAGCAGAGCGGCGGCTACATCCAGGTCCTGAGCGAACCGGGCAGGGGATCGTCGTTCCGGGTCTTTCTCCCCCGCGAGGAGACGATTCTCCCCGAGGGGAAACCCCGCCCGCGGCACGAGGGGCCGCGCGGTTCGGAAACGATCCTCGTCGTGGAGGATGAGGTCGGCGTCCTCAACCTGGCCGCCCGCACCCTGAGGGGACGGGGCTACAACGTGCTGCAGGCCGGCTCGCCGGCGACCGCAGCGGAGATTTTCCGCCAGAACAGGGAACGGATCGACCTGGTGCTCTCCGACATTGTCATGCCGGACATGAGTGGACCGAAACTGGCCGAAGAATTACGCCTGCTGCGCCCCGACATCAAGGTCCTGTTCATGTCCGGCTACACCGAAGACAGCATCGTGCCGCGCGAGATCAGCCGCGACCGCACCTCATTCATCCTCAAGCCATTCAGTCCCGATGATCTTGCGGGAAAGGTCCGACAGCTTCTTGGCAACCAGGCCGGTTGACCTCAATCCAATTCCGAAATTTCCAGGGAGGAGACCACGTGCAGACGACGATCCTGACTATCGATGACGAGGAGATGATCCGGGAGCTTCTCGTCACCGCCCTCTCCCGCGAAGGGTATCGCTGTTTCCAGGCCGGCGGCGCCGAAGAGGCGCGGGGCATCCTCAACGCGTACCGGGTGGATCTGGTGCTCCTCGATATCATGATGCCGGGCAATTCCGGCGTTGACGTCCTCAAGGAAATCAAGTCGCTGAGCAGCGATACCGTGGTTATCATGGTATCCGCCATCAGCGACACGGAAACCGCCATGCGCTGCATCCACCTGGGGGCCGATGACTATATCCTCAAACCGTTCGATATCGAGCGGGTGCTTCTCACCATCCGCAATTCACTCGAAAAGCAGCGTCTGCGCATCGAAAACCGGGAGTATCAGGCGAACCTGGAACGGAAGGTCGAGGAGCAGACCGGCCAGGTCAGAATGGCGATGGAGGAGCTCCACCAGACCTACGACCATACCCTGACCGCCCTCGTCAGGGCCCTCGACGCACGGGAAAAGGAGACCGGCTCCCACTCGGAGCGGGTGATGAACTACACGATGCTGCTGGCGGAAATGATGGGGATCGGCGAGCCGGAGCTCGGGGTCATGGCGCGGGGGGCGCTCCTTCACGACATCGGCAAGATAGGCATTTCGGACAACATTCTCCTCAAACCGGCACGGCTCGACGAGGCCGAGTGGATCGAGATGAGACGCCATCCGCGGCTCGGCTACGACATCCTCTCGGGGATCAGGTTTCTCAAGGGGCCGGCAGAGATGGTCTACGCCCACCACGAGCGGTACGACGGCACCGGCTATCCCAACAGGGTGGCGGGAAACGCCATCCCCCTCGGTTCCCGGATTTTCGCCCTCGTCGACACCCTCGACGCCATGACCTCCGACCGCCCATACCGCAGGGCGCTTCCCTTCGAGGCCGTGACCGAAGAGGTCAAGCGGTGCAGCGGAACCCAGTTCGATCCCGACATCGTCCGGGTCTTCCTCGCCATCCCCCGCTCCCGGTGGGAAGAGGCGGGGAAATACCGCTTCAGCGACAGTTAGCGTCCTGAACGACCGGTCGATCCGGCGCCGCCGAGCCGGTCCCGCAGCGTGTTTCTGCTTATTCCCAGCAGACGTGCCGCCATGACCTGATTGTTTCCGGTCCGTTCCATCGCCAGTCGGGCAAGGGCGACTTCAAGCCCCCTGCCGACCGACTCGTACACCGTTCCGTTTTTCTTCCGGCAGACCGCGTCGAACTCGGGGCCCAGAAAGGAAAGGAAAAACTGCGCGAAATCGTCCCCGCCCCCAATGACATGATGCCGCCGTACCTCGCCGCAACCCGGGAGCAGCGGCCCCAGGTCCTCGGGAAGCAGGAGATCCCCCTTGCAGAGCAGCACCGCAGAGTTGATCACGTTCTTCATCTCCCGAACGTTTCCCTCCCACGGATACTCCTGAAGCAGTTTCAGCGCCTTGGGCGCAATCCCCCTGATCGGTTTGCCGTGCTGCCGCGCGCTGCGGGTGACGAACAACTCGGCGAGCAACGGGATGTCTTCCGTTCGTTCCCGCAGGGGAGGAAGGAAAAAGTTCACCACCCGGAGGCGATAGAAAAGATCGAGCCGGAACGTCTTCTCCTTGACCGCTTGGACAAGACTGCGATTGGTGGCGGAAATCACCCGGACATCCACCTTGATGGTCTCCCGCCCCCCGACCCGCTCGAATTCCTGGTTCTCAAGGACACGGAGGAGCTTCCCCTGGCTCAGCAGGCTCATCTCGGCGATCTCGTCGAGGAAAATCGTCCCGCCGTTGCACTGCTCGAACTTTCCGATCCGGCGGGCGTGGGCATCGGTGAATGCCCCCTTCTCGTGACCGAAGAGCTCGCTCTCCAGAAGAGTGTCGGGGATCGCCGCACAGTTCACCGCGAGGAACGGGCGGTTTCTGCGGCGCGAGTAGTTGTAGATCGCCCGGGCGAGGAGCTCCTTGCCGGTGCCGCTTTCCCCCTGGATGAGGACGGCGGCATCGGAGCCCGCCACCCGCCCCACCATCTTCCAGACTTCCAGCATCTCGGGTGACGAGCCGATCATGACGTCCTCGTCACCGCCTCCCTCCTGCAGGCTTTCCCGCCTGTCGGTGAACCGCACGGCGCGGGTCATGAGGTTGCACTCGACGGCCTTGCGCACCGTCTCCCGCAAGGCGGCGAGGTTGAACGGCTTGGTGAGGTAGTCGTATGCACCGAAACGCATCGCATCGATGGCGCTGCGCATGGCGCGGGACCCGGTGGCAATGATTATCGCCAGGGCCGGATCGACACCCTTTGCCTCCTGCAGCACATCGATCCCCGACTCGCCCGTCAGGTTCAGATCGAAAATGGCGGCGTTGGGACGCTCCTCGGCAACGATCCGCAGGGCCTCCCGACCGTCGGTCACCGTGAAGAGTTCCATCTCGTCGTGCTCGAATACCCTGCTGAGCAGGGCGAGCACCACATCATCATCGTCAAGTATGAGCAGTTTGCTCCGCATTCGCTCCCCTTCGGCGAGATATTGTTCCTAACGCAACCTATCGGCAGCAGGGTCAAAAAACTTTAACGATTCAAAAAAAAGAGGCCATCCGGCAACGGACAGCCCCCATATGGCAACACGGTGTGGACGTATCGCCGCCGCGTTATTCTTCTTCCTCCTCGCCGTATTCGTCGACGCCGAAGGCCTCGTCGTACCCCATGTCTTCCGCCCCTTCCGCATCGTCGAGCTCATCGGCGAGATACTGCTCGGGGGAACGGAGATCGTCGTCGGCGATGGCTTCGAACTTTGCGACCAGATCCCCCTTGGTGCAGTAACGGCCCTCACGGTGGCCGCAGGTATCCGAAGCGCTCTCGCAAAGGTCGAACAATTGAATTTCCGTGCAGAGCCTCTGCTGCTTTCCGTTCTCTTCCATGAAAACCTCGTTCGGGACTGTTAATGGTCGACGGGATCAGTTCCCGTTGACGAACTCCATCGCCTTGTGGACGTCGTTCTTGCAGCCGATGAAGATCGGGGCGCGCTGATCAAGCGACTGCGGCTCGATGTCGAGGATCGGATTCCTGCCGTCGGTGGCGGCACCGCCGGCATGCTCGATGAGGTACGCCATCGGGTTCAACTCGAACAGAACGCGCAGCTTTCCGTTGGGCGAGCCGTTCAGGGCCGGGTACATGAAAATGCCTTTCCCCTTCATGAGAACCTGGTTGATGTCCGGAACGAACCCGCCGGAATACCGCAGCTTTGACCCCTTGTTTTCGAGATAGCGGACGAACTTCTCGGTCCCCTCGGGATACTTGTTGCGCAGGCCACCGGGAGCGTAGATGTCACCCTCCGGTTTCATGGTGACATTCTCGCGGCTCAAGGTGTACTCCATCAGGTGGTTCATGGTGAACTCGTGAACCCCCTTTCCGACGGAGTATACGAGAGAAACCCGCGGGCCGTAGAGAATGTACATGGCGGCCACCTGGTTGCGCCCCTTCTGGAGGAGGTTGCATCCTTCGTAGATCGAAACGATGGTTCCCACCGCCAGGTTCACATCGACCAGCGAAGAGCCGTCGAGGGGATCATAGGCCACCGAATAGAGCCCCTTGGCATCGGCCTGGGCCTGGAAGATCTCATCCATCTCCTCGGAGGCGATGTTGCAGACGACCCCCGAGTGAATGAGCCGCTTTTTTATGATCCGGTCCGACAGCACGTCGAGGGCGAGCTGCTCCTCGCCGTAGAGGTTCGAGGTACCCGCAACGCCGAGGTCGCCGGTGCGCACGGCGTTGATCACGTACTTGCTCGCCTCGGCGATCTCGCAGATCAGGTGAATGAGGTTGTCGCAGATATCCTGGTTGCGCAGATGACGACGGAGGTCGATCTGGAACTTTGTCTTGCCCGGTTCGGAATACGGCATGCACAGCCTCCTGTAAGGATTGGAATCGAATAGAGATTATTGTAAACAGCCCGCCAAATCAAGCGAAATCTGGGGAGCTTCTCACGAAACGGCCGGTGTCGGAAATATTGAAATGTCCCCACCAGCGTCTATACTTGATGCCGACACCCTCTTCCGGAGGTTCCATGCAGAGAAGCAGCAGAAGAAAATTCCTCGCAAGCCTCCTTGGCACCCTGGGGGCCGCGGCAGTCGGCATCGCGACGTACCCGGTGTTCAAATACCTTGCTCCGTCGCGTTCGGACGAGAGGGGTGGGAAGGTGACCATACCCCGTGCCCAGGTCGGGGTCGGCCAGGCCCGTTTCTTCCAGTTCCAGGGGCACCCGGCGGTGGTGCTGCAGAGGGGGCCCGGCGTCTTCGCGGCATTTTCCGCCATCTGCACCCACCTTGGCTGCATCGTGAAGTGGGTCCCGGAGAAAGGGGAGTTCCTCTGCCCCTGCCACGCCGGGCGCTTCTCCAGCGACGGCAAGGTCCTGGGCGGTCCTCCGCCCAAGCCACTGCCGAGCATTCCCGTCGCCATTTCGGGCGAAAACCTGCTGATCGGATAGGAGGGACGACGATGGGTCTGGGGAGGAAAATCGGCGACTATCTCGACGTACGGCTCGGCATCCGCGATATCCTTGCGCAGAACCTCACCAGATATCTGCTTCCCAGAAACATCAACGCCTGGTACACCCTCGGCGCGGTGCTCCTCACTCTGTTCGCCCTCCAGTTCGCCACCGGCATACTTCTCTTGGTCTACTACAATCCCACGGCCGACGAAGCCTTCCGCAGCATCCAGCGGATCATGAACGAGGTGCCGTTCGGCTGGCTGATCCGCACCGTCCACGCGGTGGGGGCCAACATCATCATCCTTGCGCTGCTCATGCATATGCTCTCGGTGCTCTTCATGGGAAGCTACAAGGCCCCCCGGGAGCTGACGTGGGTGGCGGGATTCCTGTTGCTGCTGCTGTCGCTGGGGATGTGTCTCACCGGGTATCTCCTCCCCTGGAGCCAGCTTTCGTTCTGGGCAACCACGGTGGCGACGAGCAGCTCCGGGGAGATCCCGCTGGTCGGCGACATCGTGCTCCGCTTCCTGCGGGGGGGCGCCATGGTTGGCCAGCCGACCCTGGGGCGGTTCTTCGCCCTGCACGTCATGGGCTTTCCGCTGATCTTCGGCCTGCTGGTTCTGATTCATCTCTTCTGCGTGCGCCGGGTGGGGATCTCCCGCCCCCCCTTCGGGCCGGAGTGGCGCCCTGCGGAACCGCCGGTCGCCTTCCGCCACGAAGAGCATCACGGCGGGATCCCCTTTTTCCCCCACTACGTGGCGAAGGATGGGGCAACGATCGCCTTCTTCCTCGCCCTGCTCCTCGCGGTGGTCTTCTTCGCACCGGGACTCTTCTTCCCGCCGGCCTCTTTCGAGCCGGCCGACCCTTTCACCACCCCCCGGGGGATCAAGCCGGAGTGGTACTTTCTCTGGGCCTACCAGACGCTCAAAATCTTCCCGAACGAGTTCCTGGGGCTCGCCGTGCAGGGGATCGCGCTGATCCTCCTCCTGCTGCTGCCGTTTCTCGACCGCTCGCCGGAGAGGCGGCCGGCCCGCCGTCCCCTTTTCGTATCCGTCTACTTTATCGGAATCGCGCTCTTCATCGCCCTTTCCGTGTGGGGGCACTACTCATGACGGGAACAGGCGAAGCACAATGTACGACGTGGCGTTGCCTGCCGCCCATCTTCTTCCTCGTTGCCCTGATCGCCTGGGTCAGCCCGGCCGCGGCCCAGACAGAAGAGACGGTCTGCATCCAATGCCACGGCTCGCAGCCCGGCCAACTCGGCGCCCCGGTCAGGGAATGGCGAACAAGCATCCATGCGGCCAACGGCATCTCGTGCCACAACTGCCACGGCGGCGACCCCACCGATGTGGCCATGGCGATGAGCCCGGAGCGCGGCTTCCTCGGCGTTCCGGATGAAAAATCGATTCCCGGCTTCTGCGGCCGCTGCCATGTGGGGGTCAAGGAAGACTACCTCGCCAGCGCCCACGGCCGGGCACTCGGCAAGGGGGGACCCCAGTGCGTGACCTGCCACGGCAACCACGCGGTGCAGAAAGCGAGCCCCGATCTGATCAACCCGAAGGATTGCAGCCGCTGCCACGACTACGGCCGTGCGGAGGAGATCAAGTCGGCGGTGCTTGAGACCGACCGCAGGATAACCGAACTGGAGCGGCAGCTTCTCTCCCTGCGCCACATCGGCATCGCCACCGCGGAGATGGATGGAGAGCTTTTCGCCCTGCGCAACCGGTTTCACCGGCTCTTCCACAGTGTGGACGTGGAGAAGGTCCGGAGCCAGACCGCCGGATTCCAGACGGAGCTGGGAAAGATCAGCGGCCGGATCGCGGAGATCGAGTCGAAACTGAACCGCCGCAAGCTCTGGGGGGGTGCAATGGTGGCGCTGCTGGTCGGCTGCGGCATACTTTCTCTCTTGATTTACAGAAGCTATCGGAAAGAAATCTGAGGCTTTTCGGGAAGATTTAGAGATCGGGCCGGCCGGCAAGCCGGCCTTCTCATTTGCGGGTGCGCAGGAAATTCACCAGACTCCAGCGCTCCCGGGGCGTGAGCTTCTCCCGGAACTGGGGCATGCGGCCGAACCCGAAGGTGATGGCCCTGAAGATCGTGGCGTCGCTCAGCCCCCGGACCATCTCGCTGTCGAGACCTGGAGGGGGGGGAGTGAGCTTTCGCCCCACGGGGCCGCGCTCGGCCGAAGTCATGCCGTGACACAGGGCGCAATTGATCTCGAAGAACGTTTTCCCCTCCGCCAGGGATGCCGCGGTCGGGAGGAGGGGATTTTTCAGCTCCCCCCCCTGGGGGATGACCTCCCTGCCGGAAACCGGCACGCTCCCCGCGGGGGGCGAGAGGACCGGCGCCCGGTACGGCTTGTAGGAGGGTTGCTCGTCCATCCAGAGGGCCGCCATCAGGATGGGGGCAGCGGCCACCACGGCCAGTTTCGCAGCTTTCTTCATGACGGCTCCTCCGCCACAATCCGAAGGGCCCCCGCTTCCCTCATGATTTCCTCCGCGCGGCTTTTCTGTTCCCCCGCAGGAAGGGAAAACACGCTGCCGATACACTCGCCGGTCTCCGCTTCGCGCCCGCAGACCACCGCCTCTCCCCCCGGGTGGATGGTGACGCTGATGCCGATGCACCCTTCGGCGATGGCGGGATCATAGGGACGTTTTCTCCAGACGGGAAGCCCCATCTCCAGGAACATCCCGACGATGGTGCCGGCAAGGGCGAAGAGCATGGCAAGCTCGTAGGTGACGATGCCGGTCGGGTAATAGGCGATGATCGGCTTTTCGCCCGTCTGCACCGGGTAGAGCCAGGCGGTGCCGGCGGCGAGGGCGAAGCCGGCGACGGCGCCGACGATGAAGCAGCCCAGGGTCAGCCAGCGAAACCGGGTGCGCTGGCCGGTCTTCACCAGCGCGCCGTCGGGATAGGGAACGGAGGTAAGGGAGGTTATCTGCGCCTCGGCGAATCCCTCCCCCACCAGACGCTCCACCGCCCTCCCCGCGCTCTCGAAATCCCGGAATATCCCCAGGATCTCAATCATCTCCCGCCTCCTTTCCCGCGATGGACGGCAGCTCGGCGCGGGCGAACGGGACAAGGACCTTGCGCGCTTCCAGCTCCCGCACGTCGGTCAGCGCCACCATCGGGAAGCACTTGGCGAAGAGGGTATACATCAGGGCGAAACCGGCAAAGGCCCCCGCGGTGACGGAGAGTTCCACCCAGGACGGGAAGTAGGTCCCCCAGACGAACGGCATGTTCTTGTGGGAGAGCGAAGGGACGATGATCAGATAGCGCTCGATGAACATGGCGACGTTCACCAGCAGGGAGATCGCCAGCATCGCCCCCACGGAGCGCCTGATCCGCCTGAAGCAGAGGGCCGTAAGCGGCAGGAGCGAGTTGCCGACGAGCATCAGGAGCAACGCCGGCGTATACTTGCCGGCCATGAAACTGAAGACCTCCCACTCGATCGGCTCATGGGCGTACCAGGTGGTCTGCACCTCGACAAAATAGGCGTAGGACCAGAGAAGGGCGATGACCAGGAGAAGCTTTCCCATGTTGTCGAAGTGGAGCGGGGTCAGGTATTCCTCCAGGTGGAATGCCTTCCGGATGATGACCATCAGGGTGATGACGGCGGCCACCCCGGAGAGGATGGCGCCGATCACGAAGTAGGGGGGGAAGATGGTGCTGTGCCAGCCGGGGACCACGGTGACGGCGAAGTCCCAGGCGACGATGGAGTGCACCGAGACGGCCACCGGGATGATCAGGGCCGCCATCAGGGTGGAGGCCTTGTGAAAGATCAGCCACTCCCGCGCCGTCCCCCGCCACCCCATGGCCAGCGCCCCGTAAAGGGTGCGGCGCCACCCCGCGGAACGGTCCCGGGCCACGGCGAGGTCAGGGAGCATTCCGAGGTAGAGAAAGAGACTGCTGCCGATGACGTAGGTAAAGATCGCCGTTGCGTCCCACAGCAGCGCCGAGCGGAAATTGGGCCACAGCCCCCGCTGGTTGGGATAGGGAATGAGATAGAAGAACACCCAGTTGCGCCCGAGGTGAATGAGCGGAAACAGGGCTCCCACGGTAACGGTGAAGACGGTCATCGCCTCGGCGGCACGCAGGATCGGCCGGCGCCAGTTGGCCCGGGAGAGGCGCAGAATGGCCGAAACCATGGTTCCCGAATGGGACAGGCCGATCCAGAAGACGAAGTTTACGATGAAAATCCCCCACATGACCGGGCGGTCCAGGCCGGTACAGCTCATATCGGTCGACACCATGTAACCGAAGGCGTACAGCCCCCAGGCCACCACCGCTCCCAGAAAAAAGGCGAGCAGATACCAGCGCAGGGTCGGGGGGCGAAGGGAAGAGAGCATCGCGTCGTTCATCCGACCGGCGCTTTTGGCTGCCGGGAGCGTTGGTTCAGACATGCTCGCGTCCTCCTCCCTTGAGGTAGTAGACCGATGGGTGCGTACCGAGATGCTCCAGGAGACGGAAGCGCCGGGGACTGCGGACCAGGCGCGCGACCCGGCTGCGGGGATCGGCAAGGTTGCCGAAGACCAGGGCCTCGGTCGGGCAGGTCTGGGCGCAGGCCGGCTGCACCTCGCCGTCGCGGATCAGCCGCCCTTCCCCACCCGCATCTTCCTTGGCGCGGCGGATCCGCTGGATGCAGAAGGTGCATTTTTCCATCACCCCGCGGGTGCGCACGGTGATGTCGGGGCTCAGCTGGTTTTCGAGCGGCTTCGGCCACTGGTGGCTGTAGAAGTTGAAGACCCGCACGGCGTAGGGGCAGTTGTTGCCGCAATAGCGGGTGCCGACGCAGCGGTTATAGACCTGGCCGTTCAGGCCGTCGGGGTTGTGGTAGCTGGCGTAGACCGGGCAGACCGGCTCGCACGGGGCATCCCGGCAATGCTGGCAGAGCACGGGGAGAAAGCGCGCCCGCACGTTGGGGTACTCCCCCACCCAGAAACGCTCGATGCGCAGCCAGTGCATGTTGCGCCCCTCGGCAATCTCCTTCTTGCCGCAGATGGCCACGTTGTTCTCCGCCTGGCAGGCGACCACGCAGGCGCCGCAGCCGCTGCAGCGGTCGAGGTCGACAACCATTCCCCAGCGGTATGGGCTCGTCTGTTTTTCCATCGGTCCAGGCTCCTCCGGGCTGAGGTCAGATCTCTATCAACTCGCCCCGGTAACTCCCCTCCGGATTGCCGGCCGTCACCAGGCCCCCCTCTTTCGATATCCTGGCAACGCGCACCCGGGTGGCATTCCAGGCCGGCAGAGGCCCGGTTTCGCTGGGTGGCAGAGCCAGAAGCACAAGGGGGTTGGCGCCCCTCCCCGCGGCGTAGCGACCCATCCCCCGGTGCCCCTGCCCCATCGGGATCGCCACCAGGTCGGGACGGATGCCAGGATAGATCACCGCGGGAAGGCGGAGCGAACCCCGGGGGGAAGTCACCTCCACCAGGTCGCCGAAGCCGATCCCGAGCCCGGCGGCGGTCCCGGGATTGATTTCCACCCAGCTGTCCCAGACCACGGTGGTCATCGGGTCGGGAAGCTGCTGCAGCCAGGGGAGCGGGGCCCCCCTGCCGTCGTAAAAGGCGGTCGACGGGTATACCTGCAGATGAAGCGGAAACCGCCTTTCATCGCCGGCAAAGCGAGGCTCCGCCGGGAGAGGAATGGGCGCCTCAGCTCTCCAGCGATACCCTTTCCCGCGTTTCCCTTCTGTCTTGAAAAGCCCTCCCTGCCTGAGGAGATCGACCCACACCGTCTCTAAGTCGATTCCCCCCGCAGGATGAAGCTCCCTTTTCATCGTCTCCTTCAGCATCTCCTGGTACGACTGGTAAGGGAATGCCGCGGCCATCCCGCCACCCAGCTCCCTGGCGGTCGTCATCAGCACCTCGGGGAACTGGCGCGTGTCGTGGAGCGGCGTCACCACCGGCTGCATGAGCCCGATCACCGTCCCGCGGGGGGCGGCAAGCGGAATCACGTCCCCCCAGCTCTCCAGTGCGGCGTGATCGGGAAGAACCAGGTCCGCCTGCAGGGCAGTATCGTCAAGCAGGGGCGAGAAGCTGACAATGAACGGAACCCTTCCCAGTGCCTCGGGGAATCCGGTGGTCTGGGGAATGGCGTGGAGCGGATCGCCATGGATCAGGGCCACCCCCATTCGGTCGCCCCGCATCTTCTCCACGAGAGCGAGGAGATCGGCGAAGGAGTTCTCGGGTCCGGCAACCGGGCCGCCTCCCGGGTAGACCCCCCCCGGCCGGTTCAGGTTTCCCACCAGCACGTTCAGCAGCTGGACGGCGCGAACCGCTTCCGCGCCGTTTTCCTGGAAGGCGACCATCTCGCCGGCCATGGCCAGCGACGGGGGGGTCGTGGCGAACTCCCTGGCAACCTCGGCGATGACCTGCTGAGACAGGCCGGTGAGCTGTGCCACCCGCGGGAGATCGTAGCCCTCCAGCCCGGCCGACAGCCGGTCCGGCCGGAGTCCGTTCGCCGCCAGGGAAGCCGCGTCATACAGCGACTCGGAGAGAATCAGGCGTGCCATCCCGAGAGCCAGCGCCCCCTCGCTTCCGGGCCGGGCCGGCATCCAGCGATCCGCCGAAGCTGCGGTCAGCGACATGCGGCCACCCACATAGGTGAAATGGCCGCGGACCGTGTCCCTCCCCTGGCGCATCCGGCCGAAGGCGAAGCCGTAGTGGACCGGCGACAGATGGTATTCCAGGAAATCGGCGCCGAAGCTGAGAAGGTAGCGGGTCCCGGCGATGTCGTACCAGGGAAGGCTTGCCTGGCCGAAACTCCGCCGGTTGGCCGCTCGCAGCCAGTCGGGGGCCAGGAGATCGAACCGGATGTGATGGGGGGAACCGAAGGTGGCCATGAAGCGGGCCGCCAGGTCCGCCAGGGTGCCTTGCAGCTGCGGGGTCATCAGGGCCAGACGCTCGGTGGTCCGTTCCCGC
Source organism: Geobacter sp. (assembly GCF_027327745.1). Classification (GTDB taxonomy): domain Bacteria; phylum Desulfobacterota; class Desulfuromonadia; order Geobacterales; family Geobacteraceae; genus Geobacter. The sequence continues at coordinate 34,457 of NZ_DAHVYG010000048.1, forward strand.
TGCAGGGTCCGGAGCTGCCCCGTGAGCAGGGAAAGCCCCTCTCCCCAGGAAATCGGCGTGAACTTTCCCGAACCGCGGGGGCCGCTCCGCCTGAGCGGCTGCGGCACCCGGTCGGGATGGTAAACCTCCTGCAGAATGGCCTGTCCCCTGGCACATAGCTTTCCCCTGTTGACCGGGTGATCGGGGTTTCCCTCGATTTTCTTCGCCCTCCCCTCCGACACCCGGACCAGGATGCCGCAGCCGGCCGGACAGAACCGGCAGGCGCTGGCGAAATATTCCGCCCTGCCGGGGGTAACCCCTTCGTCGGGCGGGACCAGGTAGGGGATGAGCTTTTCGTTTGCCGACCGGCATCCCGAAAGCCAGGCGCCGGCGGCTGTCATCCCTCCGAGCTGCAGAAAGGTTCTCCGTTTCATGGCGGCTCCGTCTATATGTGGCACGTCCAGCAGTCGATGCTGGCCCTGTGCTGCCGATGACAGTTCAGACACCACCCCATCTTCAGGCTGACGGAGCGGGTGATCCGCTCCATGGCGGCCACTTCGCCGTGGCAGGTGGTACAGACGAGTCCGGCCCGCAGGTGCATCATATGTGGGAAGTAGACGAAATCCGGCACACTGTAGACCCTGACCCAGGGAATCGGTTCCCGTCTTTCCCAGTAGCCCGTCAGTTTCCTGATTTCCGGTGCGTTTGGCGAGATGAACAGATGGCAGGCCCGGCAATCCGCCACGGCCGGAATGCCGGCCACCGGAGACTTCAGGGCGAACCGGTGGCAGAAGAGGCAATGGATGCGGTTTTCGCCGGCATGTTTCTTATGGCTGAAGGCGAGGGGCTGGAGCGGAGCATGGTCCCGAAAATCGAACGGCAGGGTGTACATCATCGCCAGTCCGGCGAAGATTGCGCCCACTGCAACGGCCAGCCCGGCAAAAAACCGCGATTTTTTCATGCCGTTCACCAGGAGAAAAACCAGGATATGGCGGTCAGGACAGCGTCGCGTGAGGCCGGGGAGCCCGCCTTCGCTCAGAGCACCCTGTTTCTGCCGATCCAGGGCTCATTTCGCTGCGGCCGACCAACTCACCCTGGCGGGCTCGGACAAGATCGGCCGCTGACGCTCCATTTGCCGGGTTCGGCGACGAAACAGGGCACATTCGCTCCGTCGGGCTCCCCGGCCTCACGAATTCACAAATAAATAATAGTTGGCATTTATGGCGTGTCAAACCGGCAATGGCGCGGGAAACGAGCGCACAGAAGCGCAGAAAAGGAAGAGCTTCGCGTCTGTCACGTCTCTTGCGAGGGAGAGTAGCGAGGATATTAGTCGCGGCGTGGATATTAGTCGTGGCTAATTCTTTTTTATTTACACCCGGAAAGTTTTTGTGTATACACTAAATGTGTTTGCTTGATCCGGCCATGGAACGGAGGTGAAGCCCCCAAGCGCACGATGCGTCGCTGGAACGGACGGCCCGGGAGGGGCCGCCGAAGAAACCCGGTACAGATGTCAGCATCAAAGGAGGAAGGGACATGGTTGTACTCGTACGCTTGCTCGATGATACCGTTACCGTGGCGCGGGAATCCAATCTCGGCCAACTCATCAAGGACGGCCAGATCAAATCGTTTCTGAGTTCCGGTGACTGGATCGAGACGTTGAACCGCCAGAATGACAGAAAACAGCGCTCGGCTCCTCTTTCCGATTCCCGCCATACGGCATACGTCTCCTGCTTCTGAATCGGAGTCACCACCTCTTTCACACGACAAAGGGCGACTGAAAAGTCGCCCTTTGCGCATCTTGGAGCATATCGCCGATCGCCGCAGGCTTTACGCCCTGGTCAGCTGCCGGTACTTGATCCGGTGCGGAATCTCGGCCGCGGCGCCGAGGCGTTTCTTCCTGTCATCTTCGTACTCCGAATAATTGCCGTCGAACCAGACCACCTGGCTATCCCCCTCGAAGGCGAGGATGTGGGTGGCGATCCGGTCGAGGAACCAGCGGTCGTGGGAGATGACCACGGCGCAGCCGGCGAAGTTCTCCAGCGCCTCTTCCAGCGCCCGCATGGTGTTCACATCCAGGTCGTTGGTCGGCTCGTCGAGGAGGATGACGTTTCCCCCGTCCTTGAGCATCTTGGCGATATGGACCCGGTTCCGCTCGCCGCCGGAGAGCATCCCCACCTTCTTCTGCTGGTCGCTTCCCGAAAAATTGAAACGCGACACGTAGGCCCGGGAGTTGACGCTCATCTTCCCGAGCTGTACGGTCTCCTGGCCGCCGGAGATCTCTTCCCAGATGCTTTTGTTCGGGTCGAGCGCATCGCGGCTCTGGTCGACGTACGCGAGCTTCACGGTATCGCCGACCCGGATGGTGCCGGAATCGGGCTCCTCCTGGCCGGTGACCATTCGGAAAAGGGTCGTCTTCCCCGCACCGTTGGGTCCGATAACGCCGACGATACCGCCTGGCGGGAGCCTGAAGCTCATACCCTCGACCAGAAGGCGGTCGCCGTAGGACTTGGAAATGTTCTCCGCCTCGATGACGATATCGCCCAGCCGCGGCCCGGGGGGGATGTAGATTTCGAGATCCTTCGCGTGCTTCTCGCTCTCCTGGGAGAGGAGCTGCTCGTAGGAGCTGATGCGGGCCTTGCTCTTGGCGTGGCGCCCCCCGGGGCTCATCCGGATCCACTCCAGCTCGCGCTGCAGGGTCTTCTGCCGCTCGCTCTCGGCCTTCTCCTCCCGGGCGAGGCGGTTCTGCTTCTGCTCAAGCCACGAGGAGTAGTTCCCCTTCCACGGAATCCCTTCGCCCCGGTCGAGTTCCAGGATCCAGCCGGCCACGTTGTCAAGGAAGTAGCGGTCGTGGGTGACGGCGATGATGGTGCCGGGGTAGTTCTGAAGGTGATGCTCCAGCCAGGCGACGGTCTCGGCGTCCAGGTGGTTGGTCGGCTCGTCTAGAAGTAGAATATCGGGCTTTTGCAACAGGAGCCGGCAGAGGGCGACGCGCCGCTTCTCGCCGCCGGAGAGGACCTTCACGGGGGTATCGCCCGGAGGGCAGCGCAGGGCATCCATCGCCATCTCCAGGCGGGAGTCGAGGTCCCAGGCGTCCAGGTGGTCGAGCTTCTCCTGCACCGCCGCCTGGCGCTCCAGCAGCTTGTCCATGTCGGCGTCGGGGTCGGCGAACTTCGCGGTGATCTCGTTGAACTCGTTCAGGAGGTTGACGGTCTCCTGCACCCCCTCTTCAACGATATCGCGCACGGTCTTGGTCTCGTCGAGCTTAGGCTCCTGCTCCAGGTAACCGACGGTGTAGCCGGGAGAGAGGACCGCCTGGCCGTTGAAATCCTTGTCGACCCCGGCCATGATCCGCAGCAGCGACGACTTGCCCGAGCCGTTGAGCCCGAGGACGCCGATCTTGGCACCGTAGAAGTACGAAAGGGAGATGTCCTTGATGACCGGTTTCTTGTCGTAATACTTGCTCACCCGCATCATGGTGTAGATGATCTTGTTGCCGTCGTTGCTCATCGCGTAGCGCAACCTCCTGAAGTGAAATCGGTCTTTTTTACCCTTTCAGGCGATGGACTGTCAACTGCACATTGATTTTGCCGCAGGGATGCCCAGCCCTCCTTCAGATAAGGAAAAGCTCCACAAATTCGTGGACCGGAGTCGAATCGAGCCGCTGCGGGTCGAGGCAGAGATCGGCGATGGCCCGACACCGGGCCGCCGGCAGGTGCGACGCGAGATTTGCACGGAACTTCCGCATGAGGAGCGGCACCCCCTCCGGGCGCCGGCGACGATGCCCCAACGGGTATTCGATCTCCACCTTCCCGGTATGGTTGCCGCTTTTGAAAAATATCTGGACGGCATTGGCGATAGAGCGTTTCTCCGGATCGAGATAGTCGCGGCTGTAACGCTCGTCCTCCACCACCTCCATCCGCTCCCGCAGCATGTCGATGCGGGGGTCGGCGGCCGCGGCGTCCTCGTAGTGATCCGCGGTGAGGGTGCCGAAGACGAGGGCGGCGGCCACCATGTACTGAAGACAGTGGTCCCGGTCCGCCGGGTTGTAGAGAGGGCCGCTCTTGCTGATGATCCGGACCGCCGACTCCTGGGTGGTGATGACGATCCGCTCGACATCGTCCAGCCGTCCCCGCACCTGGTCGTGGAGCAGAAGGGCGCACTCCACCGCGGTCTGGGCGTGGAACTCGGCCGGGAAGGCGATCTTGAAGAGGACGTTCTCCATGACGTATGAGCCGTAGGGGCGCTGGAAGCCGAAGCGCTCCCCCCGGAAGGAGGCGTCGTAGAACCCCCAGTTCTTCGCGGTGAGGGCGCCGGGATAACCGGGCTCGCCGGCCATGGTCAGCATCGCCAGCCTCACCCCTCGACTCGTGGCGTCCCCGGCGGCCCACGACTTGCGGGGGCCGGTGTTGGGGGCGTGCCGATAGGTGCGCAGGCTCTGGCCGTCGACCCAGACCTGGGAGACGGCATTGATGATCTCCTCCCTGCCGCCGCCCAGCATGGCGGTCACCACCGCCGCCGTGGCGAGCTTTACGAGGACCACATGATCGAACCCCACCCGGTTGAAGGAGTTTTCCAGGGCCATCACCCCCTGGATCTCGTGGGCCTTGATCATGGCGGTCAGGACGTCGCGAATCACGAGGGGGGGCTTCCCCGCGGCGGTCCGGCGGCGGCTCAGATAATCGGCCACGGCAAGGATCCCCCCCAGGTTGTCGGAGGGGTGTCCCCACTCGGCGGCGAGCCAGGTGTCGTTATAGTCGAGCCAGCGGATGAGGATCCCGATGTCGAAGGCGGCCTTCACCGGATCGAGCTCGAAGCGGGTCCCCGGGACCCGGGCGCCCAGGGGGACGACCGTCCCCGGAACCACCGGGCCGAGGAGCTTGGCGCACTCGGGGTAGCGGAGCGCCAGCATCGCGCAGCCGAGGGAGTCCATGAGGACCAGACGGGCGGTATCGTAAGCCTCGCCGCTCTCGACAACATAGTCTGCCACGTACGCGGCGATGTCGGACATCTCGCGGTCGGGCTCGGGGCGGATGTTCAGGTCGGCCGGGTTACCGGTTGTCATGGGGTTCTCCCTTCCTCAACGGGGGACGCAGTGACAAGAATGCGGTTCCTCACACGGTGATCCCGTCCAGCCTGCAGACCCCCTTCTCACCGGCCGGGCGGTTTACGTGGCAGTGCCAGGGGCAGAGGGTGCAGTCCTTGAGGATTTCCCCGGTGGCCTCGATCCTCGCGGCCAGTGCGCCGCTTCTGTGGAGACGGAGATAACCCGGTTCGAACTTTCCCATGACGAGCCTCCTTCACCCGGAGTGACAACGTACTCCAGAGACAGATTCTACCATGCGGGAGGGGGGAGGCAATTCTCCGCGCAACCTCGCATAAAGAAAGCCCCGGGGAAATTCCCCGGGGCTTCTTCTGCTCCAGAATACCGTATGTCCGTTGAGCGACCGTCCACTGTCTCTCCAGCATCTCCCGGAAAGACGCTTCAGGCGTCCTTCTCCCGTGAGGGAGGGCTTGCACACCACGTCCGGCTCCGGAACCATTCTCTCAGCTGTTCGACCGAATCCTCAACTGCATTGCTACGCATACCCCAGCGCAGATGACAACGCTCGCCACCGTCCTTTTCCAAACAGCAGATGCTCGCGGGTACTGACCTGGAAAATGATGGACTCGGGACACAGGGCTCAAGATTTTATCCTGCGCCATGCACCTTGTGCCTTGCACATTCCTTAAAAAGGAGGTGATCCAGCCGCAGGTTCCCCTACGGCTACCTTGTTACGACTTCACCCCAGTCACCGACCAGTCCGTAGGACGCTGCCTCCCTTGCGGGTTAGCTCACGCACTTCGGGACCAATCGACTCCCATGGTGTGACGGGCGGTGTGTACAAGGCCCGGGAACGTATTCACCGCGGCATGCTGATCCGCGATTACTAGCGATTCCGACTTCATGGAGTCGGGTTGCAGACTCCAATCCGAACTGGGACCGGCTTTGAGGATTAGCTCCGCCTCGCGGCATTGCGACCCTTTGTACCGGCCATTGTAGCACGTGTGTAGCCCTGGACATAAGGGCCATGAGGACTTGACGTCATCCCCACCTTCCTCCGGTTTGACACCGGCAGTCCCTTCAGAGTGCCCAACTGAAAGATGGCAACTGAAGGTAAGGGTTGCGCTCGTTGCGGGACTTAACCCAACATCTCACGACACGAGCTGACGACAGCCATGCAGCACCTGTCTCGCGGTTCCCGAAGGCACCCCGGTGTTTCCACCAGGTTCCGCGGATGTCAAGCCCAGGTAAGGTTCTGCGCGTTGCGTCGAATTAAACCACATGCTCCACCGCTTGTGCGGGCCCCCGTCAATTCCTTTGAGTTTTAGCCTTGCGGCCGTACTTCCCAGGCGGAGTACTTAATGCGTTAGCTGCGGCACTGCAGGGGTCAATACCCGCAACACCTAGTACTCATCGTTTACGGCGTGGACTACCAGGGTATCTAATCCTGTTTGCTCCCCACGCTTTCGCGTCTCA